>NZ_JBHVZO010000005.1:0-315772 GCF_042879855.1 Streptomyces sp. NPDC058326 | reverse complement strand
CTTGTTGTTTTTTTTTTTTTTTTCACTCTACCGCCTGCCCCCGGCGGCGGGGGGGGGGGGGCGCCCCCCCCCACCCCGGCCCTGTGGGGGGGGGGGCGCCCCCCCGCCCCCCCCCCACCTCTCTCATTCTCTGGAGTCTCCCCGTCATGCAGAACGCGAACGCACCTGAGTCGTCGCTCATCGGGGAGGAGTACGAGGTCGAGGTCGGCCCGGTGGCCCACGGCGGCCACTGCATCGCCCGCACCGAGGAGGGCCGCGTCCTCTTCGTCCGCCACGCCCTGCCCGGCGAGAAGGTCATCGCCCGCGTCACCGAGGGCGAGGAGACCTCCCGCTTCCTGCGCGCCGACGCGATCACGGTCCTCGACCCCTCCAAGGACCGCGTCGAGGCCCCCTGCCCCTTCGCCGGCCCCGGGAAGTGCGGCGGCTGCGACTGGCAGCACGCCAAGCCCGGCGCCCAGCGCCGCCTCAAGGGCGAGGTCATCGCCGAGCAGCTCCAGCGGCTCGCCGGACTCACCCCCGAGGAGGCCGGCTGGGACGGCACGGTCATGCCCGCCGAGGGCGACAAGCTCCCGCCGGGCGAGGTCCCGCAGTGGCGCACCCGCGTCCAGTACGCCGTCGACGCCGAAGGCCACGCCGGTCTGCGCAAGCACCGCTCCCACGAGGTCGAGATCATCGACCACTGCATGATCGCCGCCCAGGGCGTCTCGGAGCTGGGCATCGAGAAGCGGAGCTGGGAAGGCATGGCGTCCGTCGAGGCCATCGCCGCCTCCGGCTCGAACGACCGCCAGGTCATCCTCACCCCCCGCCCGGGCGCCCGCCTCCCCCTGGTGGAACTCGACAAGCCGGTCTCCGTGCTGCGGGTCGACGAGAAGGACGGCGGCGTCCACCGCGTCCACGGCCGCGCCTTCGTCCGCGAGCGGGCCGACGGGCGCACCCACCGCGTCGGCAGCGGCGGCTTCTGGCAGGTGCACCCGAAGGCCGCCGACACCCTCATGCTCGCCGTGATGCAGGGCCTGACCCCGCGCAAGGGCGAGACGGCCCTCGACCTCTACTGCGGCGTCGGCCTCTTCGCCGGCGCCCTCGCCGACCGCGTCGGCGACCAGGGCGCGGTCCTCGGCATCGAGTCCGGCAAGCGCGCGGTGGAGGACGCCCGCCACAACCTGGCCGACTTCCCGCGCGTCCGCATCGAACAGGGCAAGGTCGAATCGGTCCTCCCCCGCACGGGCATCACCGAGGTCGACCTGATCGTCCTCGACCCCCCGCGCGCCGGCGCCGGCAAGCAGACGGTCCACCACCTCGCCGGCCTCGGCGCCCGCCGCATCGCCTACGTGGCCTGCGACCCGGCGGCCCTGGCCCGAGACCTGGCGTACTTCGCGGAGCGGGGGTACAAGGTCCGGACGCTGAGGGCGTTCGACCTGTTTCCGATGACGCATCATGTGGAGTGCGTGGCGATCCTTGAGCCTGCTGGAAAGGGCCGCTGACCTGGCGTTTCTCCGAGTGTGCGTTATGGGCGGTACGTGCGCCACGTGCGATATCTTGACGCGTATTCGACGCACGTGACGCACGTTTGACGCACGGACGGGGGCTCCAGCGCCCGAGAAAGGGCCTGAGGTCGTCGGCTCGTGGTTCTGGGATGTCGGGCAGTCGGGGCGGTGTGCGCAGGGGGTCGAGGTGCTCCACGCGTGCTGCTGCCCAGTCGATCCATGCTTCGGCTTCGATTCTGGTCTGACCCTGGGGCATGGTCTCGACGCGGGTGCGTACGGCGCTCACATACTCCGCGAGTCGGGTGGCGTGGCGCCATGTGGCTTCCTGCGCCTCGAAGTGTCTGACGCGGTATGCCTCGGCGTACTGGACGCGTGCTTCTTCCATGGCGGCTTCCCAGCGGATGCGCTTCTGGCGGGCCGCTTCGATCTCGTCGAGACGTCTGCGTTCGGCGGCTTCGCCGCGAAGCGTGACCTCCTGCGCGATCTCGGCGAGCTGGTCTTCGAGGGAACGTGCGGGGGTGTCGGCCCACTCGCCCGCCCGGTGCGGCTGGCCGCCGCTGAGGACGAAGCGGAGGCGTTCGGACGGGGTGTAGTCGAAGCGGGGGATCCTGATCCAGGAGTTTTTCTCGGCCTCGGCGAGTTCCCTCTCGGTGGCGAGATGCTCAGTCCGGTCTTGCTCCTGGAGGACGAGGAACTCCACGGACTAAGTGGGGAGACGCCCTTCGTCGGCGATGGAGCGGGGGCGCGAAGCCGGTCTGCCCTGCCGCACTGGAGTGTCCTGCCTTCTCGGTAGCGGTGATCAGCGCCTGGATAAGCCTGAGGGCGCGTCCTTGGACCGGCAGGGACGGGTTCGAGGACGTCCAGGCGCCAGGCGGGGATGCCGACGAGCTTGATCTCGTACCCGCCACGGCACCAGCCCCCGTGCAGCTCCTTCGTCTCCGGGACCCTTCCGGACCTGCGCGCCGCGGCGACGCGGGAGGGCCACTTCTCCAACTCCGGACCGCTGCCGCTCTTCACGATCCGGCCGCCAGCATCCGTGAGCTCTTGCAGCAGCTGCTCTGTGAACGTCACGCGAGGCTGTGGGGGAGGGCTCGGCTTTCGCCCGGCGGCCGAAGTTTCCCGGGCGCGGGTGGGCGGCGGTTGCGGAGTGGCGACCTGGGTCTTCCGCGGGCGAGACCCGCGGGGAGGGTAGGTGCCGTGCGTCAGGTAATACTGGCCAGTGGTCGTCAGGGCGACGCTCCACTGGCCGCCTTTCCGGGAGACCGTGACCAGGCTCCGGTTCTGCAGTGCCTGGCACGTGGTCTTGTAGGTGCTGGTTTCCCACATGCCGGCAGGGCACCCGGCGCCCACCCACTGCAGCACCGAGAGCTGCCGCTCATTGACCTGTCGTTCCAACGGGCCGCCTTCGACTCGAAGCGATCTGTAACGGCGGCATGCTGCCACTTCCGTTGGTCAGCGACTGGCGATTCGAAACAATTCGCTCGAGTGAGCGGGCCTCAGGATTGTCATTTGCGTGCTGGACTGGATGTCTGCGCGGGCGGCGCTTTTGCGGTGGTGAAGGTAGGGGGCCCACAGTCGGACACGCCACCGCATGATCTCGTGGTCGGTCTGCTTGAACGACTGGATCAGCTTCGCGACGTTCTCGAACGCCTGGCGGCGACGCTCCGCCCTCGCAGGATCTGCCTGGCATTTCGCGATGTCCTCGTCGACCTGAAGCCGAACCGACGCGCCGATCTCTTCACTCTGCTTCTGGCGGCGATGATCTTCGCGGGTGAGTTCGTACTCCTCAAGCGGTGAGCGCTTCGTTGAAGAGGGGCGTGGCTGCAACCGGTAAGAGGTGACGCATGCACGAGTGACCGCGTTGGTGAAGAGGCTGGGGCTACGGTGGGTACCGCCGATGCAGCTGTCGAAGATCAGCAACTCGCTGTTCCAGGCCGTGTACGAAGAGGGGCACCGAAAGACGTGAGTGATCCGGAGCGCGTACCTGTGTCGACGCGAGGTTAGTGCGACGCTACCGGCGAGCGTGACGGCAGCAAGCGCAGCGGAGCTTCACGTGGGTGTAATTGCGGTCTTTCGTGCGATCGCGCTCTGTCCCCCGTCTCTTCGCCGGGCCGAGCAGTTGTCGCCGCATGCGCGGGGACGTTCGAGAGGAGGTACTGCCGGTGCATTCATGGCTCTCCGAGCGCCGCCGGTCCGCGATGAGTACGGTCTTCGGGGCCTGTGTCGCCGTGCTCCTCGGCCTGCTGGGGGTTCTCGCGCCGGGGTCCGTGTCCGCCTCCAGTGCCGATCTGGGCGTGGTGGCACTGTTCGCCTACCTGATCTGCTACCTGGTGGTCACGCTGAGAGCCTTTTCGGCCGCGCCGCCGGAACGGATCCGCTTCTGGGCGAGGAGGGAGGAGCGTGGGACGGTGCTGCAGCGCTACCTTCTGGGGACCGCGCCGGGGCCCGGGGTGTCGGTCCTCATCGCGTCGGCGGCGCTCGTGGTGTCGGCGGTGTGGCGTCCCGGGCATCTGGGTTCCGCCTTCCCGGCGGGCGCGCGGGTTCTGATGGCGCTCGGTCTCGTCGTCGTCGCCTGGATCTGCGTTCTGGTCGCCTTCGCGGTCGCGTTCCATGCCGACAACCTCGTGGAGGACGAGGCGGCGCTGGACTTCCCGGGTGGGGAGACGGCGGCTTGGGCTGACTACGTGTACTTCGCCCTGTCGGTCATGACGACGTTCGGTACGACGGACGTCACGGTGATGTCGCGGGAGATGCGCCGGACGGTGGCGGCCAACGCGACCATCGCGTTCGTCTTCAACACGGTGATCGTGGCCGGCATGGTCGCAGCACTGGACAGTGGGCAGGGCGGCTGACAGGTGCCGTCGGTCCTCGGGCGATGGTGGGGCGGTAGCCGGTTCGTCCGCGCGTGGGGAGTGAGCCGGCCACCGCCCTTCGTGCTCAGGGGGTGAGTACGAGGCGGATCGGGTCTCCGATCTTCTTCTCCAGCCGGGCGACGGCGTCCGCGGCTTCGGCCAGCGGGACGTGGGCGCTGACGGAGGGGCCGAGGTCGATCCGTCCGGCGGCGGCCAGTCCGACGAGCTGTTCCACGTGCTCCGGCTCGGAGCCGTAGTGGCCGCGGACCTGGTTGACGTTGAAGCAGAATCCGATGCTGTCGGCGATCGTGACCGGCTCAGGGGTGAGTCCGGCGAGGACGAGCGAACCGAAGGGACCGAGGACCGACGCGGCCTGGGCGCGGGCGGCGCCCACGCCGGCGAAGTCGAACGCGACGTCGAGGCCGCGCCCGGCCGTCGCCTCCCGCACCGCCTCCGCGAAGTCCGGGGCGAGGGGGTCGAGGGCGACGTCCGCGCCGAAGGTGAGGGCCCGCTCTCGGGCCGAGGGCAGCGGGTCGATCGCGAGGATCGGGGCCGCGCCGACCATCCGGGCGAGCCGCACGGCGTGGGCGCCGAGGCCGCCCGCGCCCCAGATGCCGACCGACTGGGCGGGGCGGACCGCGCCGGTTCCCACGATCGCGGCGTACGGGGTGGAGACCGCGTCGGGGATGATCGCGGCCTGGTCGAAGGGCAGGTCGTCCGGGATCGGCAGCAGCGTGCCCTCGCGGGCGATCGCGTACTGCGCCCAGCCGCCGTCGTAGTCGAGGCCGCGGGTGATCGGCCGGTGGCACGTCATCCGTCGCAGGCAGCCGCCGCAGTCGCCGCACGCCTCGCCGGCCTGGAGGACCACGCGCTGTCCGGGCGTCCAGTCGCCCTTCACGTCCGGGCCGAGGGTGTGGACGACTCCGGCGACCTCGTGGCCGAGGGTGACGGCGCCCGCCTTCGTGACGGCGTCGGTGGGGAAGAAGGGGCTCAGGCTGCCGTCGATCAGATGGATGTCGGACAGGCAGACGCCGGCGGCCCGCACCTCCACGAGGACCTCGCCCGGGCCGGGGACCGGGATCGGGACCTCTTCGACGGCGAAGGTACGGGTGTCCAGGCGCAGCCGCCCGGCCAGCATGGTGTTCATGCGGAGACCTCGATGTGCTCGGTGGAAGAAGCGCGTGCATAGCTCAGGCGCTCGACATGGTCGACTGACCGTGTCGTCCAACCGTGTCTATTGACGAGGTCGCTTGTCAAGGCGCTCCCGCCGGACGTTCGCAGTGCGCTCCGAGTTCCGCCCTGTGACTGTGTCATTCAATACAGTCATGCGACATGTTCACTCGACAAAGTCGTATGTATGTTGGTTGGTGACTGCTGGAGTGCAACGAAAGGCACGCTCATGACTCAGGTGTCCGTAGGCGCGGCGCGGGCGATCCCCGAGCGCCCCCCGCTGCCCCTCGTAGGCCACGCGTTCAACGTTCCGGCGGGCGCGGACTTCCTGGCCTACCTGCTGAAGGAGTTCAGGGAATTCGGGCCCGTGTACCGGCTGCGGCTCTTCGGGAGGGACACCGTCATGGTCGGCGGTCTGGACCTCGTGACCGAGCTGTCGGACGAGACCCGCTTCCGCAAGCACGTGCACGCCGACCTGGTCGAGGTCCGGGCTCTGGCCGGGGACGGTCTGTTCACCGCCTACAACCACGAGCCGAACTGGCGCAAGGCCCACGACATCCTGATGCCCGCCTTCTCGCTCGGCTCGATGCGCAGCTACCACGCCCCCATGCTCCAGGTCGCCCGGTCGCTGATCGGCAAGTGGGACCGGCTGGCCGGGGTGCAGACGGTGGACGTGCCCGACGAGATGACCCGGCTGACCTTCGACACGATCGGCCTGTGCGGCTTCGGCTACGACTTCCAGTCCTTCCGCCGCGATGACCTGCACCCGTTCGTCGAGGCGATGGCCCGGGCCCTCGTCTTCGCCCAGGAGAAGGGCGAGTCCATCCCGGGCTCCGAGCTGTTCAAGAGGAAGAAGGTCGAGCAGTTCCGCGCGGACGTCGACCTGATGACGGACCTCGTCGACGACGTGATCAGGGAGCGCCGCGCCTCCGGCGACACCAGCACGGACGACCTGATGGGGCTGATGCTGCACACGAAGGACCCCGTCACCGGCGAGCCGCTGGACGACGTCAACATCCGGCACCAGGTGATCACCTTCCTGATCGCCGGCCACGAGACCACCAGTAGCGCGCTCTCCTTCGCCCTCTATTACCTGACCAAGCACCCGGAGGTCCTCGCCCGGGCCCAGGCCGAGGTGGACGCCCTGTGGGGCGACACCGAATCCCCGGACCCCCAGTACGGCGACATCGGCAAGCTCACCTACATCCGCCAGATCCTCAACGAGAGCCTGCGACTGTGGCCGACGGCGCCCGCGTACGCCGTCGAGCCGATCGAGGACACCGTCATCGGCGGCAAGTACCCCGTACGCAAGGGCGAGTCGCTGATGGTGATCGCCTCGGCGCTGCACCGCGACGCGGCCTGGGGGGAGAACGTCGAGCTGTTCGACCCCGAGCGCTTCACTCCCGAGCGAGAGGCGGCCCGTTCGGTACACGCCTTCAAGCCGTTCGGCAGCGGGGAGCGTGCCTGCATCGGGCGCCAGTTCGCGCTGCACGAGGCCACCCTGCTGCTCGGCCTGCTGGTGCACCGCTATCGCCTGATCGACCACACCGACTACCAGATGAAGATCAAGTCGACGCTGACCATCAAGCCCGACGGGTTCAGCCTGAGGCTTGCCCGCCGCACCGGCGACGAGCGGCGCCTGCCCGTCGCCGCGGCGGTGGACGCCGCGGCGGGCCGGACCTCGGCCGTGACGCGCCGGGCGAGCGGGACCGCGCTGACGCTGCTCCACGGCTCCAACCTCGGCACCTGCGCCGGCATCGCCCGCGACCTCGGCACGGACGGCGAGGAGCACGGCTTCGCCCCGACCGTCACCTCCCTCGACCAGTACACGGAGAGGTTGGCCGGCTCCAAGGGCCCCGTCGTCATCGTCGCCGCCTCCTACAACGGTCGCCCGACCGACGACGCCGCCGAGTTCGTCGCCTCCCTGGAGAACCTCGCCCCCGGCTCGCTCACCGGGCTGCGCTACGCCGTCCTCGGCGTCGGCGACCGCAACTGGGCCGCCACGTACCAGCGGATCCCCACCCTGATCGACGAGCGCCTGACCGCCGCCGGCGCCGTCCCGCTCCTGGAGCGCGGCAGCGCCGACGCCTCCGGCGACTTCGGCGGAGTGGTCGACCAGTGGACGGAAGACCTGTGGAAGGCGCTCCTGGAGGAGTACGGCGAGGCGACCGCCGGTGAAGCGGTCGGCCCCGCGCCCGAGGCGGAAGGGGAAGGGCTCTACGAGCTGGAGGACACCTCGGAGTCGGTCCTCGGAGGTCTCGCCGAGCGCCACGGCGTCCAGCCGATGGAGGTCCTCGAAGCGTACGAACTCGTCGACACCGACCACGAGCTGGGCCGCTCCAAGCGGTTCCTGAGGCTCCGGCTGCCCGAGGGCGTCACCTACCGCACCGCCGACCACCTGGCCGTCCTGCCCAGCAACCCTGAGGACCTCGTCCAGCGTGTCGCCGACCGCTTCGGCCTCGACCTGGACCGCACCGTCCGGCTGCGCGCCCGCCGCCGGAGCCGGGGCGCCCTGCCCGTCGACCGGCCGCTGACCTTGCGCCGCCTGCTCACCGACTTCGTCGAGCTCCAGGACGCGGCCACCCAGGAGCAGGTCGCCGTGCTCGCCGAGCACACCGACTGCCCGCCCGAGAAGCAGCCGCTCACCGCCTTCGCCACCGCCGATCCCGAGACCTTCCGGGAGCAGGTGACCGTCGCGGGGCTCAGTGTCCTGGACCTCCTGGAGCGCTACCGCGCGTGCGAACTGCCCTTCGAGCGCTTCCTGGAGCTGCTGCCGGTACTGCGTCCCCGGCACTACTCGATCTCGTCGTCCGCCGCGGCCCGGCCCGGCGAGGCCGACCTGATGGTGTCGCTGCTCGCAGCGCCCCACAGGGCGGGCGAGGGCACCTTCCGGGGCATCGCTTCGCACTTCCTGCAGACCGTGGACGCGGGCGACGTGATCCAGGCCCGCGTCCTGCCGTGCAGCGAGTCCTTCCGCCTCCCCGAGGACACCTCCGTACCGGTGATCCTGGTCAGCGCGGGCACCGGACTCGCGCCCTTCCGCGGCGCCGTCCTGGACCGCCACCACACGGGCTCGACCGGCACCCTGCTCTGCTACTTCGGCTGCGACCACCCCGACGTGGACTTCCTGCACCGGGAGGAGTTCGAGGCGGCCGAGGCGGACGGCGCCGTCAGCATGCGTCCCACCTTCATGCACGCGCCCGAGAACGGCGCCCGTTTCGTACAGGAGCGCATCGCCCGCGAGAGCGAGGAGGTGTGGTCGGTCCTGGAAGCCGGTGGGCGCGTCTACATCTGCGGCGACGGCCGTCGCATGGCCCCCGCCGTACGGGAGGCGTTCATGGCGATCTACCGCGAACGGACCGGTGAGAGTGACGAGCGGGCCGTGGCCTGGCTCGCCGCGCTCGTCGGGTCCGGACGCTACGTCGAGGACGTCTGGGCCGGCTGATTCTCCTCAGAAGCGGTGGTGGGTACACCTTTCCCAGGTGCGCCCACCACCGCTTTCGCGTGGTGTCAGGCTATGGGTACGTCCGGAAGGTCGAGGTCCCCCTTGGCCAGCGCCACGCTCGCGGCCACGAGCGCCCTGAGCCCCGTCCGCTCGGTGGCCTCGTCCGGCAGACACTGGAGGACCTGCATGGTGAGTCCGTCGAAGCCGGAAAGGAAGAACCGGGCCACCGTCTCCGGAGACTCGGCCAGTTCCTGCCCCGTCCTCTCGGCCGTCTCCGCGATCACCTGGGCGGTCACCTCTATGACCCGCCGGTAGTGGCTCTGCCTGGCCTCGTTGAGGCCGGGCACGCGCAGGGCGAACATGGTCAGCTCGCTGAGCAACTGGTGGTGCGACGTCGGCTCGCGCACGGTGCCCCACAGGGCGCCCGCCAGTGCGCTGAAGGTCTCCTCGAAGCCCGCGTCCTCCGGCGCCGCCCGCCGCACCTGCGTCACCAGCTCGTCGGTGATCTGGTCCATGACGGCTCGGTACAGGTCCTCCTTCGTACCGAAGGTGTAGTGGACGGTGGCCTGCGCGACACCGAGCTCCGCGGCGATGGCGCGGGTACTCCCCGCGGCGACGCCCTCCCGGGTCATGAGATCGATGGCCGCCTTGATCAACTGGGGGCGGCGCTCCGCCGCGGAAACATGAGCCATAGGCCCACTATATCGACTTAGTCGATCGATCAAGTCGGCCTGGATCAGGCGTTACGTCACTTCGGCGATCGACGCGCTGTCCGCGGGGAGAGCCTGCTCGGCCCAGATGACCTTTCCCTCGCGACCGTGTCGCGTCCCCCAGCGCTCCGCGCACTGGGCCACGAGGAGCAGGCCGCGACCGCCTTCGTCGTAGATCCGGGCACGGCGCAGATGCGGGGCGGTGCTGCTGGCGTCGGAGACCTCGCAGGTGAGCGTCGACTGGAGGATCAGTCGCAGCTGGATGGGGCTCTTGCCGTAGCGGATCGCGTTCGTGACCAGTTCGCTGACGACCAGCTCCGTGGTGAAGGAAAGTTCCTCCATCCCCCAGGCCGTCAGGACGCCGGATGCGAAGCGTCGGGCCCCGGACACGGCGGCCGGATCGGGAGGGAGGTTCATCGTGGCCACGTGGTCCGGGTCGAGGGCATGGGTCCGGGCGACGAGCAGAGCGACGTCGTCGGCGGGGCGGCCGGGCAGCAGTGCGGCCAGGAGTCGGTCGCAGATCTCCTCCAGCGAGTCCGGCGCCGAGGTGAGGACGTCGTGCAGTGTGGCGAGTCCTTGGTCCACGTCACGCGTGCGGCCGGCGATCAGCCCGTCGGTGTGCAGGACCAGCAGGCTGTCCTCCGGCAGCTCGAACTCCGCGGTTTCGAAGGGGAGTCCACCCAGGCCGAGAGGCGGTCCGATCGGTACCTCCGGCAAGGCCTCGCTGATCTTCGAAGGGGTTACGACGGTCGGCGGGACATGGCCGGCACTGGCCAGGGAGCACCGGCGGGAGACGGGGTCGTAGATCGCGTACAGGCACGTGGCGCTGGTCTCGCCCTCGTCCGCCGACTCCTCGCGCTGCATGCGGATGACCACGTCGTCCAGATGCGTGAGGAGTTCATCGGGCATGAGGTCGATGTCGGCGAAGGCGCGGACGGCTGTGCGGAGCCGGCCCATGGTGGCGGCGGCGTGCAGGCCGCGACCGACCACGTCGCCGACGACCAGCGCCACACGGGCCCCGGACAAGGGAATGACGTCGTACCAGTCACCGCCCACGCCGGCGCGGGATCCGGCCGGCAGGTAACGCGAGGCCGTTTCGACGGCCGACTGTTGCACCGTGTGCCGCGGCAGCAGGGTCCGCTGGAGGGTGAGCGCGGTGGAACGCTCATGGGTGTACCGGCGGGCGTTGTCGATGGACACCGCCGCCCTGGAGGCGATCTCCTGCGCCAGCAGGAGATCGTCGTCGTCGAAGGGGGGCGAGGTGCGATGGCGTACGAACTGCACCAGGCCGAGGGTCTCCCCACGGGCGTGCAAAGGCACGAGGAGCACGGAGTGAAGACCGAGGTCGCGCAGTACCCGGCCGCGGGACTCCGACGGCGCCACCCACGTGGGCATCTCGGTCCCCGCGATGTGGTGCAGGACGGATCGCCCGGTGGTCAGTGCGCGAACCGGTTCCGAGTCGTCGGGGTAGGCGTGGGTCTCACCGACGCGGAGCGGGGACTCCGGACAGCCGTCGAGGACGGAGCGCTGGGCGACGCGGCGCTGCGTCAGGGCCTCCGGCGGACCGGCGCCGGTCTCGTCGAGTGCGGAGTCGAAGAGGTCGACGGTGACGAGGTCGGCGAAGTCCTCGGTGCAGACCTCCGTCAGCTCCTCCGCGGTGCGGGAGATGTCGAGCGTGGTCCCGATCCGCTTGCTCGCCCTGTCGGTGAAAGCGAGCCGACGCTGCAGCAGACGGTCGCGTTCCTCCTGGTAGGCGGCGACGACCTCTTCCGAGGATCGGTCCACGTAGTCGAAACCGATCGCGACCAGCCTCATCGTGGCCTGGTTGATCATGTGCCAGTCGCTGGTGAGGCGGGGAGCTTCGGCCTGCAGCTGTTCGAGCAAGCTGAGATGGTCGAGCCGGTAGGCACGGAGGAGTCGGCTTACGGGGATTCCCCGCCGGGCGTAGAGGCGGGCGATGTCCAAGGCGGCCGGAGGAGTCTTCGACGTGCTCGCGCCGGGGCGGGCCTCCAGGAGATCAAGGAGGGCGGTGACGTGCTGGGCCGTCTCCTCCAGGGTCAGAGCCGCGATGTCCGGGTCTTCCCACAGCTCGGGGAGTTCGCCGTTCAGGCGCTGGAGCAGCAGGCCGGACAACTTCTCCACCTGTGGTCTGAGGTGGCGGGCCAGCTGACCAAGGAACGCATCGACCTCGGTTCCCATAGTGCGAATGTACGGGAAAGCCATGGCGTGCGCTCCTCGGACAGCTGTGGCGGCCTCTGATCGACCCGGATCTCAGAGGCCGAGGTGGTCGCCCAGGTCGGCATAGTCGACCTGCCACAGGCCGGGAGAGCCCGTGGGGTACTGGGAGCGGAAGCCGAGCATGCGCTGGACGCGCGGCGAGAGCGTCTTGGCGAGCTCCCTGTCGACCAGGAAGGGGTACGCCTCCTCACCGGTGAGGAAGCCCGCGTTGAACGCGAAGGCGAGGCCGCGCCGGTACTCGTCGCCGGTCCGGTTCGCTCCGCCGCCGTGCGCGGTCTTGCCGCTGAAGAGAAGGACGTCCCCGGCGTTCATGACGGCGGGGATCGTCTGCTCGGGGGTCCCGCGGTCCTCGAAGTCGCTCCAGTGGTTGCTTCCGGGGATGACGCGGGTGGCGCCGTTCTCCTCCGTGAAGTCGGTCAGGGCGACCAGGAAGTTGATGGTGACTTCCGGACCACCGGGCCCCATGCCGATGAACGGGAACCAGTTCTCCAGGTCACGGTGGAGCATCTGCGCCTTGTTGCCGGGGCCGATCTCGATCACCTGGGCGGTGGTCATCCAGTACGTGCCCGACTCCTGGAGGAAGACCAGGTCGCTGATCTCGTGGACCAGGGGGTGGTCGATGACCTCGCTGCGGAACGTGGCGCTGTGCGTCACCAGGTTCGTGAGGCGCTTGGTGTTGCTGCCGTGGAATGCGGCCACGATCTCGTCCTCGTGGAGGGACCCCGGGGCCAGCGCCCGCAGCGGCTGCTCGATCTCGGCGTTGAAACGGACGATCTGCTCCTGCGTCAGGAAGCCCTTGATGATGACGCCGCCGTCACGGGTCACGACCTTGAGGATCTCCTCCGCCGGCGTGTCGTTCGCCACGGACGTCAGGGTCTGGGCCTTCTTCTGTGTCGTCATGTGCGTCCTCTCCCTCGTTGTTCATGTGGTGGTCGTCTCACTGTCGCCAGCCAGGACCGTCGGCGAGAACGACAGCGGGCACCTGCTTCGCCCGGGCCCGGTGCACGATGCACAGGCCGGTCGCGGCACGGCGGAGCTATCCGCTCATGACGTTCTCGTCGGAGCCGATGCGCGCCCCAGGGGCGCCACGGTCAGGAGTCGGTCCCGACGCCGCATGCCGGCGCCGTGCCGTCCGCTCCCAGGGACGTGCGCTGCCGAGCCATCCGAGGAGGAACGCTGCCGGGACGGAGATCAGCCCGGGGGTGTGGAGCGGGAACAGGTTGAAGTCCTGCTCCGGCAGCAGCGCGTATCTCGTTCCGGAGACGGCGGGGGAGGCGAGGGTCAGGAGGGTGCACAGGGACAGCCCTCCGTAGACGAGCCACAGCAGCCCTCGGCGGTCGAAGCCGGTCCAGAGGAAGGAGTAGACGAGCGCGGGGAACACGCATGAGGCCGCGAGGCTCAGCGAGAAGGCGAGGAGGAACTCGATGGGGTAGCGGTGTACGGCGGTGGTGAGGAGAAGGCTCACGGCGCAGAGCGCGACGACGGACAGCCGCAGGACTGTCGGCTCCCCGATCCCGATCCTCGTACGGCCCTTCTGCCCCACCAGGTCGCGGGTCACGGAGACGGCGGCGGCGAAGGTCACGCTCGCCACGGCCGTGAGGACGGCCAGGAAGGCGACACAGGCCACGAGGGTGATGAGCACGACCCGGCCGGTGGAGTGCTGGGGGAGGACCTCCGATGCCAGGAGGATCGGGGCTCCCTGTCCCCTCGCGTCGACCGCCCCGATCCGTCCGCCGCCCACCACCGCGGCCGCGGCGAAGCCGGTCGTGATCAGGAGCAGGTAGAAGAGGCCGGTCAGCCCTACGGCGACGCTCAGTGAGCGCCGGGCGGCGGGTACGTCCCGGCCGGCGCTGACGCGCAGGAGCAGGTGGGGCATCATCGCGGTGCCCAGGATGACGACGATGTGGTCACTGAGCGTGCCGAGCGGCCCGACGCCGGCGGTGTGCATCCACAGGCCGGGACTGAGGTACTCGTCCGGCGACATGCTCTTGTCCATGGCGGCCGACAGGAGAGATCCAGGACTCCAGTCGAACAGGCGGAGCGCCAGCAGGGACACCGCGGCGAGCGTCGCCAGGGCTACGGGCACCTTGACGGCCTGGACGAAACTGGTGCCGCGCAGATCGGCCACTCCTGCGAAGCACGTGATCAGGAACCCCATCAGCACCGTGCACACCACCTGAGCCCGCTCGGTCGGCATGCCGATCAGAAGGGCGGCGGTGATGCCGCCGGCACGCAGTTGGACCATGAGCAGGGGTACGGCGATGCACAGTGTCACCACCGCACCGGCGATCCGTGTTCCCGGCCCCTCGGCACGCAGGGAGAACAACTCGCCCAGGGTGTAGCGGCGGGTCGCGCGAATCCTGGAGGCGAGGAGCAGGAAGACGCCGAGCGCGAGGGCACTGTCGACGGCGGTCGAGACTCCGTCGTAGCCGAAGAGGGCGATCGCCCCCGGCAGCGAGACCAGAAGGACGACCGTGATCTGTTCCCCCGCCATCGCGACGCCGTTGAAGACGGGCGGGAGAGATCGGCCGGCGACGTAGAGGCGTTCCGGGTCGTCGTCCTGCGTGGCGAGCATGAAGACCCACAGCAGGCAGAGGCCGATGAAGACGAGGAAGGCGCTGATGACCGCGCCCCTCGCGGCGGTGCCGATGAGATCGGGCGAGCCGACGCTCAGGAGGTGCGTCGTCACCACGCGCCCCCGGCCGAACGCGAGGCGGCAGTCGTCGCCGAGGCCGGTTCGAAGGACGCGGCCCGGTTCTCGTACCACCAGGTCCCGCCGATGAGGACGACGAGCTGCGTGAGCGCCCACGTGATGCCGAGGGTGAGACGTCCGTACACGGAGATCTCTCCGAGGGCCGTGGAGCAGGAGAGCAGGACACCGACGGCGAGCGGCAGCGCGTTGACGGTGACCAGCACCCGTGTGTCACGGGAAGGATGCCAGGAGGAAGCGGAGGGCACGGGAACTCTCTCTGAGGAAAAGGAGGACGGACACGGCGCGACGGGGGGCGCGGGGGCGGTCGCGGCCGTTGAGGACGAGCGAGGGAGTCGGGCGGCCGCGCTCCGTACCGGTCGGAACTCCATGGCTGCGACCGCAGGGGGTCGACGGTGGCGCGGCCTCCGCTGCGGAGGCCGCGCCGGTTCTCGTCGACGAGCAGCGGCCTCGGCGTGATGTCGGAGCAAGGCGGGCTGGCCGCCGGCGAGGTCGGTGAAGAGCGCCGCACCGGGACGCGTCGGGTGTCAGCGGCGGGTGGTCGCCGTCAGGCTGGCGTATTGCCCGGCCCGCTCAAGGAGCCGTGGGACGCCCGTTTCGAGCGAGGGCCCGAAGGCCGTGTCGTGGGGGCGTTCGCCACGCTGCCAGCGGGTGTGGATGGCCTCGCAGAAGATCGCCGCCTTCCACAGGGCGAGGGTCTGGTACCAGGGGAGCGGGGTCAGATCGAGGCCGGTACGACGCTGGTAGCGCTCTGCCAGCTGACGCTGGGTGAGGTAGCCGGGCGACCGGGTCACCTTGGTGAGTTCGAGCGGGGTGGCAGGGCTGCCGGCCTCGGACCAGGTGGCGGTGAGGTACCCCAGGTCCGCGAGCGGGTCGCCGAGCGTGGCCATCTCCCAGTCGAGGATCGCGAGGACCTCGGCCGGGGCCTGCGGGGCGAACATGAGGTTGCCCATGCGGTAGTCGCCGTGCACCACCGAGGCCGCCTGGCTCGTCGGCAGGTTGCGCGCCAGCCAGTCCGCGATGCGCTCCACCGCGGGCAGGCTGCGGGTGGTGTTGACCTCCCACAGGCCGCGGAACCGTTCGACCTGGCGCTGCAGATACCCCTCGGGTCGGCCCAGGGAGGCGAGTTCCCCTCCGGACACGTCGATGCCGTGCAGGGCGATGAGGGTGTCGATGACCGCTTCGCTGGTGGCCCGGCGCTGGTCGGCGGGGGAGAGGTGGGGCGGGATCGTGTCGGTGATGACCGTCCCGTCGATCCGGCCCATGAGGTAGAACGGCACGCCCAGGACGGTTTCGTCCTCGCAGACGGCGAGGATCTCGGGCACCGGCACCCCGTGCCCGTGGAGGATTTTCTGGATGCGGGCCTCGCGCACCATGTCGTGGGTCGACTTCGGCAGTGGCGGGCGCGGGCCGCGGCGCAGGACGACGCACTCGCTGCCGCGTTCGATGAGGTAGGTGATGTTGGACTGGCCGTCGCCGATGCGCTGCCAGGCGAGCGGGCCGCTGCCGATGCCGTGGGTGTCGAGGAAGGCGGTGACCGCGTCGAGCACCAGCAGCGGAGGGCTGGCGAGGCGGCGGGCCTCCTCGCGGCTCGCGACGACCTCCGCGCCGTCGGGGACGGTGTGCATCATGCGTCCCCGTCCCGGCCGATGACGGCGTCGCCCCGGTAGGGCTCACCGGCCCGGACCGCTGCCCGCCGGGCGGCGGAGGCCCGGCGGGCGATGGCCCACCGGTGGGTCTCGTTGGAGCCGTCGTAGATGCGGAAGGGACGGACCTCGTTGAGGTACTGGGCGAGGGGGAGTCCGTCGGAGACGCCGTCTCCGCCGCAGATCTGGATGGCGCGGTCGATCACCCGGTAGATCGCCTCCGAGCAGTGGACCTTCGCGACCGAGGACATCGCCGAGCCCGCCTTCGGGTCGCTGTGCAGCAGCGCCGCGGTCTTGGTGATGATCGCGTCGGAGGTCTCGATGTCGATGACGGACTCGGCGATCAGGTGCTGGGCCAGGCCGAGCGAGTCGATCGGACCGCCGAACAGCTCCCTCTTCGCGGCCCGGTCGAGGGCGATGTCGTGCGCCCGGCGCGCCAGTCCCAGCCAGCGCATGCAGTGCGTGAGTCGCGCGGGGCCGAGCCGTACCTGCGCGTACCGGAAGCCGAGTCCGACCTCGCCGAGGACCGCGTCGTCGGGGACGAAGCAGTTCTCGATGTACAGGTGCGGGTGGCCGCCGTCGATGGAACGGTCGACCGTGTGGATCGCCTCGCCGACCCTGATGCCGGGGTTCGTCATGTCGACGAGGAACATGGTGGCCCCCTCGGGGGAGCCGTCGACGGCCGGGGTGCGGGCCATGACGATGCAGAACCCGGCACCGACGGCTCCGCTGGTGAACCGCTTGTGACCGTCGATGATCCAACCGCCGTCGGCGCGCACGGCCGTGGTCCGCAGAGCGGCCGGGTCGGATCCCGCTCCGGGGTGGGGCTCGGTCATGCCGAAGCACGACCGGACGTCCCCCGCCGCCAGAGGCGCGAGATACAGCTTCTTCTGCTCCTCGGTCGCGATGACGTTGAGCATGTGCATGTTGCCCTCGTCGGGGGCCATGCAGTTGAGCGCGCTGGGGCCGATCGGCGAGTAGCCGGCCTCCTGCAGGACCGGCGACCAGTGCGCGATGGGCAGGCCTTGGCCGCCGTACTCCTTCGGCACGAGCGGCGCGAAGACACCGGCCTCCTTCGCCGCGGCCTGCAGCCGGTCGCGGGTGGCCTGGTCGAGGCGTCCGCCCGGCGCGGGCTCCGCGTCGATGACGACCTCACGGATGAACCGGCGGGTGCGCTGCCGCAGTTCCTCCACCTCGGGAGGGAGATCACTGAAGGTCATGACGGTCCTTTCGGGGGTGGGGCGGTCGTCAGGCGGTGCCGCCGGCGACCGTGAGGCCGCCGTCGACGGTGAGGACGTGGCCGGTGACCCAGGAGGAGTCCTCGGAGGCCAGGTACGCCACGGCGGAGGCGATGTCCGACGGCTCGCCCAGACGCCGCAGGGGGTAGTCCGAGGCCACCTCGGTCTCCCTGCCCTCGTAGAGGGCTTCGGCGAACCGTGTCTTCACCACGGCGGGGGCCACCGCGTTGACACGGATCTCCGGGCCGAGTTCGACGGCCAGGGTCCGGGTCAGGTGGGACACAGCCGCCTTGCTCACGCCGTAGAGGCCGATACCGGGTGACGGGGTGTCGCCGGTCACCGAGGAGAGGTTCACGACGGTGCCGCGGCGTTCGGTGAAACCGAGCTTCGGGTGGGTCACCGCGTCCTGCACCCAGGCGAGGGTGGCCAGGACGTTGACCTCGAGAACCTTGCGGGCGACGTCGAGGTCCAGGCCGACGACGGGGCCGTAGGCAGGGTTGATGCCCGCGTTGTTCACGAGGACGTCAAGACCGCCGAACTCGCGTGCGACGGTGTCGAGGACCTCGCGGCGGTGCTCTGGGTCGTCCGCCCCGCCGGCGACGGTGATGACACTGCCCGGGGGAAGAGCGGCGGCGGCCTCTTCGAGCGGTCCGGCCTTGCGTGCGGTCAGGCAGACACGTGCGCCTTCGGCGACGAGGCGTTCGGCGACGGCGAGCCCGATGCCCCGGCTCGCGCCGGTGATGACAGCGGTGCGGCCGGAGAAACGCTTCTGGCTCATGGATTCAGTCCTTCGAGGGGGAGACCGGCCCCGGGCCGTCGAGGCCGCGCAGCTCGGCACGCCGGATCTTGCCGCTCTGGGTCTTGGGCAGGTCGGCGATGAAATGGATCGTGCGGGGACACTTGTAGGCGGCCAGCCGGTCGCGGGTGAAGGCGATCAGTTCTTCGGCCGTGGCGCTCAGGCCCGTCTTGAGCGAGACGTAGGCGACGACGGTCTCGCCGCGGTAGGCGTCCGGCTGCCCGACGACCGCGGCTTCGAGGACCGAGGGGTGCTCGTACAGCGCGTCCTCGACCTCGCGCGGCCAGACCTTGTACCCGGACACGTTGATCTGGTCCTTGAGCCGGTCCACCAGGTAGACCCAGCCCTCCTCGTCGATGACGGCGACGTCACCGGTACGGAGCCGGCCCTCCGGCATCGTGTGACGAGTGGCCTCGGGCTTGCCCCAGTACCCCGGAACGATCTGCGGCCCGCTCAGCTCCAGCTCGCCCTGCTCCCCGCTCGGCACCGGGTCACCGTGCAGGTCCACCACCCGCGCCGTGAGGCCCGGCAGCGGCATGCCGACCGACAGCGTCCCGCTCGGCAGGTGCACCGGCGCCCTGCCCCCGGGAGGGACGGCGACGACGGCGGACGTCGTCTCGGTCATCCCGTAACCGTTGTGGAGGTAGACGCCGAACCGCTCCTGGAACCGTTCGACGGTGGCCGGCGGGATCGGCGCGCCCCCGGAGTACAGGGCCTTCACCGACGCGAAGTGCTCCGGTCCGGCCTGCGGCAGCTCGTAGATCGCGTTGTACGCCGTGATGGAGCCGATCGTGTAGGTGACCCCGTGCTCGGCGAAGGCCTCCAGGGCGACCTCGGGGTGGAAGCGGCCGGTGAGGACGAGCGTGGTGTCGGTGAGCAGGGAGATCGTCGCGTTGACCACGGCGCCGGTGATGTGGAACAGCGGGGCCATGGCGAACACGACGTCCCCGTCGCTCACACCCATCCACGACGCGCACGTCGCCACCACGCTCAGCACGTTGCCGTGGGTGTTCATGGCCCCCTTCGGCGGCCCCGTCGTCCCCGAGGTGTACGTCAGGAACGCGATGTCGTCGTGGGTCGGCTCCACGGGCGAGGGGCCCCGGCCCGCGAACTCACCGATCAGCGCCACCAGGTCGCCGTCCGGCGCCGGGGCATGGCGTTCCGTTGTCGCGAACACCCGCGGATCGTTCCTCGACCGGTAGTCCAGCGCCGATGTGCTGATCAGCCATCGCGCCGTGCTCCCCGCGAGCGTGCCCAGCGTCTCGTGGACGTCCGCGTCCGCGCAGACGACGCCGACCGCCCCGGAGTCCTCGATGATCCGGCGCAGCTCCTGGCGCCGGTACATCGGATTGAGTCCCAGCGCCGTGGCCCCCAGCTTCCACAGGGCCAGCAGCACCAGCGCGTACTGCGGAACGTTCTGCAGGTACACCCCGACGCGGTCACCCCGGCCGGTTCCTCGGGCCTCGAACGCCGCGGCCAGGGCGTCCGACGCCGCGTCCACCTCCCGCGCGGTCAGAGCGCCGTCGAAGTAGCGGAGCGCCGTGCCGTCCGGGTTCCTCGCCACGCGTGCCTTCCAGGCGGCCACGAGCGAGCCGGGGGCCGCGTCCGTCCTCGTACTGGATCCGTCGAGGAACGTGCCCCGCCTTCGGTTCTCATCCACTGTCATCTGCCGTCCTTCCCAGCCGTGTTCATGCGCTTGGCCTGCCGGTCACGCGAGTTCGCGCTTGAGGATCTTTCCGGTGGATGTCATCGGCAGGGTCCGCACGATCTCCACGATGCGCGGGTACTTGTAGGCGGCCATCTGCTCCTTGCCCCAGGCGATCAGCTCGTCGGGACCGGTCTCGGCGCCGCGGTCGAGGATGACGAACGCCTTGATCTCCTCGCCGTGGCTCTCGTGCGGCACGCCGACGACCGCGGCCAGGCTGATCGCCGGGTGCGTCATCAGGACCTCCTCGATCTCGCGCGGGTACACGTTGAAGCCACCGCGGATGATCAGGTCCTTCGCCCGGTCGACGATGTAGTAGAAGCCGTCCTTGTCCCTGCGGGCCAGGTCGCCGGTGCGGAACCAGCCGTCCCTGATGGCTTCGGCGGTGGCCTCGGGGCGGCCGTGGTATCCCTTCATCACGTTGTGGCCCTTGACCGCGATCTCCCCGATGGCGGTGCCCGTGCCGTCGTCCTCGACCTCGGACCAGTCCGGCTTGACGAGCTTGACCTCCACGCCCCAGATCGGTACGCCGATGGAGCCGGGCCGGGGCTCTCGCGCCGGATCGCTGAAGGTCACCACCGGCGAGGTCTCGGAGAGGCCGTAGCCCTCCAGGACCTGGACGCCCAGTCGCTCCCTGACCTGCTTGATGAGCTCCGCGGGGAGTGAGGCACCGCCGGAGACGCCGACGCGCAGGTTCCTCGCGATCCGCTCGACGTCGACGTCGTCGGTGAGCGCCTGCAGCAGTCCCCACCACATGGTGGGGACTCCCGCGAAGAAGGTGATGTCCTCCCGCTGCATCAGGGACACCGCCTGCCGGGCGTCGAACCGTGGCAGCAGCACCAGTGTGCTCGCCGTCGAGAAGCCGGCGTTCATCTGCACGGTCGCGCCGAAGGAGTGGAACAGCGGCAGCACGACCAGGTGGGTGTCGAGGGCGGGCCGGTTCTCCAACAGCTGGTTGCACGCGAGGGCGTTGAGCACCAGGTTGGCGTGGCTCAGTTCGGCGCCCTTCGCCTGTCCTGTCGTACCGCTCGTGTAGAGGAGCACGGCCGGATCGTCACCCGAGGTCCCGACGCTGTCGAACGTCGTCGCGGCGCCCCGCAGCGCGGCGCCCATGGTCTCGACGCCCTCGATCGGACTTTCCGCGGTGGGGTCGGCGGTGATGAGGAAGAAGTGCTCGCAGCCCGTGGTCTCGGTGAACCCGCCGTGTCCCTCCGCACCCATCGGCAGGCCCTCGCCGCCCTCGAAGCAGAAGTACGCCTTCGCCCCCGAGTCGGCGAGGTGGTAGGCGACCTCCCGGCCCTTGAGCAGGACGTTGAGCGGGACGACGACGGCGCCGGCCTTGAGAATCCCGTAGTAGACGATCGGGAACCAGGGCACGTTCGGACAACTGAGCGCGACCTTGTCGCCGGGCCAGACGCCTCGGTCGACCAGGAGATTGGCGACCTGATTGGCGGCGGCGTCGATCTGGGCGTAGGTGAGACGCGTCGTGCCGAGGACGACCGCGTCCCGGTCCGGGTGCGTGCGGGCGGAGTCCTCGAGCAGGACCGAGAGGTTCAGCATGGTGCCATTTCCGGAAAGGTGGGCCGGGCCAGGCCGCGGAGGAACAGAACACGCGGCCTGGCTCGGAGCGGGTGGGGGTAACGCGTGACTCGATGCGGGTGTCACAACTTCCGCAGGAGCCGGTCGAGGGCCTCGGCCGTCGCCTCGACGTCGGCGGTGGTGTGCGCCGTGCTGAGGAAGACCTTGCCGGACGGCATGAAAAGGAAGCCCTGCCGCAGCATCCCTTCGAGGATCACCGCCCAGAGCCCGCTCGTTCCGTGAAGCCCCGTGGCGCCCCCGGCGGGGACGTACTGGAGGAGCGAGCCGACCCGGTTGAAGCTGCCGAAGTCGGGCGATGAACCGAGAGCGGCGCCGACGAGGGCTTCGAACTCGGACGCGGTCCGTTCGAGTTGCTCGTAGACAGTGGGATCGGCCAGGACGCGCATCGTCGCCGCGACGGCCGCCAGTGCGATCGGGTTGGCGTTGAAGGTTCCGGCGTGAACGACCCCGGACGTCACCTGATCTATCAGATCGGACCGGCCTACGACGGCGCTCTGGGTGAAACCGCCGGCCATCGCCTTTCCGAAGACGGACAGGTCGGGAAGGACGCCGTACTTCTCGGCCGCCCCGCCCCGGGCGATCCGGAACCCGGCGATCACCTCGTCGAAGACGAGGACGACGCCGTGCCGGTCGCAGAGGGTGCGCAGCGTCGACAGGAACTGTGGCGAGGGTGCTTCGACGCCCGCGTTGCTCATCACCGGGTCGACGAGCACGGCCGCGATGTCGCGCTCGACGGCCTCGCTCAGCAGGTGCTCGGCCAGAGCCACGTCGTTGAAGCGCGCCACGACCAGGTCGTCAAGGACGCTGGCCGACTGCCCCGCCCCACCGGGGGTGGCGGGGCGGTCGCAGTCGTCCTCGGACATCCCGGCGTACACGGTGTCGTGCCAGCCGTGGTAGCTCTTGGCGAACTTGAGGACGCGGCGCCGCCCGGTGGCGGCGCGCGCGAGGCGCAGCGCCACCTGCACCGCTTCGGTCCCCGTGTTGCTCCACAGCAGTCGCTCGCCGTGCGGCACGGCCTCGAGGACCGCTTCCGCCGCGAGGTACTCCAGCGGGTGGCCGGTGCCGACGACTTGCATCTTCTGCGCGACCTCGGACACCGCTGACAGCACGCGCGGGTCGCTGTGACCGAGGACGAGCGGGCCCCAGGCCATCACGTAGTCGACGTACCGGTCGCCGTCCAGGTCCCACGCGTACGCGCCCCGCGCCTCGCGCACGAAGAGCGGATGGGGAGGCATCGCGGCGCGCAGGCCCGACCCCACACCCCCGCCGACACTGCGGCGGGCTCGCTCGAAAGCCGAGCGTGATGATTCCAGGGCCATGAGATCGCCCCTGCCTTTCAGTACGTGATCACCGAGCGGATGCCGATGCCGCGCTTCATCTGGTCGAACGCCTCGTTGATGTCCTCAAGACCGATGACGCTCGTCACCAGGGAGTCCAGATCGATGCGGTGGTTCATGTAGTGGTCGATCAGCAGCGGGAAGTCGGAAGCAGGCTTGCTGGAGCCGTAGTTCGAGCCGATGAGCGAGAGCTCCTGATCGGACATGACGAAGGGATCGATGGAGACCTTCAGGCCGTCCGCCACCTGCCCGGCGACCACCGCCGTGCCGCCCCGGGCCAGGACCTCGTAGGCCGATTCGATGGTGCGGGGCAGCCCGATGGCCTCGATGGCGATCTCCACACCGCGTCCGTCGGTGAGCTGTCGCACCCGGTCCGCGAAGTCCTCGCGGCCGTTGTTGATCAGGTCGGTCGCGCCGAAGACGCGCGCCTGCTCCAGCTTCTCGTCGGAGATGTCCGCGGCGATGATCTTCCGCGCGCCGGCGAGCCGGGCACCCTGGATCGCGTTCAGGCCGACGCCGCCGCAGCCGAGGACCAGCACGGTGTCGCTCGGACGCACGTTGGCGGTGTTGACGGCCGCGCCGACACCGGTCGTGACGGCGCATCCGACCAGAGCCGCCTGCGGGAACGGGGCGTCGTCCCGGATGGCGATCGCGCCCGATTCGGGCACGAGGGTGTACTGGCCGAACGTTCCGAGGCCCGCGAAACTGAGGACGTCGTCCCCGTCGGCGGACGTGATCCGGGGCCGGCCGTCGAACGACAGGTGGTTCGCCGAGTGCTGGCTGACCATGTCGCAGAGGACGGGCCTGCCACTGATGCAGTAGCGGCAGCGGCGACACGAGGGCGTCCAGGACAGCACGACGTGGTCGCCCTTCTTGAGCGTCGTGACGCCCTCGCCGACGCTCTCGACGATCCCGGCTCCCTCATGGCCGAGGATCATCGGCGTAGGAACCTCCCATTCGCCCAGGAGGACGTGGAGGTCGCTGTGGCACACCCCGCTCGCCTGGAGCCGCACGAGCACCTCGCCGGGGGGAGGCGTCGAGGGGATCGTCACTCTCTCGATGGTCAGCGGTTCGTTCGGCGTCCTGAAGACAGCGGCGTCGAATTCGATGGTCATGAAAGTCTTTTCCTCCGTGTTCTGGGCGATCACGTCCGAGCGGTGCGGATGAGCTTCTTGTTGGCGAACTCGTCGATCCCCGCCCGGCCCAACTCGCGGCCGAAACCGGACAACTTGACCCCACCGAAAGGCAGTTCGGCGCCTTCGAGGCCGACACCGTTGATGAAGACCATGCCTGCGTCGATCTGGTCGGCGACGCGCAGCGCCTGCTCGGCGTCCGTCGTGAACACGTACGAGCCCAGCCCGTACGGGGTTTCGTTCGCCAGATCGACGGCCTCGTCCTCGGATCCGACGCGGTAGACGGTCGCGACGGGGCCGAAGAGCTCCTCGGCGGCCGACGGCGACGTCGGCGAGACGCCCGTCAGAACGCCGGGAGGGAAGTACGCCCCTTCGCGCTGTCGTGCGGAGACGAAGGTCGCCCCGTCATCGACGGCCCGCTTGACCTGTTCCTCGACGTACTCGGCGGCGGCGACCGAGGAGAGCGGCGCCAGGCCGTCGGTCAGGGCGAGCACTTCTTGCGTGAACTTGTCGAGGAAGGCGTCGTAGATCTCGTCGGCGACGATGAAGCGCTTCCCGGCGTTGCACGCCTGCCCGGCGTTCTCGAACCGCGCCTCGACCGCCGCCTGGACCGTGGCGTCGAGGTCGTCGGTCGACAGCACGATGAAGGGGTCCGAGCCGCCCAGTTCGAGCACCACCTTCTTGAGGCTGCGCCCGGCCTTCGCGGCGACCTCCGCGCCGGCCCGCTCCGAACCGGTGAAGGAGACGCCCTGCACGCGGGGGTCGGCGATGGCGCGGCCGATCTGCTCGCCGGTGGCGTGGACGTTGACGTAGCAGCCCTGGGGGAAGCCCGCGTCCGTGAACAGCTGCTGGAGAGCCGCGGACGACTCCGGACACTGCGACGCGTGCTTGAGCACGATGGTGTTGCCCAGGGCGAGGTTGGGCGCGGCGAACCGGGCCACCTGGTAGTACGGGTAGTTCCAGGGCATGATCCCAAGCAGCACGCCGACCGGCTGGCGGCGGATGAAGGCGGTGCCCTCTCCCTCCAGGAGCTCGATCGGCTCGTCGGTGAGGAACTTCTCCGCGTTCTCGGCGTAGTACCGGTAGATCGAGGCGCTGAACTCGACCTCCCCGACGGCCTCGTCCACCGGCTTGCCCATCTCCCGGTGGATGATCTCGGCGAGCTGCCGGCTGCGCTCGCTGTGCAGGGTGGCGACGGTGTGCAACAGCTGGGCGCGCTGTTCCGCGGAGGTCTGCCTCGACCAGTGCGCGTAGGCCTCCGCCGCCGCGTCGAGCGCCGCGTCGACGGCCTCGTCCGTCGCGGTGGGGTACTCCTTGACCAGCTTGCCGCTGGCGGGGTCCACCACCGCGTACACGTGCCGCTTCGCCATACTGACTCCTTCGTCGTGATTCGGGTTCATGCGGGGGCCCCGGCCGTGCGGGCCGGGTTCGAGTCCAAGGGCGCGTTGCGGTCGTGCAGCGCGCGGTAGGCGCGGAAGTAGACGAATCCCTGGGTGCCCCAGGTCGCCAGCGCGGCGGTGTAGAAGATCGTGCGGTTCGCGTCGTCGAACGGCAGCGGGAAGAAGTCGTACGTGATCGCGATGGTGGTCCCGGCGGCCGTGACCAGTCCGGTCCAGACCGCCGGCCACCTCGCGCCCGCGCTCCAGAGCCGCTTGACGAAGTAGCAGAGGAACACGGCCGTGAGGAGGTTGACGACGACGTAGAACACGGAGACCCAGAACGCACCACGGTCGGTGTGGAGATCCGCGCCGTGGAAGGGGCGGAGGAACAGGGCGGCCACGATCGCGACCCCGAACACCGCGACGTCGACGCTGCGGCTCGGCTTGTAGCGATGGGTGACCTTCATCAGGCCCAGGACCAGGATGAGGGTGATGCCGACCGACCTGGAGAACGCGTCGAAGAAGTACGCCACGTCGTACAGCACGCTGTCGCTCTTGGCCCCGAGCAGCGACCAGAGCAGGAAGTTGGTGCCCGACGTCGCGACGACCATCCACTCGAGACCCAGGAGGTAGTTGCCGTAGCGGCGGATGAATTTCCAGCCGTAGAAGTAACCGGCGAAGATCATCCACAGGTCGGCCAGCAGGAACAGCGTCTCCTTCATCGGGACGCCCCCTCTCGGACGTCGCGAGTCAGCAGGGTGATGACGCTCTCTGCGGTGCGCTGGCCCGTCAGAACCGCGCCGTTCATGGTTCCGGCCCATTCGCCGGCGGTTTCGGAGCCCGCCCAGTGGACGCGCCCGTGGGGCTCGCTCAGCGCCTTGCCGAAGCTCGTGGTCGCGTAGGGGGCGACGGCGGGGTTGGGGCCGCCCGGGGCGAAGGGCTCCGCTCCCCAGCAGTGGTCCACGTAGTCGATCGGGGCGAGCGCCTGCGGACCGTAGAGGTCGGCGAGCTGCCGGACCACCCGGTCGCGTCGGGCCCCGGGGCTGAAGCCGTCGAAGACGCGCGGATCGCAGAAGGCCATCAGGACGCCCGGCCCGCCGGGGGCGGGGGACACGTCGAAGGTGATGAACACGGTTCCGGTGTCGGTCACCGCCTCGCCGGAGCATCCCTCCGCCCTCCAGAACGGCCTCTCGTAGGCCACGAACGCCTTGCTCAGCACGCCCATGCGCCAGGTCCGCGTGAGCCCTTCGCCCTGCTCGGACAGAGCGGGCTCGAAGGCGATGGCGGCGCGATGCGCCGGCGAGGCCGTGACGATCGCGTACCGGGCCCGGATCTCGCCGGAGTCGGTGCGGACGGTGACGCCGTCGTCGTCCTGTGCGATGCGGCGCACCGGTGTCTCCAGGCGCACGCGGTCGCCGAGCCGCTCTGCCACCCGCTTGGCGATCTCCTGGGTGGTCTCGGCGATCCGGTCCTGCTGCTGACCGCCCTCGACGTCCAGCATGTGGTCGAGCCCGGCCGCCGAACGGATGTAGCGCAGTGCGTGCAGCAGGGAGACGTCTCCCGGGGTGCAGCCCCACTGCACCTTGCTGATGACGGTCATCAGCGCACGGGTTCCGGGCAGCGCGTTCTTCCGGTCGAGCCACTCGCCGAACGAGACGCCGTCGAGCCGGCCGGCCCCCGGCGTCTCCCACGCCGCGTCCACGTCGACGGTCGCGACCAGCTTGTTCACCGCCGCCTGCATGCGCGCCATGTCCACCAGGGCCGCGGGGGAGACCTTGGGAATGGTGCCGCTGTAGGTGCGGCGCCGGCCCGCCATCCACAGCACGTTGCGGCCCTGGGTGAACTGGTCGGTGGTGGTACACCCCACCCGGCTCGCGAGGTCCCGGACGGCGGTGTGGCGCCGGGCCACCCACGTCGCTCCGAGGTCGACCTTCACGCCCGCCACCTCGCCGGAGAGCGAACGGCCTCCGACCCGGTCGCGGCCTTCCACGAGCAGGACGGATCGCCCCGTGCTCACCAGTCGCTCCGCCGCGCTCAGACCGGCGAAACCGGCACCGACGACCACGACGTCGACCGTGGTGGTCCCGGAGCGCGGCTCACGAGATCCGGACATGGCTTCCTCCTTCGCCCACGCGGTTCGCGTGCTGCGCGATGTAGGTCGTGATGGGGCCGACGAGGGACTCGGGGAGGTGATGGCCCATGCCGGGAATGACCACGTGCTGTGCCGAGCGGATCGCCTGGACTGTCGCGGCGCCGCCGCTCGGGCTCACCAGTGGGTCCCGGTCGCCGTGGATGACCAGCGTCGGGGCGGTGATCCGGCTCAGCTGGGCCGTCCGGTCCCCGGAGCGCTGGATGGCCTGGATCTGGCGCGCCGTGCCGGCCGCCGGGTCGCCGGCGCTGCGGTCCCAGCCGCGCGCCGCGATGGCCGCCTCGGCCGCGTCGTCGATGGGGTGCCCCGTTCCCGCGATGTGCTGGGTGAGCCGCAGGTGGGCACGGACCGCCGCGGTTCTGTTCCTCGCCGGCGGGGCGGCGAGGAGCCGGATCGTCGACAGGGCCGGCTGACCGACCTTGCGCGCCCCGGTCGTGGAGTAGAGGGAGGACAGCGACAGGACCCGCTCGGGTGCTGTGGCCGCGATCGTCTGCGCGATCATCCCTCCCATCGACCGCCCGACCAGATGCACCCGCGCGATCCCGAGATGGTCGAGTACGCCGACGGCGTCCTGGGCCATGCCGGCCAGCGTGTACGCGTCGCCGCGCGGACGCGCGGCGATCTGACGCCAGATCCCGGGCGGGGGCGCGGCGACGAACGTCGACTGGCCGGCGTCGCGGTTGTCGATCGCGACGACCCTGAAACCGTGGACGGTGAGGGAGCCGACGAACGAGTCGGTCCAGAAGGTGAGGTCTTCGCCCAGTCCCGCGATGAGCAGCATCGCGGGGTCGTCCTTGTCGCCGTGGTCCCGGAAGCAGATCGTCATCCCGGACGGCAGGGTCGCGTACTGGTCGGCGCTCTCGACGGCGCTCGCCTCAGGCACGGGTGGCTCGCCTCCCGCCGGGCGCCGGTGCGGCCGCCCGCCGGGCGCCGAACCGGAGGTTCTGGTCCGCCACCGGGCCGCGCAGCGCCCTGGCGTCCTCGGGGTAGGACATCGCCATCCGCCAGGGCTTCTTGGGGCCCTGCTTGGGCATGAGCTTCTCGCCGCGCTTGGCGTACCCGGCCTGAAGGTCCATGACGGGCCTGCGCTGCGTCCCCGCCGGTGCGACCGGAACCACCGTGTCGTATCCGCGGGCGTCCATGTGCCTGACCAGGTCGATGAAGTAACGGCACATCAGGCTCACCTTGAGCGTCCAGGACGAGGTGGTGTAGCCGATCGCCATCGCCCAGTTCGGCATCCCGCTCAGCAGCATGCCGCGGTAACAGAGCGCGTCCGCGATGTCGACCTGGTGCCCGTCGACCACGATGGGCATGCCGTCGAAGAGCCGAAGGTTCAGCCCCGTCGCGGTGACGATGATGTCGGCTTCCAGTTCCTCACCCGACGCCAGGACGATGCCGCGCTTGCTGAACCTCGCCACGGCGTCGGTGACGACGGAGGCCTTTCCGTCCTTGATCGCGTCGAAGAAGTCGCCGTTCGGTGCCACACACACCCGCTGGTCCCACGGGTCGTACGGCGGGTTGAAGTGCTTGTCGACGTCGAATCCCTTGGGAAGGCGCTTGACGTTCTCGCGCCGGATGAAGGCCCGTCCTGCCTTGGGGAAGGTCCGCAGGCCCTTCACGACGGCGTGTTCGGTCCAGATGTTCTTGAACCGCGTCACGGCGTACCCGCGTTCTTTCCCGAGCAGTTTCGTGAGCGCCAGGGCGACCTTGTCGACGCGGGGGAGCGCCATGACGTAGGTGGGGGTGCGCTGCAGCATCGTCACGTGCCGGGCGGCGCCCGCCCCGGTGGTCATGGCCGGCACCAGAGTGATCGCGGTCGCGCCGCTGCCGATGACGACGACCTTCTTGTCGCTGTAGTCGAGTCCCTCGGGCCAGTGCTGTGGATGGACGATCCGGCCCTCGAACTCGTCCCGTCCCTGGAACTCCGGGGAGAACCCCTCGTCGTACCGGTAGTAGCCGGTGGCGGCGAAGACCCATCCCGCGTGGATCGTCCTGGTCCGGGTCGCTCCCGTGGCGGGGTCCGATGTCTGGACGGTGAGGGTCCACCGTGAGTCCGCCGTGGACCACTCCGCGCGGACGACCCGGTGGCCGAGCCTGAGGACGCGCTCCAGGCCGTTCTCCTCGACGGTCTCGTGGAGGTACTCCTTGATGAGGGGAGCGTCGGCGATCGCGGCTTCGTGGCGCCAGGGCTTGAACGCGTATCCGAACGTGTGGAGGTCGGAGTCCGAGCGGATGCCGGGATAGCGGAACAGATCCCAAGTGCCTCCGATGTCGTCGCGCGCTTCCAGTACGGCGAGCGACTTGTCGGGCAGCTCCCGGCTGAAATAGGTGGCCGCGCCGATCCCGGAGATCCCGGCTCCGATGATCACCACGTCGAACTCCTCGACGGCGTCCAACACCTCAGCTGTCATGGCGTTTCCTCGCTGTTCCTGTGGCGGTTGCCTCACTGTCGCCAGCCAGGACCGCCTGCGAGAACGACAGCGGGCACCTCTTTCGCCAGGACTCGGTGCACGATGCACAGGCGGACCGGGCAGCTGCGCCCCTACGGTGTCCGACGTTCGGGCGGAGGCCCCGGTCGAGCCCGGGGCCCGGCCCTTCCGGGAGGGCGGTCGGAGACGACCGTCCAGCGGCGTCTTGCTGCCGCTGCCATTGCGGGAGCAAGTCCGGGGTGGTAGAGGTTTCCCCCTGCTGTTTAGTGGTACTAAACAGCAGGGCCGTGGTCATGCGGGGAGACCGAACCCGCTGTCGTGACGACCTCGCCGCGTGCCGGGACCCACAGGTGTATCGAGCCGCGGGGTATCGCCGCCGTCGCTCCCACGATCGCCGCCGTCGCTCCCACGATCGCGGCCGAGCGGAAGCGGCCGACGACCCTGAACCCGCACGGGGCCGCGTCTTCTCGGGCGGCAGGAGCCGCCTCCTGCCGCTCCGGCTCAGCCACCGCGAGGGAGTCGCACCTGTTCGTTCGCGCAGGCGTACCGCTCCACGCACGCACTCCTTCACCCACCCACGACGAGCCGGTACCGGCCCGTGAGCCGAAAGGTGATCGCGATGACCGACCTCTCCAAGACAGGGCACGCCGAAGCACCCGGCGGTGAAGCGGGATCGGGCAACCCGCTCCACCGTGGGCTCGGCGTGTCGCAGATCGTGTTCATGGTCGTCGCCGCGGCGGCACCGCTCGGCCTGGTGGCCGGCGGGGTGCCGCTCGCCTTCGCCGTGAGCGGCAGCCCGGGGATGCCGCTGTATTTCGCGCTGTCCACCGTGCTGCTGCTGGTCTTCGCGGTCGGCTTCACACTGATGGCCGGACGGGTACGCGACGCGGGCGCCTTCTACGCCTACGTCCAGGCGGGGCTCGGCCGCATACCCGGCCTCTCGGCAGCGACCCTCGCGCTCTTCTCCTACACGCTGCTTCTCGTCGGGGTGAACGCCTATGTCGGGGTCGCGACGAGCAACGTCATCGAACGGTACGCCGACGTCGGCTCCCCGTGGTGGGCCTGGGCGCTCGTCTCGCTGGGCGTCATCGCCTTCCTCGGCTATCGCGACATCGAGCTCAGCGCCAAGGTGCTCGGTGCCGTGCTGGTGCTGGAATTTCTGCTGCTCCTGGTCATGGACGTCGGCATCGTGGGCCACGGCGGCGCCCACGGCCTCACGGCCGAGCCGGTGTCGCCCTCGATCGTGGGCACCGGCTCCCTGGGCCTCGGCGTCATGTTCGCCCTCTTCGGGTTCATCGGCTTCGAGGCGACGGCCGTGTTCCGCAACGAGGCGAAGGACCCCGACGTCACGGTCCCGCGGGCGACGTACGTCGCGATCCTGGTGATCGGAGCCTTCTACTCGTTCACCGTGTGGGCGATCGTGGTGGGTTCCGGCGTCGACGCCGTGGTCGGAGCCGCGCAGGCCGACCCCGAGGGCCTGGTCCTCACGCTGACGCGGAGCTACGTGGGGTCCGTCTGGGCCGACGCCATGCAACTTCTGCTGATCACAAGCCAGTTCGCTTGCGTACTGGCCTTCCACAACGTCGTGACGCGCTACCAGTTCGCGCTGTCTCGGGCCGGCGCGCTTCCGGCGTCGCTGAGCGTCGTCCACCCCCGGCACCGCGCGCCGTCGGCGTCCTCGGCCGTCGCCTCGGCGGTCGCGTTCGTCACCACGCTCGTCGTCGCCTCGCTCGGCCTCGACCCGATCGGGGACCTCTACGCGTGGTTCTCCGGCGCCGCCACGCTCGGCATCGTCCTGCTGATGGCGGCCACCAGCCTCGCCGTCATCGGCTTCTTCCGGCGCGCCGACGGGCGGCAGCCGGTGTGGCGTACGGTCGTGGCCCCTGGCGTCGCCTTCCTCGGCCTGGCCTGTGTGGTCTGCATGATGGTCGCCAACTTCGCGCTCCTCGTCGGTACCACTACGGGTGCCTGGGTGATCGGCGGGCTCGTCGCCCTCTCGGCCGTGGCCGGCGCGGTGCAGGCCCTCGTCCTGCGCGCGCGCCGACCGGCTGTCTACGAGCGACTCTGAGCGACGTGCCGGTCAGCTCATGAGCGCAAGGGCGCGGCCGGTCTGTGCACCGTGCACCGCCCTCGGAGGAAGCCGGTGCCCAGTGTCGTTCTCACCACGGCCGTGGCCTGTGACAGTGGGGTACCAGGCAACCGCCACCGGTGAAGTCCGGTTTCGCCGGCCACCGTGTCGTGGGCGGGCCGACCGAGGCGCCCAAGGGAGTGACGTTGAAGAATCGGACTGTCGTGGTGGGGCTCGGTGCCACTGGCCGGGCCATCGCCTCTTCCTTGCTGCGACGCGCGGACGTGGAGATCGTGGGAGCGGCGGACCGGGACCCCCGCGTGGTCGGTCAGGACCTCGGAGTGCTCCTCGGCGGCGTCGCGAACGGTGTCGTCGTCGTGAGCGACCCGGCCGAGCTGCCCGCCGCCGACCTCGCGATCGTGGCGACCGTCTCGGATCTCCACAGGGTGGCCGACGTCCTGCTGCCGCTGCTGGAGCGTTCGTACAACGTTCTGAGCATCTGCGAAGAGCTGGCCCATCCATGGCGGAGCCACCCCGATCTGGCCCGGCGGCTCGACGACACGGCGAAGGCGCACGGCGTGACCGTCCTGGGCAGCGGGGCGAACCCGGGCGTCCTGATGGACACCCTTCCTCTCCTCCTGACCGCACTGACCCAGCGTGTGGAGAGCGTGCGGATCCGCCGGCGGACGAACATGTCACGCTACGGCGCGATCCTGTCGAAGTTCGGCCTCGGTCTGACCATGCGCGAGTTCGCGACGGCTCGCAGCCGGGGCGAGGTCGTCGGGCACCACGGCTTCGAGCAGGCCATCGGGGCGCTCGCGGCAGGGCTCGGATGGGATCTCGACTCGGTGGACGTGGGAGAGGTCGAACCCGCTGTCGTGACGACTTCGCCGCGCGTCGGGGACCACATGCGTATCGAACCGGGGCAGATCGCGGCGGTCACTCACGCCGCCCGGGGCGTGCTCAAGGGCGAGGTGGTGATCGATCTGGAGATCACGTTCGGGTTCTTCGAGCCGGCCGATGAGGTGGCCGCGGGCGACGATTACCGGATCGTCGGGGAGGAGCAGATCGTAGACCTCCGTTCCTCCGTGGGCTTCGATTCCTTCCTCAGCACCGTCGCGGCAGCGGTCAACGCCTCCACCGCGGTCGTCGAGGCGCATCCCGGTCTCCTGACCATGGGGGACCTGCCCGCCCGTTCGGTCGCGGCCAAGGGAGAGCGGCGAGCGGGCCGGGCCTCACTCGGGGCCACGACTTCTCAGGACTGAGACGGAGACGCAGAGGACGGAGAACCTCCTGTTCGCCGTCTTCACGCGTCTCGCCGAAGAGCCGCCCGTCACCGTCGATCCGCCGGACGGGAACGGGGGCTCGGGCGCGCTGCCGAGCACGCCACGACGCGGAGTACGAAGTGGGGCGGACGCCCCACCTGGAAGGAGATCGGGACAGCATGAGGACCGACAGCACGAAGTACACCAGCTTCACCGGCTGGATCGACCCGCCGGACGACGTGCGGCCCGCGCTGGACGGTGATCTCACCTGCGACATCGCCGTCATCGGCGGCGGGATGGGTGGCATGGCGGCCGCCCTGCGCCTCGCGGAGCGCGACCAGGACGTGGTCCTGCTGGAGGCCGAGTTCTGCGGCTACGGCTCGGCCTCGCGCAACGGCGGTCAGATCGCCGGGGCGCCGGGTGGCGACCTGCGGATGCTCAGCCTCCAGTCCCCGAAGAAGATGCCGGTCATGGCCAAACTGGCGGAGCACGCGGGCCGCTATGTGGAAGACCTCATCACGAGGCACGACATCGACTGCGACTACGTGGCGAACGGCCTGGTGTGGGGTGCGGTCTCACCCCTCATGATGCTCAGGGTGCGTACCCAGGCGGCGATCCTGCGCGCCTTCGGTGGGGGCGGAACCGTCGGCAGCAGGGAGGAGCTCGGCCTCCCCGCCGGCTTCGTGGGCGGGATGCGGGAATCCATCGGCGGGATGCTGAACCCGGGCAAGCTCGCTCGTGGTGTGCGCCGCGCGCTGCTCGCGTCCTCGGCCAAGGTCTTCGAGCGGACGCGGGTGAGCGATGTCCGGCGCACAGGCGGCATCGTCGAGATCACGACACCGCACGGCACCGTGCGGGCCAACAAGGTGCTGCTCGCGACCAGCGTCTACGGCGGTGAGTGGGACATCACGCCCAAGAACCTCGCGACGCCGCTGTACGTCATCGAGATCGAGTCGGAACCCATCGCGCCGGAGCGGCTCGCCGCGCTGGACTGGACCAGTCGGTCCGGCATCATCACCCAGCACCAGTTGATGACCCACTACCGGCTCACCGAGCGCAACACCATCGTCTGTGGGGTCCGCAAAGCGCAGCGAGGCCAGACCTACCCGCTCCCGGACCGGCTCCCGGACCCCGCTGTCGTGCGGGACATGGGGAAGGATCTGGCCAACCGGTTCCCGTCGCTGTCCGACGTGGCCATCGAGCGGGCCTGGGGCGGTTGGATCGGCATCAGCCCGGACTGGCTGTCGGTCGCCGGGCAGGTGGGTGACAACGTCTTCTACGCGATGGCCTGCAACGGCCACGGCCTCTGCCAGGTGCCGTACGTGACCCACCAGCTCGCCGACTACATCGTCGACGGTCAGATGTCGGACGACCTCGCCGGCATCTGGTCGGACGCCCCGAAGTACTCGCCGTCGATGTCGCTGCTGATGCAGCCGTTCGTCCTCCGGGCCATCTGGGGGCTGGACCGGTTCAACGACTTCTTCAACGGCAGCAGGACACGGGCCCGGCGGGCGCTCCGTCGTGCCAGGCGCGGGGGTTCCTGAGGGTTGGGGCGACGCCTGCTCCGTGACGGCGCGGTGTGAGATCGCCATCCGCTACGACAACACCGCCGGGTCCTGCGAAGCAGCCGTCGCCCTCGCATCACTCCTCATGCGGACCCGGCATTCGACGCCGGGACCTAGGCGGGTTCTCGCGCGGCGCGCGGCAGGGGAGGCGACAGGACCCAGAGGACCTCGCTCACCGTCGTACCCGGATTGTCGAACTCGTGAAGCGTCTGGCCGGAGAACGAGGTGGACACCCCGGCCGACAGCATCCGGGTCTCGCCCCCGACGATCAGACGGGTCGAGCCGCTCAGCCCCATCGCGAAGATCGTGGCGGTGTCGAGCCGATAGGGGCCTCCGGTGCCCCCGCCTGGCTCGATCACGGAGCGGAAGACCTGGAACGCCGTGGTGTCGGCGGGCGTGAGCAGGTACTCGGCCACGCCCTCACCGCCCATGTCGATCCGGCTTCCGCCGGCCACGACGTGTTCGTCGGGGCACCCGAACAGCTCCCCGACCCCGATCCGCAGCACCTCGCAGACGCGCAGCAACGTGGGGACGGACACGCTGGTGAGCCCACGCTCCAACTGGCTCAGAAAGCCCTTGGTGACCTCTGCCCGGTGCGCGACCTCCGTCAACGACAACCCGCGGTCGAGCCTGATCTTCCGGAGCCGCGCACCCGTGGACGCTTCGAGGGCGGCGGCGCCGCGTTCCGCTCCTTCTGCTGTCCCGCCGTCACCGATGGACATGGTGTGCTCACCGCCCGTCCCGAGGCCGAGGTCGTGTGCCTGTCAGGTGACGGGCCGACCCGGACGAGTCCTCTCCGTGGCACGAGGCTAAGGCATGCGCGCCAGGGGCGGTCGGTGCGCCCCTGCGCAGGGGGAGGGGGCGATGGTGTCGAACCCCTTGTGGTGCCGACGAGAGCGTGGTAAATCTGCCGCCGTTTAGTGGGAGTAAACAGCGGCCGAGGGCCCGCGCCTGCGTCGGCGGCCAGGTGGCCGACGAGCCCCTCACCTGTCTGGGACACGGCATGTCGGGAGCCTCGGCTCCCCGAGAGCAGAGGGACACTGAGAACATGGAAGAGCTGTGGCCCCCGCCCTCGCGTGAGGTCGCCGATGCGATCAGGTCCCTGTGTCAGCGCCTGCTGACGGAAACGGATGCCCTGATCGACTCCTTCGCAAGGCCCTCTCTCGTCGCCCAGAACGATCCCGCTCTCCTCGCGGACGCATCGCTGGTCGAGGAGGATCGCGCGCTCAACCGCTCTGAGGTGGTCCAATGGTTGACCGCAAACGTTCAGCAACCGGGGCGGAGGGTAGAGCCCTACGTCAGCCCGAGGACCACGGCGTACATCAACGATCTCGTCTCCCGGGGCATCGCGCCCGACTTCGCCGGTGCCTGGCGCGTGGCCTTGGGGATCGGCTGGCGGCGATGGCTGGAGGAATGCGTGGCGGACTGCGCGGACCCCGAGCATCTCGTGGGGGTCCTGGACGTGACGGCGCAGTCGCTGGTGCAGTACGCCCTCGACTCCGTCGCTGCCCTGCGGCAAGCCGGCCTCGCCGCGGCGATGGGGAACACGGATGCAGAGGGGATCGCACTGATCCAGCTGATCGCCAGTGGGGCGCCGATGGCGGAGGACCTCGCCGAAGGACGCCTGCGCTACCGGATGGCGCGGTGGCACGTGGGCCTCGTCCTCTGGGTCGACGATCCCCAGGAGGCCGACGCCCTGGACGAGGCGATCGCCGCCGTGCGCTGCTCCGCCGGAGGTCGAAGCGCCCTGGTGGCACGCGCCAGCGCCACGTCGCGGTGGATCTGGCTCTCGGGGGAAGCCGTCCCGGACCTTCACCACGTGGAGAAGGACCTCGCGGCGACCGACGCGGTCCGTGCGGCGGTGGGAAGGCCGGGACGCGGTCTCGAAGGATTCCGCTCCAGCCACCAGGACGCCCTCGCGGCGCAGGCGCTCGTGATCCGGCTGGGTTCCGACCGGCGGTTCACCGCCTACGCCGACGTCGAGCTGATCGACGCGCTCACGAAGGATCGGCCCGGCGCACGCCGGTTCGTCATCAACACCCTCGGGCCGTTGGCCGAAGCCGACCCGGCGCTGCGGCAGGCACTGCTCACCTACGTGCAGTGCGGCTTCAGCACCACCCGGGCGGCCGCCGACCTCTACGCGCACCGCAACACCGTCGAACGGCGGGTCTCACGCGCCAACGAGCTCTCGGCCGTCAAGGTGGAGGCCAACCCGACCCACGTGGCGGCGGCACTCCTGGTGCTGGACATCGCGCCTGACATCGTGACGGTCGTTCCGAGCTGAGCTCACACCACGCAGCTGCGGTGCTCGAGCTTCCTTGCCCAGGGAAGAGCCCGGAAGGGCGAGACGGGGAAAGGCGGGCAGAACCGCCCGGGCGCCCGGACGGTGCCTGGGCGGCCTGCCTTCGCCAGTGGCATTCCTTCCGGAACGTTTGCGATCGACGGCGAGGGCGACGCTGACACCGCCGCCCAGAGGCCGACGTCGCATGTCGGCCTCTGGGCGCAGAGCGCCCAGGTGCCCTCCGCGCGTGCGTCAGGGGTCGCACGTAGCGTCCACGATGCACGTCATGCACAGTGACCTTGAGTCCGTTTTGTTCCCGTCAGGCTACTGACCTGCGGTTTTCCTTAACCTGTTTTGGCTCTACATGTTTGCGATGACGCATCACGTGGAGTGAGTGGCGATCCTTGAGCCTACTGGAAAGGGACGCTGACCTGCGTCTTTGCCGAGCGTGCATGATGTGCGTTACGTGCGTTACGGGCGATATCTTGACGCATATCTGACGCACGTGACGCACGGTTGACGCACGGACGGGTCGGTTTCTGACGTGCCGTCATGCGTGATGGGCGACCGCCGAGTGGAGCCCCCGGCTGTATGGCGGTGGGCACCTTGAAGGGGGCGGGGAGATCGGCTGCCGAGCTGTTGGCCGCCCCCGCCCATCCGCCTCTGGGCAGTAACGTTCCGTGACACTCGGTGGAGTGTCCGGTGCGTGTCGTCTCATGGGCGGTAGGGGGCGGGGGAGGCCGACGCATCCGGGGGTTTCTGCGGTGGATCAGAGGTCGAGGACCAGGCGGTCGCTTCTGGCTCGGGAGACGCAGATCATCATGGTGTTTCCTGCGGCGTGTTCCTGGTCGGTCAGGACCGAGTCGCGGTGGTCGATCTCCCCGGACAGTACGGTGGTCTCGCAGGTTCCGCAGATTCCTTCCTCGCACGACGTCATCACCGACACACCGGCATTGCCGACTGCCTCAAGAATGGACATGTCCTCGGAGACCTTCAGCGTCGTGCCGGACTGGGCGAGTTCCACCTCGAAGGTCGTCAGCGGCCCGGCGGTGACGTCCTTCTTCGGGGCGAAGCGCTCCAGGTGCAGAGATCCGCTCGGCCACTTCTCGCAGCCGGCCTCGACCGCCGCGAGCAGCGGTTCCGGGCCGCAGCTGTAGACGGCTGTCTTCCGTTGCGGCTTGCCGAGCAGCGAAGGCAGGTCCAGGAGCCCGTACTCGTCCTGCGGCCGCAGGCTCACCCGCTCTCCGTACGTCCGGCGCAGGGTCTCGCCGAACGCCATCGAAGCCCGCGTACGGCCGCCGTAGACGAGGCGCCAGTCGGCGCGGCTCGCGTGGACGGCCGCGATCATGGGCAGGATCGGGGTGATCCCGATTCCTCCTGCGATGAACAGGTAGTTTTTCGCCTTGACGAGCGGAAAGTGGTTGCGGGGCCCGCGTACGCGCACCGGCTCGCCCTCCGTGAGTACGTCGTGCACATGGCTCGATCCGCCCCGGCTTTCCGGTTCGCGCAGCACAGCGACCTGAAGCCGGGACCGGTCCGCCGGGTCTCCGCACAGTGAGTACTGCCTGACGAAGTCGGCTCGCAGTATCAGATCGATGTGTGCTCCCGGCTGCCATTCCGGCAGCGTACGGCCTTCGGGGTCGCGCAGCGTCAGCAGCACCACACCTTCGGCTATCGTCTCCTTGCGTTCCAACACGAGGTCGAGTTCGACCTCGGTGCTGAGAGTGATCATGCTCGGCCTTTCATTTCTTACGGGTGGCGATTCGGTGGTCGGCTTTCTTTCCTGGCCGATCAGGAGGGGAAGCAGCGGCCGAATGCGCGGAGCAGTCGAGGGGGGCCCTGCAGCTTGATCTGGCGCCGCACCAGTGCCCAGGCGAGCATCGTCGGTTTGGTGAGGAAGCGCAGCCAGGTGGCCGTGTCGGCGGTGATCTTGAGGTCTGGCTCGCCGTGATGTCCGTCGGTGATACCGAGTTCGCGGTCGCGGATGGTCACGGTGATCTGCCGGGACTCGTCGCCGGTGAAGGTGAAGTGGTAGGTGGCGGACATGTCCTTGGCCTGTTCGCGCTGGAAGATCAGCGGCATGCCTTCCACCAGGCCGTCGATGCTGTTCGCGCGCAGGCTCATTGCCACGTGCTTCGTCTGCTTGTTGGGGAACTTCTTGGCCACGTGCTGCTCGGCGTCGGAACCGGGGACGACGTAGACGGTCTCTTCCTTGTCCACCAGGGGGCGCACGACCTGGGTGAGGTGTGATTTGCGATTGTCCAGCCAGGGTCCGATGACGTCTTCGCCGGCCGGGCACACCGACATGCAGTAGGCCGCTTTGTAGTTGGCGCCGAAGGACAGGCTCTGCCACATGGACGCGCTCTCGCTGTCGCTCACGCGCGAGCGGTAGTCGTGGGCGTCACGGCTTTCGGCGACCTGTTCGGCCCAGTCGCCGAAGCCACCCATGAACTCACGGTAGTTGTGCGTGTAGCAGGCGGAGAAGTTGAAGTGGCCGTCGGACGCGATCGCCCCGGTCGGGCAGGCTGTCACGCACAGCTTGCATTCCAGGCAGGGGTTGTACTCGATGGCCTGGGAGACGTCGCTGACTTCGGCGTCGATGAGGATGGTGCCCAGCAGGATGAAGTTGCCGAACTTGGGGTGGATGACGTTGCGGTGGATTCCCATCTTGCCGAGTCCGGCCGCCACGGCGACCGGCTTGTGCGAGACGACCCATGTCTTCCTGGGGAACTTGTCCATCTCCATCGGGAAACCCATCGCGGGGTTGATGGCGCGCACGCCCATTGCTTCCAGCTTGGCCACCATGTGCCGGCCGACCTCGTTGGTGTGGTCGCCGGTGTGATGGAACTCCAGGTTGGCCACCGAGCGCGCGGGAGTGCGGATGTTCTCCCGGTTCATTCGGGTCACGAAGCTGATCAGCACGCGGACGCCCGGCAGGGCGGCTTCCAGGTCCGCTCGCTGGTCGGCGATTTCCGGCCGGTCGATCTCGACGAAGCCGACGTCGTCCGCACCCGCGTCGAGACACAGCTGCCTCAGCCAGTCCGCATCCAGCGGCTCCGCGGGCCGGGCGACGCCGTGGTCGTGCCGCTGGCGGACCTTGAGGACGGTGGGATGGGCGTCGAGCTTGTTGTTGCCGGCCATCGTGCCTCCTTTCCTGTTCTCTCATGTCGTGTCAGGTGCGCGGTGGCCGCTCGTGCGACCCCGTCGGGCACCTCGGCGTGGGGGAGGGCCTGAGGTGGCAGACCCCTGGAGCGCGCGACGGCTCAGGCGGCTGCCGCCAGCTTCTGGATGCGCGGATGGTTCTCCAGCACCCATCGCACGGTCTTCGGCCGGCGCCCGAGCAGGGTGTGCAGCTGGTCGGTGACGCCGCGGTACCCGCCGCCGCCGATCAGTCGGGTCAGGGTCTTCATGTGCTCAGCGGTGTGCGGAAGTTCAGCCAGGGCGGTGTCCACGTAGGTCTCGTTCCAGCTTTCGACCTCTTCGGGGACGTACGTGACCGGACGTCCCAGCGCGGCGCCGAAGTCCTCCGCGAACCCGTGCATGTCCTTCCACTCCGGACCGTTGAGCTCGTACGACTTCGAGATGTGCGGCGCAGGGTCGGCGAGGATCCTCGCGCACACCTCTGCCACGTCGTAACCCGCGATGGGTGCGAGCCGGTGGTGGCCGAAGGGCAGGCGCAGTTCGCCGTTGGCCAGCGGCTCCAGCGCGAGCCAGGTCATCAGGGGGTTCTCGACGAACATGGCAGCCCGTACGTGGACGGTCGGGAGGCCGGACCACTCCAGCACCTGTTCGGCGATCCAGTGGGCCCGCTGTTGCGGCGACCAGTCCGTGACGAGTCCGCCGAGCCATGAACGCCGCTCCGCCTCCGGCGCGGTCATCCTCTCGAAGCTCATGAACGACTGCTCGTACTCGGACATGTTGACGAAGACCTCGATGTCACCTTGTGCCCGCGCCGCCGCGGCCATCAGGCTGACGGCGTCGGCGTAGTACGGCGACAGGCTCATGCTGAAGTAGACGCCTCGGCAGCCCTGCAGCGCGGCTGTCACGTCGGCGATGGTGAGCAGGTCTCCGACGAAGACATCGGCCCCGGCCCGGCGGAGCGCGTGCGCGCGTTCGTCATCCTGTCGCACGAAGGCGCGTACCGGGTGGCCTTGTTCGAGCAGCATGTCGACCATCGTTCGGCTCACGCCGCCGATATGGCCTGCGGCTCCGGTGATCAGGACGGGCTTGCGCTCTGACATCAATGCGTTCCTCTGTCTGGTGGGGTGGGGAGCCGGCTGCTGCGCGGAACACCGGGGGCGTGTGCCTGGGCGTTCGCGCCGTCGCTCAGCGCGGCGGCGGGCCGGCGTGGCGGTCGGAATCGTGGGGTCGACCGTCGCCGGCCATGGTCGATGAGGGCGAGGTCGTGGTGTTCGGCGCCCGCCTGCGCGCGGGCTTCGGGTCCGGATCCGGTCGGACCGTGCCGGGCAGGCGGATTCTGCGGAGTGTCATCGGAGCGATGCGCTGTCGACGCGGCCGAGGAAGTCCAGGAGTGCGGCGTTGACCTCGGCCGGACGCTCCTGCTGCGTCCAGTGCCCGCAGCCCGACAGCACCACCACGTCGTGCAGTTGGGGCGCGACAGCGGTCAACGGGTTGCCCGAACCACCCTCGCCGCGGAACATCGCGCTCAGCGAGCTGCCGCCGTCCGGACCGCGCAGCGAGGTGACCATGTCGCGGTCCCCCACGATGTACAGGGCGGGGACGTCGATCTGGCGCCCCCGGAAGGGCGCGAGCAGTTCGTTGTTGCGCTCGATGTTCCGGTACCAGTTGAAGGCTCCGGTGAACGCCTGCTCGCCGTGGAGGGCGAAGTCCTCGGCGTACGCCCGTATGTCCTCCTCCGTCAGCCACGTCGGGAGTGCGGGCGCCTGCGGCATGGTGTCCAGCAGACCGAGGCCGTCGGGTATGACCAGCGGGCGGGGCTCCTTGCCGAGCGGGTTGTCGCCGGAGGCGCCGACCAGGAGGCGGCGGAGGGATTCCGGGATGTCCTTGGCGAACTCGGCGTCGGCGACTCCCGGTTGCTGGAAGTACACCTGGTAGAAGCCGTCGCCGTACTGGGTGCGGGTGATCGAGGGCGGGACCATCCCGCCGGGAAGGATCGGCGGGATGCTGAGCCCGGCCACCGCGCGGACCTTGTCGGGGCGCAGCATCGCGGCGGTCCAGGCGACGGGTGCGCCCCAGTCGTGGCCGATGACGACCGCCTGCTCCTCGCCGAGCTCTTCGATCAGGGCGATCACGTCGCCGACGAGGTGGAGCAGGGTGTACGAGTCGACGTCCGGCGGCTGCTCGCTGCGGGCGTAGCCGCGCTGGTCGGGGGCGACGACCCGGTATCCGGCGGCCGCGAGCGCCGCGAACTGGTGGCGCCAGGAGTACCAGCTCTCCGGCCAGCCGTGCAGCAGCAGGACCAGCGGCCCCTGCCCCTGCTCGGCGATGTGCAGTCTGACTCCGTTCACGTCGATGAAGCGGTGGGTGAGCGAATATTCCACAGGGATTTCCCTTGACGTATGAGGGTGCGTGCTCAGTTCTTCAGCTGCGCGTACAGGGCTTCGAGGTCGGCGGACAGTTGCGACTTGACCCAGCGGGTGGTGTCGTCGGCCAGGACCTCGTGGGCTCCTGCCTCGATGCCGTCGAGCGCGGCCACGGCGACGTCGCGAGGGTCGGCCTTGGACACGTCGAGGCCCGCCGTCATGTCGGTGTCCACGTAGGCCACGTGGAGTCCGGTCACCGTGATGCCGCGCGGCCGCAGCTCCAGGCGCAGCGAGTTGGTCTGCGACCACAGGGCAGCCTTGGAGGCGCTGTAGGGCGTGCCGTCGGCCAGCCAGGACAGGGCGGAGTGGACGTTGAGGATGCGCCCCCCGCCGTTGCGCTCGATGATCGGCGCGAAGGCCCGGGTGACCAGCAGCGGCCCGTAGAAGTTGGTCTCCAGGTCCCTGCGCACGTCGTCCATCGGGGAGTCGAGGTACGAGGCGCCGACCGAGGCGCCGGCGTTGTTGATCAGGACGGTGACGTCCTGGGCCTGCTGGGCGGCGGCCGTCACGGAAGCGGGGTCGGTGACCTCAAGAGCCAGGGGAACGGCATCGGGGTGCGTCACCGTGCGGGGGTCACGGGCCGTGGCGTAGACCTTGCCCGCTCCGCGTCGGTAGAGCTCTTCAACCAGCATCTTGCCGATGCCCCGGCCGCCTCCGGTGACGAGGACGGCGGCGCCTTCGATTGCTGTCACGTCTATCTCCAAGAAGTAGGAAACCGATCGGTTTCACCACCGTAAACCGATCGGTTTCTTGACGCAAGCGCCGCCGCCCTTCGGTGGCGGCGCAAGGACCCCTCCAGTGCCGCCGACGGGCAAGTCGCGCCTCGGGCCGCGAGTTGGCCTGGTGTCCGGTGGGGATTGTCTGGGTGACATGGCGTCGGTCATCTCGCCGAGGCGGTCCCTGGCGCTTCTTGCCGCGGCGGAACCGCCGGCAGGACGATGTGGGACGGCCCGGTGGCGCCGTGGAAGATCTACTGCTGGGCCACGCAGGCCGTGGTCTCGTGCCGCACCGGGCACCTCGCCGCCGCCGTCGTGGTCGACCTGGTTGCGCAGTCCGGCGACGCGGCAGGACCGCGCTCTGTCGGGCTCCCGCCGGGAATGCTCGCAGCCGAGCTCGGGAGGTCATCCCGGGCGGACGCGGGAAACCGCTCGGCGAGTAGTTCTCCGCAACCGTTGTTCATCAGACCGTCGAGATCCGGCACAAACCCAGCGACGCTGCTCACGAGCCCGTGGAGGTCAATGCAGTGACGTCGCATCAGGAGCGTCACCCGTGCGTGAGGGATGAGGGCGCGGTGACATCGAGCTCGATCACGCCACCGCGCGTCCCACAGTCGTCCTCCGGATCGGACCACTGGGCATTGCCGAATTGACTGCCGTCGATCAGGCCGACGGAGCCGTTCGGGCCGGGAAGGGCGGCGGTCCACCGTACGGTGTCGTCACCGTCGCGTCGCTCTTCATGCGTCCACGGTTCTCACACGCCCTCGGAGGCGAACCGGCCCCGGGTGTCCTGAATGACCCTCGGGGGGCAGGTGTCAGCCGGCCAGGCGGTTGAGCTTGCGGATCTGCCTGTCGAAGACCCCGGCGGGAGCCATGCGGCGCAGCATGCGCGCGCGACCGGCCATGGGGCCGGCGGTGTAACGCAGCTTCGGCTTCGGGTCGGTCGCCGCCGCGACGATCGTCTTGGCCACGACGGCGGGGTCGTCGCCGTCCTTGATCGCGTCCACCATCAGGCGGTCGAAGGCGTGCCGCTGCTTGTCGTAGACCGGCAGGGGCGTGTCGGGCCGGGGGCTGTTGGACTCGAATCCGGTGCTGGTGTAGGCGGGTTGGACGAGAAGCGCTCGGACGCCCTGCTTGCGGACCTCGTGGTCCAGGGACTCGGTGTACCCCTCGATGGCGTGCTTGGACGCGGCGTAGACGGCCATGTATGGCGAGGGGAGGAAGCCGACCACGGAGGACACGTTGATGATGCGTCCACGCCCCCGGGCGCGCATGTGTGGCAGGACCGCCTTCACCATGCGCATCACCCCGAAGACGTTGACGTCGAAGACCGCCTGGGCCTGTACGACGGAGTTCTCCTCGGCCGCGCCCATCAAGCCCGTACCGGCGTTGTTGACCAGGACATCGATCCGTCCGAACCGGTCGACCACCTGCTGGACCACGGCTGCGGCCGACGCGTCGCCCGCCACGTCGAGGTCGAGGAAGGTGACGCCGTCGAGCGGTGTGACGCGGGATGTGTCGCGGCTTGTGCCGACCACCTCGAACCCCGCTTCGACCAGCGCGAGCGCGGCTGCCTTCCCGATGCCGGATGACGCGCCCGTCACGAGGGCCACCGGTCGATGTGTGCTCATCATGTACTCCCGGACACATAGAAAACCGATCGGTTTCCTCAACGGTAAACCGATCGGTTTCAGAGTGCAAGGGCGGAGGCGGGCCGGGCGGCGCAGGCCGACGGCCGGCGGCGGTCTACCCTGAGGGGTGCATCGCTCACGACGCCCGCTCGGGGAGGCGACGCGTCAGCGCACGCCTGCCGCGTCGAGGATGGTGGCCACCGTGGGGGCGATGAGCCCCGTGAGGTTGTCGGCTCCGATCCCCGCTCGGGCACTGGCGCCGTCGAAGACGAGGCTGAGCTGCCGGGCCAGTAGGTCGGGGTCGCCGGCACCGCCCTGCTCGGCCTCGGTGCGGAAGAAGGACGTCAGTCCTCCCTTGACCCGGCGGGCCACTTGGCTCGCCGGGTGACCCTGGTCCTTGAGTTCGATCTGCACAGCCAGGTACCGGCAGCCCCGGAACTCGGGCGCGCCTGCCTGCGCCTCCACCTGCTCGAAGACGTGCAGGATCCGCTCGCGCGGCGAACGATCGTCGTCCGCCGCGGGCAGGAGGGTCGCTACGAAGGCGGAAGCGCGCTCCTCCAGGCTCGCCGCCAGGAGTTCATCCTTGCTCTCGAACAGCTGGTACATGGAGCGTTTCGACACCCCCGCCGCCTTACACAGCGCCTCGATACCGATGCCGACGCCGTCTCGGTAGGTGAGCGTGGCTGCCGCCTCCAGCAGCCGGTCTCGGGGACTTGGCTTCACTTCGGTGCTCATATGGTGAGGTTAACTCGATTCCAGCCGGAAGAAAACCGATCGGTTTACGGAACTGGATGGAGCGATCTTCGGAGTCGCCCACAGTCGAGCGGGCGTGTGGGCGTGGTGGGCGTGGCGCGCCGCGAAGAGGTGACCCCCGCCCACCATGACCGCCCTGCCGCCGACATCGGCCCCCGTCCCCGCAACGCCTCGGAGCGTCCGGGCTCAGTGGGCGATCACGGGCTCACCCTCCGACGGCGCCAGAGCCCGGTTCGGTATCAGCAACGCCGAGAGCACTGCGCCGATCACGAAGATCCCGGCGCCCCACGCCAGGGTGGCCGTGTAGCCCTCGACCCCGGCCTGCGCCGCGGTCAGCGCGCCGGGCTTGTGCGAGGACAGGTAGTCCGCCGTGGCTGAGGAGGCGATGGTGGTCAGCAGCGCCGTGCTGATCGAGCCTCCCACCTGCTGGCTGGTGTTGATCAGCGCTGAGGCGACCCCCGTGTCCTCGTGGTGCACGCCTGCGGTCGCCCCCTGGAACGCGGTGGTCATCACCGCGCCGATGCCGAGACCCAGCAGGATCATCCCGGGCATGATGTGGGCAACGTAGGTGCTGTCCAGGGCGAGCCGGGCCAGCAGGGCCATGCCGGAAGCGGAGACCAGGAACCCGGCGGTGATCACGAGCTTCGGTCCGAGCCTGGGCAGCAGCAGCGACGGCGCCGTGGTCGACGAAGCGACGATGCCCGCGACCATCGGCAGGAACGCCAGACCGGCCTCGATCGGCGAGTAGCCGATGCTGGCCTCCAGGTAGTAGGTCAGGAACAGGAAGATCGAGAACATCCCCATGCCCAGGACGAACACCGCCAGGAACGCACCACCGCGGGTCCGGTCCAATATCACTCGCAGCGGCAGCAGCGGATGCGCGACCCGGGACTCCAGCCACACGAACACCGCGAGCAGCACCACGCCGCCCACCAGGGAACCGAGGCTGACCGGGTCGGTCCAACTGGTGGATTCGACGTGCGCGAAACCGTAGACGATGGCGAACAGCGCGGCGCTGACCGTGAGGGTGCCCGGGATGTCGATGCGGGGCCGCTCGGTGACCGCAGGCTTAGCCAGGAGCAGCAGCGCACCGAGGAGCGCGACGCCCGCGAAGATGACGTTCACATACATCACCCAGCGCCAGGACGTCCATTCGGTCAGCATGCCGCCGAGCAGCAGCCCGACCGCGGCACCTGCACCGGACAACGCACTGAAGACGCCGAACGCCTTCGGCCTCTCGGACGGCTGGGTGAAGGTCACGCTGAGCAGTGAGAGGGCCGCGGGTGCCAGCAGCGCGGCGAAGAGACCCTGTGCCACACGCGCCCAGACAAGGACTTCGAAGCTGCCGGCCGCGCCGCCGACCACGGACGCGCCCGCGAAACCGACTAGACCGGTCACGAAGGTGGTACGCCGACCGAACAGGTCACCGAGTCGGCCGCCGAGCAGCAGCAGGCTGCCGAACGCCAGGGCGTAACCCGTGATCACCCACTGCCGGCTGCCGTCGCTGAAACCGAGGTCGTGCTGGGCTGCGGGCAGCGCGATGTTCACGACGGTCGCATCGAGCGTGACCATGAGCTGTGCCGTGCCCAGCACGACAAGCACCCACCAGCGCATGGCATGCGAGCCGCGGCGGCCCGAGTCTGTCTTTCCGGAGGCGGGCGCCCCGCGGTCGATGGTGGTGCTCATTTTTCCCCTTGGTTGCTGATCATGGGCTGACCGTCGAATGGAAACCGATCGGTTTCCATCTAGGGAAACAGATCGGTTTCCTCGGTGCAAGCGAGGGGAGCGGGGGGACGGTCCCACGATTCGCATTCCGGGGACCACCACACACGCCATCGCCCCCCCGCAGGACGTGACGGCCACGAGGGGAGCTGCGCTTACCTCAAGGCGCGCAGCGGTGCCCCCCTGGTCCTGCTGCACACCGTGCGCACCCAGGCCGAGCACTACCGGCTCCTCATCCCGCTCATCGCGGACCGGTACACCGTGTACGCCCTCGATCTGCCGGGGATGGGCTACTCCGAGATCGTGCCCGGCGCGTCGTACGACGAGCCGGCCATGCGCGCGGGTGTCAAACGGCTCCTCGCCGAACTCGACCTCCACGACGTGACGTTGGTCGGGGAGTCCATGGGGGCGGCGCTCGCTCTGACCACCGCGGCGGATCTTCCGGAGCGGGTACGGCGCGTCGTCGCGGTGAACACCTACGACTACCGGGGCGGTATCGCCCGGTCCGGTCTCCTCGCCCGTGTGGTGGTCAGCGCTGTCCTCACGCCGGGAGTGGGCGCGGTGATCGCCAGGGTGGAGCCCAAGGCCGCCTTCGGCAAGATCCTTCAGGGTGGCCTCGGCGACAAGAGCGCACTGCGGACTACGCGGACGAGCTCCTCCAGGTGGGCAGCCGTCCCGGCTACCCGACCGTCGACCGGGGCGTGTACCAGAACCTGCCCAGCCTCATCGCGGCCCGCTCGCGCTCCCCCGAGGTCAAGGCCCCCATCCACCTCGTCTACGGGGAGAAGGACTGGTCCCGGCGGTCGGACCGGGAAGCCAACAGGGACCTGCTCCCGGCCGCCGAGTTCACGCAGGTGCGCGGAGCGGGCCACTTCATCACCCTGGAAAGACCCGACGTCCTGGCCGACCTGCTGAACGCGGTGGCGTGATCGCGTCGAGGTGGCAGAGTCGGGAAAGCCGACGAGACCGCCCTTGCCTCCTTGAGTGGTGACCTTCAGGGGCTGTAGTGATTCCATGCCACAGCGCCGAGATCCACCTGTACACGCTCCGCGGCACGGGCCGCCGGCGAGATGAGGATCTCCGAGGCTGGGAGACGGTGGAGCCGGTGTTGTGGCAGCCTGCCACTGGCCCCACAATCCATGGCGGCAGCGCTACGCCCGAGAGGGCAGCCGTTGTGGCCCCCGCGGACTCGCGCCGGCCATGTCGCCGACGCGGACGCCGGGGCGGGCAAGGTGTCTCCCCAGCCGGAGCTTCTGGGCGGCCTTCCCGCTTGCGAGGTGGCTCTGCCTCGGCTTGCGTCAGACCTTCTCGGCGGTGACGCGTGAATGCTCGGCGGTGAGCATGGTGATGTCCTCGACGTCGGACGTCAGGATGGTGATTCGACCCGGGTGGGCGAGGGCGGTGGCGCAGAGCATGGCGTCGATGGCGTACTTGTGGCCGTGCAGTCCGGCCGTGCGCAACAGGGTGGCAGCGGACTGGGCGATCGCCTGGGTGACCGGCTCTACCCGAAGGCGGGACAGCGTCCACTTCAGCGCAGCGTCATTGATCCGGGGGTGGATCACCTCGACGAGGACCGCGGCCGAGGTGATCACGGGAAGGTCGGCGTCGCGGGCGGCGGTGAGCCACTCATGGATCTCACGGTCGCGCTGCACGGCTTTGGCCAGCCCCTCACTGTCCAGGACGAGTGCGCCGCTCACGCGGCCGCCCCGGCGCCGGAGGAGGTGCCGCCGGTGAGCCTGGTCCGCTTGGCAGCCACGGCCCCGGGATCGGCGGGGCCGTGGGCCTTGTCGAAGTCGGCGATCAGTTCATCCAGGTTGTCGCGCTCGATCTGCCGTTGCGCGGCCTTTTCCAGGTAAGCGGACACGCCTCGCTTGCCGACCCGCTCACGGATCGCTTGGAGGGTGCCGGCGGTCAGGGAGACGGAGATGCCGCTGCTGGGGCCGTCGCCGGGAGGGAAGTCGGTGTCGTCGTCAGCCATGACGCGAGTATGGCATTTCGAATGCCATACGGCGAGATTCTCGGTGGTGTGGAGTCTGGAATGGTGCCCGAGCGTGCGTCAGAGGGTCGCACGTAGCGCCCATAGTGCACGTAATGCACATTGATCTTGAGTCCGTTTTGCGTCTGGCGTGCCGTTGACCTGGGGTTTTCCTTAACCTGTTTCCGGCTCTACATGTTTGCGATGACGCATCACGTGGAGGCGTGGCGATCCTTGAGCCTGCTGGAAAGGGACGCTGACCGGCGCCTTTGTCGAGTGTGCGTGATGTGCGTCACGTGTGTCACGGGCCATGTGGAGGGGTGAGCAGGCCGGCTGGTGAGTCCGTGGCCGACCTCCTGGTTCGCCTTTCAGTCGTGACGTTCCGTGACGCAGGGCGAGGCGTCGAGCGGACGTCGATCGTGCCGGGTGCGGGTGCTGTGAGGCGCGCTCCTTCGCCGACGCTAAGGTATGGCGCCGTACTCGGCGGATCTATCCACTGAAGAGGTGGGAATGGGGCTCATGGACGCGGATCACGCGGAGCTGGTCGTCGCGGCGCAGGCCGGTGACGACCGGGCGCGCGAGGAGCTGATCGCCGCGTACCTGCCGTTGCTCTACAACATCGTCGGGCGAGCGCTGAGCGGACATGCCGACGCCGACGACGTCGTACAGGAGACCCTGCTGCGTGTGGTGCGCGACCTGCCCGCCCTGCGTGCCCCGGAAAGCTTCCGGTCCTGGCTGGTGTCCATCACGCTCCGCCAGATCAATACCCACTGGCACCGGCAGCGCACTCTCGCCGACCGGACCACGGTCATCGACGAGGCACTCCGGGTGCCGAACGTCGGCGGCGTGCTCGAGGACGTGACGATCCTGCGCCTGCGCATGTCGGACGAACGCCGTCATGCGGTCGAAGCCGGCCGGTGGCTCGACCCGGATCATCGGGTGCTGCTGTCGCTGTGGTGGCAGGAATGCGCCGGCTTGCTGAGCCGTCAGGACATCGCTGACGCGATGGGGCTCAGTGTCGCCCACACCGGAGTTCGCGTGCAGCGCATGCGCGAGCAATGGGAACTGAGCCGGACGATCGTCGCCGCGCTGGAGGCGGACCCGCGCTGTCCGAGCCTGAACGAGACCGTCGTCGGCTGGGACGGTCTGCGTACGTCCGTGTGGCGCAAGCGGATCGCGCGGCACACCCGCGACTGCCCGATCTGCACGGCGACGACGGCAGAACGGGTTCCCGCCGAACTGCTGCTCCTCAGCCTCGCGCCGCTGGCCGTCCCGGCCGCACTCGTCGCCGCTCTGACCGCCAAGGGCCTGCTGTCGGGTGCGGCCGCGAACGCCGCCGGGCTGGCCACAGCACACGTCACCGCCGGCACGGCGACGGGAGGAGGCGGTCTGCACGGCACGCTGCTCGGCAAACTCCCCGCGGTGACCGCCCATCCGCTGGTGAGCCTCGCCACCGGCGCGGTGCTCATCGCCGGGACCGCCACCTACGCGGCCTGGCCCGACCAGGCGCCTCCGGTGCCCGGCGTCACCGCCGCTCCCACGGTCGCCGCCTCCACGAGCGGTACTCCCACGCCGATGCCGTCGCCCACCACCCCGCCGGCCATCCCGTCGGCCTCACCGTCGCCGGTGGGTCCGTCCGCCGTCCCAGGCACGGTTCCGCTGGGCGCGCAGTCACTGGAGTCCGTGGACCAGCCCGGCCAGTTCGTCACGTACGACGGCGGCTTCGCGGCGCTCGGCCCGGTGTCCGCGTCAAGCGGCGAGCGGGCACGGCAACGGGTCACCTTCACGGTCGTCAGCGGACTGGCCGACCCACGGTGCGTCACCTTCCGTGCTGCGGACGGCCGGTATCTTCGCCACCATTACCTCCGGCTACGCCTGAGCACCGACGACGGCAGCGCACTGTTCCGTGAGGACGCGACCTTCTGTCCCCGTCCCGGGGCGGTCGCCGGGTCGGTCACCCTGCACGCGCACAACTATCCCGGCTCGGTTCTCCGCCACCGCGACGGTGGCATCTGGCTCGACGGATCCGACGGCACACGGGCCTTCGCCGGCCAGGCTTCCTTCGTCGTGCGCAGGCCCTGGGCGTGACCACCCGCTCCTCGGGCGACCCGTCCGAGTCACGAAGACAGCTGGTGATCCTTCAGCACGATCCCGCACGGCTCCTGCACCACGCCGTGACCGGCGTTCACCGTTGATCAGTCCGGTCGCCCTCTCTCAGCGGGCGCGGCCGGCCACGGCGCTCGGCATAACGCTTTCCGCCTGCGAGATGCATCACCGGGCAATCCTGCGGGCGGTGCGACATTTCTGTTACGAGCCTGCGTGCTCGGAAGCCTCCTCTTCAGGGGTGTCCCTCCTGCTGCCCGCCATGACGTGCCGGCGCGGCAGGCCGACTTCCCCGCCTGACGCGTCCCCTGAAGAAAGTTCCTCCCATGACGCAGCACATCCATGAACTCCGGGCGACCGGTACGCAGGACCCCCGAGGAGAATCATGAAGGGCCTGCACCGGCTCCGCCGGCGTCGCCGAACAGTTGCGACAGGTCTGTCGGCCGCTGCGGTGGTGGCCGGTGTCGTGACGTTCCTCCCCAGCTCCGCCGGAGCCGCGGGCCTGGGTACCCAGGCGGCCCCCTCGGGTAGGTACTTCGGCACGGCTGTGGCCGCCGGCAGGCTCGGCGACTCCGCCTACACCGCGATCGCGGACCGGGAGTTCAACATGATCACCCCGGAGAACGAGATGAAGTGGGACGCCATCGAACCGTCCCGCGGCAACTTCCAGTTCGGCCCCGCGGACCGGATCGTCAATCGTGCCCTGGCACGCGGCCAGCGCCTGCGCGGCCACACCACGGTCTGGCACTCGCAGCTCCCCTCCTGGGTCGGCGCCATCCGCGACGCCGGCACGCTGCGCAGCGTGATGAACCATCACATCACCACGCAGGTGGCCCACTACAAGGGCAAGATCTACGCCTGGGACGTCGTCAACGAGGCCTTCGCCGACGGCGGCAGCGGCCAACTCCGCGACTCGGTCTTCCAGAAGGTGCTCGGCAACGGCTTCGTCGAGGAAGCGTTCCGCACCGCCCGCGCGGCCGACCCCTCGGCCAAGCTCTGCTACAACGACTACAACATCGAGAACTGGTCGGACGCCAAGACCCAGGGTGTCTACCGCATGGTCAAGGACTTCACGTCCCGCGGCGTGCCCATCGACTGTGTCGGGTTCCAGAGCCACTTCGGGGCGGGAGGCCCGCCGGCGAGCTTCAGGACCACCCTGGCCGGCTTCGCCGCCCTGGGCGTCGACGTCCAGATCACCGAGCTGGACATCGCCCAGGCCTCACCCACCCACTACGCGAACACGGTCGGTACCTGCCTGTCCGTGGCCCGGTGCACCGGCATCACGGTGTGGGGCGTCCGTGACAGCGACTCCTGGCGCAGCGGCGAGAAACCCCTGCTGTTCGACAACAACGGCAAGCCCAAGCCCGCGTACACCGCCGTCGCGCGGGCGTTCAACTCCGGTTCAGGTACCCGCCCGGTCACGCCTGCCGACGGTACCGGTGGGATCAAGGGCGTGGCCTCCGGCCGCTGTGTCGACATCCCCGGCTCCGCCACGGCCAACGGCACCCAGGCGCAACTGTGGGACTGCAGTGGACAGGCCAACCAGCGCTGGACCTACACCGCCGCCAAGCAGCTGAAGGCGCACGACAACAAGTGCCTGGACGCCAAGGGCAAGGGCACCGCCAACGGCACCCCGGTGGTCATCTGGGACTGCAACGGCGGCGCCAACCAGCGGTGGAACATCAACACCAACGGCACGATCACCGGCGTCCAGTCCGGGCTGTGCCTCGACGCCATCGGCGCGGCCACCGCGAACGGCACCAGGATCCAGCTGTACACCTGCGCGTCCGTCAACAACCAGAAGTGGGCAGTCCCGTCCGGGACGGGCGGAGGTACGTGTGCTCTTCCGTCGACGTACAAGTGGAGTTCGACCGGTCCCCTCGCGCAGCCGTCGAACGGGTGGGCCGCGCTGAAGGACTTCACGCATGTGACGCTGGGCGGCAAGCACCTGGTCTACGCGTCGAGCGCGTCGGGCACCTCCTACGGCTCGATGGCCTTCAGCCCCTTCACGAACTGGTCGGACATGGCGGCGGCCGGGCAGACCAGGATGAGCCAGAACGCGGTGGCGCCCACGCTGTTCTACTTCGCACCCAAGAAGATCTGGGTGCTGGCGTACCAATGGGGGGCATCGCCCTTCAGCTACCGCACGTCGAGCGACCCCACCAACCCCAACGGCTGGTCCGCGCCGCAGCCACTGTTCACCGGCAGCATCCCCCGCACCGAGTCCGGCACCGGTCCGATCGACCAGACGCTGATCGCCGACGACCGGAACATGTACCTCTTCTTCGCCGGTGACAACGGCAAGATCTACCGGGCGAGCATGCCGATCGGGAACTTCCCGGGCAGTTTCGGCTCCTCGTACACGACGGTCATGAGCGACACGGCGAAGAACCTGTTCGAGGCGCCGCAGGTCTACAAGGTCCAGGGCCAGAACCAGTACCTCATGATCGTCGAGGCTCGGGGTGCGAATGAGCACCGCTACTTCCGCTCCTTCACGGCCACCAGCCTGAGCGGTTCGTGGACCCCGCAAGCCGCCGGCGAAAGCAACCCCTTCGCGGGCAAGGCCAACAGCGGTGCCACCTGGACCAACGACATCAGCCACGGTGATCTGATCCGCACCAACCCCGATCAGACCATGACCATCGACCCCTGCAACCTGCAGCTCCTCTACCAGGGCAAGTCCCCCACCGCGGACGGCCCCTACGACCGACTGCCGTACCGGCCGGGTGTCCTCACCCTGCAGCGCTGACCCGCCCGACCCACGGTTGCACTAGGAGAAACCCCCCATGAACAACCCCACGAACGGCGGGCGTCGCGGACGTCACCGTCGTCGCAGGACCGCCACCGCCCTGCTGCTCGGTGTGCCCGCCACCGTCGTGCCGTACCTCCTGTTCGTGCAGGACGACTCGCAGGCCGCGACGGTCGACGGCAACGCCTACTACCGGCTGGTCTCCGTGCGCAGCGGCAAGGCGCTGGACGTCAACGCCTTCTCCACCGCCGACGGCACCCGCATCCAGCAGTGGACCGACCAGAACACTGCCAACCAGCAGTGGAGGCTGAGGTCCACCGGCGACGGCTACTACGAGCTGGTGAACCGCAACAGCGGCAAAGTGCTCGGCATAGCCGGCGGCTCGACCGCCCGGTCGGCCGCCGCCGAGCAGCAGACCGACAGCTCGTCACCCTCCCAGGAGTGGCAGATCGACACGGTGAGCGGTACCGACGCCGTCACGTTCACCTCCCGCGCCAGCGGCCTGGTCCTGGACGTCTCCGGAGGCTCCACGGCCCAGGGCGCGGCGATCATTCAGTATCCGGGCAGGGGCAGCACCAATCAGCAGTGGAAGCTGGTGAAGGCGGCCGCTGCCCCGACAGCCGCGGCCGGCCCGTACACATGGCGGAACGCCCAGGTGGTCGGCGGCGGTTACGTCACGGGGCTGGTGTTCAACCCGCGGGAGAAGGGCCTGCTGTACGCGCGTACCGACATGGGCGGCGCCTACCGCTGGGACACCGGTGCCGAGCAGTGGATCCCGCTGACGGACTGGGTCGGTGAGAAGGACTGGAACCTGCTGGGCATCGACGCGGTGGCCACCGACCCCGTGGACCCGAACCGCCTCTACCTCGCGGCGGGCACCTACACCAACGCGTGGGCCGGCAACGGCGCGATCCTGCGCTCCGCCGACCGGGGCCGCACCTTCGAGCGCACTGATCTGCCGTTCAAGCTGGGCGGCAACGAGGACGGCCGCGGGGCGGGCGAGCGGCTCGTGGTCGACCCCTCGGACAACGGCACCCTGCTGCTCGGCACCCGCAAGGACGGTCTGTGGCGCAGCACGGACAGCGGTGTGACGTGGCGGCAGGTCTCCACGTTCCCCGTCAAGAACGGGGCGAGCAGCGGCGCGGGCATCTCCTTCGTGACGTACGGCCCGGCCGGCAGCAGGACGATCTACGTCGGCGTCGCCGACAGGTCCACCTCCCTGTACCGCTCCACCGACGGCGGCAGCACCTGGCAGGCCGTCCCCGGGCAGCCCACCGGTCAGCTGCCGCAACACGGGGTGCTCTCCGGTGACGGCTCGCTGTACCTGACGTACACCAACAACCTCGGACCCAACGGCGTGACGGCGGGCTCGGTGTGGAAGCACACGCCGGCCGGCGGGGCGTGGAAGAACGTCTCCCCGTCCCAGGGCTCCTACGGGTTCTCCGGTCTGGCCGTCGACCCGCGCAGGCCGTCCACGGTGATGGTCACCACCCTCGGCCGCTGGTGGCCCGAGGACGAGATCTACCGGACCACCGACGCCGGCACGACCTGGAAGGCACTGGCCGACAAGTCGGTGCGGAACGCCTCGGCCGCTCCGTACGTCGGCACCCACACCGGGCACTGGATGACCGCCCTGGCCATCGACCCCTTCGACTCCGGGCACGTGCTGTACGGCACCGGCAACGGCATCCTGCGCAGCAAGGACGCCAATGCCTCCGACAGCGGCGGCACCAGCCACTGGGCCATGGGGGCGCGTGGCCTTGAGGAGACCGCGCTGATGGACGCGATCGCCCCGCCCGGCGGTGCCACCGTCATCACCGCCATGGGCGACCAAGGCGGTTTCCGCCACGAGGACCTGACCAAGGTGCCCGCCGGGCGGCTGAGCAACCCGATGATGACCAACAGCACCGACATCGACTTCGCCCAGTCCAACCCCTCGGTCATGGTCCGTGTCGGCCGCGGCGGCACGCGGGACGGTGCCTACTCCACCGACGGCGGCATCAGCTGGAACGGCTTCAAGACGGAGCCGGTGGCAGGCGCCCAGGACGGTCGTGTCGCGCTCTCGGCGGACGGCTCCGCCATCGTCTGGACCCAGGCCGGCCAGGGCCCGTACCGCACGACCGACAAGGGGACGAGGTGGTCGAGGGTCAGTGGCCTGGGCACCGGCGCCGTGGTCGTCGCCGACCGCTCCTCGGCCAGGACGTTCTACTCGCTGTCCGGCGGCACGCTCCACGTCAGCACCGACGGCGGAGCGACCTTCACCGCCCGGGCGACCGGCCTGCCCGCCGACGGCCGGCTCACGGCCGTCCCCGGCGTCGCGGGGGACCTGTGGATCGCCGGCGGTGGTCAGGGGCTGCTGCACTCCACCGACGGCGGCCGCACCTTCACCAGGCTCACCACCGTGAAGTCCGCCTCCGCCCTCGGCTTCGGAAAGGCCGCACGCGGCGCCTCCTACCAGTCTCTGTACATGATCGGCACCGTCAAGGACGTCACCGGCGTCTTCCGCTCCACCGACAAGGGCGCCACCTGGCTCCGCGTCAACGACGACGCCCACCAGTGGGGCAGCATCGGCGGCGTCGGCGTCATCACCGGCGACCCCGACACCTTCGGTCGCGTGTACGTCGGCACGAACGGACGCGGCCTTCAGTACGGCGACCCGTCCTGACCCCGCCGCGGGACCGGACGCACGTCCAACACACGAGCTGACGCGCTACCAGTAGCAGAAGGCCGCCCTCTTGACCGGTGCGACATACCGGTTGGAGGGCGGCTTTCGGGTCTGACAATCGAACGGCTCTGGCCCGTAGTCGGTGGTGACGTGGGGTGTCCGTCAGTGCAGGAGGATGCGGTGGCGAAGGAGGTCGAATCCGGCGCGTCCGTGCATGCGCGCGTAACGCTTGACGGTGTTGAGGGCCAGTTGCGGGCGGCGGGCGCGTTCGAGCAGGCCGACGCCCTGGCCGAGGAGATCGTGGACCTTGTTCCAGCGTTCGCGGGTGGACTGCTCGCGTACTCCGCCGGGGCGGGGCGGGTTGATGGTGGCCCAGCAGCCGGCGTGGACGCGGACTTCGAGCAGGACTTTGTCGCACAGGTTGCGCCAGAGGTGCCAGCGGTCGCTGACCCGCACCGCGTCGGGCAGAACGCGGCGGACGGCCCCGGCGTAGGTGGCCGAGCCGTCCCGGCACACGACCTCGACGCCGCTGCCCTGCTCGCGCAGCCAGGATTCCAGCGTCGCGGCCTCGCGGTCGGGCAGCACCGCGACACGCCTGCCGGTCTCGGCGTCCGTGATGATGGTGGCGTAGCGGTGGCGGCGCAGGGCGAAATCGTCCACGCCGATCACCCGCGGAACCGGTCCTTTCGGCACCGGCAGGATCCTGCCGTGCAGGGCGGAGCGTGAACGCCTCCCGTACGAGATCGCGGCCGTCGCCTTCGCGCGGCTCGACGCGTACGACGGCGCCGGGTCGGCGATCGTCCGGCACGAGCAGTACGACCGCTTCGTGCCCGGAGCTCACACAGGCGGGATCGCGTTCGCGGAGATGGCCTGGGAGTACCAGCGGGCGCTGGCCTTCGGGGTGCGCAGCTGGGTGGTGTAGTCGACGTGAACAGCGCCGAAGCGCTTCTGGTAGCCGTAGGCCCACTCGAAGTTGTCGAGCAGGGACCAGAGGAAGTAGCCGCGTACGTCGGCCCCGTCGGCGATGGCCTGGTGGACGGCCGCCAGGTGCTGGTGGACGTAGTCGATCCGCTCCTGGTCGTGGAAGAGGCCGTCCGCCGAGCGGATGTCGGGGAAGGCGGCGCCGTTCTCGGTGATCGCCAGGGGAAGGCCGGGGTGGGCGCGGGAGGTGGCCATGAGGAGGTCGTAGAGGCCGGTGGGGTCGATGGTCCAGCCCATGTCGGTGGTGTCGCCGGGCGGGAGGTGGAAGTTGACGTCCTCGGAGCCGGGCCACGGGGAGTGGTCGCTCTCGCCGTGGGCGTGGTTGACCGCGGCCGCTCCGGCCACCGGTGCGGAGACGACGGCGGGGGTGTAGTAGTTGATGCCCAGGAGGTCGATGGGGGCGCCGATGGCGGTCTCGTCGCCGGGCTTGACGAGGGTGTCCCAGTCGATGACGTGGGCGGTGTCGGTGAGGAGGTCGGCCGGGTACCCGCCGGAGAGCATCGGACCGGTGAAGACGCGGTTGGCTACGGCGTCGATGCGGCGGGCCGCGTCGAGGTCGGCCGGGTCCGTGGTGAGCGGGCGGACCTGGTGGAGGTTGAGGGAAACCGCGATCCGGGCATGGGAGGGCAGGGTCGCGCGCAGGGCGGTGGTAGCGCGGCCGTGGCCGAGGTTGAGGTGGTGTGCGGCGCGCAGGGCGAGGGCGGGGTCGGTCCGGCCGGGCGCGTGGACGCCGGAGCCGTAGCCGAGGAAGGCCGAGCACCAGGGCTCGTTGAGGGTGGTCCACAGTGCCACCCGGTCGCCGAGGACCTCGGCGGCCAGGGCCGCGTACTCGCCGAAGCGCTCGGCGGTCTCGCGTACCGTCCAGCCGCCCTCGTCCTCCAGCGCCTGGGGAAGGTCCCAGTGGTACAGGGTGGCGACGGGCTGGACGCCGGCGTCGAGGAGTTCGTCGACGAGTCGGCTGTAGAAGTCGAGGCCGGCGGCGTTGACGGGCCCCCGGCCGTCGGGCTGGACGCGCGGCCAGGCGAGGGAGAAGCGGTAGGCCTGGAGGCCGAGGTGGGACATCAGGGTCACGTCGGTGCGGTAGCGGTGGTAGTGGTCGCAGGCGATGTCGCCGGTGTCTCCGTCGGCGACCTTGCCGGGGGTGCGGGAGAAGGTGTCCCAGATGGAGGGGGTGCGGCCGTCCTCGGCTACGGCGCCCTCGATCTGGTAGGCGGCGGTGGCCGCGCCCCAGAGGAATCCGGGCGGGAAGTGCAGTCGGTCGACGGCCCTCGGGGCGGTGACGGGGGTGTTGACAGGGGTTGCGGACATGACGGGTCTCCCTGGTGGCAGAGGGGTTGTTGTGCGGAGAGAAGGAACGGGTCAGCCCTTGACGGCGCCTTGGGTGATGCCGCCGACGATGTGACGGCCGAAGAGCACGAAGACCAGGAGGAGGGGCAGGGTGCCCATGAGTGCTCCGGCCGTGATGACGGACCAGTCGGTCGACCAGCCGGTTCCCAGTCCGGCGAGGGCGACCTGGACGGTGGGGTTGGTGGAGCCGTTCATCACGATGATCGGCCACAGGAAGTCGTTCCAGGACTGGACGAACGTGAGCATGCCCAGGACCGCCATCGCGGGGCGGGCGACCGGGAAGACGACGTGCCAGATGACACGCAGCGAGTTGGCGCCGTCGACGCGGGCGGCTTCCAGGAGTTCGGTGGGCAGGGCCTGCGCGAGGAACTGGCGCATGAAGAAGACACCGAAGGCGGTGACCAGGACAGGCAGGATCAGGGCCCCGAGGTGATTGCCGAGTCCCAGGTTCCTGGTGAGGATGAACAGGGGTACGACGCTGAGCTGGGCAGGCACGGCGAGGGTGGACAGGACCAGGCCGAGCATGACCTTCTTTCCCCGGAATCGGAGTTTGGCGAAGGCGAAGCCGGCGAGGACGGAGAAGGTCACCGTGCTTGCGGTGACTGTCGCGGCGACGAGCGTGGAGTTGAGCAGGGCGACCCCCATGCCGCGCCCGCCGGCGTTGTTCCAGACGTAGGTGAGGTTCTCGAAGAGGTTGCCGCCGGGCAGCATCGGCGGTGGGCTGGAGACGACCGCGTGGCTGTCGCTGGACGCCGCGACCAGCGTCCAGTACAGCGGGAACAGCGAGGCCAGGGCCGCGAGTCCGAGGACGATGTGGGCGAGCGGCCCGGCCCGGTGCTGGCCGCCGGCCCTGCCGGCGCGGGCGGGCGGTCGCGCCGCCGTCCGGCGAGGGCGGTCGGACAGGGGTGTGGTGGTGGTCATGTCGTACTCCACGTCACTGGGAGGCGCGCAGGCGGCGGGTGATCAGCGCGTTGACGAGTCCGATGAGCAACAGCAGGCCGAACATGATCCAGGCGACCGCGCTGGCGCGCCCGAGCATGCTGGAGTGGAAGCCCTGGTCGTACATGAGGATCCCCAGGGTCTCGTACTGGTGGTCGGTGCCGCCCTGATGGCCGCTCTGGCCGCCGAACAGGTAGGGCTCGCCGAAGAGCTGGGTGGCTCCGATGGTCGAGACGATCACAGTGAAGAGGATCGTGGGGCGCAGGGCGGGGATCGTGACGTGCAGGAACTGTTGCCAGCGGTTGGCGCCGTCCAGGGCGGCGGCCTCGTACAGCTCGCGCGGCACGGCCTGCATGGCAGCGAGGTAGATCAGGGCGTTGTAGCCGGTCCAGCGCCAGGTGACGATCACGGAGATCGCGAACTGCGAGCTCCAGCGGCCGGCTTCCCAGTGCACGGGCCCGGCCCCGAACAGGCCGAGGAGCCAGTTGGCCATGCCTCCCTCCGGGCTGAAGATGAGGGCGAAGACGAGGGTGGCCGCGGCGACGGAGGTCGCGTACGGGGCGAGGAGAGCCGTGCGCAGGAATCCGCGGGCGCGGAGGCGGTAGTTGAGGAGGTGGGCGAGGCCCAGGGCCATCAGCAGCTGGGGGACGGTGGAGAGGATTCCCAGGGTGAAGGTGTTGAGGAGGGCGTTCCAGAAGTAGTGGCTGACCTGGCCGGTGAACAGGTCCGTGTAGTTGCGCAGGCCGACCCATTCGGCGCGGTCGACGTTGTAGAGGCTGACCTGGTGGAAGGACAGCCATCCGGTGTAGAGCAGCGGGAAGAGGCCGAAGGCGGCGAAGACGAGGAAGAAGGGTGCGACGAGGGCGTACGGCGTGCCCTTGGTGTCCCAGCGGTGGAGGCGGCTGCGCCAGGCCGAGGGGCCTGCGGCGTGTGCGGGGGGCGGCGGGGTGTCTTGCCGGTCGGCGGGGCCGTTGCGGCTCGGTGCGGTCGTGGAGGCCACGGGCGGGTTCCTTCGGTGGTCACGGCCGGTGTCGTCACCCAGGGAGAGGCGGCCGGCTCCCCGGTGGACCGGCCTCCTCCCCTGCGACGGAGGCCGAGGAGAGGCGTGGGACGAGGCGGGGCGTTACTGGATGGTGCTGTCGATCTGGCGCACGGTGGCGTTCCACGCCTCTTCGGGGCTCTTGCCGTTCTGTTCCATGAGCAGGACGCCGGTGCCGAACGCCCCGGTCAGGTCGCCCGCGCGGGGGCCGGTCTCGGCGGGCTTGATGGCCTTGGCGGCGGTGGAGAAGATCCGGCCGGTGGCCGCGTCGGGCCCGATGTAGGGGTTCTTGTAGCCGATGACGCCGGGCAGGTCATGGGCGGCTTGGTTGGCGGGGATGTTGCCGACCTTCTGGAAGACCTTCGCCTGCTGCTCGGGTGCGGTGAGCCAGGCGACGAGCTTCTTGGCCTCGTCGACGTGCTTGCCGGAGGCCGGCACGGCGAGGAAGGAACCGCCCCAGTTGCCTGCGGCCGGGGGCTGGGCGATGTTCCACTTGCCCTTGTTGGACGGACCGGAGAACTGCTGGATGTTGGCCTGTTGCCAGGAGGGGCAGACGGTGGTGGCGAAAGTGGACTTGGAGAACGCGGTCTGCCAGGGGGTGTCGAACATCTTCAGGCCCTGGCTGGTCCTGCCCTGGACGGCCTTGACGGCCAGGTCCCAGGCGGTCCTGACGCCGGCCGAGTCCTTGTAGGCGAGCTTGCCGTCCTTGTAATACTGGACAGGGCTGCTGGAGACGACGGCGTTGAACAGTCCGCTGGCACTGTCCATGAAGAAGGTGCCGCGGGGGGCCTTGGCCTGGTACCGCTTGCCTGTCTCGACGAACTTCGCCCAGTCGCCCGCCCAGAGCCTGCCGACCGCCTCGGGCTCGGAGGGGAGGCCCGCGGCCTTGAAGAGGTCCTGGCGGTAGCAGATGGCCATCGGGCCGACATCGGTGCCCAGTCCGATCGTCCTGCCGTCGGTGGTGGTGGCCTGCTCCCACTTCCAGGGCAGGTAGTTCTCCTTCTTGACGGCGGGCGCGTCGGACAGGTCGGCGAAGGCGTCGGCGAGGTCCTCGGACGTGGCCAGGGATATGCGGCCGACCTCGAGGGCCTGGACGTCGTCGAGTCCGCCGCCGGACAGCCGGGTCTGCAGTGCGGTCCAGTAGTTGCCCTCGACGGTCGTCGGGTTCTCCTTGATGACGATCTGGGGGTGCTGCTTCATGTACGCGTCGTACAGGCCGGCCTCCTTGTAGCCGAAGGTCCCGAAGGTGCCGACGGTCAGGGTGATCTTCCCGTCCGCCGAGGTGGAGCCGTCTCCGGAGGACGAGCAGCCGGTGAGGGCGAGCGCGAAGGCCACGGCCGCCGGGGCGAGGACCGCGGAGCGGCGGGTACGGGTGGGCGGCACGAACGAGCGGGACATGGCATCTCCTCGATGCGTAAAGGATGGAAGGGGTACGCCGGGCAGAGCCTTGCCTCTTCGGCGGCCGACGCGGAGGAACTTTTGGGAGCGCTCCCAAAAAAGGGGGTGACGGGACCTCGCCGCAGAGGTGGGCGGCGAGGTCGGCTCGTCAGGCGCTGGCGCGGATGACCAGACGCGTGGGGAGGATCAGAGGGGTGGGATCCTGGCCGTCGATGAGAGCGACGAGCATCCGCGCCATCTCTCGGCCGAGACCCTCTATGGGCTGGTGCACCGTGGTGAGCGGCGGGTCGGCGATCCGGGACACGGCCAAGTCGTCGAAGCCGATCACGGCGACGTCAGAGGGGACCAGGCGGCCGGCCTTGCGCAGCGTGCGCAGCGCCCCGGCCCCCATGTTGTCACTGGCGGCGAACACCCCGTCCAGGTCGGGATGGTTCGCGAGGAGCGCGGCCATGGCGGCGGCCCCGCTGGGCTCGGTGAAGTCGCCGCCCTCCGAGGGGTACGGTTCCAGCCCTGCCGCCAGCATGGCGTCCTGGTAGCCGCGATACCGGGCTCTCCCGACCTCGGTGTCCAGGCGCCCGCAGATCGTGGCCACCCTGGTCCGGCCGGCCGCGATCAGGTACTCGGTCGCCGCGCGCGCTCCGCCGACGTTGTCGACGTCCACGTACCACCGGGGATCCATGCCGACCGGTCGCCCGCCGAACACGACGGGCATCTCCGCCTCCTCGGCCATGCGGGACAGCGGGTCGTCCTCGCGCAGTGCCATCAGCATCACACCGTCGGCGCCCTTGGACCTCAAGAGCTGCTCCACGCGCCTGCGCCCCCGGTCGGATGCGGCCAGGCAGAGCATGAGGTGCAGATCGGCGTCCTCCAGGGCGGCCGATGCCCCCACGATCACCTGGGCGAAGAACGGGTCCGCGAAGATCGAAGGATCCTCCCCCGAGACGACCAGGGCGGCCGCGCCGGTCTGACGGGTCGCCAGTGCGCGGGCGGTCGGATTGGGTACGTAACCGAGCTGGCGGACGGCCCGTTCGACCGCCTCGCGCTTGGCACGGCTGACGTGCGGGGCGTTGTTGAGCGCACGGGAGGCCACCGACCGTGAGACACCCGCCAGTTCGGCCACCTCTTCGAGTGTCGACTGCCGGCGTGACACGCCTTCGGTCATGATCCGCCTCTCCTGTCACATCCAGAACACATGGAAGACTGGGAGCGCTTCCAGTTCCCAGACTGTAAAGCCTTCCCGCAGTTATGTGAAGTGCCGGTTAAGTGGACCCACTTGACAGGTGCGACAGGGCGTCACACGATACCGGCCACACCCCAGGGCGCCGAAGGCCATTCTGGGATCGCTTCAAATGGGAGCGCTTCCACGCTCAGGGGTGCCGTACCACCGCACTTCCTCAGTGCGCCGCCCGCTCGGGACGAGAGTGTGCGGCGCTCCCCCCTCAGGAATCGAGGTACCGCCATGCGCCGCAGCATCCGTGCCCTCGCGGCAGCCGTCATCGCGCTGCCGTTGGTGCTCACCGTCACATCGTCCGCCCACGCGGCGGACCCGACCACCATGACCAGCGGGTTCTACGCGGACCCGAACTCCAGCGCGAGGCAGTGGGTCGCCGCCCACCCCGGTGACGGCCGGGCGCCCGCGATCAACACGTCCCTCGCCAACACGCCCATGGCCCGCTGGTTCGGCGCCTGGAGCGGCACCATCGGCACCGCCACGGGGGCGTACGTGGGAGCGGCTGACCACTCGGACAAACTCCCCATCCTGGTGGCGTACAACATCTATCTTCGCGACTCGTGCGGCGGGCACTCCGGAGGCGGTGCCGCCTCCCCGTCCGCCTACGCGACCTGGATCGCCCAGTTCGCCGGCGGGATCGCCAACCGCCCGGCCGTCGTCCTCCTCGAACCCGACTCCCTCGCGGACTACGGATGCCTGAACCAGACTCAGATCCGCGAACGTCAGGGCATGATCAACGGCGCCCTCACCGAGTTCAACCGCCAGGCACCGAACACCTGGGTCTACCTGGACGCGGGCAACCCCGGCTGGGTGAGCGCGGCGACGATGGCCCAGCGCCTCCACGAAGCCGGCCTCCGCCAGGCCCACGGCTTCTCCCTCAACATCTCGAACTACTACACCACCGCCCAGAACACCGCCTACGGCAACGCCGTCAACAGCGAACTGGCCGCCCGCTACGGCTACACCAAGCCGTTCGTCGTCGACACCAGCCGCAACGGCAACGGCGCCAACGGCGAGTGGTGCAACGCGGCCGGCCGCCGCATCGGCACCCCCACCCGGTTGGGAGGCGGCGCCGAGATGCTGCTGTGGATCAAGGCTCCCGGTGAGTCCGACGGCAACTGCGGTGTCGGAACCGGTTCCACGGCCGGACAGTTCCTCCCCGAGGTCGCCTACAAGATGATCTACGGCTACTGACCTTCCGGCTCCTGTGGCTCGGTCTCCGCCGCCCCGCGACCGGGCCACAGGGCCCTTCTCATCCCCATCGCCCCTCGACCAGGAGCCTTCATGAAGTCACGCAGCCTACGGCGCCGTGCGACCACCGCCCTCGCGGCGCTCGCGGCCTGTGCCGCCCTCACCGCGACACAGGGACAGGCGCAGGCACAGGCCGCACCGGCCGGGGACACCCTCACCCCCACGACAAAGTTCTACGTGGACCCGCACAGCAAGGCCGCCAGGCAGGCGCTCACCGACCTGAAGAACGGCGACGTCACGAACGCGGTGAACATGGCCAAGCTCGCGAGCTGGCCGCAGGCCGAGTGGTTCACGGAGGGTACGCCCCACGAGGTTCAGGTCAAGGTCAGAAGCCTCGTCCGCCAGGCGCGGGTGGTGAACCGGACCCCCGTGCTGGTCGCCTACAACGTACCGGGCCGGGACTGCACCCAGTACTCCAGCGGCGGCGCCGCGTCCTCCGCCGCCTACCGGCAGTGGATCGACGCCTTCGCCGCCGGCATCGGCGACAGCAAGGCCGTCGTCGTGGTCGAACCCGACGGCCTGGCCCTCCTCCCCAGCGATTGCGGGCGGGACGTGGACCCGACCGGCGAACTCACGGCTGCCCGCATCGCCGATCTGGCGTACGCGGTGAGGACCATCAAGGCCAAGGCCCGCACCGCGGTCTACCTCGACGCGGGCAACGTCCTGTGGCGGCCCGTCGGCGTGATGGCCCAGCGACTGCTCGACGCCGGTGTGCAGGACAGTGACGGCTTCGCCCTCAACGTGTCCAACACCCACCCCACCGACCACAACGCGCGCTACGGCACCTGGATGGCCAAGTGCATGTGGTTCGCAACCGAAGGGCCCGAGCACGCCCGCGGCCGCACGGATTGGTGCGCCACCCAGTACTACTCGCCCGCCGCGCCCAACGACGGCACCCCCGGCAACGTGGTCGACTCCGCCGACCCCGCCACCTGGCGCTGGACCGACGCCTGGTTCGATCAGAGCGTAGGCACCCCGCCGAACAACGCGCTGCACCACTTCGTCATCGACACCAGCCGCAACGGTCTGGGCGCCTGGGTCCCGGAGCCCGGCAAGTACACCGGCGACCCGGAGATCTGGTGCAACGCGCCCGGTCGCGGCCTCGGACCCCGCCCGACCCCCGACACCGGCGTCCCGCTCGTCGACGCCTACCTGTGGATCAAGATCCCCGGCGAGTCCGACGGCAGCTGCACCCGCAACACCGGCGGCACGATCGACCCCGAGTACGGCATCGTCGACCCGCCCGCCGGCACCTGGTGGCCCGAGCAGGCCCACACCCTCGCCCGCAACGCGGCACCGCGGCTGACCTTCAACCGCTGATCTCCACCCCTTCCACGCCCGGCCCCGGGAGGCCACTCCCCGCGGCCGGGCTCACGCGGAAGCAGGGGGCCACGGTCATCGACGTCACCCAGGACCAGTCGTGGCCTCTGCCGGCGTGCAACTACCTCTGTCTCGGCGACCGCGCCGTCATCGGTTACGGCATGGCGGCGGACGTCCTGCGCCGGTTGCGCGATGCCGGGGTGACCGTGACCGCCGTCGACGGGGACGAACTCGTCAAGGGCCGCGGTGGCCCCCGTTGGATGTCCCGCCCCGTCTACCGCGCCCCGCAGCCCGCCACAACGGCCCGCCGGACACCCGGCGATCAGCTGTCGTGACCCGGGGCCGCCGCCTCCACCGTCGAAGCGGTCAGACGGCCCGGCGGTTGCCCTTGTCGTCGCAGGGGATCTGGGCGGCCGGGTGGTTGGCGAGGAAGTCGCGGGTGGCCTGCCGTTCCACCTCGGCGATCGCCGTCGGCCGCACGTCGATGATGCCGCCGAAGGGCCGGTCGACGTCCCGGATGACGATCAGCATCGTCGTCAGGAGCGCGGTGATCACCGTCAGGGTGATCACCTGGCCGCGGTTGTTCTTCCGGGGCAGACAGATGCCGAGGGCCAGCACGGTGATGAAGAGCGTGGCAAGCAGGAACCAGAAGATGGCGCTGGGGATGCTCGCGCTCGCCTGGGTGAGGCGTTCCTCGCGCTCCTCGGACCGCTTGCTGTCGGCGGCGATCAGCATGCCGAAGACCGGCTTGCCCTCCACGGCCCGGAACGTCTGCCGGAAGTCGGTCGACCACACGCTGGGTGCCGGCGAACCGTTGCCGTCGGACATGGCCGGCCATTCCTGTGTGCGTACGGCACGGGCGTAGCAGACGGCGGCGGCCTGGATCCGCGCCCGCTCGGCCGCGGGGGCGTACTCCGCCGTCTCCACCAGCTGGTCCAGGGCCCGGGCCTCCCCGCGCGAGGCGACTTCGGCCTTGCCGTAGGAGCCGTTGGCGGTGACCAGGACGAAAGCGAGCAGCAGAACGGTCAGCGTGAGCAACGGACCGACGAGATCCTTGACGGCCATGCCCGTGTCGTCGTCCTCGCTGAGCAGCCTCGGCCGCAGGAACCGGTTTGCCGCGAGCCCGGCGAGCAGGGCGATGACGGCGAAAACGATGACGAGGACCACGAGCGGCCACCTCCGAGGACGAGTCACGAATTCCCCTGCTGTCGGCAGGGCGCCGTGATCATGTCGTGATCCCCATCGCGACACAGCCGCAAAAACGATCACTCGCCTTCGAACGAGTGACCACCTTTCACCCAGGGGGATGTGGGGGTCGGTCTGCTCCTTCCTGGGCCGGCGATGTCACTCGCGGCTCGGCGCGAGGCGCGGCCTCCGCGAGTCAGTAGGACCGGGCGAGCACCGCAGGCGACGTCCGAACGGCCGGGGGATGTACCGTTCGTCGGGCCTGCGGTCAAGGGCGTCGCCCGGTCCTGGTCGATGGGGCTCGCCTCCCGTACCGCCGGGTGCCGAGCCGCTGGAAGAATCCTGGCCCGGTCGCGGGGCGCCCGCCAGGCGAAGTGGATTGCGTGTACGCGCGATGGCGCGATGACGCCAGGGCCGTCTCCGGGGGGACGCTGCGACAGAGCTGCCCGTATGCAGCACATACGAGAGGGGCGGGCCCGTCGGGGACCGCCCCTCTCGCATGTGTCGGCTTACTTGTCGATGGGCTGGAAGCCGCGGCGTCGGAGGCTGTTGCCGACGACGAAGACGGGGAGGAGTGCTCCAGGGCGCCCGCGAGGCGCAGCACGTCGGTCTCGTCGGTGCCGGGGGCGGTGTGGACCTTGATGAGGGTCATGCGGCCGGTGGTGACGGTGCCGGTCTTGTCCAGCCGCCGATGGCGAGCTCGACCTGGGCCGTGCCGTTGGCCGTCGTGGGGGTGCTCATGACTGCTGTCCTCGTTCCGTTTCGTTCGTGGGGCGGGTGCTGGGGACGGTCAGGCGCGACCGGCGTAGTCGTAGCCGGCGTCCTCGATGGTCTCTTCGATCAGCTTGTCGTCCGGCTCGGCCGACGTGTTGACGGTGATCAGGCCGGTGGAGATCTCGACCTGCACGGTGTCGACGGCGTCGAGCTCGCGCAGAGCGCCGCTGACGATCGCCTTGCAGTGACCGCTATTGACCCCGACGACCTTGTAGGTGGTGCTGTAGGCGGACCTGCGTTCCTCCTCCGTCGGTGATACCCCCAGGGGGTATTGCGTTGAGATATTTATACCCCCTGGGGGTATCTAGAAGCAACCGTGGGTCTCGCCCCACGGCTCGCGAAAATCTATCTTCGCCGCAGTAGACATTCGGCTGGTGTCTGACTAAGGTTTCTCTTGTAGCCCAGAGAGACAGCAGGGCCTGGCAGAGATGAACTGCCGGCCGAAGCAGTACGCGCAGTACCTGTAGGTGCAGTACGCAGGACGGTGCGGCGGTGGAGTTTCGAAGCCAGCGGAACGCAGGACGGCGACGGGACTGACGGCCGGACCGGGTGGCCCGCAGTGATCAGGGGCCGCCGACGCGGGACCGCTGTCATGGCAGTGCCGGTGCCCGCGAGTGAAGTGCGCATCACCAGCAGTGCGCAGTACCCGTGGTAAGCAGTTTCATCGAGGAAGAACGGAGGAGCCGAGCGCCATCAGGATCGCCCGGACCGGAACATGGGGTCCGGGTACCGCAGGACATCGATAGTGAGGTGGTCTCCGGTCAAGCAACCGCGATCCCCGTACGCCCGGCGGCGTCCCAGCCGGGTCTGCGGAAACAGGAAGCCGGCGCAGTATCAGAACCGGCAGATGGTGTAGCAGTTCCTTCGGGGTCCTGGTGCCTTATGGCACCAGGACCCCTCTAGGCGTTTCACAGAGAGGTGCAAATGACAGCAGACGACTCGTACGGCCGTCTCGACGACGACGACTACCCCGCCTACACGATGGGCAGGGCCGCCGAGATGCTCGGCACCACCCAGGGCTTCCTGCGTGCCATCGGCGAAGCCCGTCTGATCACCCCCCTGCGCTCGGAGGGCGGCCACCGCCGCTACTCCCGCTACCAGTTGCGCATCGCCGCCCGCGCCCGGGAGCTCGTCGACCAGGGCACCCCGATCGAGGCCGCGTGCCGCATCATCGTCCTGGAAGACCAGCTCGAAGAAGCCCAGCGCATCAACGCCGAGTACCGCCGCGCCGCCGAATCGGCGAAGCCGCCGACCGCGGACTGAGGCGCGTGCCGCGTCCGCCCGGGCGCCGTTCAGACCTCCGGTGTACGTGACCGGGCCCGCGCGGCGACAAGTGGCGCGGGCCCGGTCATCTGTCTCGGCGAAGTGAGGATGTGGGGCGCGGCGCGGGCAGAGTTCCTCTCGCCCTGAACTCCGCGGGCTTATCTACGTACTCGGATCGGCGCGGCATGCTACTGTCGATCTCACGTTGCCATCTAGGCTCCATTACTTCGAGCATCGTTTTCGGTGCTTTCGGCCGCTGGAAGCGTTTTGATATCCGGCGATCCCTTCCGGTCGGGCCGGCATCGCGGCCATCCGTCATCCGTGCGTCGCGGATCCGGGTGCGCTGCCCTCCACGAGGAGATATGACATGGCGTCCGGCACTGTGAAGTGGTTCAACGCGGCCAGGGGTTTCGGCTTCATCGAGCAGGACGGCGACGGCGCCGACGTGTTCGCCCACTTCTCGGGCATCTCCGCCCCCGGCGTCCTTGAGCTGCTCGAAGGCCAGAAGGTCGTCTTCGACATCGCGCACGGCCAGAAGGGTCCGATGGCCGAGAACATCGTTCCCGCCTGACGTTGACGCGCAATTCGTAGCTGGGGCCCGCATCCCTCGGGGTGCGGGCCCCAGCTGCAGTACTCACGACCGCACCGAATTCCTCTCCCGCACCCGGGGGAGAACGCACCGCAGGTCGCGCTCCACCCCGTATTTCTTTCCATGTATTCCACCGGCCGTTCTTGTGATTCCGCGCGCTGCACTTCCGCTGCGGGAATTCCTTGATAGAGCCGTATCAAGGAAGGTTCTGTATGAACCCCACTCGCACGAACAGCCGCTCCTCCCGCAGCCGCCGCGGAGCCGGCGCCCCCGTCTTCGGCTCCGGCGGGAACTCCGCCGCCGGCTCGGGCCGCGGCAGCCGCTTCGGCACGTCCGCCTCCAACCGTTCCGGAGCCGCGAACCGCTCCGGCGGCCCGAACCGCTCCGGAGGCCGCGGCAGGCGGCCCGTCGCGGTGCAGGGTGAGTTCGCCCTGCCGCAGTCGACCACCCCCGCGCTGCCGGCCGTCGAGGCCTTCGCCGACCTCGACATGCCCGCGGAGCTCCTTGCCGCGCTCGCCACGCAGGGCGTGACCGTGCCGTTCCCCATCCAGGGCGCGACGCTGCCGAACTCCCTCGCGGGCCGCGACGTCCTCGGCCGCGGCCGCACCGGCTCCGGCAAGACCCTCGCCTTCGGCCTCGCCCTCCTCGCCCGCACCGCGGGACAGCGCGCCGAGCCGCGCCTGCCCCTCGCCCTGGTCCTGGTCCCCACCCGGGAACTCGCCCAGCAGGTCACCGACGCCCTCACCCCGTACTCCCGCGCCGTGAAGCTGCGCCTGACCACCGTCGTCGGCGGGATGCCGATCGGCAGGCAGGCGAGCGCGCTGCGCGGCGGCGCCGAGGTCGTCGTGGCCACACCCGGCCGTCTCAAGGACCTCATCGACCGTGGTGACTGCCGCCTGGACCAGGTGGCGATCACGGTCCTGGACGAGGCCGACCAGATGGCCGACATGGGCTTCATGCCCCAGGTGACCGCGCTCCTCGACCTCGTCCGCCCCGAGGGCCAGCGCATGCTGTTCTCCGCGACCCTGGACCGCAACGTCGACCTCCTGGTCCGCCGCTACCTCGCCGACCCCGTCGTCCACTCCGTGGACCCCTCCCAGGGCGCCGTCACCACGATGGAACACCACGTCCTGCACGTGCACGGCGCCGACAAGCACCGGATGACGACGGAGATCGCGGCACGCGAGGGCCGGGTGATCATGTTCCTGGACACCAAGCACGCCGTGGACCGGCTCACCCAGGACCTCCTCGACAGCGGCGTCCGGGCCGCCGCCCTGCACGGCGGGCGGTCGCAGCCCCAGCGCACGCGGACCCTCGCCCAGTTCAAGACCGGGCACGTCACCGTCCTCGTCGCGACGAACGTGGCCGCGCGCGGCATCCACGTCGACCAGCTCGACCTCGTCGTCAACGTCGACCCGCCGACCGACCCCAAGGACTACCTCCACCGCGGCGGCCGTACCGCGCGGGCCGGCGAGTCCGGCAGCGTCGTCACCCTCGTCACCCCCCAGCAGCGCCGCGACATGAGCCGCCTCATGACGGCCGCCGGCATCGTGCCCCAGGTCACCCAGGTCCGCTCCGGCGAGGAGGCGCTCACCCGGATCACCGGCGCCCGCACCCCCTCGGGTGTCCCCGTGACGATCACCGCCCCGCCGGCCGAGCGGCGCAAGCGCCCGACCGGCCGAGGCCGGCGCGGTCCCGCTTCGGCCGCCCGGCGGGCGAGCGCCCGGCAGTCCGCCGCAGGAGCCGCCGCCTGAGCTCCAGGTGTTCCGGAAGTCGACCCACCCCCACAGGAGGCGCTTTGTGACGATGGTTCAGATGGTCCTTGCGGCGAACGCCGTCCCCGGGCAGGGCACGGAGACCGACGTACCGGACATGGACGGGCTCCGGGTCTCCGACGACATGACCGTCGAGGTGGCCCTGTCGGTCATGGCCGGTGCCCGCACCGGACACCTGCTCGTCTGCGACGACGACGGCCTCCGCACCGGCCTCGTCACGCGGACGCAGCTCACCACCGTCCGCGACAGCCCCGCCTACACGGACCGGGTGCGACTGCGTGACCTCCACGGCGACCGCGGGCCGTTCACCCTGCCCGCTCAGGGCGGACTCGCCCTCGCCCGCTGAACCGCCTCACCGCGGCGGAACCATCCCTCTCTCCTTCTCCCTGTGAGGCATCATGCGCTGTGTCATCGCCCGCTTCCCCTTCGACCTCACCAAGAGCGGCGTCCTGGAATCCATGAAGGGCGTAGCACCCGAGGAGGTCACCGGCGCGTCCGTGATCATCGGCCGCCGCACCTACCCCGCCAAGCAGGTCGGCCAGGTCATCACCCGCCAGGACCGTCGCGACTTCAGCGCCGACGAGGTCATGCGGGCCATGGCGAAGCTCGGGTTCACCTGCCGTGACCTTCCCCCGAGTGCCATGCCCGCGCGCGCCACCGACCCGCTCCAGCACGCGTCCGCGATGCTCGGCGCCCCCGCCGTCGCCTGACGGGACGTCTCACGAGGCGCCCCGCTGTCCGGTCCGCCGGACAGCGGGGGACGGTTCCCGTCAGTGGAGAGCGTCGGCCGGGGCCGAGATCTCCCGCTTGAGGATCTTCCCGGTCGCGCCCTTCGGGAGGGCGTCGGCGGTCCAGATGACACGGGGGTACTTGAAGGCGGCGACCTGGCCGCGTACGTACTCGCGCAGTTCCTCGGGGGTGGTCTCCGCCTGCGGGCGGAGGACGACGGCGGCGGCCACCTCCTCGCCGTGGGTGGGGTGGGGTATGCCGATCACGGCGGCCTCCGCGACGGCCGGGTGCCGGTAGAGGACCTCCTCGACCTCACGGGGGTAGACGTTGAACCCGCCCCGGATGATGACGTCCTTGCTGCGGTCGACGATACGGAAGTCGCCCGCCGCGTCCCTGGTCCCCAGGTCCCCGGTGTACAGCCAGCCCTCGCGGATCGTCGCCGTCGTGGCCTCGGGGCGTCGCCAGTAGCCCTTCATCACGTTGTGCCCGCGGATGACGATCTCGCCGATCTCGCCGTCCGGCAGCTCCGCGCCGTCCTTGTCGACCACCCGCATCTCCACCCCGTCGATGGGACGGCCGATGGTGCCCGGCACCCGGACGCGGTCGATGCGGTTGATGCAGGCCAGCGGCGACGACTCGGAGAGGCCGTAGCCTTCGAGGACGGCGCAGCCGAACTCCGACTCGAAGCCGTTCAGGACCTCCACCGGCAGCGGTGAGCCTCCGCTGACGCACACCCGCAGCGACGACACGTCGTGGCGGGTCCTGTCCTCGAGGCCGAGCATCAGGGTGTACATGGTCGGTACGCCGAGGAAGACCGTCACGCGGTCGTGCTCGATCACCGTCAGGGCGCGGGCGGGGTCGAAGCGCGGCAGCAGGGTGAGGCAGGCGCCGACGGACACCGCGCAGTTGAGCCCGACGACCTGGCCGAACGAGTGGAAGAGGGGCAGCCCGCCGAAGGTGACGTCGTCCGGGCCGAGGCCCAGGACCCGTACGGCCTCGTCGATGTTGCGGCGCACGTTGGTGTGGGTGAGCTCGGCGCCCTTCGGCTGTCCGGTCGTGCCCGAGGTGTAAAGGATCACCGCCGTGTCCTCGGCCGAGCGGTCCGTGGTGAAGTCGCCCCGCTCATGGCCCTGGAGCAGCTCGACGAAGACACCGGGGTCCACGCCGAGGTGGCGGACGCCCGCCCGCCGTGCTCCCTCCGCCGCCTCCCTCGACCCCTCGTGCCAGGTGAACAGGAGGGCGGCCTCGGCGTCCCGCAGACAGTGCTCCACCTCGCCGGCCTTGAGCATCGGGTTCATGGGGACGACGATCCCGCCCGCGCGCAGGATGCCGTAGTAGAGGACGGCGAAGACGGGAACGTTCGGGAGGAGCAGGGCCACCCGGTCGCCCGGCGTCACGCCGAGGGAGCGCAGATAGCCGGCGGTGCGCGCGCTGAGCTCGTCGAGGGCGGCGAAGGTCAGCTCCTCCTCGTCCAGCCGGACGGCCGGCCTGTCCGGGTACCGCGCGGCGGTGACGGGCAGGATCGCGGCGAGGTTGCCCCGGGCGGAGGCGGGGATGGCAGCGGTCATGGCGATCTCTCCTGGTGAGGACGGGCGGGCGGGCTCAGCGGACGGAGAACAACAGGGAGGCCGTGCAGGCCAGACGGGCGCCGAAGACGTCGATCCGGACCTCGGCATTGCGCTTGGCGTGGCGGAGGAGACAGGCCCGCGCGGTGAGGACGCCGGGCGTGGGAGCCTCGAGGCAGCTCAGGCTCGCGGACCTCAGCCGGACGGAACTCTCCGGCCCCATACGGAAGGTGAGCAGCGCGTACCCGGCGAGATCGGCGAGCTGGAGCTGGTCCGGTCCGGAGACGGTGCCGCCGGGCCCCTTCCTCAGGAACGCGGAGTCGGCCGTCATGGTCAGGGCGTCCGCGTCGACCTCGGTGACCGTGTGGTGCGGCGCGTGCTCGGGGAACCGGCTCCACATCAGCGCGTTCAACTGCTCGGCGTTCACGCCGCCTCCCGGTGGCCCGACGGGGCCGTCACCACGACCGCCGAGACCAGCAGGTCGCCCCGGGACAGCCACCGGCCGCGCAGCTCGCCGGGGAGCGGGCTCCCCGCGGTGGACTTCGCGATACGGGCCCGGAACCCGCCCGCGGCGGCGGCCCCCGGCGGCTCGGGGACCGCCCGGACGCCGTGCGGCCCGGTGGCCACCTGGGCGTCGTGCGGTTCCGTGGTCACGCCGGCGTCGGGCGGCTCCATCGTCACCTCGACGTCGTCGAAGCCGAGGCCCGAGCCCATCAGCGGGAACCACGTCTTGTAGACGGACTCCTTGGCGCTGAACAGCAGCCGGTCCCAGCGGACGCCCGGGTCGCGGTCGGCGTACTCGCGCAGCCACCGCCGTTCGGCGCCGAAGGCCACCACGTGCAGGACGTCGGGGGGTAGCGGGCCGTTCGGTTCGGCGTCGATGCCCAGGGCGAGGACGTCCCGGTCGCGGGCGACGGCCGCCGCCCGGTAGCCGGCGCAGTGGGTGATGCTGCCGACCGCCCCGTACGGCCACAGCGGTTCCCTGCGGCGTCCCCTGAGCAGCGGACCGGCCGGCAGCCCCAGGGAGGTGAGGGCGCGCCGTGCGCAGAGCCTGGCCGTGCCGAACTCCTGGCGGCGTCCCTGCCGGGCCGCGGCGACGAGTTCTTCCTCCTCGGGGAATAGCGGCGCCGGTTCCAGGTCGTCGAAGGCCTCGGCGCAGGCGACCCCGTCCGGCAGCAGGCTCTCCAGCATCAGGCGGCCTCCCCCGCGGGTACGGGGTGTTGCCGTGCCTGGACGAGGGCCAGCGCGGCCGACACCGCCAGCATCGTCAGACACAGCGCGAGGGCGAGCCGTGTCCCCGAGGAGACGCCGAGGCCCGAGACCACCGTGCCGAACACCGCCACGCCGAGCAGCCCGCCGACCTGGCGCATGACGCCGAGGAGCCCGCCGGCGGCGCCCGCGTGGGCCGGGTCGACCGCGTCGAGGAGGGCGTTGGTCATCGGCGGCGAGGTCGCTCCGGCCCCCAGCCCGATCGGCAGGAAGCACAGCAGGACCAGGAGCGGCGGCGCCCCGGGCCCGGCGACGAGCAACGCCAGGCAGCCCAGGGCTTCGAGTGCCTGGGAGAGGGTCAGGATCCGCCAGGTGCCGAGGCGGGCCATCAGCCGTCCCGCGACCAGGTTGCCGACCAGGGTGAGGGCGGTCAGCGGGACGAACATGAGGCCGGTGACCAGCGGACCGTGCGCCTTGAGCTGCTGGAAGTACAGGGTGAAGACGAAGACGATGCCGAAGAAGGAGGCGTTCATCACGAAGCCGGTGCCCACCGCCGTCAGCGCCGCCGGCGACCGTACGAGCGCCTGGGGCACCACGGGGTGCGGTGCGCGGATCTCGGCGAGGACGAAACCGGCCGCCGCGAGGCCGAGGACCACCAGCGCCCAGCGGCTGAGCGGCCCGTCCTCCACGATCGCGTAGGTGAGCGAGGCCAGGCCGATGACGGCGGTGACCTGCCCGGCGAGGTCGAGCGGGGCCGGCCGGGGCTCGGACGAGGGTGCCCGGCGCAGGGCGAGACCGAGCGCGCACAGGGGCACGTTGAGCCAGAAGATCGCCTGCCAGCCGAGGCCGCTGGTCAGGACGCCGCCGACGACCGGCCCCGCGGAGACGGCGACACCGCCGCTCATCGCCCAGAGGGTGATCCGGCGGGCGCGGGCGGCGGCGTCGTCGGCGGACTGCCGGATCAGGGCCAGCGAGGACGGCAGGATCAGCGCCGCCCCCAGGCCCTGGACCGCTCGGGCCGCGACGAGCCAGGAGAGGGAGGGCGCGACCGCGCACGCCACGGAGGCGGCACCGAACAGCGCGAGTCCGCCGCCGAGCGCCCGTACGGCCCCGATCCGGTCGGAGACCGCTCCCGAGGACAGCAGGGAGGCGGCGAAGACCAGCACATAGGCGTTGACGACCCACTGCATGCCGCTGATGCCGCCGCCGACCTGAGCGCCGATCACCGGCGCCGCGACGTTCACGACGGTGCTGTCCAGCATGATGAGGAAGAAGCCGAGGCAGGCGACGGCGACGCCGAGGGTGGCGCCGGACGGCCGCCCGCCGTCCGCCGTGCCTACCGTGCGGAGGGCTGCGCCGCCGCGACCTGGGACGCCCATGCGGTGATCCTCTCGATCAGTCCGTGGTGGTGCCGGATCCAGCGGAAGTGGTCCAGCGGACGCCCGGCGGCGTCACCGCGGCCATAGTGCCAACGAGTGATGTCGGCGCGCGGCATCTTGGCGCACAGATGGTCGACGGCCTCGGGCGGCGCGAGGCCGTCGTGCGCGACGTCCACCGCGAGGACCGGCAACGTCACCTGACGCAGCGCCTGTTCGTAGTCGGCGGCCCCGCCGGGAACCGTGTACCGGCCCGTACGCACCTGCCGTGCCCAGTCCCGGATCAGCCGGGCCGACTCCCGTCCGGCGAAGCCAAGGCGTTCGCCCGGCCAGTGGCCGAGCAGCGCGGCGGTCAGCGCGTACAGCTGGCTGAGCAGGAGCCGGCGCGGTCCCGCCAGGGGACCGAAGCAGCGGTACCAGGCGGAGCCGGACGCGACGAGCACCACACCGGCGAGGCGCGGCCGGCGGAGGCCGCAGTGGATCAGCCCGAGCTGGCCGCCGAGGCTGTGGCCGAGCAGCAGCACGGGCGCCTCCGGAAAGGCGGCGAACGTCTCCCGCAGGACGGCGCCGATGTCCTCCTCGACGATCTCCCGGTAGCCGAACCTGACCCCGCGCGCCGGTACGGGCAGGCTCTCCCCGTGCCCACGCAGATCGGTGGTGACCACGGTCATCCCCCGCCGGTGCAGGGCGCGGACGAGCGGGGCGTAGTTCCGCGCGGACATCCCCATCGCGGGCAGCACCACCACCACGGGCGCCCTGGGGTCGGCCTGTGCCAGCGCCCGCAGGGTCGACGTCGTGGAGTCCCGGGCGGTGATGTGCGCGAGTACCGGGATACGGGGATGCTTCACGCATCCTCCAGGTGCCAGCCGACCACTCCGGCGCCCCAGGTGATCCCGGCGCCGAAGGCGGCCACCCCGAGGAGACCGGAGCCGTTCATCCGGCCGGCCTCGCGGGCGTGCGCGAGCGCGATCGGGATGGACGCCGAGGACGTGTTGGCCACCCGGTGCACATTGAGGAACAGCCGCTCCTCGGGGAAGCCGATCTCCTTGGCGACGGCGTGGATGATCCGGGCGTTCGCCTGATGGGGTACGAAGAGGTCCAGGTCATCGCTGGTCAGACCCTGGCGTTCGAGCACCTCGCGGGTGGCCTCGCTCATCCGCGCGACCGCGTGGACGAAGATCTCCCGGCCGTCCATCCGCAGCACCCGGTCGTGGCGGTCCGCGTACAGCGAGGGGATCTGCTCCCCGTCGGAGCCGAGCACGAAGCGGGGGGCCGGTGCGCCCGGCACGTCGGTCAGCAGCACCGCTCCGGCGCCGTCGCCGAGGAGGACCGCCGTGGAGCGGTCGTCGCGGTCGGTGATCCGGGTCAGTGCCTCGGCCCCGCAGACGAGGACGGACTCGGCGCGGCCCGACTCGATCAGCGCGGTGGCGTGGTCGAGGGCGTACACGAATCCGGCGCAGGCGGCGTGCAGGTCGAAGGCCGCCGGGTGGGGCAGGCCGAGCCGGGCGGCCACCTCGACGGCGAGCCCGGGCGTGACCCGGTCCGGGGTGGTGGTGGCGACGACCACATGACGGACGTCGCCGGGTTCCCGCCCGGCGCGGCGCAGGGCGTCGCGGCAGGCGGCGAGCGCGAGGTCGGCGAGGTGCCCGTCCTCGGGCAGGAAGCGGCGCTCCTTGATGCCGGTGCGCCTGGTGATCCATTCGTCCGAGGTGTCGAGGTGGGTGAAGTGGCTGTTGGGCACGGTCCGCTCGGGCAGCGCGGCACCGATGCCGACGATCGCGACGGTCATCGCTCGGCCTCCTGTATCGCCCCGGCGGTCGGCGGGACCGCTCGGGAATTCCCCATGTGGACGGCGTGCATGCCGCCGTCGGCGTGCACGATCTCCCCGGTGACGGTGGCCGAGAGGTCCGAGAGCAGGAACAGCACGGGCCCGGTCAGCCGGGACACGTCGGCCCGGTCCCAGCCGAGCGGCGCCTCGGCCTCCCAGTGGTCCGCGATCCGGTCGAAGGTGCTGATGCCACGCCCGGCGACGGTCTCCACCGGGCCGGCGGCCACGAGGTTGACGCGGATCCCGGCCGGGCCCAGATAGAGGGCGAGGTAGCGGCAGACCGCGCCGAGCGCCGCCTTGCTGACGCCCATCCAGTCGTAACCGGGCCAGGCGGCCGTCGAGTCGAAGTCGAGGCCGACGACGCTTCCCCTTCCTCTGCCGAGGAGCGGGGCGAGGGATGTGGTCAGCGCGTGCAGCGAGTAGGCGCTCGTGTGGAAGGCGAAGGCCGCGCTGCCGGCGTCGGCGGTGAGGAAGTTGCCGCTGATCGCGCTCTGCGGAGCCGCCGCCACGGCGTGCAGGACACCGTCGAGAGCGCCCCAGCGGTCGTCGAGTTCCTCGGCGAGGCGCGTGAAGTCCTCGGGCCGGGTGACGTCGAGTTCCAGCACGTCGGGCGGTGTGCCCAGGGACGCGGCGGCCGACTCGGTGATCCGGCGGGAGCGGCCGAAGCCGGTCAGGACGACCTCCGCTCCGGCCTTTTGCAGCGCCGCGGCGGTGTGCCAGGCGATGGAGTCCTCGTTGAGCACCCCGGTGATCAGATAGCGGCGTCCTTCGAAGTCGAGCATCAGTCCTGGCCTTTCAGCGCGCCCGGGGAGGCGAGCACGAGTGCGGCGTTGTGACCGCCGAACCCGAACGAGGTGGAGAGGCCGAGCAGTGCCCCTCCCGGCCGGGGCGCAGACAGCCTCCGGGCCGTACGGATCAGGTCCAGCGGGCCGAGCCGCTCGTCCGGCTCGGCCAGCCCGGCCGTGGGCGGTGCGGTCGCGTGGCGGAGCGCCTGGAGCGTGACGACGGCCTCCACCGCGCCCGCCGCGCCGAGGAGATGACCGAGCGCGCCCTTGCTCGACGAGACCGGGATGGCGGGGAGTGCCGCGCCGAGTGCCAGCCGCAGGGCGTCGCTCTCCAGCCGGTCGTTCAGTACGGTGCCCGTGCCGTGGGCGTTGATGTAGGCGAGGTCCTCCGGCGCGGCCCCCGCCGCCGCCATGGCCCGGACGACGGCCGCCGCGGCGTGCCGGCCGCCGGGCTCGGGGGCGGTGAGGTGGTGGGCGTCCGAGGTCGCGCCGTAGCCGAGGACCGAGCCGAGCACCTCCGCGCCGCGCCGGGCGGCGCCCTCGGCGGTCTCGAGGACCAGCACGCCGGCTCCCTCTCCGAGGAGGAACCCGTCGCGCTTCCGGTCGAAGGGCACGGACCTGCCGGTGGGCGACAGCGCCCCGGCGTTGCGGAAGGCGGCGGCGACGAGCGAGGAGGTGGAGGCCTCCGCGCCACCGACGACCACGGCGTCCGCCGCGCCGGCGGCAAGCAGCCGCATCCCGGTGCCGACGGCCTGGGCGCCGCTGCTGCACGCGGAGGTGACGCAGAGGGACTCGCCGGTGAAGCCGTGGACCATCGACAGGTGCGCGGCGGCGGCGTTCGCCATCATCGTCGGCACCATGAACGGGGAGACGTACTCGTCGCCCTGCGTGGTGAACACGCCCTGCTGCGCCTCGAAGCTCGCCGTACCGCCGAGACCGCAGCCGATGACGGTGGCGATCCGCTCGGACGCGTACGGAAGTGCGCCGGCCTTCCAGCCGGCCTGCGCCAGGGCCTCCTCGGCGGCGACGAGGGCGAGTTGGGTGAAGCGGTCCGTGCGGCGCAGCTGCTGGCGGGAGAGGTGATCGCCGGGGTGGAAGTCCTCGCAGTACCCCGTGCCGCCGGACACCCCGCTCTGCCCGGCGACCGACCGTCGGTGCAGCACGTCGGCGCCGACGCCGAGGGGCGTGACCGCACCGACGCCGGTGATCACTGCTGTGGTCATTCGAGGCCGGCTCGGGTGCAGCAGACGGTCAGCAGCTGTCCGAAGGTCTCCACGTCGTCGAAGTCCTTGGGCTTCACGGGGACGCCGAGCTCCCGCTTGATGGACTGGCTGAGCTCGACCATGTCGAGCGAGTCGATCTCCAGGTCGTCGAGTGCGGCGTCGGGGACGATGTCGGAGCGGTCGACACCCAGCTCGATCAGGGCGTCGGTGACGAAGGTTGCTATGGCGGTGCGGTCGATCACGTCGGACATGTGTCTCCTCGTCGGGAACGGGCGCTGCGGGGCGCGGGGCGGGGCGTGACCTGGCCGGGGCGTGACCGGGGCCCGGCGTCACCGAGCGGCGGGGCGGGCCGGCCGGGCAGGTCAGGGCGTGACCGCGCCGGTCTTGCTCGCGTGGAAGGGGGACCAGTGCCACTGGCGCCAGTAGCTCTCGGAGATGTCCAGCCACTCCTCCAGACGCTGTTCGCTCTGCAGGAAGCGCGAGGTGTTCACCATCAGCCAGCTGTAGACGGCCTGGCTGTCACGGCAGCCGTTGCAGTCTCCGGAGGTGCAGCAGAACTGCAGCGTCTCGTAGTCGGCGCCCCACGCGGCGAAGCCGGGGATCACCGGGTTGCCGTTGGCCAGCCGGTCGGCGTGCGCCGGGAGGTCCACGCTGATGCTGGGGCAGACGTCGTATCCGAAGCGGCCTCCCCAGTGGGTGGTGCCGGTGATCAGCGTCCGGATGAAGTACGGGTGGCTGATCACGGCCTGCGGGTACAGGTCCCGAACGCGCAGCGCCTCGTCCAGGATCCGTCGCTCGTTCTCGATCTGGATCGGGTTCTCGGTGCCGTGCTCGCTGTAGAAGTTGAAGGTGACGATGTTGCCGTTCTCGGCGATCCTGCGCACGGTCGGTTCGATGTGGGCGACGCCGGCCTCGGAGAGCGCGAAGATGAACATGACCCGCGGGTCGTCCTTGTAGTGGGACAGCGCCGTGTCGAAGAGCCCGCTGAACTTTGAGCCGTTGACCCGGATCGCCCGAAGGTCGTCGTCGAGCGGTCCTCCGCCGAAGATGCTGACGGCGATGGCGATCTCCTCGAAGCCCTGCCTGGGCATGGGACGGAGGCCGTTGGTCGAGATGGTGATGTAGGGGAGCTGCTCGACGAAGGCCTCGACCCTGCGCGGTACGAGGGTGGGCTCGCCGCCGATCAGCGTCGCCTGGTTGACCCCCTCCTCGCGGAGCCGGGACGCGAAGGCGCGGATCTTGTCGACGTCCGACAGCTCGCTCACGGCGGTGTCGAAGCCACCCTCGAAGTACCAGCAGCCCTTGCAGCGGATGTTGCACGCGTTGGTGAGGTGGACTTCGCAGGACCGGACGGTGCGGCCGAGCCGGCGGACGCGGTGGAGGCGCGCGGCCAGGTCCGGGCGGTCCGCGAGGAGGGCGGCGGTGCGCTCCTTGGCCTCTCTGCGGCTCGGCGGACGCTCCGTGATGGTCACGGGTGTAGCCATGAGGTGGGCTCCTCTGTCGGGATGGACCTGCTGGGCAGTCACTCGGGGAGGGTCAGACCGAGCTTCTGGACGCGCGGGGTGACCTTCTCCCGCCACAGGTCGCAGGCCTCGCCGTTGGTGGTCTTGCGCAGCCCGAACTTCACGGCGAGCCGGGCCCGTTCGGAGCGGGGGCTGCCGAAGATCTTCACGAACGTCGGCCAGAGCCGGTCCAGTGCCCGCTGGAGCTCCTCGCGGCCCTCCTCGGTCTGCGCGAGGTTGCGGCAGACACGGGCGCCGTGGGCGATGTGCACCTTCTCGTCCAGGATGATGGTGCGGACGGCCTCGGCCCAGGGCTTGTAGCTGCTCTCCGCGAACTCGGAGATCATGACCATCGCGGTCTCCTCGCCGATGTAGGAGAAGATGCCGCGCTCGGCCCAGGTCGTACAGGTGTGGAGCGTCTGGTCGGCGAACATGGTGCGCTCGGCCAGCGTCTGGGTCTCCATGTAGCCGGTGTCCACGCCGATGTTGGCGAGCACCGCCTTGCCCAGCTTGTAGTGGTCGTACTCCTCGACCGCGCGCTCGGCGCAGACCTGGCGCTCCTCGGCGTTGGGGGCCAGGGGCAGGAAGACCTGGATGTAGTCGTCTCCGCCGGACAGCTCTCCCTCCGTGTTGACCATGATCTGCCGCAGCGCGATCTCGCGGTACTCCTCCGGCATGGCGAGAAACTCGTCCGGAGTTCTGACGACTACCGCCTCGCCGTCCAGCAGGGATATGCCCATGGTGATTGCACCTCGTCCGGAAATAGATGGCCGGGCACGACGGGAGCGTCATGCCGGGGCCGCGACTTGGAGGACTTCCGGTCCTGGGAGGCCCGCCGGTGGGGCCGGCCGCGGCCAGGACGCAGCAAACCTTCGGCCGCGAACGACTGGCTGGCAAGTGGTGTCTCAAAGGCGGCGTCGCAATCCAGCTGTAACGAACAGCGAGTGCGCGCCGGTCACGGAAGCGGGTCATATCGGGACCTAGCGGGGGTGCGTATCCGGACCAGACGCCCTTTTGCGACAGAGGGGGATCATGTCCATGGATTGGATGTTACGGAAGGGTAACTGTCATGCCGGCGCGAGATGTTCTGTCCTGCGGGGTGGAGGGTTGAATTCCGTAGATCGAATCGGTGTTGGACCGGAATATTCCGCACAGAAGAGCCTCATGGGTAAGAGGCGTCGTGGTTCAGCCGAAAATATCGCCCGAGCAGACAACGATCTTGACTGGTAGTCATCCCCTGGCCAGGGTGAAGCCCGGTTCAGACGCTGGAACTGAGCCAAACGCAGTCATTTCAGCCAGTCGACTCGTCCGAAAATTCGCTGGCAAAACGGCGGGCCGGCGCCCGTGGACCGGTTTGGAGTGCCATGAACGCGATCACCCGAGACGCCTTCGACACGGAGTTCCGCAGCTTCCTCTCGACCTTCGAGCTCGACGTCGACCTGGCCACCGTCACGGCCGAGGACAACCTCTTCGACCAGGGGGTGCTCGACTCCTTCAGCGTCCTGAGGGTCATCGCCCTGGTGGAGCGCCTGCGCGGCGAGCCGGTCGATCTGGAGCATGCCGGGATCGAGTCCTTCGCCTCGATCTCGACCATCTACGAGAGCTTCATCGTCAGCTGATGGGCCGTCACCGAGCCGTCCGCGAGGGGACGGCATGAGGAGCATCGCCTTTCTCTCCGCCGACTTCCTCGCGAACCCCTGGCCGGAGTACGCCCGCTTCCGCGCCGAGCGGCCGGTCTGGTGGGCCGACGAGATCCGGATGTTCTGCGTCTTCCGGCACAAGGACATCCGCACCTGCCTGACCAGCACGGACTACACCGTCGAATACCCCTTCCGGGTGAGCCGGCAGGTCTTCGGCGAGACCCTGCTCGACCTCGACGGACCCCGCCACCAGCGGTTGCGCCGCCCCCTGGCCGGGCTGCTGCTCGGCCAGCGCGACAACATCGGGTTCCGCGCCGCCGCCGAGGACAGGGCACGCACGGCGGTGGCCGCGCTGCGCCCGGACACCGAGCTCGACATGGTCCGCGGGCCGGCGCGCACCGTGCCGCTCACCGCCACCGCCACCTTCCTCGGGATCCCCCCGGAGCGGCACGACTGGCTCCTTCACACCGTGGAGTACCTGGTGAGCCATCTCGACGGCAGCAGCGGGGACTTCGCCCGCGCGTCCGCCCTGCGGGCCGAGCTGGAGGAGTACCTGCTCCGGCTGATCTCCACGGGGGCGCCCGCCCGGTCCATGCTCGGCGAGGTCCACTCCTGGGTCCGCGACGGCCGGATCACGGCGGCGGAGGCGGTCGGGCTCGCCACCCTCACCCTCGCGGCCGGCTTCGAGACCTCGACGGGCCTCATCTCCAACGCCCTGCACTGCCTGGCCCGGCACCCCGGTCACGCGGCCGGGGCCGCCTCCGACACGGGCCGGTTGCGGAGCTTCCTCAAGGAGACCCTCCGCTGGGAGCCGCCCCAGCACGACACCGTCCGCTTCGCCCGCCGGGACACCACGCTGGCCGGGGTGCCCGTACCGGCGGGGAGCGCCCTCAAACTCGTACTCGCCAGCGGCAACCGGGACGCCGAGGTGTTCGACCACGCCGAGGAGTTCCGGCCGGACCGGTCCACCCACGGCTCGCTGACCTTCGGCCACGGATCCCACTCCTGCCTCGGGACGCACATCGCGCTCGACGTGGCCGAGGCCTTCATCGGAGCCCTCCTCGCCCGCTTCCCCGGACTGCGGGCCGTGGACGACCCGATGCCGCCGATCACCGGCTCGACCTTCCGCAGGCCACAGGCCCTGCGGATGTGGCTGGGACCCAAAGGAGAGTCATGACTGTTCTCGGAGCACCCGAGGCCGCCGTCGACCGTGCGCGGCGACTGGCCGAACTGTGGTGCGCCGCGCTTGAGATCGGCTCGGACGACGACACCACGGGATCCTTCTTCGAGCTCGGCGGCTACTCGCTGCTCGCGCTCTCCCTCGCCGAGCGGATCGGCCGGGAGTTCGGCGTCGCCGCCCCGCGCACCCTGGTCTTCGAGTACGACTCCCTGGACCGGCTGCGCGGCTGGCTGGAGACGGCGGCCGAGGCAGCGGGCGAGGACGCCGCTTCCGCGCCCGCCGGGGACGCTGCTTCCGGGCGGGCCGGGGAGGCGCCCGCCGAGGACGCGGCTTCCGTACCGGGCACGGTGGGGGCTTCCGGGCAGGCCGAGGCGGTACGGGCCGGGGGTGCCGCTTACGTACCGGCCGGGGACGCGGCTTCCGTACCGGCTGGGGACGCGCCCGCCGGGAACGCGCCCGCCGGGGGTGCGCCCCGCGGGGACGCGCCCGCCGGGAACGCGCCCGCCGGGAACGCGTCCGCCGGGGGTGCGTCCGGCGCGGTCGCGGGCGCCGTGCCCGTCGGGACGGACCGCTTTCCGCTCAGCGAGCTGCAGCAGGCGTACCTCGTCGGCGAGCACAGCGGGCTGCCGCTCTCCTGCCCCGCCGTCTTCCACGAGGAGTACCACTGCGCCCCGTTCGACGTGGCGGATCTGCGGTCCTCGCTGACGGTCCTCGCCGAGCGCCACGGCATGCTCCGCGCCCGCTTCCACGACGACGGCACCCAGAGCCTCGGCCCGGTGACCGGCGCCTGTCCCGTGGAGTTCCACGACCTCACCGGGGCGGCTCCCGACGAGGCCGAACAGGCCCTGCGGGCAAGCCTCGCGGAGCTGCGCGCCGAGCAGCCGCCCCTGGAGTCCGGGATCAACCTCCGGCTGCGGGTCTTCGACCTCGGCCCGCTCTACCGCGTCCAGGTCTGGGGCCGCCTCCTCGTCTTCGACGGCCGGTCGGGAACCGTCTTCGCCGACGAACTGCGCACCCTCCTCGACGGCGGGTCCCTGGAACCGCTGGAGTACGACTACGCCGCCTACCGCCGTGCCGCCGAGGCCGAGCGGGACACCGACGCCTACGCGGCCGCCAGGACGTACTGGACCCGGCGCGCCGGCCGGCTGCCGGCCTCCCCGGTCCTGCCCCCGCGCCAGCCTGGCCGCTCCACGGACGACGGCCCGGTCACCCGCCGCTCGTTCCTCCTGCCGGCGGACGTCTGGGAGCGCTTCGGCGCACGCGTCCGCGCGCACGGCCTCACGCCCGCGACCGCGCTCGGCGCGGTCTTCTGCGAGATCCTCGGCCACTGGTCGAAGGACCAGCACTTCGTCCTGAACGTCATGTACGGCGAGCGGCGCCCGTACCACCCGCACGTCGACCGGGTGGTGGGCAACTTCTCCAGCACCCTGCTCCTCGAACGCGGGCCGCGCACCCCGGGCGGTACGTTCGCCGAGCGGGCCGCCGAGCTGCGCGACCGGCTGCACGAGGGCCTGGAGCACGGCGTGCTCGGCGGGGTCGAGGTCCTCCGCGCGGCCAACCGCAGCTCCCGCCGCCTCGACGGGGTGGCGGCGGTCGTCTTCGCGCCCGTCCTCGGCCCCGGCACCCAGGGCGGCGTCTTCCTCGAGCGGCTCGGCTGGCACCGCCTCCACGGCGGGGTGCACACGCCCCAGGTGGCCTTCGACCATCAGGCCTTCGAACTGGCCACCGGTCTGCTCGTCAACTGGGACACCCTCGACGGCCTTTTCCCAGACGGCCTGGTGGACGAGATGTTCGGCGCCTACCGAGAGCTCCTGACCGAACTCGCCTCGTCCCCCGAGGCATGGAAGCGCGCCTCCTTCGACCTCACCCCGTCCGGCGGCCCGGCCGCCCGGCGTGCCGCCAACGACACCCGCCGGCCCCGCGGCGCCACCACCCTGCACGGGCTCTTCCGCGCACGCCTCGCCGAGCGGCCCGAGCGGCCCGCCGTGCTCACCGGGAAGCACACGGTGACCTACGCGCGGCTCGACGCACACGCCCGCGCCGTGGCCGACGCGCTCGCCGGGGCCGGTCACCGGGCGGGCGAACCCGTCGGTGTCGTGGCGGCCAGGGGATGGCAGCAGGTGGCCGCGCTCCTCGGGGTGCTCTACCACGGGGGCGCCTACGTCCCCCTCGCCCCCGACTGGCCCGGACAGCGGCACCGGCAGGTGATCGAAAGGGCCGGGCTGCGGACCGTGCTCGCCGGCCCCGAGTTTCTCGCCGGCCACCCGGAACGGCCCGCGGTGGTCGATCTGGCGGCGGCGCTCGACCGGCCCGCCGCCGACCGGATGAACGAGCCCCTCCCCGTGCCCGAGGACCCGGAGGCACTGGCGTACGTCCTGTTCACCTCGGGCACCACCGGCGTACCGAAGGGCGTGATGATCCGGCACGACAGCGCGGCGAACACCGTCCTCGACATCAACGAGCGGTGCGAAGTCGGCCCCGGGGACCGGCTGTTCATGGTCTCCGAGTACACCTTCGACCTCTCCGTGTACGACGTCTTCGGCGCGCTCGCCGCCGGCGCGGCCGTCATCGCCGCCGACGTGCCCCGCGGCGAGATCGGCGAGCTGTACCGCCTGGCGACCGGCCTCGAGGCCACCGTCTGGAACAGCGTGCCCGCCTACTTCGGCCTCCTGGCCGACTACGTGCGCAGCGGCGGCCACGCCCCCGTCGGCTCGCTCCGCCAGGTGCTCCTCAGCGGTGACTGGGTGCCGCTGAACGTCGCCGACGAGCTCGCCACCGTCGCGCCGGAGGCCCGCTGTCTGGCGCTCGGCGGCGCCACCGAGGCGTCCATCTGGTCCAACGCCCAGGAGGTTCCGCGCGAGGGGATACCCGCCGGATGGACCTCCGTCCCGTACGGACGGCCCCTGACCAACCAGTACTACGCCGTCCTGGACGAAGAACTCGCCGACCGGCCCGACTGGGTCCCCGGCGAGCTGTACATCGGCGGCAGGGGACTGGCCGACGGCTACCTGAACGCGCCGGAGACCACGTCCAGGGCCTTCGTCACCCGGCCCTCCACCGGAGAGCGGCTCTACCGCACCGGCGACTGGGGGCGCTACTGGCCGGACGGGACACTGGAGTTCCTCGGACGCCAGGACCAGCAGACCAAGGTGAACGGCTTCCGCGTCGAACTCGGCGAGATCGAGACGCACCTCCTCGCCTGCCCCGGTGTCGCCGACGCGATCGTCCTGGCCCAGGCCTCGGCCGGCGGCAGCGCGCTCGTCGCCCACCTGGTCGCCCAGGCGGGCACGGACGGCGAAGAACTCGTCGACCGCGCCCGACGGCACCTGCGGGAGACCCTGCCGCCCCAGCTCGTACCGCGCGGCTACCGGCTCCACCGGCGCCTCCCGCTCACCGACAACGGCAAGGTCGACCGGGCCGCGCTGGCCGCGAGCACGGACACGGGCTCGGCGCCCGGCGCCACCACCGCGGGCACCGGGACCAGCGGCACCAGCACCGGCGGCATCGGCTCCGCCCCCGGCGCCACCACCGCGGGCACCGACACCGGCAGCACCAGCACCAGCTCCGGCGGCATCGACTCCGTGGCCGGTGCCGCGGTGCTCCGGCTCTGGACGGAGCTGCTCGGCCCGGCCACGCCCGACTCCGACTTCTTCGACCAGGGCGGTGACTCCCTGACGGCCGCCCGCATGATGAACCGCCTCGAGGCCGAGCTCGGCACCCGCCTCCCGCTCACCGCCCTCTACGAGACGGCCACACCCGCCGGTCTCGCCGCCCTCCTCACCGAGGCGGCCGCCACCGCGCCCGGCAGCGCCGGCACACGGCCCACCGCCCCCTGCCTCAGCCGGCTCTCCGCCGCCGGGGGACCGCCGCTCGTCCTGATCCACCCCGTGGGCGGCGACATCCTGTGCTACCGCCCCCTGCTCTCCCGGCTCACCCCCACCCACACCGTCTGGGGAGTCCGCGCACCGGGCACGCTCGGCGACCGCGCACCCCTGCGCTCCGTGCGGGAACTCGCCGGGGAGTACGCCGCAGAGCTCCGCCCCCTGTTCGCCGACGGCGCCCCGGTGCGCCTCGCCGGCTGGTCCTTCGGGGCACTGGTCGCCCACGAGACCGCCCGCCTGCTCACCGCCGACGGCCACCGGGAGACCGGCGCCGACGTGGTGATGCTGGACCCATGGCTCGCCGCGGGGGACACCACCGCCGGGGAGCGGGAGCTGATCGGGTCGTTCTTCTTCAACCTCTCCGGAGGCCGGGCCGTCGTCCCGGCCGAAGCCCTCGCCGGACTCAGCGGGGAGGCGGCCCTCGCCCGGGCGCTGGAGCTCGCCACCGCGGGACACCCGGCGCTCGGCTCCCTGACCTCCGGGAGCCTGCGCACCCTGTTCGCGCTCTACCGTGCGCACAGTGAGGCCCTCGCGGAACACCGGTTCACCCCCGAGGACGCGGTACGCACCCACGTCCTGGAGACGGAACACGGTCTCGGTGGACCGGCGGGCCGCTACCTGCGCCCGCTGCGCCGGACGCTCACCGGGCACGGCACCCCGCCGCCCGCGTCGGTCTCCTTCCACCGGACCCCCGGCGACCACTTCTCGATCGTCACCGAGGAACAGGCCGATCTGACAGCGGGTCTGATCCTCGAGAGCGTGAGGAGCCGGTGACCCTACCTCACTGCCAGATCGTGGGATACGGCGCCGCCGCGCTGGGCGTCCCGCTCGCGGCGGACCGGGCCGGACTCCTGCCCCGGCTGGCCGCGGCCGGGCTGTGCCTCCTGGACGGAGCGCCGGACCGCGAGCGGCTGCTGCGGGCCCGCTTCCCGTACGCCATCCACTCCAACTCCCGCGCCGGGGACTTCATCGAAGGAGTGAGCCCGACGGGGGAGCTCGGCCGTGCGCTGCGCATGCCGGCGGGCCGGGAACTCTCCCTGGCCAGGGAACAGGCGGTGCCCCTGCGGCTGGTGGGACGGTTCCTCAACGACGTCTCCGACGTCCTCGAACAGGACGTCCTCACAGACGCCGTACGGCTCGGCGCGCGCGTCGCGGAGCTCCGCCGCAACGACGACGGCACCTGGACGAGCCTCGACGGGGACGGCGCGGAGCTGACGACCTCGTCCCGGGTCGTCCTGGCCACCGGAGGCTGGGAGGACACCGCTCGCACGGCGGGTGATCTCGGCGTACCGCCCGAGCGGGTGGTCGCCTCCGCCGACCTCCTCACCGGCGCCGTGCTCGACCGGGCGAGCGCCGTGCTGCGCGCCGGCGGCCGGATCGTCGTCGTCGGCGCCTCGCACAGCGGATTCGCCACGGTGGAACTGCTCCTCGAGCGGCTGGGACACCGGCTCACGGCCGGGGCCATCACCGTCGTCCACCGCACCCTGGCCCTGTCGTACGACAGCATGAAGCGGGCCCGCGCCGAAGGACCCCTCACCGGCCAGACCCTGACGGTCTGTCCCGACACAGGCAAGGTCAACCGGTTCAGCGGACTGCGCGGCCGCAGCCGGCAGGTGTGCGAGCGGGTCATCGGCGGCACCGAGCCACGGGTACGGCTCTGCGCGGCCGGCAGTCCTGAGGCCAGACGGGCCACCGCCGACGCGGGACTCCTGGTGCACGCCTCCGGCTACCGGACGTCCGACGTGCGGCTGCGCACCGCGTCGGGCGAGCCGCTCCCGGTCCGCACCCGGCGGGGCACCACGGCCGTCGACGACGGCTGCCGCGTCCTCGCCCGGCATGGCGGACCGGTCCCCGGGGTGTACGCCCTGGGCCTCGGCTACCCGCGCATCGGTGACGACGGCGTCGGCCGGGTCGGAATCAACCTCTTCCACGGCGCCGACGCGGATCGGATCGTCATGGCGCTGACCTCAGCACTGAGCAACGAAAGGGCACCCTCATGGCAAGGGCGATAGGCAACACTCCGGGCTCCAGCGAGGAGCACCAGTGGACCAACAGCCTGGAGCGCGGCCGCGTCCCCGGCCCCAGGCTGCCCCAGCAGACCGTGGTCGACGGCACCGGGCCGAGCACCCGCAGCGTCCACGCCGGGACCTACGTCGACCCGGTGACCGGCGCCGTCGGCACCCCGATCTTCCAGAGCAGCACCTTCGTCTTCTCCGAGGACACGTACAAGGCCTTCGACCAGGGCCACATCCGCGACGTGGCGATCTACGGGCGGTACGGCTCCCCGAACCAGTGGGCGGTCCAGGAGAAGATCGCCGCCCTGGAGAACGGGGAGAGCTCCCTGCTCTTCTCCTCGGGCATGGCGGCCATCACCACCGCGCTCCTGGCCCTGACCAACCACGGCGGGCACATCGTCAGCTCCCGTGACGTGTACGGCGGCACCTACAACCTGCTGCGCGAGGACATGCACCAGCTCGGCCGCACCGTGACCTTCGTCGACCCCACCGACATCGAGGAGATCCGCGCGGCGGTACGGGACGAGACGCAGGTCCTGTTCTTCGAGACCCTGACGAACCCGCTGCTCAAGGCGATCCCGCTGATCGAACTCGGCCGGCTGGCCGAGGAGCTCGACCTGTTGCTCGTCATCGACAACACCTTCCTCACCCCGCTGTACGCGCGCCCGCTGGAGCACGGCGCGCACATCGTCATCCACAGCTGTACCAAGTACCTCAACGGACACAGCGACGTGACCGCCGGAGTGGCCACCGGCCCCCGCAAGTACGTGGACCGCCTGTGGAGCCAGATGCTGAAGTTCGGCGGCTCGCTCGACGCGATGATGTGCTTCCTCCTGGAGCGCGGCCTGAAGACCCTGGTCCCGAGGATGCGGGCGCACGCGGAGAACGCCGCCGCCGTCGCCGCCTTCCTCGCCCAGCACCCCGAGGTGCGCCGCGTCCACCACCCCTCGCTGCCCGACTACCCCTACAAGGACCTGTTCGCCTACAGCCCCGACGCCTGGGGCGGAATGGTGAGCTTCGAGGTCGAGTCCGGCGACGAGGGCGCGCTACGGCTCCTCGACCGGCTGCGCGTCCCCGTGGTTGCCACCAGCCTCGGGGGAGTGGAATCCCTGGTCAGCCTGCCGTTCAACACCTCCCACAGCGTCCTGACCGAGCGTCAGCGCAGGGAGGTCGGCATCGAGCCCGGCCTCGTACGGTTCTCCGTCGGCATCGAGGACGCCGAGGACCTGATCGCCGACCTGGACCAGGCGCTCACCGGCCTGTGAGCACCCCCACCACCCCCGCAGAGACAGCGAGCAGGAGAGCAGCATGCGCAACGGACTGAACATCAGCGGTGTCTCGGAGCTGATCCACGAGATCCGGGAGAAGCCCGAGGAGGCCCTGATCGACTTCAGGGTCACCGGACACCCGGCCAGGGACGGCGTCGCCACCCATGTGCGGACCGCCCGGCACGGCACCGTCCGGATGGCCCGCGGGTTCCGCGTCGACCAGCTCTCCCACCGGACACGGCCCGAGGACGCCGTGTCGGCCGCCGGCCGCCTCGACCCGCTCACCAGCCCGTACGAGTCGGCCCTCGCCGCGCTCGGCGCCTGCGCGCTGATCACCCACGTCAACGGCTTCACCGGGCGCGGCGTGGCACTCGACGAGATCGACCTCACCGCCCGCGCCGAACTGCCCCTCGACGCCTCCGGCCACGCCGCGGCCGGCGCGGGGCTGCACGGGATCGCCTGGCGCTGCACGGTGGCGTGCGGCGCCTCCGACGACGTGGTCCAGGGCGTCAACCGCCTCGTCACGGCGTTCAGCCCCAACCACCGGGTCTTCCTCGACGAGGCCGAGCTCACCCTCAGGGCGCTGATCACCCGCGGCGACGGCCGCCAGGAGACGCTGACCCTGCCCTACACGCCGGCGGCCGCCCCGGACCCCGGCGCCGACCGGGCCCGCCTCGAGGTGCGGCTGCGCTGGGAGTACGGCACGGAGGTCCACGCCAGGACCACCCTGGAACACGGCGGCACCCGCCGTGAGGGCGCGTCCGTCCTCGTGGTCGACCAGTCCAAGCAGATGCTCGGCATCGGCAAGGGCCCCAACCCCCAGGAACTGCTCCTCTCCGCCGTCTGCGGCGAACTCGTCGGCCTCGTCCGCGAGGAGACCGACCGCACCGGGACACCGGTCGAGGAGCTGCACGTCGCCAGCGGCGGCCGGCTGGACATCCGCGGCATGCAGAACGTGCTCCGCGAGGTCCCGAGCCGCTTCCACAACCTCGGCTTCGACCTGGCGCTCACGAGCGACGCCGACCTCGACGCGCTCTCCTCGGTGCTCACCGCGGCCCTCGGCCGTTCCGTGCTCCTCGCCACGCTCGCCCGCCCGCAGACCATCGCGATCGAGCTGGGCCGCCCGGGCGCGCAGGACACCGAGTACCTCAGCAGCACCACCGCCGCCGAGGCCTTCCGCGACGAACTGTCCCGCCAGCAGCAGGAGGCCGCCCGCGCGGCGGAGGCCGCGGCCTCCGGCGAGGCGTGAGCACGGGCGGCTCCCTGCCGGGCGACGGCGTTCCCCGGCTCTTCCACACCTATCTTCTGCGCGCCGCCCGGCACACCCCGGAAGCGCCCGCGCTGATCTGCCGGGACCAGGTGTGGAGCCACGGACTGCTGGCCGACCGGGTGGCGTCCCTGGCCGACGCCCTGCACGCCCACGGGCTGCGCGCCGGGGAACGGATCGCCCTGGAGTTCGCCCCGTGTCCCGAGGCCGTGGCCCTGGAGATCGCCGCGGCCTCCCTGGGGCTCGTCTTCGTGCCGCTCGGCCCCGACCTGCCCGCGGAGCGCAAGGCCAACATCGTGCGCAGGACCGCGCCCCGCGCCCACATCACCCCGCCGGGCCGCACCCCCGCGGACCGCCCGGGGACGGCCACGGGCACCCTCACGCCGGACGGGCACCTGGAGCTGACCGGTGCCGGGCGGCCACCGGGGGAGCGCCTCGAGCCGCGACCCTCCGACCCGCTGTACGTCATCTTCACCTCGGGCTCCACCGGTGAGCCCAAGGGCATCGTGATGAGCCACGGCGCCGTCGTCTCGTTCTACGAGGGGTTCGGCGGGTTCGGCGTACGGCCGGGAGTCCGTCTCGGCAGCACCTCGCCGCTCCAGTTCGACTTCTCCCTCCTCGACCTCGGTCTGGCGCTCGGCGCGGGCGGCTGCCTGGTGCAGGTACCGGCCCTGCTCCTCCAGCAGCCGCAGGGCCTCGTCCGCCACCTCCAGCGCCACGAGGTGACCCAGATGAACGGGGTGCCCTCGATCTGGCGCGGTGTCCTGGACGCGGGGGCGACGGACCTGCTCGCCGGGACAGCGCTCGACACGGTGCTGTACGCCGGCGAGGGCTTTCCCCTGCGCGGCCTCCGGGAACTGCGCCGTGCGCTGCCCCACGCCCGGCTCATCAACGGCTTCGGCCACTCGGAGTCGATCGCCTGCGCGTGGAAGGTGCTCACCGGGAAGGAGGTGCCCCACCGCGACGGCCGCGTGCCGTTCGGCACCCGCGCCATCGACGGCATGCGCATGTACCTGGTGCGCGAGGACGGCACCCCGACGGACCGGCCCGGTGAGGTCGCCGAGCTCTACGTCGAGGGTGACGCGCTCTTCGACGGGTACTGGCAGGACCCGGAGACCACCGCGGCGGCACTGGTGCCGAGCCCCCTGGGGACGGGACGCCGCGCCTTCCGCTCGGGGGACCTCGCGTCGAGGGACGAAGCGGGGGAGTTCTACTTCCACGCCCGCAGGGACAGCCAGGTGAAGATCCGCGGCAACCGGGTCGAGCTGGAGGAGATCGACGCCTGCCTGCTCGCGCATCCCGCCGTGGACCTCTCCGCGACCATCGTGAGCGGCGGCGGTGCGATCGTGACCTTCGTCCGCCCCGGCGACTCCGCTCCCGGCGGTTCGGGTCCCGGCGGTCCGGGGCCCGGTGGTTCGGGTTCCGCCGGTTCGGGCCGGGACGGTTCCGTATCCGGCGAACTGGCCGACGAGCTGCGCCGGCACGCCGTCCGGCACCTTCCCCGGTACATGGTGCCCAGCCGGTTCCGCGTCGTCGACGACATCCCCCTCACCAGCAACGGAAAGACCGACCGGCACGAGATGGCACGACGTTGGGAGGGCAGATGACGGACATCCATCTGAGCGGACTCAGCCGCCGCCACGGACGCTGGCACGACCTGGAGGACCTCCTCGGCGACGGCGCGGTGTCCGCCGCGTCCGTCACCGCCCTGCGCCGGGGAGGCCTGACCCGGTACGCGGTCTTCGACGAACCGCCCCGCGCCCGGTACGACGACTGTCTCGCCGAGACCCTCGACCGCACCGGCCTGCGGCCCGCCGAGGTCGACGCGGTGCTGTTCTTCTCCTCCACGTTCTCCGCGTACGACGACCACGCCGATCTCGCCGCGCTCTGCGCCCGGTTCGGGATCCGTGACGCCTTCCCGCTCGGCATGTTCCTCGGCCAGTGCACGAACTTCTCGTCGGCCCTCACCGTCGCGCAGGGTCTCGCCGCCACCCAGGGCCTCGACCACGTGCTGCTGCTCGGCGTCGACGCGCTCGACGACCGGCGTGCCGCACGGGTGCTGCCCGGTGACGTGTCCGTCTTCAGCGACACGGTCGTCACCTGCCTGCTCTCCCGGCCGAGGACCGACGGCTACCTGGTCGAGCGCGTCGAGCACCGCTACCGGCCCGAACTGCACGCCCTCCACCCGCAGCGCGACCTGCTGCGCTACATCGACGGCTTCACGGACGCCCTCGGAGGGGTGGTCGACAGACTCACCAAGGCGACCGGGCGGGCCGCGGGCGACCACACCAAGCTGGTCCTGGCCAACCACGCGCGTCCAGTGCTCCGTAACTTCGCCGCGACCCTCGGCATCCCCTTCGACCGGGTGCCGACCGAGGGCATCGGCACCCTCGGGCACTGCTTCGCCTACGACCAGCTGATCACCCTGAGCGAGCTGGCCGAGCGCGGCGAAACGACGCCCGGCGACGCCCTCCTCGCGATCGGCGTGGGCGCCAACTACCTCTACAGCGCCACCTCCTTCATCCGCTGCGAGGCCTGACGATGACCAGCTCCCACCACCGCGCCGAGCCGGACGTCGGGCTCGGCGGGCTCGGGTACGCCGTCGGCGAGTCCCTGCCGATCGAGCGTGCGGTGCCGCCCGGCACCTCCGACGAGCTCCTCGACCGACTGCGTGCCCATGGCTTCGTCAACTGCTCGGTCGCGCGGGAGACACCGGCCGAGCTCGCCGCCCGCTCCGTCGCCGAGACGCTCGCGCTCTCCGGCGTCGACCCCCGCCGCGTCGACGCCGTGCTCTACGGCACCTGCAGCTACTGGGGCGAGGGGGACCCCCCGCCCGGCGACCCGGGGAAGCTGACCGGCACGATCGCCCGCCTCGTCCTCGAACCCCACGGGCTCGGGCACGCCGCGCTGTCCCTCGTGTGGCTCGCCGAGTCCGGCAACACCGGCTCCGTCCTGCGCCTCGCGCGGGCCCTGGTCGCCACCGGCGTCCACCGCACGGTGCTGTGCGTGAGCGCCGACGCCGTCCCGCCGCTCCCCGGCGAGTACCGGGCGATGCCCAACGCCGTCACGATCAACGGCGACGGCGCCGCCTCCTGCCTGGTCTCCACGGACGTGCCGGGAGACTTCCGTCTCCGCTCCACCGTCCAGCACTCCAGCGCCCCCATGCGCGCCCTCGCCAAGGGGCAGGGGCTGCGCAAGCACCTGGAGATCGTCAAGGGGATCCGCGTCTGCCGCGCCGCGCTCGACACACCCCAGGACGGCTTCGCCGTGATGCTCTCCAACCACTACTCGCGCCCGGTCCTCACGGAGTTCGCCACGCTGGCCGGTGTACCGGCGGAGCGCCTGTACACCGCCAACATCGCCCGCCTCGGGCACTGCTTCGCGGCCGACACCCTCATCGACCTCGCCGACCTGCACCGCGGCGGGCGGCTCGCGCCCGGGGACGACGTCCTGATGCTCACCACCGGTCCTTCCACCTGGGGCATGACCGCGGTTCGCGCCCGCTGAACCGATTCCCCTCCGCACCGACAGGAGTCCACACCTGATGGAGATCACGCCGGAGTTCCTCCGTGACCCCTACCCCGTGTACCAGCGGATGCGGGAGACCGGCCGTATGCACCTGAGTTCGGCCAACACCGGGCGCACCTGGTTCCTTCCGCACCACGCCGACATCCGCACCGCGCTGCGCGACGAGAGGTTCTCCGCCGCCCGTAAGGCCGGGGGTTTCGTCAACCAGTTCCCGGCCGAGGTGCGGCCCGAGTTCGCGCGGTTCAACGACGCCATCAGCCGGTGGATCGTGCTGCACGACCAGCCCGAGCACCGCCAGCTGCGCCAGCTGATGCAGCAGGGGTTCACCCGACGGCTCATCACCACCATGGAGCCGAAGATCCAGCGGGTCTGCGACGACCTGATCGACGCCTTCGTCAAGCGCGGCGGCACCGAGTTCATGACCGAGTACGCCCACCCCTTCCCCGCCAAGGTGATCGCCGAGATGCTCGGCGTGAACCCCGAGGACTACCCGGCCTTCGTCCGCTGGTCGGAGGACCTGCTCAACTTCGCCGGCTCCCTGCGGCCCACCCTCGACATGTTCCGTGCCGCCCAGGACGGACTCCTCTCGATGATGGACTACTTCGCCGAGCTGCTTCCCGAACGGCGGGCGAACCCCGGCGACGACCTGGTCAGCCTGCTGCTCAGCGCCGAGAGCGAGGGCGAGTGGATGACGGCCGAACAGGTCCTGGCGAACTGCACGCAGATCATCGTCGCCGGGCACGAGACGACACGGAACCTCGTCGCCAACGGCGTCGAGCTGCTGCTCCGCTTCCCGGAACAGCGCGCCCTCCTCGACGCGCGGCCGGAGCTGATGCCCAGCGCGGTGCGGGAGATCATGCGCTACGAGAGCCCGCTCCAGTTCATCCGGCGGGTGGCCCGGGAGGACTTCGAGTTCGGCGGCGCCGAGGTCCGGGAGGGGGACGGGCTGGTGCTGATGCTCGGTTCGGCGAACCGCGACCCCGAGGCCTTCGACGACCCCGACACCTTCGACCTCACCCGTAACCCCACGGGGCATCTGGCGTTCGGCTGGGGTCCGCACGTGTGCGTCGGCGCCGCCCTGGCCGAACTGGAGGGCCAGGTGTCGTTCCGGACCCTCCTCGACCGCCTCCCCGGCCTGGAGCTGCGGGGGCCGGAGCCCGAGCGCATCCCCAACCCGATGCTGAGAGGCTTCGCCACCCTGGACCTGGGCTTCCGGGAACAGTCCGCGTGAGCGCCGCCGACCCCACGGCGCGGGCGGAGCCCGACGCACCGGACGGCCACCGCTTCGCGCGGGCCGCCTCGACGGCCGCCGAGGCCCTCGCCGGCGCCGGGGTGGCGCCGGCCGACGTCGAACTCCTCCTCGTGGCCACCGACGCCTTTCCCGCGTACCACGAGCAGCCGTCCGGCGGGAACGTCCTCCTCGACGGGCTCTTCAACGCGGCCGTCATCCGCGAGTTCGACGAGCGGACGGGCCTCACGCGGGCCGTGCCGATCGGCCTCACCCTGGCCCCGGACGCCCCCGCCGACACCCCCGTCCGCTGGGCCGAGGCGCTGCTCGCCGCGGAGTCCCGGCGCACCGCGCTCGTCGTCACCGTCCTCGGCCCCGACACCCCGCGCGCGCGGGTCGTCCAGCGACCGGACTGACCCTCATATCTCCTGCGGACAGGGAAGCTTGGTCCCTGCCGGAAGCCGTTCTCAACCGCGAGGAGCGGGCCCCGTCGCGTGTCCGCTCCATCCGTCGGTGGGTGCGTCGTTGACCGCGAACACGCCCGTTCCGGTGGCGCACGGGTTACCGGCGAACCGGGAGGACGCTCCTCCGCCCAGGCTCACCTCGTCGCCCTCTCTCGCGAAGACCTCTCCGCGCGCGTCGTGGACGACGGCCTTGCCGTCCTCGATCCGGGCCGTCCATCCGTACCCCCAGTTGAGGGCGACGGTCCCGCCGGCGGGTTCCGACGTCACGGCCAGGCAGTTCTCGTCCGTGACCACCAGAGTTCCCGTGAGGAGCCCAAGGAGGCCGGCCGGCGGGTCGTCCTTCGCGCGCACGATCATCCGGGGCGGCGTCTCGGGGTTCCTGGCCGTGCCGCTCGCCCTCTCCCGGGCGGCGACCGGGTGCGGTTTCCGGTCCGCCGGGGGTTCGTCGGTGAGCGACCCGCAGCCGGTGACGCCCGCGAGCAGCAGGACTCCCGCCACGGCCGCCACGCCACGGTGCACGGTCGTCCTCGTCCGCTTGCCGAGCTGGTCTGTCATCGCATCCCGTCCGTTCGCCAGACGCACGACCGGTGTGCGCTCCGAGGTGGGACGGCCGTGCCGCCGCCCGGGTTCCGCACGGCGGCACGGCCGGTTGTCAGCCGACCTCCGGCGACACGCCCCACCGGGGGACGTCCGGCGTGCGCCGGAGGGCGACGGCGGTGACGACGAGGCCGGCGCGGCAGAGCCAGCGCCCTTCGAGCACTTTCAGACGGTCGCCGTCCGGGCCGTCGTCCGGGACGCCGACGTGCGCGGTGAACGTCCCCGCGTCCGGGTCGATCAGGACGTCCGCGTCCCCGAAGTCCAGTTCGCGCCCGGTCAGCGGGTACCAGACCTTGAACACCGCCTCCTTGGCGCTGAACAGCAGCCGGTCCCAGCGGACCTCCGGCACGGAGGCGGCCAGTTCACGGATCCGGGCCCGTTCCCCCGGCAGGGACACGACCTCCAGCACGTCGTCCGGCAGCGGCGCGTTCGGCTCCGCGTCGATGCCGAGCCCGCGGTAGTCGGAGACGCGGCCGACGACGGCCGCGCGGTACCCGGCGCAGTGGGTCATGCTGCCCACGAGCCCGGCCGGCCACCGCGGAGCACCGCGTTCCCCCGGCACGAGCGCCACCGCCGCCACTCCGAGCGCGCTCATCGCACGCCGGGCGCACATGCGGACGGCGGCGTACTCGTGGAGTCGTTTCGGCAGGGCGCGCGCGACGGCGGCGGCCTCCTCGGGGAACAGGGCGCGGACGGCCGACTCGCGGTCGAGGAAGGTGTGGGCGGCGCTCGCGGGCGGGGGTATCAGTTCCTCGATCACGGGAGCCCAGAGTACCCACGGTCCGACCGGATCCACCCGGGTCGCGTCACAGGGAGGCGGGCGGTCGCGCGTGACACCCGTGTTCCGGGGTTCCGGAGGGGCGATGACACCATGGCACGCGTCACGACCACCCACGATCGACAGGAGGGGACGGGCCTGTGCCTGCTCCGCGGATGAGAACGACACCCCTGCCCGGCATCGGAGTCCAGTACGACCTGACGACCCGGGAGCACCGCCAGCTGTCGGTCATCGCGCACCGCGACGGGACCCGCACCGTGAACGTGTACCGGGCCGACGACCCCGACGCGTGCGCGCAGTCGCTGCACCTCACCGAGGCCGAGACGGCCTCGCTGATCGACGCGCTGGTGCCCGCCCACCACAGCCCCACCGTGCTGCACACCACCGGTCTGGGGCTCGTCGCCGAACGCATCGAGCTGTCCGCCCACGCGTACTGGAACGGGCGGGTCCTCGGCGAGACCCGGATGCGGACCGAGTCGGGGGCCTCCGTCGTCGCCGTGCTCCGCCGCTCCGGGGCGATACCGTCCCCGACGCCCGCCTTCCGGCTCGCCGGCGGTGACACCCTCATCGTCATCGGCACCCGCGAGGGCGTCGACGCGGCCGCCGCGATCCTCGGTCGGGAGTGAGGGCGGCGTGCACTCCGCGGTCTTCCTGATCGAGTTCGGTGCCATCATCCTCGGTCTCGGCCTGCTCGGCCGCCTGGCCGGCCGGTTCCGGTTCTCCCCGATACCCCTCTACCTCCTCGCCGGACTCGCCTTCGGCAACGGCGGCCTGCTGCCGCTCGGCGCCAGTGAGGAGTTCGTCGCCATCGGCGCGGAGATCGGGGTGATCCTCCTGCTCCTGATGCTCGGCCTCGAGTACACCGCGAGCGATCTCGTCTCCAACCTCAAGACGCAGTACCCCGCCGGGCTCGTCGACTTCACCCTCAACGCCCTCCCGGGCGCCGCCGCGGCGCTGCTGCTCGGCTGGGGGCCGGTCGCCGCCGTCGTCCTGGCCGGCGTCACCTGGATCTCCTCGTCCGGCGTCATCGCCAAGGTCATGGGCGATCTGGGACGCCTGGGCAACCGCGAGACACCGGTGATCCTGAGCATCCTGGTCCTCGAAGACCTCGCCATGGCCGTGTACCTGCCCATCATCACGGCCCTCCTCGCGGGGGTCGGTCTCGCGGCCGGCAGTGCCACGCTCGCCATCGCCCTTGGCGTGGCCGGCGCCGTCCTGTTCGTCGCCGTCCGCTACGGGCGTCTGATCTCCCGTTTCGTCTCCAGCGACGACCCGGAGAAGCTGCTCCTGGTGGTCCTCGGGCTCACCCTGCTCGTCGCCGGTGTCGCCCAGCAGCTCCAGGTGTCCGCGGCCGTCGGGGCGTTCCTCGTCGGCATCGCCCTGTCCGGGGAGGTCGCCGACGGCGCCCACACCCTGCTGAGCCCGTTGCGCGACCTGTTCGCCGCGGTCTTCTTCGTCTTCTTCGGTCTGCACACGGACCCCGCCAGCATCCCGCCGGTGATCCTCCCGGCGCTCGCCCTGGCCGTCGTCACGGCGCTGACGAAGATCGCCACCGGGTACTGGGCGGCGCGCCGTGCCGGGATCGGGACCAAGGGACGGTGGCGGGCCGGCGGCACCCTGGTGGCGCGCGGCGAGTTCTCCATCGTCATCGCCGGTCTCGCCGTCACGGCGGGGGTGCAGCCGCAGCTGGGGCCGTTCGCCACCGCGTACGTCCTGATCCTGGTGGTCATCGGCCCGCTGACGGCCCGCTTCACCGAGCCCGTCGCGGCGCGCCTCATGCGGAGCCGGACGAAGAGCGTGCCGCCCGTGGAGGCTGTGACGCCCGAGGCGGTCGCGGCACCCGAGGCGGCCTCCGACCGCGTCTGAGGAACGGCTCGTTCCGGGGGGTCCCTCCAGGGGACCCCCCGGGTCTGTTCTGCGCCGGATTCCCGCCAGACCCTTGTCAGTGCAATTTCACATTACTATGGTACTGCTCGCACCACTGCTGGAAAGAACGTCAACTCGGCTTGCAACCAGGCGAGTTGACTGGGAACCACCCCCACATCCCCTCCCTCCCACAGGAGCCCTGGTGTCCCAGCACAGATCCGTGCGCAGCGCCCTCCTCGCCTCCGCGCTCGCGGTCGGCCTGCTCGTCCCCCTCGGACAGACCGTCAGCCAGGCGGCCGGGCCGACCGGTTCACCGACCGCGACGACGGCGCCGCGGCCGCACCCCCATGACGAGGTCGACCGCCTCGCCTCCGCGCCCCCGGCCGTCGCGGCCCCGGCGCCCGCTCCCGGCGGCGCGGCAGCCGGCCGTACACCCGGCGCCGCCACCGACCCCGCCGCCGAGCCGCCGCATACGCGACGGCAGGCCGGCGCCCCCTGCACCCTCGACGGCGTCACCGGCCTCACCCCCGAGCGCTTCGCCGATTTCCTCGCCGATCCCGCCGTGACCGCCGACGACTGTCTCCGCGGCCTCGTCTGGACCTGGGACGCCCGGCTCGCGCCGGTCATGTCCGACGCCCACGTCCAGGCCGTCGCACGCCGCGCCACCGGCCTCGCGGCCACCCACGACGGCACCAACTCCACCCATCTGGAGGAGATGTTCACCTACCTCCACGCGGTGGCCTACCACGACTTCTCGCGCGACGAGATCGACACCGGCGACGCCCCGACCGTCGACGCCGTACGACGGGCGGTCGCGGCCTTCGGCACGGCCCCGCGCACCTTCGACGTCACCGCCACCAACGCCGACACGCTCCGCGAGGCCCTGTACGCGGCGAGCGCCCCCGGCCTCCGCCACCACCAACTGCCCCTGATCCGCAAGGTGCTCGCCACCATGGACGCCGACCACCCGGCCACGCGCCTCGACCCCGCCTGGGCGGGCGCCGCGCTCGCCGGGCTCTCCGTCAACTACCTCGGCGTCTACCCCGGCAACCGGGACACCGCCTTCCACACGGCGGCCGCCGCCGACCCGGCGTACCGCGCGGCCTTCAAGGCCTTCGCGGGGTACGGCCACCTGAAGGGGACCGCGAACAGCTGGGTCGCCCGTGACGCCCTGAGCGAGTACGGCCGCTTCGGCCAGATCGAGGGCCTGCGCCCGGCCGTCGTCGCCGACCTCGGCGCCCTGCTCGGCCCGGCCGAGACCGCCTTCGGCACCGGCAGCGCGCAGTGGGCCTCGCTGGTCTCCTGGCTCAACGTCTACGAGGCCTGCGCCCCGTACGGGGTGTGCAAGGCGGACATCGAGCGCCGGATCTTCCCGTACACGTACACGTACGACAGCGGCGCCATCAAGGTCCGCACCGGGCTCCCGCGCGCCACCGTCGACACCCTGTACTACGCGAGCAAGCAGGTCGCGGCGCAGTTCCACCGGGTACTCGGCACCCAGGAGCCGCTGGCCGGCGACCCCAACACCTCGCTGAACATCGTCCTGTACGCCTCACGCGCGGACTACGAGACGTACCACCCGATCCTCACCGGTATGGGCACGGACAACGGCGGCATCTACATCGAGCGCGGCGCCACCTTCTACACGTACGAGCGCCGTGTCCCGCAGGACTCGTCGCTGACCCTCGAAGAGCTCTTCCGGCACGAGTACACGCACTACCTCAACGGACGGTATGCCGTCCCCGGCTTCTTCGGCGAGGGCCCCTGGTACCAGGGTGACCGCACCACGGCGATGGACGAGGGCACGGCCGAGTTCTTCGACGGGGCCACCCGCGACGACGGCGTCAGGGTCCGCAAGTCCCTCGTCCGCAGCGTCATCGCCGACACGGCGGGCGGCGGCCCGCGCATGACCGTACGGCAGATCCTGCACGCCACCTACGACGGCGACGGCTTCCGCTTCTACGCGTACGCCGGCACCTTCTTCGAGTACCTCTGGACCGAGAAGCCGTCCGCGCTGCGCGAGATGTACCAGCACCTGCGCCGCAACGACGTCGCGGCGTACGACGCCTGGCGCGCCCGGCTGAGCGCGGACACCTCGGTACAGCGCGACTACGACCGCTTCCTGGACACGGCGATCGCCGACGTCGACCGGCTGTTCGTGCCGGCCACCACGTTCACCCCCGTCGCAAGGCTCCGGGACTCCCGGGCCGCCGACGTCGCCGCCTCGTTCGCCTCCGCGACCTCCAACACCCCCGTCTGCACGGAGAGCGGTGCGCCGGGCGGACGCCGCTTCACCTGCACCGGACGCGTCACCGCCAACCTCGCGAACGCGGGCAGCGCCGACCAGGTCTTCAAGGACATGTCCGAGACGGTCGACTACTTCCTCCTCGACCGGGCGGGCACGGCCTCGAACAACCTCGCCGACATGAACTGCTCCTTCGGCCCCGTCGACATCTGGACCGGCGGGCGCGCGGGAACGTCCACCTACCGCTGCGAGGGACCCCTGCGCGGCTGACCCCGGCCGCCAACCCGTCCGACAGGGCGCGGAGTCCGACGCACTCCGCGCCCTGTTCCACCCCCTGAAAGAATGTGACATCTTACCGCCGTGCCCAAGACACAGAGCCTGGACGCCGTGATCATCGGCGCGGGCGTCGTCGGAGCCGCCTGCGCGTACTTCGCCGGCCGCGCGGGACTCTCCGTCACCGTCGTCGACAGGGGACCCGTCGCCGGCGGCACCACCGGCGCCGGAGAAGGCAACCTCCTCGTCTCCGACAAGGAGCCCGGCCCCGAACTCGACCTCGCGCTGCTCTCCGTACGCCTCTGGAGCGAACTCGCCGCCACCCTTCCGCAGGACACGGAGTACGAGACCAAGGGCGGCCTCGTGGTGGCCCCCGACCCGGCCACCCTCCAGGCCCTGCGCGGCTACGCCGAGAGCCAGCGGGCCGTCGGCGTCGAGGCCGCCGAGATCCCGGGCGACACCCTGCGCACCCTCGAACCGCACCTCGCGGACGGGCTCGCGGGCGGCTTCCACTACCCGCAGGACGCCCAGATCCAGCCCGCCCGCGCGGCCGCCCGGCTCCTCGCCGCCTCCGGCGCGTCCGTCCACCTCGGCGAGGAGGTCACCGGCATCCTGCGCACCCCGACCGGAGCGGTACGCGGAGTCCGCACGGCCCGCCGTGAACTCGCCGCCCCCACCGTGGTCAACGCGGCGGGCACCTGGGGCGGGGCCGTCGCGGCCCTGGCCGGCACGGAGCTGCCGGTGCGGCCCCGGCGCGGGTTCGTGCTCGTGACCGAACCCCTCCCCAGAGTCGTACGGCACAAGGTGTACGCCGCCGACTACATCGCCGACGTGGCCAGCGGCTCCGCCGCGCTCCAGTCCTCGGCCGTCGTCGAGGGCACCCCGGCCGGGCCCGTGCTCATCGGCGCCACCCGGGAGCGGGTCGGTTTCGACCGGGCCCTCTCCGTCGAGGCCCTGCGCAGGCTCGCCTCCCAGGCGGCGGCGCTGTTCCCGGTCCTCGCCGACGTACGGGTGCTGCGCGCCTACCACGGCTTCCGTCCGTACCTGCCCGACCACCTTCCGGCCATCGGCCCCGACCCGCGCGTCCCGGGGCTGCACCACGCCTGTGGCCACGAGGGCGCGGGGATCGGTCTCGCCCCGGCCACGGGACTGCTCGTGACGGCCGCGCTGACGGGGCAGGTCCCGGCCGTGGACCCCTTCCCGTTCCGGCCGGAACGGTTCGCCGCCGGCCCCCGTCCCGACCCCGCTTCCGCCCGGGAGACCACACCATGAGACGACTCCGCCGCACCACCACAGGCGCCCGCACCCCGCGCTCCCTGGTCGGCGGGCGGGCGAAGGACACCTTCACCGTGGAGTTCGACGGGCGCCCGCTGCCCGCGCTCGCCGGGCAGTCCCTCGCCGCCGCCCTGTGGAGCGCGGGCATCCTGACCTGGCGCACCACACGCGTCTCGGGCGCCCCACGGGGTGTGTTCTGCGGGATGGGCAGCTGCTTCGACTGCCTCGTCACCGTCAACGGCCGGCCCAACCAGCGCGCCTGCCTCACCCCGGCCCGCCCCGGGGACACCGTCACGACACAGGAGGGCACCGGCCGTGCCGAACTCACCGTCTGACACGAGCACAGGCACGAGCACGAGCACGGACCCGCGTCCGGAGCCGTATCCGGAAGGGGACGGGCCCGGAGGTTCGGGGCCTGAGGGCCTCGCCGACCTCGCCGTCGTCGGCGCAGGCCCCGCCGGACTCGCCGCGACCGTGGCGGCGGCCCGGCTCGGGCTCCGTGTGGTCCTTATCGACGCCGGGGACCGCCCGGGCGGCCAGTACCACCGGCACCCGGCGCCCGAGCTCGGCGCGCTGAGGCCCGGGGCGCTGCACCACGGCTGGCGGGAGTTCGCCCGGCGGACGGCGGCACTGGACGGCCTCGTCCGCTCCCGTCGCGTGACCTACCGCCCGCGATGCCACGTCTGGACCGTGGTGCCCGAGGGCTCCGTCTGGCGGCTGCACGCCCTCGTCACCGGCGACGACACCGCGGTGACCGTACGCGCCCGTGCGGTGCTCCTGGCCACGGGCGCGTACGAGCGTCAACTGCCCTTTCCCGGCTGGACCCTGCCCGGCGTCGTCGCCGCGGGCGGCGCGCAGGCCATGCTCAAGGGCGGGCTCGTCCTGCCGGGCCGCCGTGCCGTCGTGGCCGGCAGCGGCCCGCTGCTCCTGGCGGTCGCCGGCTCCCTCGCGGCGGCGGGCGCGCGTGTCCCCGCCGTCGTCGAGGCCGGAACGTATCTGGGGTACGCCGGTTTCACCCCCGCCCTCCTGCGCAACCCCGCCAAACTCGCCGAAGGAGCCGTGCACGGTGGCGCGTTGCTGCGGCACGGGGTCCGGCTCCTCACGCGCCACGCGGTCGTCGAGGCGCACGGCGGCGACCGCGTGGAGGCGGTGACCGTCGCCCGGCTCGATGCCGACTGGCGGCCCGTGCCGGGCACGGGCCGCCGGATCCCCTGCGACACGGTCGCGGTCGGCCACGGGCTCGTACCGCAGCTGGAGCTGGCGACGGCCCTCGGCTGCGCCACCCGCACGGCAGCCGACGGGACGCCCGCGCTCGTCCTCGACACCGATCAGTCGACCTCCGTTCCGGGCATCTGGGCGGCCGGGGAGACCGGTGGTGTCGGCGGCGCCCGACTGGCGGTTCTGGAGGGCGAGTCGGCGGCGGAGTCCGTGGCCCGGACGCTGCTCGGTGCTCACTCGCCCGGGCTCCCCGCGAGGGACTCGGCCGCCCGGCGCCGCCGTGACCGGCTGCGCGGGTTCGCCGAGGCGATGGGGGCCGTGCACCGGCCCGGCGCCGGATGGACCCAGTGGCTGCGGGAGGACACCGAGATCTGCCGGTGCGAGGAGGTGCCCGCCGCCCGTGTGACGGAGGCCGTCGACACGCTCGGAGCCCGGGACGCCCGTACGGTCAAGCTGCTCACCCGAGCCGGAATGGGCTGGTGTCAGGGCCGGATGTGCGGGTCCGCCGTGGCGGCACTGGCGGGACAGCACCCGTGCGCCGGTGGCGAGGCCGCCCCGCCACCGGACCGCCGCCCGCTGTCCTGTCCCGTACCCCTGCGTCACCTGGCCGAGCTGCCGACAGACACGCCGACCTGACTTTCAGTCAAAAACCTTTCGCGGCAGTCATCTTGTGATCCTTACGCCCACCAGTAAAATGTCACACACCACACAAGGGAGTTCTTCATGGCTCACGAGCAAGCCCCTGTGCACCGCGTCCACCCCTGGCACGGGATCATGGTCGCCACCGCCCTCCCCCTGCGCGACGACGGCTCCGTCGACCACGACGCCTACGCCCGCCACGTCGCCTGGCTCATCGCCCAGGGCTGCGACGGCGTCGTCCCGAACGGCTCCCTCGGCGAGTACCAGACCCTCACCGGCGAGGAGCGCGCCCGCGTCGTACGGACCGCCGTCGAAGCGGCCGGCGACGGCTCCCGGGTCATGCCCGGCGTCTCCGCGTACGGCAGCGCCGAGGCCCGGCGCTGGGCCGAGCAGGCCGCGGAGGCCGGGGCGGGCTCGGTGCTGCTCCTGCCGCCCAACGCCTACCGGGCCGACGAGCGTTCCGTACGCGCCCACTACGCCGAGGTCGCCGGAGCCGGCCTGCCGGTCGTCGCCTACAACAACCCCCTCGACACCAAGGTCGACCTCACCCCCGCCCTCCTCGCCCGCCTGCACGCGGACGGCAGCATCGTCGCGGTCAAGGAGTTCAGCGGAGACGTCCGGCGCGCCTACGAGATCGCCGAACTCGCCCCGGGACTCGACCTGCTCGTCGGCGCCGACGACGTCCTCCTCGAACTCGCCCTCGCCGGAGCGGTCGGCTGGGTCGCCGGCTACCCCAACGCCCTCCCGCGCACCTGCGCCACGCTCTACCGCGCCGCCGTCGCCGGAGACCTCGACACCGCGCTCCCGCTCTACAAGTCCCTCCACCCGCTGTTCCGCTGGGACTCCAAGGTCGAGTTCGTGCAGGCGATCAAGCTGTCCATGGACCTGGCGGGCCGCCCCGGCGGACCCACCCGCGCGCCCCGCGTCCCACTGACCCCGGAGCAGGAGGCCGTCGTGCGCGCCGCGACGGAGAAGGTCCTCGCCGAGGGACACGCGTAGGGCGTGTCTGACAATTCCCGTCGGGTCCGGCCCGCCCGGCACGCACGCTCGCCGCACGGCCGAAACGCCCAAGTAGCTCCGCTACGAGGGCGTCCCGGCCGCACGCCGATCGCACGCACCGAACGACCCGGCCTGATCCGACGCCAATTGTCAGACACGCCCCAGGCCCGGGACCGCTCCCGCGCACAGGTACGTACACCGCCTCCGTACGTACGCCACCTCCCGTAGACCCGAAGGGACCCCATGCGCACCCGCCACGTCTACCACGCGGTGGACTCCCACACCGAAGGCATGCCCACCCGGGTGATCACCGGCGGCGTCGGGGTGATCCCCGGCGCCACCATGGCCGAGAAGCGGCATCACTTCGCCACCCACCTGGACCACGTCCGCACCCTCCTCATGTACGAGCCGCGCGGGCACGCGGCGATGAGCGGCGCGATCCTGCAGCCGCCCACCCGCCCCGACGCCGACTACGGCGTCCTCTTCATCGAGGTGTCGGGGCTCCTCCCGATGTGTGGCCACGGCACCATCGGTGTCGCGACCGTCCTCGTCGAGACGGGCATGGTGCCGGTCGTCGAGCCGGTCACCACCGTCCGCCTCGACACCCCGGCGGGGCTCGTGAGCGTCGACGTCCGGGTCGAGGACGGCCGGGCGTGCTCCGTCACCCTCACCAACGTGCCCGCGTTCGCCGCCGGTCTCGACCTCAAGGCGGACGTGCCCGGATACGGCACCGTCACCTACGACCTCGCCTACGGCGGCAACTTCTACGCCTTCGTCGCCCTGGAATCCCTGGGGCTGCCGTTCGACCCGGCCCACAAGGACGAGCTGCTCGCCGCCGGCCTTGCCGTCATGGAGGCGGTCAACGCGGGCCCCGACCGGCCCGTCCACCCGGAGAACCCGGACATCGCCGGGGTGAAGCACGTCTACCTGGCCGCGCCCGGCTCCGACGCGGTCCGCTCACGCCACGCGATGGCCATCCACCCGGGCTGGTTCGACCGCTCCCCGTGCGGCACCGGAACGAGCGCCCGCCTCGCTCAGCTGCACGCCAGGGGACTGCTCGCCCCCGGTGCCGACTTCGTCAACAAGTCCTTCATCGGCACCGAGTTCACCGGGCGGATCGTCGAGGAGACGGAAGTGGCCGGCCGGCCGGCCGTCGTCCCGACCGTCACAGGCCGCGCGTGGATCACCGGCACGGCCCAGTACTTCCTCGACCCCGAGGATCCCTTCCCCGCCGGATTCCTGCTCTGACCGCGACGGACGCGCGCGAGGGCCGACGGCGAGGACCCTGGGGGGTGGGCAACTCCCGCCCCCCGGAAGGAGAAACGTGACATTGTACGATGCTCCTCCGTGACTTCTCGGAGGACGCACGATGGGTGACCTGAAGCAGTACGGCCTCGTCAGAGCGCAGGAACGGCTCCGCGACCAGGTCGGGCACGCCCTCCGCGCGGCCCTGATCGCCGGCGAGCTGCGGCCCGGCCAGGTCTACTCCGCCCCCGGTCTCGCGGCCGACCTCGGCGTCTCCGCCACCCCGGTCCGCGAGGCCATGCTCGACCTGGCCCGGGAAGGCCTGGTCGAACCCGTCCGCAACAAGGGCTTCCGCATCACCGAGGTCAGCGAACGGGACCTCGACCAGTTCACCGAACTGCGCACGCTCATCGAGGTCCCCACCATCGGCCGCGTCACGAGGAAGGCCGACCGGGAGCGGCTGGAGGCGCTGCGCCCCGTCGCCGAGGAGATCGTCTCCTGCGCCCGGCAGCACGACCTCATCGGCTATCTGGAGGCGGACCGCCGCTTCCATCTCGCGCTGCTCGCCCTCTCCGGCAACGAGCGTCTGGTCGAGACGGTGGGGGAGCTGCGCAAGCGCTCCCGCCTCTACGGTCTGACCGGTCTGGACGAGGCGGGCAAACTCGTCTCGTCCGCCGAGGAACACCTCGAACTCCTCGACCTGATGATCGCCGGCGACGCGCGCGGCGCGGAGGCGTGCATGCGCCGCCACCTCGGGCACGTACGGTCGCTGTGGGCCGACGCCCGCGACGAACCGGCCGGCCGCGGGCGTCCCGGCGAGGGCGGGGCGAGGTGACCCTCGGCCACCGCGCCGACCCGCCTGATCGTTGGCTCTGGCGCAAGGACGGCGACCCGGTCATGGCCTTCGAAGCGGCTCGCGGCACGGCGTGAAACTGTCCCGTGCCACCCGCACCCCGACCCCGCAGATCTACGGCATGGGCCGCTAGGGCCTGTCTTTTGGATCATGCCGGGCCCGACGGGATGGGGCCGGACAGGCCCAGGATCCGTCCGGCGATTCCGTCCGGAGAGGCCCCGGGGCTCCGCCACCCGGGCATCACCTCGTGTCGTTGTTGGGCCGAACGGGTGAGGAGCGGGAGGATGTGCCCATGAGTAGGTACGAGAGGTACGACGTCACCGACGAGCAGTGGGAGGGCCTCGCCCAGGTCGTGCCCCTGCGCGGCCGTGACGAATGGCCGTCCAGGGTCGACCACCGCACGATCCCCGAGCAGTACGAATCCGCCGAGCAGCGCCGCATGGTCGTGCTCCGCGTGCAGGTGTTCGCCGACGCCCGTGAGGTCGCCGAGTACCTGATCGCCCAGATTCCGGTGCTCCTCGACCTGACGAGCGCCGACACCGAGGTCGCCAAGCGCATCCTCGACTTCAGCAGCGGTGTCGTCTTCGGCCTCGGCAGCGTGATGCACCGCGTCGACCGGAACGTTTTTCTCCTTGCCCCGGCCGGTACGGAGGTCGAGGGTTCGGAGGGGGAGGACGAGGAGAGCACCGTCGGCGGCAGGACGGCCGGGGTCCCCCGATCGTAGGAAGGTCATCTCGACGTAACGGTTCGTCAGGGAATGGACTGCGTACGGTCCGGGCATGGACCTCACCGGCGGCTTCACGCTCGACCACCTCTCCTCCGCGGCTCCCTCCTCTCGCGCACGTGTCTCCGTCCCCGAGGCGCGCGGCCCGGCCGCGTCGGAGAACCGGCCCCGGGGCCGGAGCGGCCGGAGGCCGGAGGGCGGGCCGGCCGGTGAGGGAGAGGACGGAGGGCTCCGCGCGCGGCCGGCCGTCACCGAGCTCCGCCTGTCCGCCTTCGCCGGGCACCGCGCCGCCGTGCACGCGCTGGGGCCGGTCACGCTCTTCGCGGGACCCAGCGGAAGCGGCAAGTCCACCACCCTGAGGGCGTACGAGGCGCTGGCCCGGCTCGGCGCGGGCGACCCGCTCGGCGAGGTGTTCCCCGACGCCGCCGACTGCGTGCCCGAGCGGGCCAGGCCCGACGCCCAGGGCAGGCGCGGCTTCCGCATCGGGTGCACCGTCGACGGACCGGAAGGCCCCGTCCACCTGGACCTCGCCGTCCAGGCCGAACCCCGGCTCCGCATCGTCGGCGAGCGCCTCACCGGCCGCGGCCGCACCCTGCTGGCCACCGCCCTGCGCGACCCCGGCCGCACCACCGTCCAGGCCGAGTGGCACACGGCCGGCTCCACCCCCGTCACCCGGGCCCCGCTCCCCGACGACCTCCTCGGTACGGCTCTGCTGCCGCTGCGGGTCGCCGGGAAGACCCCGGGCCAGCTGGAGGTCCTGGCCGCCGCCGAGCAGGTGGTCATCGGGCTGCGGTCCGCCTTCGCCTGCGACCCGCGGCCCGAGCGGATGCGGGCCCCCGTCCTCCCCGGCGAGGGCCGGCTGCGGCGCGGCTGCGGCAACCTCGCCGAGGTCCTGCACCGCACCCACACGGACTGCCCGCGCCGTCACCACCGCCTCGCGACCATGGCGGGCGCGGGCTGCGCGGGATCCGTCACCGGGCTCGCGGTGCAGGAGCTCCCCGAGGGCACGGTCCGGGCGGTCCTGGAACGAGGAGGCAGGCCCGCCACCCCGCTCGGCCGCCTCGGGGACGGGGAACTGCGCTACCTGGCGCTCGCGCTCACCCTGCTCACGGGCCCCGGTGTGCTGGCGATGGACCGGATCGCCGAGGTGCCCGACGCCATGCAGTCCCTGACGCTGCTCGCCGACGGCCTCGACCGGGGCCTCGACGGGCGGCAGGTGAGCGAACTGCTCGGACTGGCGACGGGCATCGCCGCCGACGGACACGTCCGGGTGGCCGGGACGGTCGGCGACCGGGCGGCGGGGGAGGCGCGCCGGACGCCCGGGGTGACGGTGGTGGACCTGAGCGTCTGAGGGTCACGGTGGTAGACCTGCGGGCATGACCGACAACGACGTAGCGGGACTCCGGCGCAGGCTGGCCGAGTTCGCGGCCGCCCGGGACTGGCAGCCCTTTCACACGCCGAAGAACCTGGCGGCGGCCCTCAGTGTGGAGGCGGCCGAACTCCTGGAGATCTTCCAGTGGTTGACGCCCGAGCAGGCGGAGCGGGTGATGGACGACCCCGAGTCGGCGCACCGGGTCGCCGACGAGGTCGCGGACGTCCTCGCCTATCTGCTCCAGTTCTGCGAGGTGCTGGGAGTCGACCCCCTGGCGGCGCTCGCGGCGAAGATCGACCGGAACGAGGTCCGGTTCCCGGCCCGTCGACGGGGCGACGGGGTCGGGGGAGGAGCCGGGGGAGGCAGTGAAGAGAGAGGCGGGGAAGGGGGCGAGGAAAGGGGCGAGAAGGGGGCGTGACGGGAGATCGTCACTCTTCGGAGTGATCGACTTTTCCCCGTCGAGCCTCCTGTCCACAGATTTCCGAATTCCCCTGGTGACGTGGCTCAGGCGGCCTCACTCTGGGTAGTGGACTGAGTGGGCAGATAAGTCGTACGAACGGGGGCGGCGTTGATGGAAGCGGAGCGACTCATCGCGCTTGGCCGGCACGCGCTGGCCGAGAGCGGAACGGCGGAGGGCATCGTGGCGGAGGCCTGGCAGGCCCAGGCACTCGCCCAGGCGATAGGGAACCATCTCGCGCTCTGCGGACCGCAGGAGTTGCGCGGAGAGGCGCGCGGGCTCAGCGAGATCGGGGAGTACCCGGCGTGGGGCGCCGGCGGTCCGCGAGCGGCCCAGCTCTCCGACGTGGCGGATCCGGCAGGAGCGTTGAGCCTCCTCGGGGAACTGCTCGGGGAGGTGGGCATCGCGCTGGTCGGCGTGGCCTGCGTCACCGACGAGGAGGGGCTCTACTGGCAGTGCATCGAGGCCATCGACGCCGCCGACGAGTCGAGCGACCGGGTGCGCGGGATGCTGCGGCGCCTCGCCGTGCGTGACGGAGAGCGGGCCCGCCCGCCCGACGCCGCCCAAGGCCGCGCGGGCCCAGGGCGGGGCCGGTGGTGAACGGCGTCGGGCGACCGGCGGGGCAGACGGACGTACTAGGGCCTGTCTGACAATTCCCGCCGGGTCCGGCCCGCCCGGCACGCACGCTCGCCGCACGGCCGAAACGCCCAAGTAGCTCCGCTACGAGGGCGTCCCGGCCGCACGCCGATCGCACGCACCGAACGACCCGGCCTGATCCGGCGCGAATTGTCAGACAGGCCCTAGGGGCGCTCGGGACCGAGTTGCCCGCGCCGGCCCTGGGGGTCCTGCTCGGCCTCGTGCTGGTTCGGCTCGTGGCGGTCGGCGGTGGACTGGAGGTCGGCGTCCAGCTGGGAGAGGTCGGCGGAGAGCGCCGCCATCAGCTCCTCCATCTGCTCCAGCAGACCCTTGGGCGCGCCGGTGCCCTTCTGCTCCGGCACGGACTGCGGCACCGGCTGCTGCTCGGGCACGGCCCGCTCCGGCGGGGCTTCCTGGGACATGGCGGCCTCCTCGGCCCGGGCCCCACCGCCGAGGACGGGACCACGAGAGAGAGCGACGCACCGGCAGCGGCCGCCGGCACGCGGGCCGGGCGGTCCGGCTCCGCCCGAGCCAACGACGGGCGCCGGGCCCCGGTCACTGGCGAGGGCGGACGCGGCCCGCCAGGGGGCGGGATATTCACCCGACCGAGCCGGGGCGATCAAGGGGCTGACGGAGAGGTTGACGGAGAGGCCGGCGGAGAGGCCGACGAGGCCCGGCGAGGGGGCTGATACGGCCCCGGCGGTGCAGGATGGAGGGCATGGATCTTCGTATCTTCACCGAGCCCCAGCAGGGGGCCGACTACGACACTCTCCTCGCGGTGGCACGGGCCACCGAGGAGCTCGGGTTCGACGCCTTCTTCCGCTCGGACCACTATCTCAGCATGGGCTCGGCCGACGGGCTGCCCGGACCGACGGACGCCTGGATCACCCTGGCCGGCCTCGCCCGGGAGACCAAGCGGATCCGCCTCGGCACGCTGATGACCGCCGGCACCTTCCGGCTCCCCGGTGTCCTCGCCATCCAGGTCGCCCAGGTCGACCGGATGTCCGGCGGCCGGGTCGAACTCGGTCTCGGCGCGGGCTGGTTCGAGGAGGAGCACAAGGCCTACGGCATCCCGTTCCCGAAGGAGAAGTTCGGCCGGCTGGAGGAGCAGCTGGCGATCGTCACCGGCCTGTGGGGGACCGAGGTCGGCAAGACCTTCAGCTACGAAGGGGAGTTCTACCAGCTCACCGACTCTCCCGCGCTGCCCAAGCCCGCCCAGGACAGGGTCCCGGTGCTGATCGGCGGGCACGGCGCGCGCCGCACGCCCCGCCTGGCCGCGCGGTACGCGGACGAGTTCAACCTTCCCTTCGGGTCCGTGGAGGAGAGCGAGCGGCAGTTCGGCAGGGTCCGCGCGGCGGCCGAGGAGGCCGGGCGGGCACCCGGCGACCTGGTGTACTCCAACGCGCTGGTCGTCTGCGTCGGCAAGGACGACGCCGAGGTGGCCCGGCGGGCCGCCGCCATCGGGCGGGACGTCGACGAGCTGAAGGCGAACGGTCTCGCGGGCTCGCCCGCCGAGGTCGTCGAGAAGCTCGGGCGGTACGAGGCCGTCGGCTCCTCCCGGGTCTACCTCCAGGTCCTGGACCTGGACGACCTGGACCATCTGGAGCTGATCTCCGCGCGGGTCCAGTCGCAGCTGGGATGAGAGGAGCACTGCGGTGAAGCCGGTGCGCACGCTCGCCGAGGCCCTCGGAGCGGACGTCCTCGTCCTCGACGGCGGCCTGTCCAACCAGCTGGAGGCGCAGGGCTGTGACCTCTCGGACGCGCTCTGGTCCGCGCGGCTCCTCGCCGACGCCCCCGAGCAGATCGAGGCGGCCCACGCGGCGTACGTACGGGCGGGGGCCCGGGTACTCATCACCTCCAGCTACCAGGCCACCTTCGAGGGCTTCGCCCGGCGGGGCGTGGGCCGGGACGAGGCGGCCGGGCTCCTCGCGCGGAGCGTGGAACTGGCCCGGGCGGCGGCGGAGGGCGTGCGGGAGGAGGTCTGGGTCGCCGCCTCCGTGGGACCGTACGGCGCGATGCTCGCGGACGGGAGCGAGTACCGGGGACGGTACGGGCTGTCCGTGCGGGAGCTGGAGGCGTTCCATCGGCCCCGGATCGAGGCGCTCGCCGCGGCGGAGCCGGACGTGCTCGCCCTGGAGACGGTTCCGGACGTGGTGGAGGCGGAGGCGCTGCTGCGGGCGGCCGAGGGGTGCGGGGTGCCCGTGTGGCTCTCGTACACGGTCGAGGGCGGGCGGACCCGGGCCGGGCAGGACCTGACGGAGGCCTTCGCGGTCGCCGCCGGGGCCGAGCGGGTCGTCGCCGTCGGCGTCAACTGCTGCGACCCGGAGGAGGCCGGACCCGCCGTGGAGCTCGCCGCCGCCGTGACGGGGAAGCCCGCCGTGGTCTACCCCAACAGCGGCGAGCGGTGGGACGCCCGCGCGCGGGGCTGGCACGGGGACGTGGCCTTCGACCCGGCCCGCGCCCCCGCCCTGGCCGCGGCCGGCGCACGGCTCATCGGTGGCTGCTGCCGGGTGGGCCCGGCCACGATCACCGCGCTCGCCGCCTCCACGGCCACCCATCGCAGGGGCTGAGCCCAGGGAAAATGCCTGGTCGGCAGGGGAGAGGGGAACCATACTCGGACGGGTGTTCCTGACGATCAGTACGACCGGCGACCAGGAGCGTCCCGCGACCGATCTCGGCTTTCTGCTGCACAAGCATCCCGAGCGGGCGCAGACGTTCTCGACTTCCCACGGCACCGCGCACGTCCTCTACCCCGAGGCGAGCGCCGAGCGGTGCACGGCGGCACTTCTCCTGGAGGTGGACCCCGTGGCGCTGGTGCGCCGCGGCAAGGGCAAGGGACGGGGCGGCGCCCCGGACTCGGCGCTCGCGCAGTATGTGAACGACCGGCCCTACGCGGCCTCTTCGCTGCTCGCCGTCGCGCTCGCCACGGTCTTCAAGACGGCGCTGCACGGTGTGTGCAAGGCGATGCCCGAGCGGGCCGCCGCGCCGCTGCCGCTCCGTGTCGAGGTCCCCGTGCTGCCCGCCAGGGGCGGCGCCGATCTGGTGCGCGCCCTGTTCGGGCCGCTGGGCTGGGACACGGTGGACGCCGAGCCGGTGACGCTCGACCCGGAGTTCCCCGAGTGGGGCGACTCCCGTTACGTGCGGCTCGTCCTGGAGGGCGAGCTGCGGCTCGCGGACGCCCTCAACCACCTGTACGTCCTGCTGCCGGTCCTCGACGACGCCAAGCACTACTGGGTCGCGCCCGACGAGGTCGACAAGCTGCTGCGCGCCGGTGACGGCTGGCTCGCCGGCCACCCCGAGCGGAAGCTGATCACGGCGCGCTACCTCTCCCGCCGCTGGGGCCTGGCCCGCGAGGCGACGGAGCGGCTCGAACTGGTCCGGCTCGCCGAGGCCGAGGGCCTGGACGTCGACGACGTCGACAACGCCGTCGACGAGTCGACCGACACCGAGGAACGGCCGGTGCCGCTGGCCGAGCAGCGACGGGACGCGATCCTCGCCGCCCTGACCGCCGCGGACGCGAGCCGCGTCCTCGACCTGGGCTGCGGACAGGGCCAGCTGGTGCAGGCCCTGCTCAAGGACGTCCGCTTCACGGAGATCGTCGGTGTCGACGTCTCCGTCCGCGCCCTGACCGTCGCCGCGCGCCGGCTGCGGCTCGACCGGATGGGGGAGCGGCAGGCTGCCCGCGTGAGACTGGTGCAGGGTTCGCTCGCGTACACCGACAAGCGGCTCACCGGCTACGACGCGGCCGTGCTCAGCGAGGTCATCGAGCACCTGGACCTGCCGCGGCTGCCGGCCCTCGAGTACGCGGTGTTCGGCTCGGCCCGGCCGCGCACGGTCCTCGTGACCACGCCGAACGTCGAGTACAACGTGCGCTGGGAAACGCTGCCCGCCGGGCACGTCCGGCACCGCGACCACCGGTTCGAGTGGACCCGTGAGGAGTTCCGGAGCTGGGCCGCCTCGGTGGCCGAGCGGTACGGGTACGACGTCGGGTACACCCCCGTCGGCCCCGACGACCCCGAGGTCGGACCGCCCACCCAGATGGCCGTCTTCACCCGCGCCGGCGAGACCCCGAAGGAGGTCGCGGCATGACCCGTACGCTCCCCGTCACCGACCTGTCCCTCGTGGTGCTCATCGGCGCCACCGGTTCCGGCAAGTCCACCTTCGCCCGGCGCCACTTCAAGCCGACCGAGATCATCTCCTCCGACTTCTGCCGGGGGCTCGTCGCCGACGACGAGAACGACCAGTCCGCGAGCCGGGACGCCTTCGACGTCCTCCACTACATCGTCGGCAAGCGCCTCGCGGCGGGACGCCTCGCCGTCGTCGACGCCACCAACGTGCAGCAGGAGGCCCGGCGACAGCTCGTCCAGCTGGCCAGGTCGTACGACGTGCTGCCCATCGCGATCGTCCTCGACCTGCCCGAGGACGTGTGCCGCGAGCGGAACGCCGCACGCCCCGACCGCGCCGACGTGCCCGCGCACGTCATCCAGCGCCACCGCCGCGAGCTCCGCCGCTCCCTGAAGGGCCTGGAGCGCGAGGGCTTCCGCAAGGTGCACGTCCTGCGGTCCGTCGAGGAGGTCGAGGCGGCCGAGGTCGTCCTGGAGCGCCGCTTCAACGACCTGCGCCACCTCACCGGCCCCTTCGACATCATCGGTGACATCCACGGCTGCCGCTCCGAGCTGGAGACCCTCCTCGCGAAGCTCGGCTATGTCGACGGCCACCACCCCGAGGGGCGTACGGCGGTCTTCGTCGGCGACCTCGTCGACCGGGGACCCGACTCGCCCGGCGTCCTGCGCCGGGTGATGGGAATGGTCGCCACGGGCGACGCGCTGTGCGTCCCCGGCAACCACGAGAACAAGCTGGGCCGCTGGCTCAAGGGCCGCAAGGTGCAGGAGACCCACGGTCTCGCCGAGACGATCGAGCAGCTGGGGCACGAGAGCGAGGAGTTCCGGGCCGAGGTCGGACGGTTCATCGAAGGACTCGTCAGCCACTACGTGCTCGACGGCGGCAACCTCGTCGTCTGCCACGCCGGTCTGCCGGAGAAGTACCACGGCCGGACCTCGGGGCGGGTGCGTTCGCACGCCCTCTACGGGGGCACCACGGGCGAGACCGACGAGTTCGGGCTGCCGGTGCGCTACCCGTGGGCGGAGGAGTACCGGGGACGGGCCACCGTCGTGTACGGACACACGCCCGTGCCCGACACCTCGTGGATCAACAACACGATCTGCCTCGACACCGGAGCCGTCTTCGGCGGGAAGATGACCGCGCTGCGCTGGCCGGAGCGCGAACTCGTCGACGTACCCGCCGAGCGCGTCTGGTACGAGCCGGCCCGGCCGCTCGCGACCGAGGCGCCCGGCGGCCACCAGGGACGCCCCCTGGACCTGGCCGACGTGCACGGCCGGCGGACCGTGGAGACCCGGCACCTCGGCAACGTCGCCGTACGGGAGGAGAACGCCGCGGCCGCCCTGGAGGTCATGAGCCGGTTCGCGGTCGACCCGCGGCTGCTCGCCTACCTGCCGCCGACGATGGCACCGACCGCCACCTCGAAGGAGGAGGGCTACCTGGAGCACCCGGCCGAGGCCTTCGCCCAGTACCGGGCGGACGGTGTCGAACGGGTCGTGTGCGAGGAGAAGCACATGGGCTCCCGGGCCGTCGCCCTGGTCTGCAGGGACGCCGGGGCCGCCCGCGAGTGCTTCGGCGTCGACGGGGTGACCGGTGCGCTGTACACCCGCACCGGCCGGCCCTTCTTCGACGATCCCGCCGTCACCGAGGAGGTCCTCGGCCGGCTGCGGACCGCGATCGGCGCCGCCGGGCTCTGGGACGAACTCGCCGCGCGGGACAGCGCCTCCGGCGCGGGGGACTGGCTGCTGCTCGACGGCGAGCTCATGCCCTGGTCGCTCAAGTCGGCCGGGCTTCTCCGCGCACAGTACGCGGCGGTCGGCGCCGCCTCGGGCGCCGTCTTCCCGGGCGTCGTCACCGCCCTCGAACGCGCGGCGGCCCGCGGGGTCGACGGGATCGAAGGGCTGCTCGCCAAGCAGCGGGAGCGGGCGGCGGACGCGGCCGCGTTCACCGAGGCGTACCGCAGGTACTGCTGGCCGACCGAGGGCCTGGAGGGCGTGCGGTTCGCCCCCTTCCAGCTGCTCGCCGCGCGGGGACGCTCGCTCGCCGCCGTGCCCCACGACACACAGCTGGCCTGGCTCGACCGGCTCGTCGAACACGACCCGACCGGGCTTGTCCAGGTCACCCGCCGGCTCGTCGTCGACACCGGTGACGAGGCGTCCGTCCGCGCGGGCGTCGACTGGTGGCTGGAACTGACCGGCGCGGGCGGCGAGGGCATGGTCGTCAAGCCGCTGGCCGCGCTCGTCCGCGACGCCAGGGGCCGGCTCGCCCAGCCGGGCGTGAAGGTGCGCGGCCGGGAGTACCTCCGGATCATCTACGGCCCCGAGTACACCCGGCCGGAGAACCTGGAGCGGCTGCGGCAGCGCTTCCTCGGCCACAAGCGGTCGCTGGCCCTGCGCGAGTACGCCCTCGGCCTCGAAGCGCTGGACCGTCTGGCGGACGGGGAACCCCTCTGGCGGGTCCACGAGGCCGTCTTCGCGGTCCTCGCCCTGGAATCGGAGCCGGTGGACCCGAGACTCTGACGCCCTAGGGGGTGTCTTGTCGATCAGGCCGGGCTCGCGGCGTCCGACACCCCCGGGGCGGGACGGGGGCGCCGGAGGCCGTGACGCCGACGGGGGGCGCAGGGGTGCCGGGAACGGCGCTCCCCTGCGCCCCCTGTGCCCGTTGACGCGTTTCTTCCGTACCCTCTAGCGTTCTTCACCCCACGACGTGACACAGCGTCAATAACGTGGCGGGGTACGCCGTATGAGGCGGAAGCGCACACGTGAACGCGCCGGTCGGACACCGGCGGGCGGTCTTCCCGGAAGGCCCGGGGACGGTACGGGGGTGAGCGGTCGGTGAGTCTCTTCGGCCAGGACCGCTCCTTCCTGCATGCCCTCCCGGTGGCCGACCGGCGGTCCCTGCTCGCCGAGGGCGCCCGGCGCGTCTACGAACCCGGGGAGGTGATGATCCGCGAACGCGACACCAGCGCCTACGTCCTCGCGCTCCTCACCGGCTGGTCCGTCGTCTCCGTCGGCACCGAGCGGGGATCGCGGCTCATCCTCGCCCTCCGCGGCGCGGGCGAGGTCGTCGGCGACCTCTCCGCCGTCGACCGTCGCCCCCGCAGCGCCAGCGTCACCGCGCTCGGCAGCGTCGAGGCGGTGGCCATCTCGGGCGACCGGTTCCGGCGCTTCCTCGCCACCCGGCCGCACGCCACCGCGCTGATCATGCGCCAGCTCGCCACCCGGCTGCGCAGCGCCGACGTCGAGCGCCGCGCGCTCGCGTCCGAGACCGTCCTCCAGCGTCTCGCCGCCCGGCTCGTCGAGCTGGCCGAGCGCGCCGGACGGACGGGGGACACCGGGACCGTACTCGAACTCCCGCTGCCCCAGCACGACCTGGCGGCGGCCGTCGGAGCCACCCGGGAGGCGGTGGCCAAGGCGCTGCGGCTGCTGCGGGAACAGGACGTGGTCCGCACCGCGCACCGCACCGTCGTCGTCATCGACATGCGGGTCCTCGTCCTGCTCGCGGAGGGGCGCGCACGCCCCGGCGGAGACCCGGCGGACGAATCTCCTCCGGGTGTGTAAACGGCTACATCGCCGGTCGCGGAACGCGGCCAGTCTGGACACGCACCACCACGGCACCAACGGCACCAGGGCATCACACAGGGAGTCCGAGTGAGCACTGCGGGAGTGAACGGGGAAGCGGGCGGAGAAGGGGGCGGAGGGTCGGGCGGCATCCACCGGTTCGTCGTCTTCGGCGACATCTGCGGATCCGGGTCCCTGGACATGGCCGAGAAGAGACTGCAGCGCACGGCGATGTACGCCGCGTTCGAGGACGCGTACAGCTCCGTCGGCGTCGAGCCCGGCACCTTCCACCAGGAGGACCGGGGGGACGGCATCCTCGCCGCCCTGCGCCCCGACGTGCCGCCGACCCTGATGGTCGGACGCTGGATCGACACCCTGTACGAGAGCCTGCGCGGCCACAACAAGGGCCGGACACGGCCGCTGCGGCTGCGGATCGGCATGAACGCGGGGCTCGTGGTCCAGGACCGGCACGGGCTCGTCGGGCGGGCGGTGGACCTCGCCGCCCGGCTCTGCGACAGCCCCCCGGCCAAGCGGATCATGAACGAGTCCCCCGGCGTCGACCTGCTCGTCGTCGTCTCCGACTGGCTGTACGCCAACGTGGTCGCCGAGGGCGGCCGGTACGTGGAGCCGGACCACTACCGGCAGGCCCGCATCCGCTCCAAGGAGACCGACGAGGCCGCCTGGTTCCACGTACCGCGCCGACCCGCGCCGCCGCTCATCGGCCCCGAAGGGGAACTCGCGGCCGCGGAGGAGCGGGTGCCGGCGGTGGGGTCACGGACCGGCGTTGGGCCGTCGCGGGGGGACGGCCCAACGCCCCGGACCGGGGGCGGGAGCCGTACGTACCACGTCGGGGGCGACCTGCTCGACGTCCACGGCAACACCATCCACGGCGGTTTCACCGGAATCAGCAAGGGCGGCGGAGCCGACCAGGGGGCGGGGGCCGGCTCCGGGGCGGGGGAGACCCAGTGAGCGACGAGGACGAGTCCGCGCCCCACGAGGAAGGGCCGGACGGCGGGCACGGCGACCGGGCGGACGCACAGGACCGCGGAGGCGACCGCGGGAGCGATCGTGGCCCGGACCGGGGCTCCGACCGTGGTTCGGACCGTGGCGGCGAGCGCGCCGACCGGGACGCGGACCGGGCGGGCGGGGCCGACCGGTCCGACACCCCCGGCGAACAGCCACGCGAACCGAGCGTCTTCGAGGTCGCCGACCGGGGACCCCTCGGCGGCGAGAGCGACACCGGCGGCGCCGCCACCGCGCGCCGGGCCGTCCGCACCTGGGCCGGCGGCGGCGCCGACCGCCTCACCACCATCCACGGCGACGGCACCGTCTTCGAGGGCAACCAGATCTTCGCCCTGTACGGCTCCGACCGCTCCCCGCACTTCGTCCAGGGCCCCGTCCCGCCCGAGACGCTCGACCACCTCGGCCGGGTCTACTGCGCGACCGCCGGCTACCGGCGCATGCGGGACCGGCTCCGCGACCACCGGGTGCTCGTCCTCTGCGGCGAGCCCGGCAGCGGCCGCAAGGCCACCGCGCTCGCCCTCCTCGACGAACTGACCGGCGGCAAGGTCTTCCGCCTCGACCCGCGCCACGGCGTCGACGAGATCACCGAGGACGCCCTCCAGGAGAGCGGCGGCCACCTCCTGGAACTGCTCACCGAGGACGTACCCGCCGAGAACGAACCGCGTCCCTCCCGCTCCCGCCGGGGCGAGCACACCACCGCCGCCCGCCACTCCGCCGCCCGCCTCTCCGAACTGCACCTGGACCGCTTCGGCGACCTGCTGCGCGGCCGGGACGCCTACGGGGTGGTCCTCGTCGAGAACGGGGAGCTCGCCGACCGGCTGCTGCGCGGACGGTACGGCATGTACTGCGCGCCCCCGCCCGCCGACGAGGTCCTTCACCGCCACCTCTGGCACCGGCTGCGCGCCGAGCCCGACGAAGCCCTCGGTGCCGCGCGGGCGCGCGCCGCGCGGCGGGACGTCGCCGACGCCCTCGGGCTCGAGGAGCTGCGGCCCCGTGAGGCCGCCCGGCTCGCCGACCACCTCGCCAGGCACTGGCGCGGCGAGGTGACCGACGAGCAGCTCCTCGCCGAATGCGCCTCCTTCGTACGCTCCCAGGCCCGCGAGTGGTTCGCCGGCGCCGACCGCCCCGGCGCGCTCCCCGAGGCCCTCCCGGCCCTGAACGCCGGGGCGTTCCGCATCGCCGTCGCCGTCTTCGACGGCTCGGCCTTCAGCCTCGCCGCCGAGGCCGCCGAACTCCTCGCCTGGGAACTCGCGGTCACCCTCGACCCCGAACACGCCCCGGGCCGCCGCCTGTTCGGGACGCACGCCGAGCACCGGCCCGTGCAGGCCCGCGCCGTCCTCGAGGACGGCGAGCTGGACCTCGGCCCGGCCAAGGTGCCGGTGCGCGCCGTCCGCTTCCAGGGCGAGGCCCTCGCCGGAGCCGTCCTCGGCGAGGTCTGGCACGGCTACCACAACGTCCGTGGCCCGGTGGCCCGCTGGCTGCGCGCGCTCTGCGACGACCCGCGCCCCGAGGTGTGGGTACGGGCCTCCATCGCGGCCGGCGTGCTCTGCTCCTGGGACTGGATCCACGGCTTCCGCGAGCTGGTCGTGCCGCTCGCCGTGACGGACGAGCCGGTCGCCCGCATGGCCGCCGCCACCGCGCTCGCCGAGTCCGCGCGCGACCCGCGCGTCCGGCCCGCCGTCGCCGCCGTGCTCAAGAACTGGGCGCGGTCCGGAGAGGACGCGCTCGTCAGGACCGCCCTGCTCACCCACGGCTACGTCCTGGCCGCCGGCGGCGTCCCCGGCTCCCTCGACGCCCTCGCCCGGGTCGTCAGGACCCGCGAGGCGACCGACGTCGAGGTCCTCGTGCCCGCCTCCTTCAGCGTGGCGCGGCTGCTCGCCTCCGGTGAGCCCGCGCCCGTGCTCCGGCGGCTCCGGGAGTGGCTGGAGGACGGCCGGCTCAGCCTCGCCAACCTGGTCCACCTCGCCGTCATCCGCGCCGTGAGCACCCGGACCACCCACCTGTGGGGACTGCGGGAGGTGCCCGAACTCGACGGTCACGCGGCCCGCCCCCTGTTCGTCGCCCTGCTCGCGACCCGGCCCGGGCTCGCGCCCGAGCTCGCGTCGCTGCTGCGGCACACCCTCGCCACGGCCCGTTCGGGGGAAGCCGCCCTGGAGGCCTTCGGCGGTCTGCTCCGGCGGGCCGCGAAGGACCCGGAGTCGCTGGAGCACGTCTGCGCCTTCCTGCCCCGCCTCGCGGTGGACCGCAGGGACCGGGACCGGCTCAGGGGCCTGCTGAACGAACTGGTCCGGGACCGTGACCGGCCCCTGGACAGAGCCGCGGCGCGCCGGATGTGGGACGCCGTGACGGAAGGAGCGAACCGATGACCGGACCCGAGCAGCACAGGAACGCCAGGCCGGACGAGCGGGCACGCGCGGACGAGCGGGGGCGCGACGGGCGGGGACGGGACGAGCGGGCACGGGACGGCCGCGAGCGGCAGGGGTACGACAGCCGGGAACGGCAGGGGTACGACGGCCGGGAGCGGCAGCGGTACGACGGGCAGGACGGCGGCCGGCACGCCGGTGGCCGCGACGACGACGAGGGCCTGGACACGGACCGCGAGCGGGACAGGCACCAGGACCAGGAGCGCGTACGGGGAGACGGGCAGCGCCGGTGGGGCGGGGAGGCCGGCGGGTCCGAGTCCGGGCCCGGCGGACGTCCGCGGGGACCGCTGATCGGTGAGTACGCGCCCCCGTACCGGCGCCGGAGCGGCCGGGTCGCCGCCGTGCTCCTCTACCGCAACGGTGGCCACCGCGTGGTCTGGCCGGATCGCACGGAGGACGTGAACAAGCCGATGCTCGGCTCCCCGTACACCGTCTTCGAGGTCCAGCTCGGCCGTAACGTCACCGAGTTCAGACTCCAACTGCCGGCCGCGGGGGACGGCGTCTTCTTCGAGGCCGTCGCCAAGGTGCAGTGGGTCGTGACCGACCCGCACCTCGTCGTCAGGGAACAGGTCGAGGACGTCGCCGAGCTGCTCCACGACGAGCTCCTCGACGGACTGCGCAGGCTCTCCAGGAGGTTCCGGATCACCGAGGCGCAACGCGCGGACGAGGCCGTACGGGAGGAACTGAGCGCCGGACGCCTCAGTTTCGGCCGGGACATCGGGCTGCGGACCCGCGTCCTCGTCTTCATCGACCTCGACGACTCCGTCAAGGCCGAGGTCTCCCGCCGTGACCGGGTCGGCGTCACCATGGAGGCCGACGAGCGCGTCGCCGAGGCGGAGCGGCGCAGGGAGGCCGCCGAGCGGGCCCTGGTCGCCGACCGCGCCCGCGAGATGGAGGCCCTCTTCCGGCGCGGCGACCTGGCACAGATCGCCCACCACATGGCGATGCACCCGGACAAGCAGTGGGAGATCCGCACCCAGCTCCAGCGGGAGCGGCGCGAGGGCCAGGAGGACTACCTGGCCGTCTTCAACCGGCTCCTGGACACCGGGGTCCTGGAACGGCACGACATCGGCGAGCAGATGTACCAGGTCCTCATGTACCTGCGGACGCAGACCGGCACCGTCATCGACGGCATCACGGACCGGGTCCTCAACCCCTCGGGCGGTACCCCGCCGCGCCACCTCGCCCTGGAGGACGCGCTGCCGGAGCCGAGCCGCCCGGACTGGGACGAGGACCACGGGGACGCCCCACGGGACCCCCGGGTGTACGAGCCGACCCGGGTCGAGTCCGGCTCCGAGCGCGAACGGGACCGCGAACGGGAGCGGGGGAGGGCGCGCGAGCGGGGCCGCGACGGCGACCCCCGCGACCGGGGCCGGTCGCGCGACCGCTACGGCGACGGTCACGGCGACGGCCACGAGCGGTACGAGGAGGAGGACCCGTACGAGCGGCGCGACGCGTACGAGCGGGACGACCGGTACGACCGCGACGACCCGTACGACCGCGAACGGCGTGAGCGTCCCCGGCGGCCCGCCCGCCCGGCCCGCCCCAGCTCCGAGTTCGACGACTGGGACGACGCATGACCACGACCCCGGGCCCCGCGCGGGGCCCCGCGACGCCGCACACCGGTGCCGATCCCGTACGGGACCCCGCCGCGGATCCCGTACGGGACCCCGCCCCCGTACCGAGCCCCGTCCCCGCCCCCGTACCGCCCGAAGAGCTCCGGTTCATGGCCGAGCGGCTGCTCGCGACCGTCCGTGAGGACATCGGACGTGCCGACACCAAGGCCGCGATCCTGCTCTCCGGCGCCCTCGCCTTCCTCGCCGTCGTGTTCTCCGCGGACCGGGGCCCCCTGCCCGCCGCCGGTGCCGGACTCGCGTTCCTGCTGCTCTCGGGAGCCCTGTGGACGGCGGGTGTCCTGATGCTCGTCTCGGTCGTGCTGCCCCGCACCCGGATCGGGGCCGACCGCACGCTGCTGCGCGAACTGACGGCCGGGCCGTCCGAGCCCGCGCTGCGCGAGCGGCTCACCGCGTCCGGCACGGACGCCACCGGCTGGCTCCTCGAACAGGCCAGCGTGCACGGACTCGTGCTCGCGGCGAAGTACCGGTGGCTGCGCCTGGGCGTGTCCGCGCTCGTGCTCGGCGCCCTCCTGGCCCTCTTCAGCGAACTGTGGTGAGAGAGAACATGCAGTGGAACAACAAGGGGGGCGCCCTGCTCCTCGCCGGGGCGCTCCTGGCGCTCTCCGGCCCGCTCGCGGCGACCACCGCCTCGGGCGCGCCCCGGCCCCCGGCCGGCAAGACCGCCGCCGCACCCGCCGAAGGACCCGAGGCACTCGTCGAGGGGCCCGACCCGATCGACTTCGCCGTCGTCGTGGACCAGTCGGCGAGCCTCGCCGACAAGGACCTCGCGCGCGAGACCGAGGCGGCGGCGCTGCTCAGCCAGGGCGAGATATCGGAGCGCTCCCGGGCCACCGTCATCGGCTTCGGCAGCTCCGAGAGGCCCGGCCAGTCGCCCGTACGCGAGGTCTGCCCGCTCACCGTCGCCGACGCGGCCGGCCGTGAACGGCTCAGCGACTGCGTCCAGGAACTGAACCGCCGTGACCCCGCCCGTACGGGACCGGGCACCGACTTCCCCGCCGCCATCCGCCAGGCCGTCACCCGCCTCACCGGCACCGCCAAGGGCACGGGCAAGGCCGGGAAGGGCGCCGCCCCCCGGGTCGTCTTCCTGCTCACCGACGGCAGGCTGGACGTCGCCGACAGCCCCGAGTACGGCCCCGACCGGGACAGCCGCCAGGCCAACGGAGCACGGCGGCTCACCGAGGAACTCGCCCGCGCCCGCGCGGCCGGCGTGCAGATCTGGCCCCTCGGCTTCGGCCAGGAGATCGACCGGGCCGCCCTCACCGCCATGGCCGCCGGCGGCCACCTCGGCGGCTGCTCCGAGATCCCCGGCTCCGTGCCGCGCATGCGGGTCGTCGACACCTCCGCCGAGATCGACAAGGCCCTCCAGGAGACCTTCGCCGCCGCCCGCTGCGCCCGGATCGCGCACGGCACCGTCGGCAAGCCGCCCGCCGACCTGACCGTCGTCATCCCGCCCATCGCCACCGACGGCTCCCTCACCGTCGCCAAGCACGACCCGAAGGTCAGGGTCACGTACTTCGACCCGGCGGGCCGCAAGGTCCCCGTACGCGGCGAGTTCGACGGCTCCGCCTTCGAGGTGAGCGGCCAGAACGGCCCGGTCGAGGCGCTGCGCGTGACGAACCCGCTGCCGGGACGCTGGCGCGTCCACATCGAGGCGCCCGAGGGCCACCGCGACCGCGAGGTCGCCGTCCGGGCGCTCTGGCAGGGCCGCCTCCGCTCCACCGTCGTCCTCGACCCCGCGTCCCCGCGCGCAGGGGAGCAGGTGAAGGTCGAGGTACGGATGCAGACCCGGCGCGGAGTCGTCGTCACCGACCCGAAGCAGCTCGCCGGGCTCTCGGTCGCCGCCGACCTCAGCGGCGAGGGCTTCGAGCCCGTCGCCTTCCGGCTCGCCGACGACGGAAAGGCCCCCGACGCGAAAGCGGGCGACGTGCGGTTCACCGGCACGCTCACCGTCCCCGCCGGAGCCACCGGCGACCTGGAGCTCGTCACCCGCATGGAGGCGCCCGGGATCACCTCCGACCGGCGGCCGCTGCACGCCGTCGTCGCCGGCGACGCACCGCTCGTGACCGCCGCCCTCACCGTCGACCAGGCCACCGTGCACCCCGGGGGCACCGTCCATGGCACCCTCGACGTCACCAACAACGACGCGGAGCCGCGCACCCTGCGGCTCGCCCTCGGGGACCAGACCCCCGGCGCCGAACTCGCCGTCGCCCCGGCGACCGTCACCGCCCAGCCGAACCGCAGCGCCCGGTTCCCCTTCACCGTCACCGTCGGTGACGGCACCCCCCTCGGTGAACTCGGCGGCCGGATCAGCGTGATGGACACCGGTGACGGCGACCGCGTCCTGCGCGGCGCCTTCCTCGACATCCGGGTGGTGGCGCCGCCGAGCTGGTGGGAGCGCTGGTGGAAGGTGGTGGCGGGCGGGGCCGCGGTCCTCCTCGTCCTCGGCGCCCTCGTCGGCATCCGGCTCGTCGCCTGGCGCCGCCGCCGCGACCTCACCGGCGTCACCCTCGAACTGTGTCAGGACGGGCAGCTGATCGACTCGCTGACCGTCCACCGTGGGCAGAGCCCCGGCGGCGCCTACGCCTTCGCCGTCGACGAACGGTACGGGGCGCCGCCGACCCTCCGCCGGATCCCCGGCGGCGGCTCCTCCACCGCCCATGTGCTGCGCCGCACCGGCGCGGGTGAGCTGCTGCTGCGCCCCAGTGGCGGCGCGCGGATCCCCGTCAGGACCGGTGAGCCGACCGCGCTCGGCGCGCACGAACTCGTCGTACGGGGGGGCCGCCCGGCACCGCGCGGCGCCCGCGCCACGCCGTGGTCCCGCCGCCCGCCCCGCACCGGCCCCGGCACCAGGGGAGGGGGAGCGGGCGACCCGGGCGGCTCCGGGCCCGTGACCGGGGGACCGGACGCCTCCCCGGGCGCGAGCGACTACGACCCCGCCTTCTGAACCGGTCACCGAGGAGAACGACATGAAGATCTACCAGCCCATGCTGTTCGTCGGACTCGGCGGCACCGGCGGACGCATCGGCAGCGAACTCGAACGCAGCCTGCGCCGGGAACTCTGCGGCCCCGACGGCACCGACCTGGTCGACGGCGGCCGCCGGCTCCCCTTCCAGCTGCCCGACTGCCTCCAGTTCGTCTACGCCGACTTCAGCGAGGGCGAACTGCTGAGCCAGCCCCAGTTCCGGGCGAAGGGAGCCGAGGGCGCCGCCTTCGCCCGTACCTCCCGGATGGTCCGCGACCTGCTGCCCACCGACTTCGACTCCTCGCCCGAGGTGACCCGCATGCTGCGCGTCTCCGTCCCCGAGGAGACCCGGCTCTGGCTGCCGCCGCAGGCCCGCCAGCCGCGCGTCGCCCCCCTCAACAACGGGGCGGGACAGCTGCCGACCGTCGGCCGCGCCGCGCTCTTCGCGACCCTGCGGTCCGGGCTCGAACCCGTCCTGCGCCAGCTCCGCGAGGCGATCGGCGCCATCGGGCAGTCCGCGGGCGACCTCCGGCGGGTCGGCGGCGGCCGGATCCGTGGCTGCGACGTGTTCGTCGCCTTCTCCGTCGCCGGCGGCACCGGAGCCGGCATCTTCTACGACTTCATCCATCTCATCGGGCACGAGTTCCGCAACGCCCACGTGCCAGGGGTGAAGATCTACCCGCTCGTCGTCATGCCCTCCGCATTCCCGCCCGAGGCCGGCGGCGGACGCGAGGCCGAACTCAACTCGGCCCGCGCCCTCGTGGACCTCTCGCGGCTGGTCGACGACCAGAACGTGCCCGACGCCGTCGACCAGGTCGGCGACGTCGAGGACCGCGGCCGGCTCAGCGTCACCTACCCCGGCGACGGCGTCGTCGCCCTGCGCCCCGCCACCATGCAGACCGCGTTCCTCTTCTCCAAGCCGTCCGTCATCGGCAGCGAGGACCTGCGCCGCTCCATCGCCGCCATGGTGATGTCGCTGATCGGCACCGACCTCGGCTACGACAACGGCTCGGCGACCCGGGTGGAGGAGGACTACCAGTCCTTCGCCGCCAGCTTCATCAACAAGGCCGTGGAGCGCTCCACCCCGGGCCGTACGGGGATCGGCTACCGCGGCATGTCCACCAGCCTCGCCGCCTCCCTCACCGTGCCCGTCGACGACCTCGCCGAGATCGTCGCCGCCCGCCTCCTCGCCCAGGCGGTACGCAGCATGTCCGAACGCGCCCGGCGGCCCGACCGCGAGGGGCAGAACCAGGTCAGGGAACTGTTCACCCGCTCCGGCATCGGCCGCCTCTGGACCCGGGAGGCCCCGGACGTCCCCGCACCCGAGCAACTCCCCCGGGGGAAGGGCAAGATCACCCAGGAGCTGCGGAACCGGCTCGGGGGCATGGAGCAGGGACTGCGCCGCCTCGACAGCGGTCTCGCCCGGGAGATCCCGCGCCTCACCGAGGACTTCAGGCCGAGCGCGGGCGTACGCGAACTCCTCGGGCACATGGACCCCTTCCAGGTCGAGGTCGTCCTGGGCGGCCTGCCGGGCCACCCCGACCGGGTGGCCAGAGAAGGCTTCACCGGCATGCTCGACAACCGCCGCAACGAACCCGAACGCCCCCCGAACGTCCAGGCGTTCGCCCCACCCATCCCCCCGATCAGCGGCACCGTCGGCGGCATCGTGCCCGCCCGGTGGAGCGACCCCGACGTCCAGGAGGCCCTCGCCGCCCAGGAGGCCTGGTACCAGTGGCGGGCCAGGACCCTCTGGCACCGCGGCTGGCAGGCCGGCGAGGCGCAGTGGCGGCCGTCCCTGAACCGGGCCTCCGTCGAGGTCGCCGAACTCGCCAAGGCGCTCCGCGCCCACGAGCACGACGAGGCGAAGTCCTTCGCCGACCGCCGCCGCGACCTCTACCGCGACGACCGGGCCGGCATCGCCTATCTGCTGCCCCCGCAGAACACCCTGCGCGCCTTCTACGACGACGTCGTCGACCGGCTCGCCCAGAGCCTGGGCCTGCCCGAGTCCGCCGACGCCGCGAGCCTCCTCGGCCGGCTCGTCGGCCCCGACGACTGGCGGCGGGCCCTCGACGCGGTCCGCCGCTCCTCCGGCGCGGCGGTCAAGGAGATCAAGCAGGTCGTGGAGCGGCGGGTCAAGCGGCTCTTCGGCGAGGCCAACGAGGACGCCTTCGCGCGCCCCCTGCTGCCCTCCATGGAACTGCTCCTCCGCGCCGCGTCCGGCGACGAGACCGCCGAGGCGAAGGTCGACCCGCGCTGGCTCGACCAGTTCAGGTCCCGCCTCGCCGGACTCATCCCGGTGGGCTTCGTCCCCGACGGCAGCGGCCCGCTCAAGATCCTCATCGTGCACCCGGCGAGCGAGTCCGACGGCCGGGCCCGCGAATACCTGGAGCAGGAACTCAACCTGCCCGCCCGCGTCACCCCGGAGAGCCGGGCGGGCGACACCGACTCCCTCACCGTCGTCTTCTTCCGCAGCGGCATGAACCTCACCGACATCTCCGAGGTCCGCGGCGTCCTCGGCCTCTGGTCCGAGGCCCGCGACGCGGCGAGCGAGGACGACTTCCTGCACTGGCGGCAGCGGCTCGGCTACCAGGACGACTGGCTGGTCTCCACCGAACAGGACCGGCAGCGCATCCTGCACCGGCTGCTCTGCGCGATGTGGAACGGACACGTCGCCGCCGAGGGCCCGGCGGGATCGCCCCATCTCGTCCGCATCCGCCTCCAGGACGGCGAGTCCGCCACCATGTCGCTGCGCCTGGAGAGCTACGACGGCTCGCTCTCCAGCTGGGCGGGGCTGCTGCGCGCGTACGAGCGGTGGGCGCTGCTCGACGAGGGACAGATCATCGAGCAGTTCTGCGAACGCCTCATGCAGGCCCTGCCCAGGGGCCTCGCGCAGGTACCGTCGGCCCCCTCCCCCCTCTTCACCCACTTCGTGGAGGAGGTCGCCCCGCGCCAGCTCGCCCTGATCGACGCGCTCGTCGCCGAGTACGGCGAGTCGGACAGCGAATGGCTGACCCCGCTGCGCCACTTCTGGGCGGTCACCTACCCGGGCGCCCTCGGCATGCGCTTCTCCCAGTCGGCCCACGCGGTGAGGCCCACCCTGCGCGCCCTCTACGAACGCCACGGCCCGGGAGCCGGCCAGACGCAGACGAGTGGCCAGGGCCCCGGGCAGGGGCAGGGCGGATACGGCCATGGGTACGGCGCTGGGCAGGTGCCCGCGTCGGGGCACGGATACGGCGCCGGGTACGTCCCGGGGCCAGGCGTCGGGCACGTCCCGGGGCCCGGTCACAGCCACGTACCGGGGCCCGGGACCGGCCACGGGTCCGCCGACGGCCACCACGTCCCGGCCTCCGGCCACGGGAACGGCGCCGGACCGGCCTCCGGGTCCGGCCACTGGTCCGGTCACGGGCAGGGCGCCGGGCAGCCCCCCGCGCACGGGAACGGAGCGCCGCCCGACCCCCGTACCGGATACGGCACCACCCCCGCCCCCCAGCCCGCGGCAGCGCCCCCGCCCCTCCCGTCCGTCTACGAGGGCGACTGGGAGCTGGAACCCGAGCCGGACTTCGGGCCCGAGTTCGACGACGAGCCCGGGGAGACCGTGTGAGCCCGCGTGTCCTGCCCGAACGGCCCCTGCCAGGCCACGCCGTCTGCCTCGACCTGCGGACGGCGGGGGCGCACGACCACGACGCGGCCGTCCGCGCCGCCCTCGACACCCCCCAGTCCGGCGGCGAGCGCCGCTTCCTCGTCCTCGACGAGGCCGAGCGGCTCGTCGCCCACCAGCTGCTCTACGAGCGGCTCTCCTCCTACGGACCCGCCCACATCGTCTGTCTGGCCGTCGGCGCCCGGGGCGAGCGGAGCCTGCGCCGCTCCCTCACGCTCCGCCCGCCCGCGGCGGGCGTCCTGTGGCTGTTCGACACCGTGGAGGACGGCGTCCCCGGCGACGCCGTCCTGCGCCCGCTCGTCGACGTCCTGGCCACCCCCGAGGTCTTCGACGCCGTTCTCCGCGCGCTCGGCGAGGTGGTGCACGGTGTCGCCGTACCCGCCGTGCGCGTCCTGGAGCACGACCTGACCGACGAGGCGCGGGCCCGTGCCTGGCGGCAGGCGGTGGAAGGGCTGACCGGCCCGGACGTCCCGGCCGGCACCGCCTCCGCGTCCGCCGCCGAGCAGGTGCCGGGCACCCTCGCCCTCCTCCTCGACGAGGGCGTCCCCCGTTCCCTCTCGGGCCACCGCTGGCTCCCTCCGCAGGGCCGGGCAGGGGCCCGGCTCGCGGCCTGCGACGAGGCCGTCGGCGCCGCCGTCGACGGCTACCGCCGGGTGCGGGGCGCGGCGGGGCTCCTCACCGGAGCAGGCCGCGGCGTCGACCTGCCGGGGGACATCGAGCGGGTGACGGAGGAGCTGGCCCGGTTCCGTACCGCCGTCGCGGACGCGTTCGGTGCCGCGGGCGGCAGCCGGCTCACCGCCGAGCACCGTGGCGTGCTCCGCGACCGGGGCGTCGAACTGCCGGAGCTGCCCAGGGAGATCTCGCGGGCGGGAATCGTCCCGGCCCTGCGCGACCACACCCACGACCTGATCGGGAAGGGGCTCCCGCTCCGCTCCGCGGCGGCCCGGCTCGCCGCGCTCTCCGCGCGCACCGCACCCGTCGGCAGCGCCGCCCGGCTCGCCCGGCTCGACGCGATCTGCGGGCCCGAGCGGCTGCGGCGGCTCGGCGGCCGGTACCCGTTCACGGCCGGCGGCTCGCGCCCCGTGGCCCTGGCCGTGACCGGGGTCCTCGCCCTGCTCGCCGGGGTGTGGCCGGTCCTCGGCTGGGTCCTCGGCCCGGCCGTCGGCGTGCTCGCCGCCGGGCTCGCCCATCTGATGCTGCGGCGCAGGCCCAACCGCTCCCCGGACGGGCGGATCGACGGTGGCGGCGCCACGGGCGCGGCGCCCCGCCTCTTCGGCGGTCTGCTCGGCGGTCTCGCCGGGGCGGGACTCGGCCAGTTCCTCGGCCCGCCGTCGTGGCTCGCGGCGGTGGCGCTCGCCGTGTCCCTGACCGCCGTCGTCCTCCTCGCGCTGCGCGACTGGACGCGGGCCGTGGACGACTGGTGGGCCCTCGCGGACCCCGAGGAGGCCTGGCGGATCCTGCGGGAGACCCAGACGCTCCTCGTCACCACCGCCGTGCACGACTGGCTCTTCGCGGAGGTGCGGCACCACTGCTCCTCGGGGGCGGCGGCGGTGTCCCGGCTGCTCAGAAACCTCGCGGAGACGGCCGAAGCACACGGTCGGGTGTACGCGCACGGGCAGCCGTACCCGCCGTGGGCCGCGCCACCGGAGCAGGACTCCCCGGCGGAGCCGCCGCAGGGGACGGACGGCGTGACGGCCTCCTGGAGCTGGCAGGACTGGACCGACGGCGGGGTGGAGGACGTCTGGTCGGACATGGACGAGGAACCCGCGCCGACGGAGGCTCCCGCGCCGCCGCCCCCGTCTCCCCGCACGTCCGGCCCGTACGACGAGGACCACACCGTCCCGGCTCCCGCCCCGGCCGACGCGCCCGCCCCCGCGCCCGAGTGGCTGGAGCGGCGGTACGGCGACGGGGGACCCCTGCTCGTCGACACGCTCGCCGGCGATCTGGTCGCCGGCACTCTGCTGATCCTCGACCGGTGCTGGGCGGGCATCGAGCGCGACCCGGGCGCCACCGCGTCCACCGTCCACGAGCAGCGGATGGCGGAGCTCCTCGACGAGACCCGCCTCCGCCTGGAGCGGGACGTCGCCGCCTCGCCGCCGCCCCGGTACGAGGGTCTCCGTGACCCGGACGCGCTCGCCGGCCTCGCCGCCTTCGCCGACCGCTCCGACCGGCCCGACGCCGCCCGGCTCACCGGTGTCGCCCCGGACGCGGTGGCCCGGTTGCTCCTGGCCGGGGACGACCCCGCCCGCACGGTCGCGCTCTGCGGCCCCGAGCACCTGCGGCTGCTCTCCCACGACCCGCTCGCCGCCCGGCAGGTCCGCTTCGTGCCCGAGGCGATGCGGCGCGGGGCCGCGGGGGACGACGTCTGGCGGGGCACCGCCGAGGACGTCGTATGGACCGGTGCGGGACGCCACGCCGGAATCCTCCGTCTCGTACCGCTGCGCGCGGACGTCGTGCACACCGTCCGCGCCGAGGAGGCGGGAGAACCGTGACCGACCCGAACCACCCGAACGACGACCGGAACCCCCCGAGCGACCCGCACCACCGACCCGACCCAGACGCCGCCCCTGACCCCGACCCCGACTCCGGCTCCGGCACCGGCCCCGACCACCAGGACCCCGCGGCCGGCCCGAACCGCCCGTCCGACCCCCGCCACCCCCTCGGGCCCGACCATCCCGACCACCTCAGCGAGCCGAGCCCGCCGCCCCACCCGTACTACCAGGAGCTGGAGTTCCTCACCCCACAGGAGGCGCAGCTCCGCTTCGCCGTGCGTTACGGGGAGGACCACAGGCCCCCCGGCCGCCCGGGGGTCCTCGCGCGCCGGGCGGTCCTGGGGGCGGGGGCGGTGCCGGTCCTCCAGTACCGGCTGGCCTCGTCCGCGCACCGAGACCCCCACGCGTACGGGCTCCTGGAGCGGGAGGTCGCGGCCGCCGTCGCCCTGGAACGGCGGTACGGCACGGCGCAGTTCGTCGCCGTCCTGCCCCGGATCGTCGGCTTCGACCTCACCGCCGCCGAACCCTTCGTGCTGTACCGGCCGCCGGGCGGGCGGCCGCTCTCCGCCTGGGCGGGGCGCCTCGGTGCCGACGACCCGGAGGCGATCACCGGGCAACTCGCCATGGCCGTGCGCCTCCTGGGCGAGCTCGACCTCGTGCACCGGGCGATCACGCCCGACACCGTGCGCTGGGACGGTGGACGCGTACGGCTCTGCGAACCGTTCGCGGCGCTGCGCGCCGGCGAGACCCGTGAGCCCTTCGGCACCGCACCCTGGGCCTCGCCCGAACAGCGAGCGGGGCGCGGCCCGGCAGACCCGCGCGACGACCTGTGGTCCGTCGCCTCACTGGCCTACTGGCTGCTCTCCGGCCGCCCCGACCGGGGCGAGGGCCCACCGGGCGACCTGGCCGACTACCGGCGCCTCGCGGCCCTCGGGCACAGCGGCCTCTTCTCCCCGCACGCGGCGGAACGCCCGCATCCGGCCGAGCTGCTGCGGCTCCTCAACGTCCCCGACCCGCTCGCCACCGGCGTCGGCGCGGCGGACCCGCTCGACCGGTGGCGCGCCGAGTACGACACCCAGATCGCGCGGAAACGTGCGCTGGCCGGAGGAGACCCGCCGGGCGCGGCACCGGCCGCCGACCCCCCGGAGGCCTCCGCCCGGGATCCGCGGCCCCCGCGTACCTCCGTGTTCCGCCGGGTCTTCGGCGGCGGCGACGAGCCGGTCCGCCCCGCCGTTCCCGCGTCCGAACCGGTACTGGTACCGGCACCGCCGTCACGGGGCCGGATGTGCCCGCACTGCCTGCTCCCCGTCGAGTACGACGAACGGCTGCTCGTCACCATCGACACCAAGGGCAACCGGATCCCCCTCGACCTCAGCGCCGAACGGCGGCCCGGCCACCGGACGGACGCCCTGCGCAAGGCGTACCACCTCTGCCCCCACACCCGGGACGGCGACGAGGGGCACGAACTCCCCGTCCCCTACCTCACCAACGGGGAACCGCTCTCCATCGCCCTCGTCGGCAGCTCCTCCGTCGGCAAGACCCACCTCCTCGCCGCCATGCTCGGCGAGGTCGAGCTCGGCGGCCTCGAACCGTACGGTCTGAAATGCCGGCCGCTCAACCCCGACGCACACCGCACCTATCTGCGCGAGCGCGTGCAGAGCCTGCACCAGGGACGGCAGCTGGGCCGTACCGGACAGCAGACCTTCGCGCGCTTCGCCGACGGTCTGCTCGTCTCGGCGGGCGGCGCGACGCCCCGGCCCGTCGTCTTCTTCGACCTCGCGGGCGAGGACCTCGCCCAGGACAGCGAGGTCGGCCGCTTCCTGATGGGCGTCGACGCGTTCGTCTTCGTCCTCGACCCGTTGCGCGCGCTCCGGCTGCCCTCCCTCGACCCGGTGAGGCGACAGAGCGGACTGCACCGGCGCGAGCTCGGCGACGAGGCCTTCACCACCGTCCTGAACCGCATCCCCCGGCAGCGCGGCGGACTCGTCGCGGCCCCGGCCGCGCTCGCCGTCAACAAGAGCGACCTGGTGCGCTTCGAACCGGTCGTGGACCGCTGGCTCGGCCGCGCCCTGCCCGGCCGCCGGGAAGCCGTCGCCCCGCGGGCCGAGAGCCGGGACGCGTACGCCTTCCTCGCCGAGCACGCCGGCGCCGCCTGGCTGAAGCCCTTCGACGACTGCGCGGACTGCACCCTGCACTTCGTCGCCGCGACCGGCGGGCAGGCACGCGGCGACCGGTTCCCGCACGGGGCCCGGCCGCGCCGGGTTCTCGCGCCACTGCTCTCTCTCTTCGCCATGTGCGGGCTGCTGCCCGGGGCGGAACCCGCGAGACCTACGGAGGGGATCGTCCGATGACACGGTCGGAGAACGAGGTCGACCAGATCGTCTTCCGCTGGGACAGCGAGAACCTCTCCGGCAGCACCGGCTTCGGACCGGTGGCCTGGTCCGGGCCGCGCGACGAGGCGGAGAACCTCTTCCGTATCTCGGGCCCCGTGCTCCGGGCGAGCGGCGAGGAGACCCGGCCCGCCCTGATCCGCCTCCAGCGGCGTGCCGACGTGATGCTGATCCGGCGCGTCCCCTTCACGGACGCCGGCGGCGGGACCTCCGTGCTCTGCCACGCCCTCGTCGGATCGCCCGCGCTCCTCGACCCCTCCGTCTGCCTCGGGCTGCACGCCTGGAACTGGGAGGGCGCGGACCTGGACGCCGCCGAGGCGCGCGGGCGGCTGCCCGTCATCCCCGAGGAGGTACTCGTCCCGGCGACCGGCCGGGGACAGGGGGAGCTCGACCGGACCCTGCCGTACGTGGCCGAGGAACTCACCGGCGCCGTCGCGGAGTTGCTGCGTCACCCCGAGGAACGCTTCACCGTCCTCGACGAACACGGCGACACCGCCTGCCCCGTGCTCTGGGGACTGCACAGCATGTTCGGCACGCTCACCGACCGCCGGTGGACCTTCGCCACCCACGACACCGCCGAACTCCCCGCCCTGCGTTACGTGTTCGTCGGCCGCTGGTCCGGCGCGGCGAGCCACAACACCGAGCGCCGCCGCGTCGACCCGCGCGAGCGGACCGGCGACCGGGCGGAGGAGGCCGCGGACCGGCTCGTCCGCCACCACCTGAGGGGGGTCGCGGAGGGCGAGGGCAGGGAGTACGCGGTGGGCAGCGCCCTTCACGCGGCCTCCGCCGCCCGCCGCGGCCCTCTCCTGGAGACGGTCACGCGCGCCCTCCAGGCCCTCGACGGCGACGCGGACGCCCCGGCCCCGCCCGGCCCGAGGCCCGCGCGCGCCCTCCAGGTCCTCGACGGCGACGACGGCGCCCAGGCCCCGAGGCCCGCGGGACGGCGGTGGGGCAGGACACCGGGTGGCCGGACCGCCGAGGATCCGCCGCCCTCCGGACGCCCGGTGGGCCAGGTCCCGCCGCCGGCGCCGGGCGTGCTCCGAGGTGCCGACCGTCCCGGACCGTCGGAACGCCCGGACCTGTGGTTCCGCCAGGACCCGCCACCGGACGACCGGAACCTCCCGGGCACCGGAGAGCTCCGGCCCACCCCGTACGGGCCGGAGACGGAGGCCCCGGAGCACATCCCGGAGACCCTCCACCTCCCGACCGTCCCCGACGGTGATGACGGATCCGCCCCCGACCGCCACCGCCCCGCTTTCCCCGACCCTGCCAGTCCGAGCGCCCCGGACCGTGACCACCGGGCTTTCCCAGACTCCGCCCGTCCGCCCGCCCCGGACCGTGACCACCGGGCCTTCCCCGACTCCGCCCGTCCGACTGCCCCCGATCGTGACCACCGGGCCGTCCCCGAAGCCCGCTCGTATCCGCCCGCCCCCGACCCTCGCCCCCGAGCCGTTCCCGAGGCCCGCTCGTATCCGCCCGCCCCTGCCGACCCCGCGCACCCGGACGATCCGTTGATGCCGCGCTCTTCGGAGCCCGGCGACCGGTCCGCGTCCCCGGCGGGCGACGGATCTCCGAGCGGATCCGGGACGCGGGCCCCCGAGGGCCGGCTGGGCCCGCCCGCACCGGGGGCGCCGCGGCCCGGGGCCGACCCGTACCCCCGGCCCGTGCTGCCCCTGGTCGCGCCCGTGTGGACCGGGCCCGGTGCGGGCGAGGGGCGGTCCTGGGCGAGGGCGCGCGGCGGCCGGGAGCGGGAGGCCGAAACCGGGCTCGTGCACAAGCTCCCGATCGCACGGACCGTGGAGGAGGCACGGGAGCTCGTCGAGCGCGGCGGCAGCCGCGAGCTGCTCGGCGCGCTGCGCCGCCCCCAGGCGTACGTCGTCCTCACCCTTCTCCTCAGGGAGACCGCCCGGCGCCTGCCGTCCTGGGAGCATCCGCTGCGCAGGGAGCTGTGCGAGGTGGCCCTGGAGCAGGAGTACTGGGCCGTCGCGCCGCCGGGCGGCGAGGCCGATCCGTCCGACCCGCCGGAGGAGCAGCGCGCGGCGAACGCCGCCGAGCTGCACCGCTGGGCGGTGAGCCCGCTCCTCGATCGCGGTGACGCCCCCGTCGGCACGGTCGCCGAGCTGCTCTCCCGGCTCCGTACGAGCCCGGCGCCCTCCGCCCGAGAGGCGTTCTGGCTGATCGTCGACGGGGAGCGCCCCGGCCTGCCGGAAGCGGTCTGGCTGACCCTGCTCAAGGAGGCGTACGGCGTGCCCCGCACGGCCTCACGCCCGGGAGGAGCCGTGTCCCGGCCTTCCGGCCACCCCGTGGACCCCGGCAACGGCTACACCCGCCGCTTCCTGCGGCGCGCCGCGGTGCTGCTCGGCGGCCTGGTGGCGGCGATCGTCCTGATCGCCGCCTGGGGGTGGCTCACCTGACGGGCGGCACCCGGGCCCGCGAAGACCGCCGGCGGGCCTGCCGCCCGTCGGACGCGGGCGGCGCTCAGGCGCGCGGCGAGGGCGTCAGGCGGTCCGGCCCGAAACCACGGCAGGGGCCGCGCCCCGCGCTCGCGACGACGGCGATCACCCCCGCCTCGTCCGAAACGCGGGCCACGGCCGCCCGGCTCCGTCAGGATGGGTCGCATGGGATTCCACGTCGATTCCGAGACCGGGCGGCTGCGCCGCGTCATCCTGCACCGGCCCGATCTGGAGCTGAAGCGGCTCACACCCACCAACAAGGACGCCCTCCTCTTCGACGACGTGCTGTGGGTGCGCCGGGCCCGGCAGGAGCACGACGGCTTCGCGGACGTGCTGCGTGACCGGGGGGTGGAGGTGCACCTCTTCGGGGACCTCCTGAGCGAGGCCCTGGAGGTGCCGGCCGCCCGCGCGCTCGTACTCGACCGGGTCTTCGACGAGAAGGCGTACGGGCCGCTCGCCGCCGACCACCTCAGGGACGCGTTCGACTCGCTCGACGCGGTCGCGCTGAGGGAGGCGCTCGTGGGCGGGATGACCAAGCGGGAGTTCCTGGCGGCGCACCGCGAGCCGACCTCGGTCCGTTTCCACGCCCTGGACCTGGACGACTTCCTCCTCGGCCCGCTGCCGAACCACCTCTTCACCCGGGACACGTCGGCCTGGATCTACGACGGCGTCTCGATCAACGCGATGCGCTGGCCGGCCCGACAGCGCGAGACCGTCCACTTCGAGGCGATCTACAAGCACCATCCGCTCTTCACCGGCCCCGAGGCGGGCGCCTTCCACCACTGGTCGGAGGGGCAGGCCGACTATCCGTCGACGATCGAGGGCGGGGACGTCCTGGTCATCGGCAACGGCGCCGTGCTCATCGGGATGAGCGAGCGGACGACCCCGCAGGCGGTGGAGATGCTGGCCAGGGGCATGTTCGCGGCCGGTTCGGCGCACGCGATCGTCGCGCTCGACATGCCGAAGCGGCGGGCGTTCATGCACCTGGACACGGTGATGACGATGGTGGCCGAGGACACGTTCACCCAGTACGCGGGGCTCGGGATGCTCCGCTCGTACACGATCGAACCGGGGGCGGACGAGGGCCACCCCCTCCGGGTGACGGACCATCCGCCGGAGCAGATGCACACCGCCATCGCCGAGGCGCTCGGGCTCCGGGAGATCCGGGTCCTGACGGCGACTCAGGACGTGCACGCGGCCGAGCGCGAGCAGTGGGACGACGGGTGCAACGTGCTGGCCGTGGAGCCGGGTGTGGTCGTCGCGTACGAGCGGAACGCCACGACGAACACGCATCTGCGGAAGCAGGGCATCGAGGTCATCGAGATCCCGGGCAGTGAGCTGGGCCGGGGGCGGGGCGGGCCGCGCTGCATGAGCTGCCCGGTGGTGCGGGACGCCGCCTGAGTCACCGGAGGGGGCTGTATATAAATGTTGAAGTGCGTATACACTTCCAACGTCCCCGATCGCCCGTCCTCCGACCGTACCCATAGGAGCGCGTCCCATGGCCACAGACCTCATCGGCCGCCACTTCCTCAAGGAGCTGGACTTCACCGCCGAGGAGTTCCGCGCCCTGATCGCGCTCTCGGCCGAGCTCAAGGCCGCCAAGAAGGCGGGCACCGAGGTCCAGCGGCTGCGGGGCAGGAACATCGCCCTGATCTTCGAGAAGACCTCGACCCGCACGCGCTGCGCCTTCGAGGTCGCCGCCGCCGACCAGGGCGCCTCCACCACCTATCTGGACCCCTCCGGGTCCCAGATGGGCCACAAGGAGTCGGTCAAGGACACCGCCCGTGTCCTCGGCCGGATGTTCGACGGCATCGAGTACCGCGGTGACAGCCAGGCCGCCGTCGAGGAGCTCGCCGCCTTCGCGGGCGTCCCCGTCTTCAACGGGCTCACCGACGACTGGCACCCCACCCAGATGCTTGCCGACGTGCTCACCATGACCGAGCACACGGAGAAGCCGCTGGAGGCGATCACCTTCGCCTACCTCGGCGACGCCCGCTTCAACATGGGCAACTCCTACCTGGTCACCGGCGCCCTGCTCGGCATGGACGTGCGGATCGTCGCCCCCGAGGCGTACTGGCCGGCCGAGGACGTCGTCGCCGCCGCCCGCAAGCTCGCCGAGGCCAGCGGCGCGACCGTCACCCTCACCGAGGACGTGGCCGAGGGGGTCAGGGGCGCCGACTTCGTGGCCACCGACGTCTGGGTCTCCATGGGCGAGCCCAAGGAGGTCTGGGACGAGCGGATCGCCGCCCTCGGCCCGTACTCCGTGACCATGGACGTGCTGCGTGCCACCGGCAACCCGGACGTCAGGTTCCTGCACTGCCTGCCGGCCTTCCACGACCTGGGCACGGCGGTCGGGCGGGACATCCACGCCCGGCACGGCCTGACCGAGCTGGAGGTCACCGACGAGGTCTTCGAGTCGGCCCACTCCCTCGTCTTCGACGAGGCCGAGAACCGGATGCACACCATCAAGGCGGTCCTGGTCGCCACGCTGGCCGGCCCCTCGGCGTAGTTCCGCGCACCCCCCGCCCCGAGCGCCCGTCGCCCGCCCAGCCGCCCGCCGCCCGCCGCCCGCGAGGATCCCGTCATCTCCGGCCGGTCACGGCCCCGGGCGGCGCTGGGCCGGTATCCCCGGCAGGGTGAACCAGACCGCCTTGCCGTGGGCGGTGGGGCGGTGTCCGCAGTCGCTGCTGAGCGCGCGGATGAGGAAGAGCCCGCGGCCGTGTTCCTGCCACGGGTCGATCTCGGTCCCCGGATCCGGGCAGATGAGCTCGTCGGGGCGGGCGGGCTCGGAGTCGTGGACCTCGATCTGGCAGCCGCCGCGCCCCGGGAGCAGCTCGACGACGAGTTCGATGGGGCCGCGGCCCGCGGTGTGCTCGACGGCGTTGGCGACGAGCTCGGCGGTGAGGAGCTCCGCCGTGTCACGGTCGGGGCGGTCGGCGGCCTCGGGGCCGATCTCGGTCAGCGCGGTACGGATCAGGGCGCGGGCGATCGGCACGGCGGCGGTGGTGTGGGGCAGCCGGATGCGCCGGGAGGCGGCCGCGCGTACGTCGGCCGTGGGTCCGCTGGCTTCGGGCATGGGGGGCAGGGCTCCCTTCACCCCGTGGGGGCGGGCTGTGGGGCGACTGGGCGGGGCGTCCCGAGACGTCCTGGTTTCAACCTTACGGTGCGCAATTCTTCGTTCCAGGGGCACCCCTCCCGTCACGGCAGGGTCTTTCGTCACTCGGCCCCAGGGCCTCGGCCCCATCTATCGCGTACTCGTGACGACAGTCACAGTAGGGTGATACCCTCCGAACGGAGGAAGGAGGCCCTTCCGCATGAGCCCGTTCACCGGCTCCACGCCCCGCACCGCGGACTGGCGGCATCTGCGCCTCGTCATCGACCGGGGCGTCGCCACCGTCACCCTCGCCCGCCCCGCGAAGCTCAACGCCCTCACCTTCGGCGCCTACGCCGACCTGCGTGACCTCCTCGCCGAGCTCTCCCGCGAGCGGACCGTCCGCGCCCTCGTCCTCGACGGCGACGGGCGCGGCTTCTGCTCCGGCGGGGACGTCGACGAGATCATCGGCGCCACCCTCTCCCTCGACACCGCCCAGCTCCTCGACTTCAACCGGATGACCGGCCAGGTCGTCCGGGCCCTCCGCGAATGCCCCTTCCCGGTCGTCGCCGCCCTCCACGGTGTCGCCGCGGGCGCCGGGGCCGTCCTCGCCCTCGCCGCGGACTTCCGGATCGCCGATCCCACCACCCGTTTCGCCTTCCTCTTCACCCGCGTGGGCCTCTCCGGCGGCGACATGGGCGCGGCCTATCTGCTGCCCCGGGTCGTCGGACTCGGCCACGCCACCCGGCTCCTCATGCTGGGCGACCCCGTACACGCCGCGGAGGCCGAGCGCATCGGCCTGCTCTCCGAGCTCACCGAGGAGGGCCGGGCGGCCGAGCGGGCCACCGCCCTCGCCCGCCGCCTCGCCGACGGGCCCGCACTCGCGCTCGCCCAGACCAAGGCCCTGCTCACCGCCGAGCTCGACATGCCGCTCGCCGCCTCGATCGAGATGGACGCGGCCACCCAGGCACTCCTGATGAACGGCGCCGACTACGCCGAGTTCCACGCGGCCTTCACCGAGAAACGGCCCCCGAAATGGCAGGGCCGGTAGTCATGGCCGGGCAGGTGGACAGGGCAGGGCCGTCGAGGATCGCCGTCGTCGGGGGCGGGCCCGGCGGGCTCTACGCCGCCGCCCTGCTCAAGCGGCTCGACCCCGCCCGCGAGATCACCGTCTGGGAGCGGAACGCGCCCTCCGACACCTTCGGCTTCGGCGTGGTCCTCTCCGACGAGACCCTCGGCGGCATCCGGGACGCGGACCCCTTCGTGTACGAGGCGCTCCGCCGCGACCTCGTCCGCTGGGACGACATCGACGTCGTCCACCGGGGCCACCGCACCCGCTCCACCGGCCACGGCTTCGCCGCCCTCGGCCGCCGCCGGCTCCTGGAGATCCTCCACACCCGCTGCACCGACCTGGGCGTACGGCTCCGCTTCCGCACCGAGGCCCCGCCCGCCGCCGCCCTCGCCGCGGACCACGACCTGGTCGTCGCCGCCGACGGCGTCCACAGCCGCACCCGCGAGAACCACGAGGCCCACTTCCGCCCCCGGATCACCAGCCACCGCTGCCGCTACATCTGGCTCGCCGCCGACTTCGCCTTCGACGCCTTCCGCTTCGAGATCGCCGAGACCGAGTACGGCGTGATGCAGCTGCACGCCTACCCCTACGAGGCCGGTGCCTCCACCGCCATCGTCGAGATGCGCGAGGAGGTCTGGCGGGCGGCCGGTTTCGACGAGCTCGACGAGGCCGAGTCCACCGTCCGCTGCGCGAAGATCTTCTCCGAGGCGCTCGGCGGCCGCGAGCTCCGCTCGAACAACTCCGCCTGGACCGCTTTCCGTACCGTCGTCAACGAGCACTGGTCCTACGGCAACACCGTGCTCATCGGCGACGCCGCCCACACCGCGCACTTCTCCATCGGCTCCGGCACCAAACTGGCCGTCGAGGACGCCCTGGCCCTGGCGCACGCCGTCGACGGCCACCCCGACCTCCCGGACGCCCTCGCCGCCTACGAGGCCGAGCGCCGACCGGTCGTCGCCTCCACCCAGCGCGCCGCCGCCGCCAGCCTCCACTGGTTCGAGGAGCTCGCGGACCGGGTCGACCGGCCGCCCCGCCGCTTCGCCTTCGACCTCCTCACCCGCAGCCGCCGCGTCACCCACGCCAACCTGAGGCTCCGCGACCCGGCCTTCACCGCCGCCGTCGAAGCCGACTTCGGCTGCCCGCCCGGCACCCCGCCCATGTTCACCCCCTTCCGGCTCGGCGGCCTCACCCTGCGCAACCGGATCGTCGTCTCCCCCATGGACCTGTACGTCGCCGGGGACGGCGTCCCCGGTGACTTCCACCTCGTCCACCTGGGAGCCAGGGCCCTCGGCGGCGCCGGTCTCGTCATGACCGAGATGGTCTGCGTCAGCCCCCGGGGCCGCATCACCCCCGGGTGCACCGGCCTCTGGACCGACGAACAGGCCACCGCCTGGACCCGGATCGTGGACTTCGTCCACACCTCCGCCCCCGGCACCGCGCTCGGCGTCCAGCTCGGCCACTCCGGCCGCAAGGGCTCCACCCGGCGCATGTGGGAGGGCATCGACCAGCCGCTGCCCGAGGGCAACTGGCCGCTGGTCGCCGCCTCACCCCTCCCGTACCGGCCCGGCGTCAACCAGACCCCGGCCGCTCTCGACCGGGCCGGACTCACCGCCGTACGCGAGGAGTTCACGGCCGCCGCCCGGCGCGCGGCCGGCTGTGGCTTCGATCTCCTGGAACTGCACTGCGCCCACGGGTACCTACTCTCCGGCTTCCTCTCTCCGCTCACCAACCACCGCACCGACGCCTACGGCGGCGACCTCGACGGCCGGCTGCGCTACCCCCTGGAAGTCTTCGACGCGGTACGGGAGGTGTGGCCGGCCGACCGCCCCATGACCGTCCGCATCTCCGCCACCGACTGGGCCGAGGGCGGCACGACCGACGCGGAGGCCGTCGCCGTCGCCCGCGCCTTCACGGACCGGGGCGCAGACGCGATCGACGTCTCCACCGGCCAGGTCGTGCCCGACGAGACCCCCGCCTACGGCCGCTCGTACCAGACGCCGTACGCCGACCGCGTCCGCAACGAGGTCGGCGTCCCGGTGATCGCGGTCGGCGCGATCTCCTCCTGGGACGACGTGAACTCCCTGCTCCTGGCCGGCCGCGCCGACCTCTGCGCCCTGGCCCGCCCGCACCTCTACGACCCGCACTGGACCCTGCACGCGGCGGCCGAGCAGGACTACTCGGGACCGGCCGCGCCCTGGCCGGCCCCGTACCGCGCGGGCAGCCGCAAGCCCCCCACCGGCCGGGGCACGTCCTGACCCGAAAGGGGCTCTAGGCGGGCTCCCCCGAGAGGAACGGGCGCACGAACTCCGCGCCCCGGTCCCACAACAGCTCGTGCAGGGCCGTGAAGACCTCCGCCGAGCGGCTGCCCGGCCAGTCGTCCGGCAGGAGCTCCGCCGGGAGCACCGGGTCCGCGTACGGCAGCCGGCGCCAGGAGTCGAGGGCGAGGAGGTAGTCCCGGTAGGCGTCCTCGGGGCTCGCCGGCGCCGTCCGCCAGGCCCGCAGCACCGGCTCGTGGGCCGTGAGGAACTCCTCGTGGAGTGCGGCGATCGCCGGCAGGTCCCACCAGCGGGCCGCCGCCGCTGCCGTCGCCGCGTACCCCAGGTGGTCGCCCCTGAAGAGGTCCACGTACGGGGAGAGCTCCAGGCGCTCCAGGGCGTGCCTGGTCTCCTCGTACAGCCGCGCGGGTGCGATCCAGACGCCCGGTGCCGCCGTGCCGAAGCCGAGCCGGGCGAGCCGGGAGCGCAGCAGATGGCGCTTGTGCCGCTCGGCCTCGGGGACCGAGAAGACGGCGAGGACCCAGCCGTCGGAGAGCTTCGGCTCGGTACGGGCGTAGATGCGGCGGTCGCCGTCGTCGAGGAGTCGGCGGGCGTCCTCCGAGAGGGCGTATCCGGCGGCGCCGTCCGCCGTCCGGCGCGGCAGCAGCAGCCCGCGCCGCTTCAGACGCGACACCGAGGAGCGCACGGAGGGCGCGTCCACCCCGAGCACCGCGAGGAGCCGGATGAGCGCGGCCACCGGCACCGGCGACCCGTCGGGCGCACGACCGTACGCGCCGTACAGGGAGACGATGAGGGATCGGGGAGTGTGCTGCTCGGCCACGTGATCACTTTACGGGGTGATGGACACGTCATGCCCGGTCACACCGTGTCCCGCAGCCGGAAGCGCTGGAGCTTGCCCGTCGCCGTGCGCGGCAGCGCGTCCAGGAAGACGATCTCGCGGGGCGACTTGTACGGGGCGAGGCGGGCGCGGACGAAGGCCCGCAGCGCGGCGGCCGTGGTCGCGTCGCGCGGCACCCCGTCCCGTACCACCGTGTACGCCACGACGATCTGGCCGCGCAGCTCGTCCGGGCGGCCCACCACGGCCGTCTCCACCACGTCGGGGTGGTCGAGGAGCGCCTCCTCGACCTGCGGCCCGGCGATGTTGTACCCGGCCGAGATGATCATGTCGTCGGACCGTGAGACGTAGCGGAACCAGCCGTCGGGCTCGCGGACGTACGTGTCGCCCGTGACGTTCCAGCCCTCCCGGACGTACTCGGACTGGCGGGGATCGGCGAGATAGCGGCAGCCCACCGGCCCGCGCACCGCGAGCAGCCCCTCCTGGCCGTCCGGCACGTCCCGGCCGTCGCGGTCCACGACCCTGGCCTGCCAGCCGGGCACCGGGCGGCCGGTGGTGCCGGGGCGGATGTCGGCGTCGGCGGCGGAGATGAAGATGTGGAGGAGTTCGGTGGCGCCGATGCCGTTGATCAGACGGAGGCCGGTGCGGGTGTACCAGGCCTTCCAGGTCGCCTCCGGCAGGTTCTCCCCGGCGGAGACGCAGCGGCGCAGCGATCCCACGTCCGGGGCGGCGCCCTGGGCCATCTCGCCGAGCATGACCCGGTAGGCCGTCGGGGCGGTGAAGAGCACCGACACCCGGTGCCGCTCGATCGCCGCGAGCAGCTGCTTCGGCCCGGCCTGTTCCAGCAGGACCGCGCTCGCCCCGGCCCGCAGGGGGAAGACGACGAGCCCGCCCAGGCCGAAGGTGAAGGCGAGCGGCGGCGAACCGGCGAAGACGTCGTCGGGCAGCGGGCGCAGGACGTGCGCGGAGAAGGTGTCGGCGACGGCCAGGACGTCCCGGTGGAAGTGGACACAGCCCTTGGGCTGCCCGGTCGTGCCGGAGGTGAAGGCGATCAGGGCCACGTCGTCGGCGGCCGTCGCCACCGCCGGGTACGGGCCCGCGCGGCGGGCCGCGAGGGCGAGGAGGTCGTCCGGTCCTTCCCCGCCGAAGAGGGTGACGCGGAGCCCCGGGATCCGGGCCGCGAGGAGCTCGTCGACGGTGCGGGCGTCGCAGAGGGCGTGGGTGCAGCGGGCCGCCTCCGCCATGACGGACAGCTCGGGGGCGCGCTGCTGCGCGAGGACGGTGACGGCGATCGCGCCCGCCTTCATCACGGCGAGCCAGCAGGCGGCGAGCCAGGGGGTGGTGGGGCCGCGCAGCAGGACCCGGTTGCCGGGCAGGACCCGCAGATCGGAGGTGAGGACGTGGGCGATGCGGTCGACCCGGTCCTGGAGTTCCCCGTAGCTCCAGACGCCGCCCTCGCCGTCGTGGAAGGAGGGCCGGTCGGCGCCGAATCGTTCCACCGTACGGTCCAGGAGCTCGGCGCCGCAGTTGAGCCGGTCGGGGTAGGCCAGCTCGGGGAGGTCGAAGAGGAGACGCGGCCACCGGTCCGGCGGCGGCAGCCGGTCACGGGCGAAGGTGTCGAGGTGGGCCGAGGGTGTCAGCTCCATGAGTCCGTCCCCCTGTCGTGGTGGGGTCGCCCGTCGCTCCACGAGCGTATCGTGTTGGTGACGGCAGTCAACGGTTCGCGACAAGGGTGCCGGGGAGCACCCGGAGGACGGCGCCGGGCGGCGCCGGGACGCAGACGCCCGACGGGGTCAGGACGCAGACGCCCGACGGCGCAGGGACGAGGACGCCCGAGGGCGTCGGAGAGGGCCCACATGCCCGCATTCTCGCTCGATACGGCACAGATCACCTGGTGTGCGGAACTCCGCGCCCTCGCCGCCGAACGCCTGAAGCCCCTCGCCGAGAAGGGCGAACCCGGACGGGTCAACCGCCCCCTCGTCGCCGCCCTCGGCGAACACGGCCTCCTCGCCCGGCTCTTCGACGCGGGCGCCCTCGACCTCTGCCTCCTGCGTGAATCCCTCGCCAGGACCTGCACGGAGGCCGAGACCGCCCTCGCCCTCCAGGGTCTCGGCGCCCACCCCGTCGCCGCCTTCGGAACCCCCGCCCAGCGCGCCCGCTGGCTCCCCGAGGTCACCGCAGGACGGGCCGTCGCCGCCTTCGCGCTCTCCGAACCCGGCGCCGGCTCCGACGCGGCCGCCCTCGCCCTCGACGCCGTCCCCGACGGACGCGGCGGCTGGCACCTGCACGGCGAGAAACAGTGGATCTCCAACGCCCCCGAGGCCGACTTCGCCACCGTCTTCGCCCGCACCACCCGGGGCGCGGGAGCCAGGGGCGTCACCGCCTTCCTCGTCCCCGCCGGCCGGCCAGGACTCGGCGGCGAGCCCCTCGACATGCTCGCCCCGCACGCCCTCGGCACCCTCACCTTCGACGGCGTCCCCGTCGGCCCCGAGGACGTCCTCGGCGAACCCGACCGGGGTTTCCGGGTCGCCATGCACACCCTCAACCTCTTCCGGCCCAGCGTCGGCGCCTTCGCCGTCGGCATGGCCCAGGCCGCCCTGGACGCCGCCCTCGCCCACACCGCCGCCCGCCCCGCCTTCGGCGGCCGGCTCGCCGACCTTCAGGCCGTCGCCCACCGGATCGCCGAGATGGCCACCCGCACCGAGGCCGCCCGCCTCCTCGTGTACGCGGCGGCCACCGCGTACGACGCGGGCGACCCGGACGTGCCCCGGCGGTCCGCCATGGCCAAACTGCTCGCCACCGAGACCGCCCAGTACGTCGTCGACGCCGCCGTCCAGCTCCACGGCGCCCGCGCCCTGCAACGCGGCCACCTCCTGGAACACCTCTACCGCGAGGTCCGCGCACCCCGGATCTACGAGGGGGCGACCGAGGTCCAGCGCACGATCATCGCCAAGGAGCTGTACGCGTCCCACCGCCGACCGCAGGGACACCCGGCCGGCGGCCCCGCCACGGCACCGCACGAGGGCGGCCGTGAGGCGACACCGTACGAGGAGGAGCCGACCCCATGAGCCTGCACCGGCACAACCCCGCCGAACTCTCCCCGCCCAGCGGCTTCTCCCACGCCGTCACCGCCACCGGCACCCGGCTGGTCTTCCTCGCCGGACAGACCGCCCTCGACACGGCGGGCACCGTCGTGGGGGACACCCTGACCGAGCAGTTCACCACCGCACTCGCCAATCTCCTCACCGCCCTGCGGCACGCCGGCGGCACCCCCGCCGACCTCGCCCGCGTCACCGTCTACACCACCGACGTCGACGCCTACCGCGCCCAGGCCCATGAACTGGGCCGCGTCTGGCGCCGCTTGGCGGGCCGCGACTACCCGGCGATGGCGGTCATCGGAGTCGTACGCCTCTGGGACGAACAGGCGCTCGTGGAACTCGACGGCTTCGCGGTCCTCGACGAGACCGCACACGCTTGATCAACTGGTCACCCGCGCGGGCCGGGCTTAGTGTCGAAAGGTGGACTGACCGGCCCACGGATCACTCAGAGGCGAAGCTCCGAGGCGCCACCATGAGTACTCCCCAGCCGACGACACCGGCACAGACCGCCACCCAGAGGAACGGCAGTGACGGAAAGGGCATCGCCCTGTTCGTGATCGCGTCCTGCCAGCTCATGGTGGTCCTCGACATCACGATCGTGAACATCGCGCTCCCGCACATCCAGAGCGCGCTGGACTTCTCCACGACCAGTCTGGCCTGGGTCGTCAATGCCTACACCCTCACCTTCGGCGGCCTGCTGCTGCTCGGCGGCCGCGCCGGTGACATCCTGGGCCGGCGGCGGGTCTTCATCTTCGGTGTGCTGCTCTTCGGGCTCGCCTCGCTCTTCTGCGGACTCGCGCAGAGCGAATGGCAACTCCTCGCGGCCCGGGCGCTCCAGGGCGTCGGCGGCGCCATCGCCTCGCCGACCGCGCTCTCCCTCATCACCACGACGTTCGAGGAAGGCCCGGAGCGCAACCGGGCCTTCGGCGTGTTCGCGGCCGTCTCGGCCGGTGGCAGCGCGATCGGCCTGGTCGCGGGAGGCGTGCTCGTCCAATGGCTGGACTGGCGCTGGATCTTCTTCGTGAACGTCCCCATCGCCCTGCTCATCGCCTTCCTCACCCCCCGCCATGTCAAGGAGTCCGAGCGGCGCCCCGGCCACTTCGACTTCACCGGCGCTCTCACCTCCACGCTCGGCATGGTGGCCCTTGTCTACGGGTTCATCCGCGCCGCCCAGGAGGGCTGGCGAGACCCGTACACCATCGGCTCGTTCGCCGCGGCGGTGGTGCTCCTCGCCGTGTTCCTCCTCGTCGAACGGCGCTCCCGGCAACCCATCACGCCGCTGCGGATGTTCGGCGACCGCAACCGCTCCGGCACCTACGCCATCATGCTCTGCCTGGCGGCGGCGATCTTCGGGATGTTCTTCTTCCTCACGCTGTTCGTGCAACAGGTGCTGGACTTCAGCCCCTTGAGGACGGGCCTCGCGTTCCTGCCGGTGAGCGCGATCATCGCCGTCGCCGCGGGGCTCACGTCCACCCTGCTGCCCCGGTTCGGGCCGAAGCCCTTCATGGTGACGGGCTCGGTGCTCGCCGCGCTCGGCCTCTCCTGGCTGACCCTGACCGACGTGGACTCCACCTATCTCGGCAGCATCCTCGGACCGATCCTGGTCTTCGGCTTCGGCATGGGCTTCATGTTCGTCTCGCTGACCATCATGGCGCTGTCGAACGTCGAACAGCGGGACTCCGGCGCCGCGTCCGGCCTGCTCAACGCCACGCAGCAGGTAGGAGGTTCGCTGGGCCTCTCGATCCTGGTCACGGTCTTCGGCACGGCCAGCCGCACCGAGGCGGACAAGCAGGTCCCCGCGTTCCTCTCCCAGGCGGGTCCGCTGGAGAAGTCCCAGTTCGCCAGGACCGGCCAGCTCCCGCCCCCCTGGGCCGACGAGGTGCTGACCTCCGGAGTCTCCGCGGGCTTCGTCACGGCGGCGGTCTTCGCCGTGGTCGGCGCTCTGGTCGCGCTCTTCGTGATCCAGGTCCGGGCCTCGGACATCGAACGCCTCAAGGGCGGCATGGTGCCGCCCGGCTGAGCGCCCGCCCCGCTCCATGACGGGCGGGGCGGGCGGCGCGGCCGTTCAGGCCGTCACGGGGAGGCACTCGTCGAGCAGGCCGACGATGTCGCGCCAGGCCCGCCGCGCGTGCTCCGGGTGGTGGCCGACGCCGGGAACCACGTCCTGGTCGACCGGCGGGTGGTGGAAGGCGTGCAGGGCCCCGCCGTAGACCACGAGACGCCAGTCGACCCCCGCCGCCTGCATCTCCGCGGTGAAGGCGTCCCGTTGCGCGGCGGCCATGATCGGGTCCTCCGACCCGACCCCGGCCCACACGGGGCAGCGGATGCGTGCCGCCTCGCCCGGCCGGCCCGTGGTCAGCGCGTTGACCGTCCCGATCGCCCGCAGGTCGACGCCGGCGCGCCCGAGCTCCAGTACGACGGCGCCCCCGGTGCCGTAGCCGATGGCGGCGATCCGGCCGGGATCGGTCCGCGGTTCGGCGCGCAGCACGTCGAGCGCGGCGTGGCCGATGTCCCGCAGCCGGTCGGGGTCGGCGAGCAGCGGCATCGCGCGCGCCAGCATCTCCTGGGGGTCGGTGAACCAGCGCCCGCCGTGGAGGTCGAAGGCCAGGGCCACGTAGCCGAGTTCGGCCAGGGCGTCGGCCCGGCGGCGCTGGAAGTCGTTGAGGCCTGTTCCCTCGGGTCCGATCAGGACCGCGGGCCGGCGGTCGGTACCGGAGGGGAGGGCGAGGTGCCCGATCATCGTGAGGCCGTCGGCCGGGTATTCGACCGTGCGTGTGGTGACAGTCGTCATGAGACCGGACTGTACGGACGGCCGGGCCGGGGCGGGCGGGTCTTCACCGAGGGCGGAACCGCGAGTGGGGCCGGTGCCCGGGGCCGGGGGCGGCGTGGTCGAGCGATGCGGAACCGGCGTAATGAAAACGATTGTCATCCTGATATGGTCGGCGCACACCCGCTCGCCACGCCCCGAGGACCTCCCTTGCCCCGCCTGCCCGTACGCTCCGGCCTGCCCGGAAACAGCCCCGCGCCCCGTGCCCGCCGCCGGGCGCTGACCGCCCTCGCCCTCACCACCGCGGCCGTTACCCTTCTCACCGGCTGCTTCGCCGGCACGGGAGATACCGGACGGGACGGAAAGACCGGCGCCGGCCACGACGGCCGCCTCCGGGTCGCCATGATGCAGCCGCCCCGGTCCGGCCTCTCCCCGCTCTCCGACGACGCCTTCAAGCTGTCCCGGTGGTCCACCGCCGAGACCCTCGTCCGGCTCGACCGCGACGGCAACGCCGTACCCGCCCTCGCCACCACCTGGCGGCAGGCCGGCCCGACCTGGACCTTCACCCTGCGCGAGGGCGTGACCTTCCACGACGGAACCGCCCTCACCGCCGAAGCCGTCGTCCGCTCCCTGACCACCGCGGCCAAGGCCTCGCCCAAGCCCCGGATCCTCGACGGTGTCGCCCTCACCGCCCGCGCCACCGGCCCCCGCACCGTCACCGTCACCACCGGCACGGCCGACCCCCTCGTCCCCCAGCGGCTCAGCTCACCGCAGCTGTCGATCCTCGCCGCCAAGGCCTACCGGGGCGGGACGGTGAACCCGGTCGGCGCGGGCACCGGACCGTTCGTCCTGGTCCGCGCCGAGGGCGCCGCCGCCGCGACCCTCGACCGGTACGACTCCTACTGGGGCGGCCGCGCCAAGGCCTCCGGCATCGACGTGCGGTACGTCCCCGACGGCACCGCCCGGGCCGCCGCCCTGCGCAGCGGCGAGGTCGACATCGTCGAGGCCGTCCCCGTCTCCCAGGCCCGCCTCCTCGACCCGGAACTGATCACCGAGGTTCCCATGCCCCGGACCAACACCCTCTACCTCAACACCCGCAGGGGCCCGTTCAAGGACCCGGCCCTCCGCGCCGCCGCCCGGCAGGCCGTCGACGCGCGCGCCCTCGTCGAGGGGGTGTACGAAGGCCGGGCCGACGTCGCCGGCGGACTCCTCGGCCCCGCCCTGCCCTGGGCGGCCGAACTGCGCACACCCGTCCGCCGCGCCCAGGAGCCCGCCGCCCCCAAGGGCGCCACGATCACCATCGGCACCTTCACCGACCGGGCGGAGCTCCCCGAGGTCGCCCAGCTCCTCCAACAGCAGCTCCAGAAGGCCGGCTTCACCGTGAAGCTCGACGTACGGGAGTACGCCACCATCGAAGCCGACGCGCTCGCCGGGAAGTTCGACGCCTTCGTCCTCTCCCGCGCCACGGTCCTCGACTCCGGCGACCCCGCCGCGTACCTGTACAGCGACTTCGCCGGCGACGGCTCCTTCAACATCGCCCAGCTCGCCGACCCCGCCGTCGACCGGGCGCTCACCACCGCCACCGGCACGGCGACCGGCGAACCCCGCCGCCGGGCCGTGATCGCCGCCGAGGCCGCCGTACTCGCCACCGACGCGGCCGTACCGATGCTGCACGAACGCGTCATCCAGGGCGACGCGGCCACGGTCGTGGACGCCGCGCACGACCCGCGCGAGCGCGAACTCGTGACCGTGGACACCCACATCCGGTGAGGTCCCCGTCGATGACCACCCTGGCCGCCCGGGTGCTCGTGGCCAAGGCCCTGACGGTCAAAACCCTCCTGACGAAGGCCCGCCCATGAACCACCCCAAGGGAGAACAGCCCTCGACGACCCCGACGCCGGGGAAGCGGGGGACGACGCACGCGCCGGGCGGGCCGGGGGCGGAGAGCGCCCCGGCGGGGCCGAGTGCGGTGATCGCCCCGGTCGGGCCGAGTGCGGCGGACGCCTCGGTCGGGCCGAGTGCGGCGAGTGCCCTCAGCGGGAGGGACACGGCGCCCGGCCGCCGGCGGCGCCACCGGGGCATCCCGCCCCGGTGGCGGCCCGTCCTCGCGGCCGCCGGCGGACGAGGGATCGCCCTGACTCTCCTCGTGGCCGTCGTCGGGCTGCTGCCGTGGCTCTCCGGCAAGGACCCCGCCCTCGGCCTGCTGCGCGCCCGGTCCGCCGAGCAGGCGCCCACCCCCGAGGCGCTCGCCGCCATCCGCGCCGATCTCGGGCTCGACGCCGGGCCGTCGGGGCTCCTCGGCGGCTGGGCCGCCGGGCTGCTCCGGGGCGACCTCGGCGTCTCCTGGGTCTCCGGGACCGACGTCGCACCCTCGGTCCTGGGCGGCCTCGGGGTGTCGCTGACCCTGATGGGCGCGGCGCTCGTCGTCGCGACCGCCGTCGGCGCGCTGCTCGCCGTGCCCGCGCTCGTACGGGGCAGGGCGACGACGGGCACCGTGGCCGCCGTGCTCACGTCGCTGCCCGAGTTCCTGCTCTCCCTCACGCTGCTGATCGTCGCCGGAGTGTGGCTCGGTCTGCTGCCCACCTCCGGCTGGGCAGGACCGTCCCACATGGTGCTGCCCGCGCTCGCCCTCGGCGTCCCGGCGGGCGCGCTCCTCGGCCGGCTCGTCGCCGACGCCGTCCCCGCCGTCCTCGACGAGCCGTGGGTGGAGCTGTGGCGCGGCGCGGGCACCAGTCGTGCCCGGATCACGCGGGCCGCGCTCCGCCGCGCCCTGCCGCCGCTCGTCCCGCAGATCGGTCTCGTGGTCGTCGGGCTCACCGGCGGCGCCGTCGCCGTGGAGACCGTCTTCGCGGTCCCCGGCATCGGCCGTACGGCCCTCGGCGCGGCGAAGGCGCAGGACCTGCCGCTGCTCCAGGGCTGCGTGCTCGCTCTCCTCGTCCTCGGCCTGCTGGTCGGCGGCGCCGCCTCGCTCGTGCGGCGCCGGCTGCTCGGGCCCGCGTTGCGCGAGGCGGGACTGAGCCTGCCGCCGCCCCGGCCGACGAGGGTGTCCGTCGCCGTCCCGCTGCTCCTGACCGCCGTGCTCGCGGGGGTGATCGGCTGGGGCCTGTTCCGCGACCCGTACGCCGTGGACGTCGCCTCCCGGCTCGCCGGCCCGTCCGCCGCGCACCCGCTGGGCGCGGACGCGCTCGGCCGGGACGTTCTCGCCCGCCTCGGGCACGGCGCCGCCGCGACCGTCGGCACCGCCGCCGCGGTGACCGCGCTGAGCTGTCTGATCGCCCTCGCGCTGGGCTTCCTGCCGGGTACGGCGGCCGGGCTCTCGGACATCGCCAACGCACTGCCTCCGGTGATCGTCGGGCTGCTCGTCGCCGCCGCCACCGGCCCCGGCGCGGGCACGGCCGCGCTCGCCGTGACCCTGATCTCCTGGCCGCCGCTCGCCGCCCACGCGGCCGCCCTGGCCCAGGAGGTACGCGCCTCACGTTTCCTCCAGGCCCAGCGCGCCCTGGGCGCGGGCCCGTGGTGGATCGCGACGCGGCACGTGCTGCCCTCGGTCGCGGGCCCGGTGGCCCGTCACGCGGTGCTGCGGCTGCCCGGCATCGCCCTCGCCCTCGCCTCGCTGGGCTTCCTCGGCCTCGGCGCCCAGCCGCCCTCGCCCGAGTGGGGCCTGCTCCTCGACGAGTCGGCCGACTACGTCGAACGGGCCCCCGTCGCCGCGCTGGCCCCGGCCGTGGCCCTCGCCCTGCTCGCCGCGCTCGCCGTCCGCCTCTCCCACGCCGCTCCGGTCCGCGGCGGTTCCCGTACTTCCAGGAAGGCCCGCTCCCTTGCCGCCCCCCTCTCCTGAACCGCTCCTCTCCGTCGACGACCTCCGCGTCTCGTTCCCCGGGGCGGCCCCCGCCGGTGTCGAGGTCGTGCGCGGGGTCCGTTTCGAGGTGTACGCGGGCGAGGTCTTCGCCCTGGTCGGCGAGTCCGGCGCGGGCAAGTCGCTGACGGCCCGCGCGCTGCTCGGCATGGCGCCCCGCACGGCGACGGTCACCGGCCGGATCCTGCTCCACGGCGCCCCCGTCACCGCGGCCGACCTCGGCCGCCGTATCGCCCGGATCCCGCAGGACGCCCTGTCTGCCCTCTCGCCCGTCCACCGGGTCGAGGACCAACTGGCCCTGGCCGTACGGTCCGTCCAGGGGCTCGGCCGTCGCGAGGCGCGGGCGGCCGCCCGGCGGGCGCTCGCCGACACCGGCCTCGCACCGGAAGCCGCCGCCGCGTACCCGCACGCGCTGTCGGGCGGCATGCGTCAGCGTGCCGTGATCGCCATGGCCCTGGTCAACGGGCCCGACCTCGTCGTCGCCGACGAACCGACCACGGCCCTCGACCCCGACCGCCAGGAGTGGATCCTCACCCTCCTGAAGGAGCGGTGCGCGGCGGCCGGGGCCGCTCTGCTGCTCGTCACCCACGACCTGGAGGCGGTACGCCGCCACGCCGACCGGACGGCCGTCCTGTACGCGGGCCGGGTCACCGAACTCGGCGCCGTGGAACGCGTACTGGAGCACCCGGCGGCCCCGTACACCCGTGCCCTCCTCGCCTCCCTCCCCACGGCCGGGCTTCCGCACCGCTCGCGGCTGCCCGTCCTCGCCGGAGCGCCACCGGTCCCCGGTGCCACGGGCGAGGGCTGCGCCTTCGCGCCCCGCTGCCCGGACGCCACCGCCCTCTGCCGGCGCGAGGACCCCGGACCGAGGACCGTCCACGGGCGCGGGGTCGCCTGCCACCACCCTCCCGGGGAGACCGCGTGAACGCCCTGCTCCAGGTCCGCGACCTCGTCGTACGGTACGGAGACCGCACCGCGGTCGACGGGGTGTCGTTCGACGTGGCGGCCGGCGAGACCGTCGGCCTCGTCGGTCCCTCCGGCTGCGGCAAGTCGACCACGGCCGCGGCCGTCCTGCGGCTGCTGCGCCCCGACGCCGGCTCGGTCCGGTTCGACGGCGTCGAGCTCACGACCCTGCCGGACCGCGAACTGCGGCCGCTGCGCCCCCGGTTCCAGCCGGTCTTCCAGGACCCGTACGGAGCGCTCAGCCCGCGCCGCCGCATCCGCGACCAGATCGCCGAACCCCTGCGGGTGCACGGGCGCTGGACGCGGGCGGACGGCCCCGTCCGCGTCGCCGAACTCCTCGGTCTCGTCGGCCTCGACCCCACGCACGGCGACCGGCTGCCCCACGAGCTCTCCGGCGGGCAGTGCCAGCGCGCCGGGATCGCCCGCGCCCTGGCCACCCGACCGGAACTCCTCGTGCTCGACGAACCGACCTCCGCCCTCGACCCCTCCCTGCGCGCCGGCGTCCTCAACCTCCTGATGGACCTTCAGGACACCCTGGGAGTCGGATGCCTCCTCATCTCCCACGACAGGGCGGCGGTGCGGCACACCTGCGACCGCGTCCTGACCATGCGCGACGGAAAGCTCACCGCGTGACCCCCCTCACCCGCCTGCTCATCTCCAGCCAGTTCGCCTTCAACGTCGGCTTCTTCGCCGTCCTCCCGTACCTCGCCGACCATCTCGGCGGCGCCCTCGGACTCGGCGGCGCGCTCGTCGGACTCGTCCTGGGCCTGCGGACGTTCAGCCAGCAGGGCCTGTTCGTCGTCGGCGGGGCCCTCACCGACCGGTACGGCCCCCGCCCCCTCGTCCTGGTGGGCTGCGCCCTCCGGATCGCCGGCTTCGTCTGGCTCGCCCTCGCGGCGAGCGCCTGGACGGTGATCGGCGCGGTCGTCCTCGTCGGCTTCGCCGCCGCCCTCTTCTCCCCGGCCGTCGAGTCCGAGATCGCCCGCGAGGCGCTCCGCGTCGAACGCTCCGGCGGCCCCCGCCGCACCCGGACCCTGGCCCGCTTCTCCGCCGGCGGACAGGCCGGCGCCCTCCTCGGCCCCGTCATCGGCGCGCTGCTCCTGCACGGGGCGGGCGACGCCCACTTCCGTACCGCCTGCCTGGCCGGGGCGGGCGTCTTCGCCGTGGTCCTCGCCGCCCACGCACGGCTGTTGCCCCGCGGCGGCGGCCGGGAACGGAGCCCGGGGGAGTGGCGGGCGGTCCTCGGCGAGCGGCGCTTCCTCCGTCTCGCCCTCGCCTACTCCACCTACCTCCTCGCCTACAACCAGCTCTATCTGGCCCTCCCCGCCGAACTGGACCGCGCCACCGGTTCCCAGGCCGCCCTCGGCTGGCTGTTCGCTCTCTCCTCAGCCCTCGTCGTGTTCGGCTCGGGTCCCCTGGAACGGCTCGCGTCCGCCCGGCTCGACAGCCCGGCCATGGTCCGCGCCGGACTGTTCCTGACGGCCGCCGCGTTCGCCGCGACCGCGGCCCTCGGCTCGTACGGCGGCCTCTGGGCGGCCGTCACCTTCACCGTCCTCCTCACCCTCGGCCAGATGCTGGTCCTGCCCGCGACCCGGGCCCTCCTCCCGGACCTCGTCGACGAGCGCCACCTGGGCCTGGCGACCGGAGCCCTCTCCTCACTCGCCGGCCTCGTGGTCCTCGCCGCGGCGGCCCCGGTGGGCGCCCTCCTGGACCACCGGGGCCCCACCCCCTGGCTGCTGCTCGCGGCAACCCCGCTCCTCGGCCTCACCCTCGTACCCGCCGGACCCGGCACCGCGAAGGCCGGCCCCAGGGCGGGAACGACTACGGCCGTTCCTGCCAGTGAGCAACGAGGGTTGTGGCGCCGGGCGTCGGGCGGCGGAAGCCGCGGGTGAGGCAGAGCAGGTAGCCGAAGCCGGCGGCGAGCCAGCAGCCGCCGATCGTCAGGGCGACCGAGCTGAGCTGCGTCATCAGGTAGAGGGTGACGCACACACCGAGTGCCGGGACGACGACGTAGCCGAGCACGTTCACGCCGTCCGCGCCGCGGTTGCGCACGAAGAACACGACGACGCACACGTTGACGACGGTGAAGCCGAGGAACGCGCCGAAGTTGATGAACGAGGTCGCGGTCTCCAGGGAGATGCCGAGGCCGATCAGGCTGACCGTGCCGGTCAGGACGAGACACAGCACCGGGGTCCCGGTTCGGGCGTTCAGCGCGCCGAAGATCCGCTTCGGCAGCACTCCGTCGCGGCCCATGATGTACAGCAGCCGGCTGGAGCTGAGCTGGACCGCGAGCCCCGAGGCGAAGCCGCCGGCGATCCCGGCGATGTTGGTCCAGTCCGCGAAGGCCTGGCCGCCGACCTCGACGGACATCGTGTACGCGACGATCTCCGGGTCGTCGAAGATGCCGCCGGGGTGGACCAGTTGCATCACGTAGGCGACGGCCGCGAACAGCAGGCCGCCGATCGCGATCACCAGGACGACGGCGCGTGGGATGGTTCGCCGGGCATCCCGCGCTTCCTCGGAGAGCGTGGTCACGGCGTCGAAGCCGAGGTAGGAGTACGCGGCGATGGCGGCCGCGGCCGAGATGCCGGCGAGCCCGCTCTCCGCGTTCCAGAGCGGCGCGGTGTACGACTGCGGCGGCTGGTCGACGAGGTGGACGAGGCAGTACGCGACGAACAGCAGGACCAGGAACACGGCGAGGCCGGTCAGGACCTTGTTGACGCGGTCGGTCAGGGTGAGGCCGACGATGTTGACCAGTGTCGTCAGCCCGGCGTTGATCAGCATCCAGACCCAGACCGGGATGCCCGGGAACTGCGCGTTGAGGTAGAGCGACTGGACCAGCCAGGCGACCATCGGCAGGAACAGGTAGTCCAGGAGCACCGCCCAGCCGACCAGGAAGCCCACCCGGGAGCCGATCAGCTTCCGCGCGTACGAGTACGCCGAGCCGGACATCGGGAAGTGGCGGGCCATCTTCGCGTAGCCCAGCGCGGTCAGGAACATGGCGCCCGTGGCGACGAGGAAGGCGGTGGGCGCGGTGCCGGCGCTCACCGCGGCGATCACGCCGAAGATCACCATCACGAGGCTGGGCGCCATGTACGCGAGACCGAAGGTCACCACCGAGGCGAGCGAGAGGCGGCCGGTGAGGCGGCCGGGCTCGGCGGGGGCGGCGGCGGTCCGGATGTCCTGCGTCCTGCTCATCGGGCCACGTCCTCTCCGGCGGGAGCAGCCACGGCCGGGGCCGCGGGCCGCAGGCCCTCCGGGATCCACGGGGAGACAGCGGGCCGCCAGGTCTTCGGGTCGATACGGCCGTTGTAGAGGGGCAGCTCCAGCGGCGTGTCGTCGGCCGTGAAGTGGTCCCACGGCCAGGAGTCGCCGCCCGTGCCGTGCTTCCGCACGGCCGCGACCCGGTCGAGGTCGACGACGGCGAGCAGGGTGGTGTCCTCGGTGCCGACGGCGGCTACCTGAACGTGTCCCTCGGGGTCGACCAGCAGGCTCCGGCCCTGCGCGGTCGGGACCGCGCCGTTCACGCTTGCCACCCAGACCTGGTTGACGATGGCGTTCGCCGTGTTGATCGGGATCTCCTGGGCGCGGCCGGACGTCGCGGTCTGCACGACGTTGACGATCAGCTCAGCGCCCATCCAGGCGAGATGCCGGGTGACCTCGGGGTACCAGGAGTCGTAGCAGACCGACAGGCCGATCCGGCCGGTGCCCGGCATGTCGAAGACGACGAACTCCCGGCCGACGCACATGGGCTCGTAGGGGCGCCAGGTGAAGATCTTCCGGTAGTGGGCGACAAGCTCCCCGTCCGGGCTGTAGACGACGGCGGTGTTGTACACCTTCCCGTCCGCGCCGCGCTCCAGGACGGTCCCGGGGATCAGCCAGATCCCCAGCTCGCGGGCGAGCGCGCCGAGCGCCGTGCCGCGCGGGCCGTCGAGGGGCTCCGCGTACGTCTCGTAGTACGCGTCGAGGGTGGTCATCGTCTCTACGCCCTCGGAGCACAGGTGCAGCTCGGGGTAGACGACGAGATCGGCCCGGTTGGGCGACTTCATGCGCAGCCGGAGGCCCTCGGCGAACTGCTCGAAGGACTCGGCCGGGGCCTGCACGAGGGCGAGGCGTATGTGCCGGCTCATGGGTTTCCTGGATTCCTGACGACGTACGGGGTGGGGGTGGGTGCCAAAAGAACCCGATCCGAAGCACTGTTGTCAACGGTGTTGGCAATCTCGTGGGAAATCCGTTGGTAGGGTCGCGGGAGCGCCGGAGCAGAGGAGAGTCATGGCGAAGAAGACGGCGGCGAAGGCGCAGACCACGGCCGGCCGGCGGTCCGGCGACGGCACCGCCGCCGAGCGGCCCACCCGCCGGGAGAGCAGGGAGCTGCGCCAGGAGGCCGCGGTGAGCGCGGCCTTCCGCCTCGCGGAGCGGGAGGGCATCGCCGGGCTTTCGATGCGCCGGCTCGGCCAGGAGCTGGATGTCGACGCGACCATCCTCTACCGGCTCTTCCGGGACAAGGACGAGCTGCTGCTCGCCCTGGCCGAGCGGACCATCCGGATGATCCTCGACGGGACCGGAGAGACCCCGCAGGACGAGTCCTGGCAGGACACGCTGCGCCGGATCGCCGAGGACACCTGGCTGGTCCAGACCCGCTACCCGGCGATCACGGCGCTGACCTTCGCGCGCACCACCGGAGGCCCGGCCGAGCAGCGGCTGGTCGAGCTCATCCTCGCCGCGTTCGCGCGCTCGGGGCTGGCCCCTGGCCCGGCCGTGCTCCACTACCGGACCTACGTGGACACCATGCTCGGCCTGTGCGCGCACTCCGCAGCGCTCGGTTCGCTCGACCCCGAGGTGCGCGAGAAGGACGAGACGACCTGGACCCGGGTCTACGCCCGCCTGCCCGAGGTCGGCCACCCGGTCACCCGGACGTTCATCGACGAACTGAGCAGCGTCACGCCGAAGGCGATCTACGACAACGCGGTGGAGGCGGTGCTGGCCGCGGCCGAGCGGGCGGCGGTGGCCGCCGGGTAGGCGGCGGGCCGGCTACGAGAGGGATGCGGCGGCCGGCGGACCGGCTGCGATCGGCCTTGACACGCGCCAGGTCTTGAACGTGGCGGAGACCTCCGGTGGCGGGGAGCTGCTGCCGCGGTCCGAGCAGCCGCCGCACGGAGACCCTCGGTGCGACGCGTGTCAGCGCCTCGCCCGCGGCCCCTGTCACAGCGAGGCGACGCTGTGGCAGGGGCTGTTCTCGCGGGGGACGGATTCAGCCCGTGCAGCCCGCCGTCTTCTGCGCGGTGGGGAAGTAGGCGGTCATGAACCGCACGAGGGCCTCTTTGCGCTCGGCCGTGTCGTCCTTCTTGGGGTAGAAGCGCTCCGCGCGCGCCAGGAAGACGCGCTCCTCGCCCTTGACGGCGCACTTCCGCGCCGCCGCGACCAGCGTGTCGGTCGCCCGCCCCTCGTCACCGATGGCAACGGTCGTGGCCTGGGGCATCTGCCAGTCCCAGGTCGCCCGGTAGTTCTCGTTAGCGGGTGCCACGCGGCTCTCCAGGGCGAAGACGCGTTCCCCGTCCACGAGCACGCCGCAGCGACGGGTCGCCGCGTCCGAGTTCGCCGGGCTCGTGGTCAGCTTCTCGCCCGGCAGGAGCACCGGCCGGAGCACGGCGGGGTCGACGGGGATCCCGCACAGTTCGGACGGCGCCGCGTACTGCTCCGCGGACTTCGTGCAGCCGGTGGCCGTGAGGGCGACGAGGCCCGCGGCGAGCGCCACGAGCGTCACGATCGGACGGTGACGCCTCACTGGTCACCCGCCAGGCCCTTGGCGCGGTTGTTTCCGTTCAGTGCGGCGAGATTGATCTCGTTCTCCAGTGTGTAGGCGTTGTTGCCATGGCCGGGATGGGCCTTGGCCCATTCCTCGGAAAGGGCGCGCAGCTGGTTCTCACGGAACTGGAACGTCTTGCCGTTCTGCTCCTGGATGCCCTTGTCGATCCGCGCCTGCTCGTCGAGCTGCCACTGGTAGGCGAGCGCGTCGACGCCGCGCTGTGCCGCGTCGCCGACGACCGGGATGAAGTTCGCCGCGCCGCCGAAGCCGTGGTAGAGCCACTTGGCCTCCCAGGCCGGGTCCTCCTTGTCGGTCTTCAGCGCCTGGTAGCGGGCCTCCTCCAGGAAGCCGATGGTCGCCCCGCCGCGTTGCAGGGTCTCCTTCGGGTCGCTGGGGTGCTCGTTGTGGATGTCGTTGAGGATCTCCCGGTTCATGGCCTCGTTGAGCATGCCGTACGCGTCCTGGTCACGGGAGATCTGCTTGGTGACCTCCAGCAGCTGGGCCCGGTCGAGCTGGCGCGGGTCGCTGTCGTTGTCCGACAGGGAGCTCGCCGAGTGGTGCGTGACGTCGCTGTGCCGGGAGAGGACCTTCGCCATGTCGTCGCGCATCTCCGAGGGGAACTCGTCGCCGCGCGCCGACAGGTATTCCAGCGACCGGTCCAGGACCTTCCGGTGCTCGGGGGTGAGGTCGACCTGACGGGCGGTCGGGTCGTTCGGGTTCATGCCGGTGGCGGCCGCCGCCAGCGCGGCGCCGGTGGCGTTGAACGCCGAGTTGCCGTCCTTGCTGTTCAGCGGAGTGTCGTCGAAGACCTGCCGGTCGCCGAGGACGTACTTGGCGTTGTCGGGGTTGTCGGCGCCGAAGAAGTCGGTGGCCGCGTTGGGGCTGGCGGACAGCGCGGTCATGAAGCCGGTCATCGGGTCGCGCCCGAAGTCCTCGCCGATGAAGTTCATCTTCGGCATCGGCGGCACCCCGGCGTTCCAGTAGTTGGCGGGGAGCTTCATCTTCTTCTCGGTCTCGACGAGCTTGTTGCCGTAGTCGTTGAGGAAGCGGTTGTCCCAGTCGCCGGTCCGCATCAGGTTGCTCATGATCTGGAAGCCGTACGGCTGGGCGCCACGCGTCTCGATGCGCTGGTCGCCGAGCTTCACCATGTCGTTCTCCCAGGTACGCATGGCGGGACTGTCGGACTGGGTCGCGCCCGCCAGGACGAGGGAGAGGTTCTGCTGGAAGTCCCCGAGCTCCTTGAGACGCGCCCGCTGGAGGTCACCGCCGTCCGAGGGGTCGGACAGGTCGGCCCAGAAGTCGAGGACGCCGCGCGGGCCGAGCGTGGTGGCCAGCTTCTCCTGGAAGAGCCGGTCGTCCTTGTAGGCGGCGAGGTCCCTGTTGAGCTGGTCGAACTCCTCGGGAGTGAGGTCGTCGCCCTTCTTCTTCAGCAGCTCCGCGATCCGGTCCGCGTCCTTCATGGCCTGCGCGGCCCGGTCCCGGTTGTAGTAGGCGGCGTCGGAGAACCCGTACTCGGTCTGGCCGACGAGCATGGTCAGCGCCTGAGCCGCGGTGCTGTCGCTCTCGGTCGCCTGCTCCAGGATCTTCTGCACCTGGTCGCGCAGCGCGGTGGCGTCCGCCGGGCTGTGCTCCGGCACCTCGTGGCCCTTGGCGGCCCGGTCCGGGTGGATGTTCATGGTGACGGTGAAACCACCGTTCCCGGTCTCCACCACGGTCAGGTTCCGGGTCAGGCCCTGCTGGATCGCGTCGTTCAGCTGCTTCTTGTAGCCGACGAGTTCGCCATGGGTGTCCTTGAGGATGTTGGCGATGCTGGTCGCCTGCGTGGCGGCGTCGCCGAACTCCTTGGCCGTCTTGCCGATGAACTCCCTGGTGACAGTGGCGTTCACGCCCTCCCAACTGGCCTTGGCGGCCTTGCCGCCGAGGTTGTCGCGGGCGTCCGACTCCAGTTCCCACAGCTTCTTCGCCATGGTCTCCCAGTCACCGGCGGCCGTACCGAGCTTCGAGAAGTCCCCGAACCTGAGCGCGTCGAGATCCATCAGTGCTGCGCCCTCTCCTCGAAGCCCTTGTCGAGCTGCTCGAACTTGAACCGGGTCGCGAACGTGTGCTCGTCGTCCGCGTGGGTCTTCTTGGAGTACTCCAGGTGGTTGGAGATGTGACCACAGGCGTCGAGCAGCGTGTCGACCTGCTTGCGCCACTTCTCGGCCACCGTGGTCAGGGCCGGGCCGAGCGCGAAGTCCTGCTTCATCGCCGCGCCCGCCTCCTGAGTGTTGGCCTTGGCGTGGTCGCCGTCGGTGCTCAGCCGCTGATGCAGCTTGAAGGCCGCGTCACCGATGGCCGCGAGGTCCGTCTGCTCGACCTTCAACGTTCCGTACTGCTGCGACCCTCCGCCCCCGCCGTCGAGTTGGTTGAGGCGCATGGCGGTCTGCTTCTCGCCGGCCGCTGTCCTGATACCGGCCCATTCCTCGTCGAATGACACAAGATCCCCGTGTGGTTTCGCGGTTTGACGCTTTGCGATCGTGAGTGCGATTCACCATAGCCCTGTCGGCGAGACGGGTGGAGATCCGGTCGCGAATCAGCCCCGCTCGAAGTGCCGGCCGTCGCGGTCGGTGCCGGGTCTCAGAAGAGGTTGCCGAGCCAGGAGCGTTGCTCGACGTCGCGGGACTTGGCAGGGGCGAACGGCGCCCCCCACCGGCCGGTGCCGTGGTGGAGGTGCAGGACGGTGTCGTCCGTGTCGGGGGTTCGGGTGTCGGCGAGCAGGTCGTTGCGGCCGTCGCCGTCGACGTCGCCGATGCCGATGAGGTTGTCGAAACCGCCCCAGCCGCCGCCGATCGGGAGCTCGTACGGCGCCTCGTACGCGTCGAGGTTCCAGACCTGCCTGATGTCGTACGACGACAGGGTGCCGTCCCAGTGGCGGACGAGGACGTCGGGGAGCCGTTGTCGTCGAAGTCGTGCGGACGGGGGGCGCGCGTGAGGGTGAAGGACCCCTTGCGCTCGACCGCCGGCCCGACGCCGTTGGCCGGCACAGCCGTCATCGCCCAGGTGTAGGCGCCGTTGAACGCCGGAAGGCCGTCCTTGAACAGACCGTCCCAGGTCAGGGAGTGCGCGGTCGCGCCCTCCCGGGGCTCCTGGACGACCTTCGCGGTCCGGCCGGAGGCCGTATGGGTCAGCGTCAGCGTCGTCTTGGCGTTGAAGCGGCTGAGCGTCCAGCCGGCCGTCAGCCTCCCGCCCGCGCGGTCGAAGTCGAAGGTGCCGGTCGGCGGCAGGGTCTCCTTCACCACGGTGAGGGCGGTCGGCCGGTTGAGGGTGCGCAGGAGGGCGGCGGTGGGCTTGCCGGTGGCGGGGTCCTGGGCGATCCGGTACAGGCCCTCGCCGTGGGCGAGGGTGCCGCCCAGGACAAGCGGGCTCCCGTCGGGGCTGTGGGCGACGGACCCCGCGTGGTCCAGCAGTGGAATGTCCCCGGCGCCGTTCAGCGAGCGTGCGGTGAGCGGGGTGTACGGGTGGGGGGACGTGGCGGTGCCCGCGCCTGGTTCGACCAGTGTCCAGGACACTGGTGACGTCGTCAGCCAGACGCGTCCAACGGTGAACAGCCGAGGTACCGGCACCACGTCACCCACAACAGACATGTGACAGCCGTTCAGGGTTGTACGGCACCGTGGTCACGATCCTGCCGGTCGCCCGAGCCGAGCTATCGCTTCCTGTGGCTCGCGCTCTTCGACGGTCCGGCGTGACCTGGCAGAAGGGAAGGGGACGAGCCGCCCACAGCCACCGCCGCACCGCCCTCTGCCCAGCGTATTCGCAGGTCGGAAGGGGTGCGGCGGTGCTGTTCCGTCAGATGTCCCGGAAGATCTCGATCTGCGCGCCGATCGAGTTCAGGCGCTCCGCGAGGTCCTCGTACCCCCGGTTGATGACGTACACGTTCCGGAGGACCGAGGTGCCCTCCGCCGCCATCATCGCGAGGAGGACGACCACGGCGGGGCGCAGGGCCGGCGGGCACATCATCTCGGCGGCGCGCCAGCGGGTGGGGCCCTCCACCAGGACGCGGTGGGGGTCGAGGAGCTGGAGGCGGCCGCCGAGGCGGTTGAGGTCGGTGAGGTAGATGGCCCGGTTGTCGTAGACCCAGTCGTGGATGAGGGTCTTGCCCTGGGCGGTGGCCGCGATCGCCGCGAAGAACGGCACGTTGTCGATGTTCAGGCCGGGGAACGGCATCGGGTGGATCTTGTCGATCGGCGCCTCCAGCTTGGAGGGGCGGACCGTCAGGTCGACCAGGCGGGTCCGGCCGTTGTCCGCCGGGTACTCGGCCGAGCGGTCGTGGTCGAGGCCCATCTCCTCCAGGACCGCGAGCTCGATCTCCATGAACTCGATCGGGACCCGGCGGATCGTCAGCTCCGACTCGGTGACGACGGCCGCGGCCAGCAGGCTCATCGCCTCGACCGGGTCCTCCGAGGGGGAGTAGTCCACGTCCACGTCGATCTGGGGCACACCGTGCACGGTCAGGGTGGTGGTGCCGATGCCGTCCACCCGTACGCCGAGGGCCTCCAGGAAGAAGCACAGGTCCTGGACCATGTAGTTGGAGGAGGCGTTGCGGATGACGGTCACGCCGTCGTGCCGGGCCGCGGCGAGCAGCGCGTTCTCCGTGACGGTGTCCCCGCGCTCGGTGAGCACGATCGGGCGGCCGGGGGAGACCGAGCGCTCGACCTGGGCATGGTAGATGCCCTCGGTGGCCGTGATGTCGAGGCCGAAGCGGCGCAGCGCGATCATGTGCGGTTCGATCGTGCGCGTACCGAGGTCGCAGCCGCCGGCGTACGGCAGTTTGAAGCGGTCCATGCGGTGCAGCAGCGGGCCGAGGAACATGATGATCGAGCGGGTGCGGATCGCGGCGTCCGCGTCGATCGAGTCCATGTCCAGCTCGGCCGGGGGCACGATCTCCAGGTCGACGCCGTCGTTGATCCAGCGGGTGCGCACCCCGATGGAGTTGAGCACCTCCAGGAGACGGAAGACCTCCTCGATGCGGGCGACCCGGCGCAGGACCGTGCGGCCCTTGTTGAGGAGGGAGGCGCAGAGCAGCGCGACACAGGCGTTCTTGCTCGTCTTGACGTCGATGGCGCCGGAGAGCCTGCGGCGGCCGACGACCCTGAGGTGCATCGGTCCCGCGTAACCCAGAGACACGATCTCGCTGTCGAGGGCTTCGCCGATCCGGGCGATCATCTCAAGGCTGATGTTCTGATTGCCGCGCTCGATCCGGTTCACGGCGCTCTGGCTCGTGGCCAGTGCTTCGGCGAGCTGCGTCTGCGTCCAGCCGCGGTGCTGACGGGCGTCACGGATGAGCTTGCCGATGCGTACGAGGTAGTCGTCTGCCATGGCGTCACGTTATCTCAGATATGAGATGGTGATCGTCATCGGGGTGCGCCGTCAGGGTGACAGGCCGTGCGCGGTGGGGTGACGCGGTTCGTACAGGGGGAGTTCCGTGCCGCTCGGCAGCCGGACGGCGGCGAGCAGCCCCCAGCCCTGGTCGGTGATGGCGCGTGAGATCTCGGCGCCCCGGTCCTCCAGGGCCGTCAGGGTCTCGGTGAGGTCCTCGCACATGAGGTACACCTCGTGCTTCGGCTCCTCCGTCGTGGGATGCACCGCGATCTCGGCCGGCGGCAGCTTGAAGACGAGCCAGCCGCCGCCCGCGTCCACGTGCTCGAAGCCGAAGACGTCCTTGAGGAAATTCCGGTCCGCTTCGGCGTCCCGGGTGTACAGAATCACGTGCGCGCCGCTGAACATGATCCGATCCTCGACCCGCCCTGCGGCCACGGCAATCGCTCCGCGCCCGTACGGGGGGCGCAGGGTGTGACGGCCCAGGTGTGGCGGCCGAACCGGTCCCTGCGGCGGCCGAACCGGTCTCTGCGGCGGTCGGCCGGTCCCTCCAGGAGCGCGCAGGCCCCTCCGGCGGCCGGTCGGCCCCTCCGGGAGTGGGCAGGCCCCTCCTCCGTACCAGCTACGGCAATTCCACCGATACATGGGCAGAAAGGGCGCCGAGGAAGTCTGCCGCCTCGAAGGCCGCGCCGGCCGAGGCGACCCCGACCGTCCTGGTCCGGCCCGACAGCACCCGGTCGACGGCCTCCACCGCGAGCGGCGCGCTCACGGCGTAGATGTCCTGACCGCGCGCCACCGCGCGCCGCTCCTCGCCGCCGGAGCGCACGACCACGTCCACCAGGAAGGTCTGGGCGGACCGGCCGCGCTCGTCGACCGCGGCCGGCGCCGGGGTGTCCGATGAGGCCAGGTCCTTCGCGGCCCCGGCGGCCATGTAGGTGCGGACCTCGGGGACGTCCAGGTGGCTGGGGACCGTGACGACATCGGCCATGGTGAAGTCGCCGATCACGGAGCTGACCCCCAGCGGGTCGGGGAAGGCCCACTTCTCGGTCGTGGACGGTGCCCCGTCGCCGTACTCCAGACGCCCCCCGGTGAAACGGACGTGCCGGCCGTCCCTGCGCTCCCGCGAGACCGCCCCCGCCGTACGGGTCCCGGCCGTGGGGTGCCAGCTGCTCAGCCCGTACGCGACGTGCACCTCGTCGGCCGACGTCCGGTCTCCCAGAGCGGCGGTGACGAGCAGGTCGCCGAGACCGCCGAAGAAGGCCATCGCGGGGACCACCAGAGTGCCCGCGGCACGGGCGGGTTCCGCGAACCGGGCGAACGTGTCGACGTTGGCCTCGATCTCGGCCGCCACGTCCACGTACGGGATCCGGGCGCGCAGCGCCGCCTCGATCACCGGGGCGGCGGTCGAGGCGAACGGCCCCGCGCAGTTGATCACGGCGGCGGCGCCGGTGAGCGCCCGGTCGAGCGAGGCCGGGTCGTCGACCGTGGCCGGCCGGACGGCGAGGCCGGCGAGCTCCGGACGGGACGCCGCGAACTCCGCCAGCTTGCCGGCGTCACGCCCGGACAGGACGGGGACGAATCCGCGCTCCAGCAGCTCCGCCACCACGAATCGCCCGGTGTGCCCGTAGGCGCCGAACACCGCGACCGTCCGTACCGAACCCATGACTTCCTCCGTTGCCCGCTGTCCTCTTCCGATACGAGAAGGCTGTCAGGGGCCGTCGGCCCGAGCCAGTGTCCGGAACGACACGCCCCGTACAATTACGGACATGGGAACAGTCGCGCTGGCCGTCACCGACGGAATGCTGCACTTCGAACTCTCCGTGGCGTACGAGGTGTTCGACGACGCGGCGTACGACCTCACCGTCTGCGGGCCGGGGCCGGTGCGCTTCGGCAGGTTCCGGCTCGAGCCGGACGCCGGGCTCGACCGGCTCGCGCACGCCGACACGGTGATCGTCCCCGGGTGGGCCGACGTCGACGCGGACCCGCCCGCCGAGCTCGTCGACGCGGTCCGCACGGCCCACGAGGCGGGCGCGCGGGTGGCCTCGCTGTGCACGGGCGCGTTCGTACTGGCCGCCGCCGGGCTGCTCGACGGCCTGCGCGCGACCACCCACTGGGCGCACACCGACGTCCTGGCGGCCCGTCACCCCTTGGTGGAGGTCGACCCGGACGTGCTGTACGTCGACAACGGCAGCGTGCTCACTTCCGCGGGCAAGGCCGCCGCGATGGACCTCTGCCTCCACCTGGTCCGGCTCGACCACGGCTCGGCACACGCCAACACGATCGCCCGCCGGCTCGTGGTGCCGCCGCACCGGTCGGGCGGCCAGGCCCAGTTCGTCACCGCGCCCGTGCCGGCCCAGGACGACCACCCGCTCGCCGAGCTGCTCCCCTGGGCGATCGAGCGGCTCGACCAGGCGCTGACGGTGGAGGACCTGGCCCGGCGGGCCAACATGAGCGCGCGCCACCTCGGCCGCCACTTCCGGTCGGTGACCGGCGCGACGCCGCTGCAGTGGCTGCTGACCCAGCGGATCCGGCGCGCCCAGGAGCTCCTCGAATCCAGCGGCGACAGCCTCGACACCATCGCGGCGGCCACGGGCATGGGCACGGCCACGACGCTGCGCCGCCACTTCAACCGCACGCTCGGCGTCCCCCCGGACGCCTATCGCCGCACCTTCCGCCGCTCCGTGGCCCGCGCCGGGATGTGAGGGCCGGCCGCGTCCGGCGGGTCAGGGGCCCGGTGTGCCGGAAATCGCGCTGTCGACCGCCTCGTACGTCACGCCGTGGTCGGCGAGGGCCTCCGCGACGACCCCGCCGGTCATGGTGAGCGCGAGCAGGATGTGCTCGTCCCCGATCTCCCGGTCCTTGCGGGCCAGCGTCACCCGGAGGGACTGCTCCAGGACGGTCTTGGCCTCCCGGGAGAAGGTCTGGCGGCCCGACCACCAGCCGGAGTCCTTGCGGTCGCCCGAGAGCGCGCCCGTGCCGTGGGTCTCCTCCACCCGCGCCACGATCGCCCCGACGTCGATGCCCAGGTCCGCCAGGGCGTTCGTGTCGGCGCGGGAGAGCCCCGCCCGGCGCCGGGCCTCGGCGAGCGCGGCCACCAGGGACGGGCGGCGGTCCGGCGGGCAGAGCCGGCGCAGCGCGGCCGCCGCCCGGCTGTCCTCCCGGTCGAGCAGGGACAGGAGGACGTGCTCCTTGGTGACGACCGTCGCGCCGCCCCGTTCCGCGTGCTCGACCGCCCCCTTCACCACGGCCCGCGCGTCCTTCGTGAACCGTTCGAACATCACTGCCTCCCATACTTCTTGTGGACGGCCTGCCGGCTGACTCCCAGTTCGGTCGCGATCTCCTGCCACGACCAGCCCTGGTTGCGCGCACTGCGCACCTGGACGGCCTCCAGCTGTTCGAGCAGTCGCCGCAGCGCGGAGACGGCCCGGAGTCCGACCCGGGGGTCACGGTCGCCCGCCCGTGTGGCGAGATCGGTCGCATCGCTCATGCAGTCAACCTACGTTGACAGTGAAGGTGGCGTCAACCCTGGTTGACATCGCGACTCTCGCCCCTCGGTGGCGGGGCATGCCTTGATCGCCGCCGCCGAACGGGTCGGCGTACGGCGCGAAGCTGGTCCTGGGGGGATGCTTCGTCCGATCCGTGAAGCCCTCATGGGTGCCCGCGCCGACAAGGCGTCCCGGCGGCGCCGCGGCCGTGACGAGGGTGTCGCACTCCTGGTGATCGGCGGGCGTGACGCCCGTCTTCCCCTCATCGGCTCCGACGGAAGGCATGCCGGGCATGACCGAGCGGCGGGGATGCACTAGAGTTATCTCGACATCGAGATAACTGCTTACGGCGCACCGCGGACGCCCACCCGGTAAGGGTTACCTAACTAAGTCTTACCTTAGCGGATCGGCGGGGAGTCGGGCGGCACCACGCGGCGGCAGCCGCATATTGTCGCTGCGCGGTAACCGCGCACACTGATGAAGGAGACTGTCGTGTCGGCGAACAGCTTCGACGCCCGCAGCACGCTGCGCGTGGGCGACGAGTCGTACGAGATCTTCAAGCTGGACAAGGTCGAGGGCTCCGCGCGCCTCCCTTACAGCCTGAAGGTCCTCCTGGAGAACCTGCTCCGCACCGAGGACGGCGCGAACATCACCGCCGACCACATCCGGGCCCTCGGCGGCTGGGACTCGCAGGCCCAGCCGAGCCAGGAGATCCAGTTCACGCCGGCCCGCGTGATCATGCAGGACTTCACCGGCGTTCCCTGTGTCGTCGACCTCGCCACCATGCGCGAGGCCGTCAAGGAGCTCGGCGGCGACCCGGCGAAGGTCAACCCGCTCTCCCCGGCCGAGCTGGTCATCGACCACTCGGTCATCGCCGACAAGTTCGGCACCGCGGACGCCTTCGGCCAGAACGTCGAGCTGGAGTACGGCCGCAACAAGGAGCGCTACCAGTTCCTGCGCTGGGGCCAGACCGCCTTCGACGACTTCAAGGTCGTCCCCCCGGGCACCGGCATCGTCCACCAGGTGAACATCGAGCACCTGGCCCGTACGGTCATGGTCCGTAACGGCCAGGCGTACCCCGACACGCTCGTCGGCACCGACTCGCACACCACCATGGTCAACGGCCTCGGTGTGCTCGGCTGGGGCGTCGGCGGCATCGAGGCCGAGGCCGCGATGCTCGGCCAGCCGGTCTCCATGCTCATCCCGCGCGTCGTCGGCTTCAAGCTGACCGGCGAGCTCCCGGCCGGCACCACCGCCACCGACCTGGTCCTCACGATCACCGAGATGCTGCGCAAGCACGGCGTCGTCGGCAAGTTCGTCGAGTTCTACGGTGAGGGCGTCGCCGCGACCTCCCTCGCGAACCGCGCCACCATCGGCAACATGTCGCCGGAGTTCGGCTCCACCGCCGCGATCTTCCCGATCGACGGCGAGACCCTGAAGTACCTGAAGCTGACCGGCCGCTCCGAGCAGCAGGTCGCGCTCGTCGAGGCGTACGCCAAGGAGCAGGGCCTCTGGCTCGACCCGGCCGCCGAGCCCGACTTCTCCGAGAAGCTGGAGCTCGACCTCTCCACGGTCGTCCCCTCCATCGCCGGCCCGAAGCGCCCGCAGGACCGCATCGTCCTCGCGAACGCCGCCCAGCAGTTCGCCCTGGACGTCCGCAACTACGTGGACGACGTCGACGAGGCGGGCAAGGAGTCCTTCCCGGCCTCCGACGCCCCGGCCAACACCCCGAACGGCGCCCCGTCGAAGCCGGTCCTCGTGACCGCCCCCGACGGCTCGACCTACGAGATCGACCACGGCGCGGTGACGGTCGCGGCCATCACCTCCTGCACCAACACCTCGAACCCGTACGTCATGGTCGCCGCCGCGCTCGTCGCGAAGAAGGCCGTGGAGAAGGGCCTGACCCGCAAGCCGTGGGTCAAGACCACCCTCGCCCCGGGCTCGAAGGTCGTCACCGACTACTTCGACAAGGCGGGTCTCACCCCGTACCTCGACAAGGTCGGCTTCAACCTCGTCGGCTACGGCTGCACCACCTGCATCGGCAACTCCGGCCCGCTGCCGGAGGAGGTCTCCAAGGCCGTCAACGAGCACGACCTCGCGGTCACCTCGGTCCTCTCCGGCAACCGGAACTTCGAGGGCCGTATCAACCCCGACGTCAAGATGAACTACCTGGCGTCCCCGCCGCTGGTCGTCGCGTACGCCATCGCGGGCTCCATGAAGGTGGACATCACCAAGGACGCGCTCGGCGTCGACACCGAGGGCAAGCCGGTCTACCTGGCCGACATCTGGCCGTCGGAGGCCGAGGTCAACGACGTCGTCGCCAACGCCATCGGCGAGGACATGTTCAACAAGTCCTACCAGGACGTCTTCGCGGGCGACGCCCAGTGGCAGGCGCTGCCGATCCCGACCGGCAACACCTTCGAGTGGGACACCGAGTCCACCTACGTCCGCAAGCCCCCGTACTTCGAGGGCATGACGATGGAGACCACCCCGGTCACCGACATCGTCGGCGCCCGCGTCCTGGCCAAGCTGGGCGACTCGGTCACCACCGACCACATCTCCCCGGCCGGCGCCATCAAGGCCGACACCCCGGCCGGCAAGTACCTCACCGAGCACGGTGTGGAGCGTCGTGACTTCAACTCCTACGGCTCGCGCCGGGGCAACCACGAGGTCATGATCCGCGGCACCTTCGCCAACATCCGCCTGCGCAACCAGATCGCGCCGGGCACCGAGGGCGGCTTCACCCGCGACTTCACGCAGCCGGACGCGCCGGTGTCGTTCATCTACGACGCCTCCCGCAACTACATCGAGCAGGGCACCCCGCTCGCGATCCTGGCGGGCAAGGAGTACGGCTCCGGCTCGTCCCGCGACTGGGCCGCCAAGGGCACCGCGCTGCTCGGCGTCAAGGCCGTCATCGCCGAGTCGTACGAGCGCATCCACCGCTCGAACCTCATCGGCATGGGCGTCCTGCCGCTCCAGTTCCCGGAGGGCGCCTCGGCGGAGACCCTGGGCCTGACCGGCGAGGAGACCTTCTCCTTCACCGGCGTCGAGGAGCTCAACAACGGCACGACCCCGCGTACGGTCAAGGTCACCACCGACACCGGTGTCGAGTTCGACGCGGTCGTCCGCATCGACACCCCCGGTGAGGCGGACTACTACCGCAACGGCGGCATCATGCAGTACGTGCTCCGCAACCTGATCCGTGGCTGACACGATCTGAACCGGTAGTACGGGAAAGGGCCCCGCTCCTCGGAAGAGGAGCGGGGCCCTTTCGCTGCGCCGAAGGCGATCAGAACATCGCGCCGAAGCCGTTCCAGCCCGAGGTGCCGATCTTCATGCGGGTGGTGTAGGGCCTGGACGAGCTGCCCGCGCCCTTGTACAGCCACAGCGCGCCGGCGCTGTCGCGGGCCACCAGGTCCGCGCGGCGGTCACCGGTGAGGTCGCCGGGGGAGAAGATGTGGTTGTACATGTTCCAGCCGCTGCCGACACGGGTCCGGGTGGAGAAGGGGGCCCGGTAGTTGCCGGTGCCCTTGTAGAGCCACAGGACGCCGCTGCGGTCACGGGCGACGAGGTCGGCGCGGCCGTCGCCGGTCACGTCACCCTTGCCCGCGATCTGGGTGTACGCGTTCCAGCCGGAGCCGACGCGGTAGCGCTGCGTCAGGGACGCGTTGCCGTTGCCCAGGTAGTGCCAGAGCACGCCGGCGCTGTCACGGGCCAGGACGTCGTCCGGGGCGCCGCCACCGGTGTTGCCGGCCGAGACGACCCTGTTGTAGATGTTCCAGCCGCCGCCGAGGTCGCGGACCGGACCGTCGCTGGCGTAGTGCAGCCGGCCCGTGCGGTTGACGGCGTACCAGCCGTCGGCGTGGTACCAGCCATCCGCGTCGGGCCGTGCGTCGGTGTCCGCCTGGGTGAAGTTCTTGTATCCCACCCAGCCCCAGCCCTGCTTCCCGGCGATCCGCTGGATGGCGCCGCCGCCGACGGGGGTGTAGCCGATGATGTCGCCGTTGGTGTGCCAGCCGTAGAGGTTGTTGAGCGCGGCCCCGGAGGCGGCGGTCGAGGAGGCCGCGGCGGCGGACACGCGGTCCGACTGCGGTGCGGTGGGGGCGCTGAACGCCTGGCCCGGCTCGGCCGCGACCGCGGCGGTGGTGGCGGCGACCAGGGCGGCGGTTATCGCGGCGACCGTGACACGGGACAGGGCGCCCATGCGGTTCAGGCCAGAAGTGTTGGCCACTAGTACTCCATCTGGGAGAGGGACAAGGCAGTGCCGCCGGTTCGTCCGAACACATGGACGAGATCGGCGGTCCCCCTATGATCGCGGGTCGTCCTCACAGGATCCTTACTTTGCAGGGGGTCTGTGACACAACTGTTTCGATCCGGCCGTATGTCCCCCTTGTTCACGCGTGTCCGCGCCGCGCCACGGGCCTTCCCTCAAGGTGCCCCACTACGGGGAGGCCTGAGGTGCTGTCAAGGGTGGCGCCGCAGCAATGCTTGGACGAAACGCCGCAGATCCGCCGTGCTTATCCCGGAGGTCTCAACTCGGGAAAGATGGCTGCCGAAACCTGGTTTCGATCTTGCTCAGTCGAAGGGAAGTGGACTATACCTGTCGGCGTCCAGCCAGTCGTATCCATCACACGACGGCCCGACGCCTGCACGACCCGGCTGCAAATGACCGCGGTGGCGGGGCCCTTCGCCTGTGGCGAGCGAGTACGGGCGACCGGTACACCGCCTGAGTCCTGAATGAAGGCGAGGACTTGAGCATGGGATCCACCTCCGCACACAACGGTGAGGGCCTTGGCCGTCGCGACCTGATCAAGCGTTCTGCCGCCATCGGTCTGATCTCGGTGCCGACGATGGGCTTCCTGTCCGCCTGCGCGAGCAGCGGTGACAGCGGCAACGAGAAGGTCGAGAAGGGCACGAAGTCCGAAAAGAACCCGCTCGGGGTGAACGAGGCGGCAGCGCTCGACTTCGTCCTCTTCGACGGCGGATTCGGACAGCAGTACGCCAAGGACGCGATCAAGATCTACGAGGGGAATTTCCCCAAGGCGAAGGTCAAGTTCACCCCCACCCAGAAGATCACCACCACGCTCCAGCCGCGCTTCAACGGCGGCAACCCGCCGGACCTCATCGACAACTCCGGCGCCGAGCAGATGGACATGGGTGTCCTCGTCGGCCAGAAGCAGCTGGCGGACCTCACCCCGCTCCTGGACTCGCCGTCCATCGACGACCCCAAGAAGACGGTCCGCGACACCCTGCGGCCCGGCATCGTCGAGATGGGCCAGTTCGACGGCGACCCGGTGTGGATCATGTACTACGCCTACACGATCTACGGCGTCTGGTACTCGCAGAAGCTCCTCGACTCCCTCGACGCGAAGTACCCCGAGACCTGGGACGAGATGCTGGCCGTCTGCGAGAAGGCCAAGAAGAAGGGCATCGCCGGCTGGACGTACGCGGGCAAGCACCCGTACTACGTTCCCTTCTCGCTCTACCCGATGATCGGCAAGGTCGGCGGCCGCGAGGTCCTGGACGCCATCGACAACCTGGAGCCGAAGGCCTGGGAGCACCCCGCGGTCAAGGCCTGCTTCGAGGCGTACTACGAGCTCGTCCGGAAGGGCTACATCCTCAAGGGCACGCCCGGCCTCGACCACATCCAGTCGCAGACTGCCTGGACCGAGGGCAAGGCGCTGTTCATCCCGAACGGCTCCTGGGTCGAGAACGAGGCCGCGAAGACCATGCCGGCCGACTTCAACCTGGCCGTCTCGGCCCCGACCGGCCTCGACGCCTCGGACAAGATGCCGTTCGGCACCATCTGGGCCTCCGGCGGCGAGCCCTTCATCGTCCCGGCGAAGGCGGCGAACCCCGAGGGCGGCATGGAGCAGCTGCGCATCATGCTCAGCGAGGCGTCCTCCAAGAACTTCACCCAGTCCGTGAAGTCCCTGACGGCCCTCAACGGCGGCACCGACGGCATCGACCTGACCCCGGGCCTCAAGTCGGGCGTGGCGGCTCTTGAGAAGGCCGGCCAGAACGTCGTCAACCCGCGCCTCCAGGACTGGTACGTCGCCCTCCAGAAGGAGAAGATCGGCGTCGCCGGCATCGGTGAGCTGATGGCCGGCCGCGCGACCCCGGCCGAGACGATCAAGAAGATCCAGAAGTACGCCGACGAGGCGGCCAAGGACTCCTCGATCAAGCACTACAAGCACCAGTGAGCAGTGCCGGGGCCCCTTCCCGCCGACCGGGAGCGGGCCCCGGCCCCTTCGCGCGCCACAGCAGCGGCGCGCCTCCGCGGGAAGATCGGGGTCGGTAGGAATGCAACACGGCAAGTACCGTTTCATCGTGGGGTTCCTGGCGGCCCCTCTCGCGCTCTACGCGCTCTTCGTCATCTGGCCGTTCATCCAGTCCATCTACTACTCGTTCACGGACTGGACGGGGCTGAGTCCCGAATTCGGGATGGTCGGAGTCGACAACTACAGCAGGATGCTGGACGACGAGGTCTTCTGGAAGTCGCTCCAGCACAGCCTGACCTTCGCGGTGGTGCTGCCGCTGGTGACCGTCGGACTCGCGCTGTTCTTCGCCTTCATGCTCAATGTCGGCGGTCGGCGCCGTAAGGGCGCGGCCATCGCGGGTGTGCGCGGCTCGTCCTTCTACAAGATCGTGTATTTCTTCCCGCAGGTGCTGTCGATCGCGATCGTGGCGCTGCTCTTCCAGTTCGCGTACAACCCCAACAGCGGAGCCATCAATTCCGTTCTGAAGGGTGTCGGTCTCGGCAGCGTCCAGCCCGACTGGCTCGGAGATCCGGACCTCGCCCTCATCTGTGTGATGGTCGTCCTCGTCTGGTCCACCGTCGGATTCTTCGTCGTCCTCTTCTCGGCCGGAATGGCGTCCATCCCGCGGGACTTCTACGAGGCGGCCCTGCTCGACGGCGCGAACCGCTTCACCACGTTCTTCAAGATCACCCTGCCGCTGCTCTGGGACACGGTGCAGTCGGGCTGGATCTACATGGGCATCCTCGCGCTCGGCGCGGAGTCCTTCGCCGTCGTGCAGATCATGACCGTCGGCCCCAACGGCGGCGGGCCCGACTACTCGACCATCGTCCTTCCGCTGTACGTGTACCAGAAGGCGTTCCGGGACGGTCAGGCCGCCTACGCCACGACCATCGGCGTCGCACTCCTCCTCGTCACGCTGGCCTTCGCGGCCGTCGTGATGAAGGTGGGCCGGCGCGAGCGGCTGGAGTTCTGATGAAGACGACCACCACCACCGGCGTCGAGACCCCCGACTCCCCGGGCGGCCCGGGACCTGCGGTCACCAAGAGCACGGCGCCCGCCCCCGTCAGGCAGTCCAAGAAGGAGGGCGGCACCCTCAACGTCTTCTCGCACGGCGTTCTGATCATCTGGGCGATCATGGTCGTGATGCCGCTGCTCTGGGCGGTCATGACCTCGTTCAAGACCGACCGGGCGATCTTCACCTCCCCGTGGGCGCTGCCCGACCGGCTGCACTTCGAGAACTGGTCGCGCGCCTGGACCGAAGCGCACATGAGCGACTACTTCCTGAACACCATCCTGGTGGTCGGCGGATCGCTCGCGGGAACCCTGCTCTTCGGCTCGATGGCGGCCTACGTCCTGGCCCGCTTCGACTTCCCGGGCAACCGCTTCATCTACTTCCTCTTCATCGGAGGGATGAGCTTCCCGATCATCCTGGCGCTCGTGCCGCTGTTCTACGTGATGCAGAACATGGCCCTGCTCAACACGCTGCACGGCCTGATCCTCGTCTACATCGCGTACTCGCTGCCGTTCACCGTCTTCTTCCTCACCGCCTTCTTCCGCACCCTGCCGACCTCGGTGGCGGAAGCGGCCTTCGTGGACGGGGCCTCGCACACCCGGACGTTCTTCCAGGTGATGCTGCCGATGGCCAGGCCCGGCCTCATCAGCGTCGGCATCTTCAACTTCCTCGGCCAGTGGAACCAGTACCTGCTGCCGACCGTGCTCAACACCGAGCCGGAGAAGAAGGTGCTGTCGCAGGGCCTCGTGCAGCTCGCCGTCAGCCAGGGCTACAAGGGCGACTGGTCCGGGCTCTTCGCCGGGCTCGTCATGGCCATGCTGCCGGTCCTCGCCGCGTACATCATCTTCCAGCGGCAGGTGGTGGCCGGTCTGACCGCCGGCGCCGTGAAGTGATCCCGTAGCTCCTCCCGCCCGTACCCGAAGGGCCCCCCGCGCACCCGCGCCGGGGGCCCTTCGGGCGTCCACGGCGGCATGTGACGCAGACCGTCCGCCACTCAAGGTCTTGACGGGGACCAAGCCGAAAGCGTCCCCTTAGAGTTCACATGTTGGAGAAAACGGTGGGAGTGAGTGAGTCGATGGAGACTCCGGGGTCGCAGACGTCTCTGCACAGGGCCAATCTCGAACGGGTCGTCCGGGCGGTGCGCATGGCCGGCTCGCTCACCCAGGCGGAGATCGCCCGGGCGACGGGCCTGTCCGCCGCGACGGTCTCCAACATCGTCCGGGAGCTGAAGGACGGCGGCACCGTCGACGTCACACCGACCTCGGCGGGGGGCCGCAGGGCCCGCAGCGTCTCGCTCTCCGGCGACGCCGGGATCGTCATCGGCGTCGACTTCGGCCACACCCACCTCCGGGTGGCCGTCGGCAACCTCGCCCACCAGGTCCTCGCGGAGGAGGCCGAACCGCTCGACGTCGACGCCTCCGCGGCCGAGGGCTTCGACCGGGCGGAACAGCTGGTCAAGCGGCTGATCCGGGCCACCGGCATCGGTCCGGACAAGGTGATCGGCGTCGGACTCGGCGTCCCGGGACCGATCGACGTCTCCTCCGGGACCCTCGGGTCGACCTCGATCCTGCCGGGCTGGAGCGGGATCAATCCGGCCGAGGAGCTCTCCGGCCGCCTCGGCGTTCCCGTGCACGTCGACAACGACGCCAACCTGGGCGCCCTCGGGGAGCTCGTCTGGGGCAGCGGGCGGGGCGTCAAGGACCTGGCGTACATCAAGGTGGCCAGCGGCGTCGGCGCGGGCCTCGTCATCGACGGGCGGGTCTACCGGGGGCCCGGTGGCACCGCGGGCGAGATCGGGCACATCACGCTCGACGAGTCGGGCCCGGTCTGCCGCTGCGGCAACCGGGGCTGCCTGGAGACCTTCACCGCCGCGCGGTACGTCCTGCCGCTGCTCCAGCCCAGCCACGGCCCCGATCTGACCATGGAACGGGTCGTCCAGCTGGCCCGGGAGGGCGACCCCGGCTGCCGCCGGGTGATCGCCGACGTCGGACGGCACATCGGCAGCGGCATCGCCAACCTCTGCAACCTCCTGAACCCCAGCCGGGTGGTGCTCGGCGGCGACCTCGCGGAGGCCGGAGAGCTGGTCCTGACGCCCATCAGGGACTCCGTCTCGCGGTACGCGATCCCCAGCGCGGCCCGGCAGCTCTCGCTGGCTCAGGGGGCCCTCGGCGGCCGCGCCGAGGTGCTCGGGGCGCTCGCTCTCGTCCTGAGCGAAATGGGCGATTCGACCCTGTTGGAGAGCGCCCTGCCCGCCGCCGCTCCGGTCTCCCGGCTTGCCTTCACTTAGATAACGAACACCACCGTTGTCATCTCGTTAAGAATTTACTTCTTGACGGCAACGTTGCGGCCGAGTTGACTTCGTGCCACCTCGGCCGCAACGTCGCGGCCTCGTCAGGGAGGCAACCCCACATGAACGCAGTGACGCGTCGTGCCGTCATAGCCACGGCCGCGGTCTCGATGGCACTCTCGCTCGCCGCCTGCGGCCAGGCCGGCGGCGGCGACAGCGGAGACAAGGGCAGCTCGACCAAGATCGGCCTGCTCCTTCCCGAGAACAAGACCTCGCGCTACGAGGCCCTCGACAAGCCGCAGTTCGAGAAGGCCGTCAAGGCCGCCTGCGGCGACTGCGAGGTCGTGTACAACAACGCGGTCTCCGACGTCGTCAAGCAGAAGCAGCAGTTCGACCAGCTGATCGCCGACGGCATCAAGGTCATCGCGCTCGACCCGGTCGACGCCACCAAGGCCGAGGGCTGGGTCAAGGACGCCAAGGCCAAGGGCGTCAAGGTCGTCGCGTACGACCGTGCGGTCAAGGGCGCCGACGCCTACGTCAGCCACGACAACAACAAGGTCGGCGAGCTCCAGGGCCAGGCGCTCCTCGCCGCCCTCGGCGGCAAGGCCGCCACCGCCAACGTCGTGATGATCAACGGCGACGAGAAGGACCCGAACGCCGCGCTGTTCAAGAAGGGCGCCCACGCCGCCCTCGACGGCAAGGTCGGCAAGATCGCCTACGAGGCCTCCGGCGAGTGGGACCCGAAGGTCGCGGGCGAGAAGATGTCCGCCGCGATCTCCTCGGTCGGCAAGGACAAGATCAACGCGGTCTACTCCGCCAACGACGGCATGGCCGGCGGCATCATCACCTCCCTCGAGAACGCCGGCATCAAGAACATCCCGGTGGGCGGCCAGGACGCCGAGGTCGCGGGCATCCAGCGGATCATCGCCGGCACGCAGACCTTCACCATCTACAAGTCGCCGCTCCAGCTGGCCCCCGAGGCCGCCAAGTTCGCGGTGAACCTGCTCCAGGGCAAGGAGCTCGGCGCCCAGGGCGCGACCGACGGCGTGCCGTCGACGCTCTTCCCGCCGGTCGTGGTCGACAAGACCAACATCCAGACCACGGTCGTCAAGGACGGCATCTACAAGGCCGCCGACCTCTGCACCTCGGACCTCGCCGCCAAGTGCACCGAGCTGGGCGTCAAGTAACGCCTGACCCCACCCGCCGGGCCCCCTGAGGGGCCCGGTGCCACGGATCCCGCCGCCGACCGCGTACGGCACACCGGCAGCCCCTCGGACGGGGCGGCCGGGAGGCCGCCGCCACGGCCCGCGTACAGAGGGTGAAGACCCCTGGTAACCGCGGCCGGCGCACGACGCCCGGATCCGTCCCCCCGCCCGTCCGGCCCCCGGCCGACCCAGACCCCGCTGTCGGTCCGGGGGCCGGACGAGCTCAGCCCCCCTCGAAACTTCGGCGCTGCACCGGCGGCGCGACATGCCGCCGCCCGCGGGCGGCGAAGGAGTTGGTTCACGTGTCCCAGACGCCCGTGCTGGCGTTGCGCGGGATCTTCAAGCGGTTCGGAGCGGTTCAGGTCCTCTCCGGTGTCGATCTCGAAGTCCACGCAGGAGAGGTCGTCGCGCTCGTCGGCGACAACGGAGCGGGAAAGTCGACGCTCGTCAAGACGATCGCCGGTGTGCACCCCATCGACGAGGGCGTCATCGAGTGGGAGGGCGAGCGCGTCGAGATCCAGCGCCCCCACGACTCCCAGAACCTCGGTGTCGCGACCGTCTACCAGGACCTCGCGCTCTGCGACAACCTCGACGTCGTCGCCAACCTGTTCCTCGGCCGCGAGATCAAGAAGGGCAGCGTCCTCGACGAGGTCGCCATGGAGAAGCGGGCCAAGGACCTGCTCTCCACGCTCTCCATCCGCATCCCCAGCGTCCGCATCCCCGTCGCCGCCCTCTCCGGCGGCCAGCGGCAGGTCGTCGCCATCGCGCGTGCCCTGGTCGGCAACCCCAAGATCGTGATCCTGGACGAGCCGACCGCCGCCCTCGGCGTCGAGCAGACCGCCCAGGTCCTCGACCTCGTCGAGCGGCTGCGCGAGCAGGGCCTCGGCGTCATCCTCATCAGCCACAACATGGCCGACGTGAAGGCCGTCGCCGACACCGTGGCGGTGCTCCGCCTGGGCCGTAACAACGGCACCTTCCCGGTCGCCACCACCACGCACGAAGAGATCATCGCCGCGATCACCGGTGCCACGGACAACGCCGTGACCCGCCGTCAGGCCCGCAACGCGGAGGTAGCGAAGTGAGCAACACCCCTCCCACCGCGAGCGACCAGGCCGCCGTGCCCGAACCCCGCACCCCCGGCGAGCAGGCCCCGGTGACCGAGACCCCGGCCGCCGCCGCGGTCCCCGCCGTCGACCCCCGCCTCCTCGTGCGCGAGCAGGGCTTCAAGGGCTACGTCGACGAGTTCAAGCGCAAGATTCGCTCCGGCGAGATCGGCTCGCTGCCCGTCGTCGTCGGCCTCGTCGTCATCGGCATCGTCTTCCAGGCCCTCACCGGCAACTTCATCACCTCGTACAACCTCGACCAGATCACCCTGTACGCGGTCGGCCCCGGCATCATGGCCGTCGGCATCGTCTTCGTCCTGCTGCTCGGCGAGATCGACCTCGCCGTCGGCTCCGTGGCGGGTCTGGCCGGAGCGGTCTGGGGCGTCCTCGGCACCGACATGCCCGACGGCCTCGCGATCGTCCTCGGCATCCTGTCCGGCACCCTGCTCGGCGCCTTCCACGGTCTGGTCTTCGCCAAGATCGGCGTGCCCGCCTTCGTCGTCACCCTCGCCGGCTTCCTCGGCTGGGCCGGCCTCCAGACCTGGGTCATGGGCGACAAGTCGACCATCCCGACGCCCATCGGCAGCTTCGTCGGCGACCTCACCAAGTACTACTTCTCCGACGTCGCCGCCGCCTACGGCCTCGCCGTGGCCGTCGTCGCCGCGTTCTACCTCGCCCAGCTCCGCGACGCCCGCCGCCGCAAGGCCGCCGAGCTGCCGCACCGCCCGCAGAGCGAGATGATCCTGCGCACCGCCGTCCTCGCGGTCCTGGTCCTCGTCGCCGCCTACGGCTTCAACCAGGAGCAGGGCCTGCCGCTCTCCCTTGTGATCTTCCTGGTGATCCTCCTCGTCACCGACTTCGTGCTGCGCCGCACCACCTACGGCCGTCAGGTCTTCGCCGTCGGCGGCGGCATCGAGGCCGCCCGCCGCGCCGGCATCAACGTCTCGTGGATCCGGATCTCGGTCTTCATGATCTCCGGCACCATGGGCGCCATCGGCGGTCTGTTCCTCGCCTCCGCGACCGGCGGCGCCGACCGCTCCCTCGGCGGCGGCAACCAGCTGATGATGTGCATCGCCGCGGCGGTCATCGGCGGTACGTCCCTGTTCGGCGGACGCGGCAAGGTCTGGTCGGCGCTCCTCGGCATCCTGGTCATCCAGTCGATCGTCCAGGGCCTCAACCAGATGAACCTGTCCTCCAACGCCATCCAGTACATGATCACCGGAGCGGTCCTGCTCATCGCGGTGATCATCGACTCGGTCTCCCGCAAGACGCAGAAGACGGCGGGACGCGCCTAGGGACCCCGTCCCGAGCGCGTAACGCCCGACACACCGCCCGGCGCCGTGAAACCGGCGCCGGGCACTGCTGCGTCCGGAGCAGTGAACCGGCACGCACAGGCCCGTACAGATCAGCGGCACGTAGGCCGTGAGGGTGACGCCTCACCCCCCGGCCCGATGCCCGCGATCCAGGACGGAACATTAGACTCGACAAATCGGCAAGCTCGACCAGCTCAAACGCAAGGAGGAACGGGTGGCTCTGCTGACCCGTATCAGGGGACCGCGAGATCTGGACCGGCTCTCCCCGGAACAGCTGGACCAGCTGGCCGACGAGATCAGGACGTTCCTCGTGGACGCCGTCTCCAAGACCGGCGGGCACCTCGGGCCCAACCTCGGCGTGGTCGAGCTGACCATCGCCCTGCACCGCGTGTTCGACTCCCCGAAGGACCGGGTCCTCTGGGACACCGGCCACCAGAGCTACGTCCACAAGCTGCTCACGGGCCGCCAGGACTTCTCCAAGCTCAAGATGAAGGGCGGCCTCTCCGGCTACCCCTCGCAGGCCGAGTCCGAGCACGACGTCATCGAGAACTCCCACGCCTCCACGGTCCTCGGCTGGGCCGACGGCCTCGCCAAGGCCAACGAGGTCCTGAAGAAGGACGACCACGTCGTCGCCGTGATCGGCGACGGAGCCCTCACCGGCGGCATGGCCTGGGAGGCGCTGAACAACATCGCCGCCGCCAAGGACCGCCCGCTCGTCATCGTCGTCAACGACAACGAGCGCTCCTACGCGCCGACCATCGGCGGCCTCGCCAACCACCTGGCGACCCTGCGCACCACCGACGGCTACGAGCGCTTCCTCGCCCGCGGCAAGGACATCCTGGAGCGCACCCCCGTCGTCGGGAAGCCGCTCTACGAGACCCTCCACGGCGCCAAGAAGGGCCTCAAGGACTTCATCGCCCCCCAGGGCATGTTCGAGGACCTCGGCCTCAAGTACGTCGGCCCCATCGACGGCCACGACATCGAGGCCCTGGAGTCCGCCCTGACGCGCGCCAAGCGCTTCGGCGGCCCCGTGATCGTCCACTGCCTCACCGAGAAGGGCCGCGGCTACCAGCCCGCCCTCCAGGACGAGGCCGACCGCTTCCACGCCGTCGGCAAGATCCACCCCGACACCGGCCTGCCCATCGCCTCCTCCGGCGCCGACTGGACCGGCGTCTTCGCCGAGGAGATGGTCGCGCTCGGCAAGGAGCGCGAGGACATCGTCGCCATCACCGCGGCCATGCTCCAGCCCGTCGGCCTCGACAGGTTCGCCAAGGCCTACCCCGAGCGGGTCTTCGACGTCGGCATCGCCGAGCAGCACGCCGCGGTCTCCGCCGCCGGCCTCGCCACCGGCGGACTCCACCCCGTCTTCGCGGTGTACGCCACCTTCCTCAACCGCGCCTTCGACCAGGTCCTGATGGACGTGGCCCTGCACAAGTGCGGAGTCACCTTCGTCCTGGACAGGGCCGGTGTCACCGGCACCGACGGCGCCTCCCACAACGGCATGTGGGACATGTCGATCCTCCAGGTCGTCCCCGGCCTGCGGCTCGCCGCCCCGCGCGACGCCGACCAGGTCCGCGCCCAGCTGCGCGAGGCCGTCGAGGTCACCGACGCGCCGACCGTGGTCCGCTTCTCCAAGGGCGCGGTCGGCCCGGCCGTCCCCGCCCTGCGCAGGGTCGGCGGCATGGACGTGCTCCGCGAGCCCGGCAGCGACCGGCCGGACGTCCTCCTGGTCTCCGTGGGCGCCCTAGCGCCCATGTGCCTGGAGATCGCGAACCTCCTCGACAGTCAGGGCATCACCACGACCGTCGTCGACCCCCGTTGGGTCAAGCCGGTCGACGAGGCCCTCGCCCCGCTGGCCGAACGTCACCGGGTCGTCGTCACCGTCGAGGACAACAGCCGCGTCGGCGGTGTCGGCTCGGCCGTCGCGCAGGCGCTGCGCGACGCCGGGGTGGACGTACCGCTGCGTGACTTCGGCATCCCGCCGCGCTTCCTCGACCACGCCTCCCGCGCCGAGGTCATGGCCGAGATCGGACTGACCGCCCCGGACATCGCCCGGCAGGTCACCGGTCTGGTCTCACGCCTCGACGGAAGGTTCGAGAGCAGCGCGCAGGCCGTGGAGCCCGCCCGCGACTGACGGTTCCCGTCACCCCGCGTCACCCACGGGCCGGTCGGCTCACTCTTCGGAGTGCCGACCGGCCCGTTCGCGTGCATTCTGACCTCTAGGACCCGTCTTCTGGATCAGGCCCCGCGAGCCCGGCATGATCCAAAAGACGGGCCCTAGGGCCCGCAGCCCCACGGCAGGGAGGTACGACGGTGAGCACGGACCAGCAGCCACGGGCGAACTCCGGAATGTTCCGGACCAAGTCGGTCGAACAGTCGATCCGTGACACGGAGGAACCGGAGCACGCGCTCCGGAAGTCCCTGTCCGCCTGGGATCTGACGGTGTTCGGCGTCGGTGTCATCATCGGCACCGGCATCTTCGTCCTGACCGGAAAGGTCGCCAAGGAGAACGCGGGCCCGGCCACCGCCCTCGCGTTCGTCGCGGCGGGCATCGTCTGCGCCCTCGCCGCCCTCTGCTACGCCGAGTTCGCCTCGACGGTGCCGGTGGCCGGATCGGCGTACACCTTCGCGTACGCCTCGATCGGCGAACTGCCCGCCTGGATCATCGGCTGGGACCTCGTCCTGGAGTTCGCGCTCGGCACGGCGGTGGTCGCCGTCGGCTGGTCGGGGTACGTCCGCTCCCTCATGGACAACGCAGGCTGGCACCTACCCGCCTGGATGGAAGGCCCGGACGTCGCCGGCGGCACCTTCGACATCCTGGCCTTCCTGCTCGTGCTGGTGCTGACCGTGGTCCTCGTCCTCGGGATGAAGCTCTCCGCGCGGATCACCGCGGTCGTCGTGGCGATCAAGGTGACCGTCGTGATGATCGTGATCATCGCGGGCCTGTTCTTCATCGTCGGCGACAACTACAAGCCCTTCATCCCGCCGGCCGTCACCCCCGAGGGCGGCGGCTCCAACTGGGACTCCCCGCTCGTCCAGCTGCTGTTCGGCTACGAGCCCACCAACTTCGGCGTCATGGGCATCTTCACCGCCGCCTCCGTCGTCTTCTTCGCCTTCATCGGCTTCGACGTGGTCGCCACCGCCGCCGAGGAGACCAAACTGCCGCAGCGGGACATGCCCCGCGGCATCCTGGGCTCCCTCTTCATCTGCACCGTGCTCTACGTGGCCGTCGCCCTGGTCGTCACCGGCATGCAGCACTACACGGAGCTGTCCGTGAGCGCCCCGCTCGCCGACGCCTTCAAAGCCGCCGGACACCCCTTCTACGCGGGCGTCATCAGCTTCGGCGCCGCCGTCGGCCTCACCACGGTCTGTCTGATCCTGCTCCTCGGCCAGACCCGGGTGTTCTTCGCGATGAGCCGCGACGGCCTGCTGCCGCGCTTCTTCTCCGTCACGCACCCGCGCTTCAAGACCCCGTACCGGCCCACGATCCTGCTCGGCGTGATCATCGCGATCATCGCCGGCTTCACCAGCATCAACGAGCTCGCGACCCTGGTGAACATCGGCACGCTCTTCGCCTTCGTGCTCGTCGCCTTCGGCGTCATCGTGCTCCGCCGCACCCGCCCCGACCTGCCGCGGGCCTTCCGTACCCCCTGGGTGCCCGCGCTGCCGATCCTCTCCATCGCCGCCTCGCTCTGGCTGATGCTCAACCTGCCCGGCGAGACCTGGTTCCGGTTCGCCGTCTGGATGGCGATCGGCATCGTCGTGTACTTCCTGTACGGGCGCGGCCACAGCCGGCTCGGGCGGGAGGGCCCGGACGCCCGCTACTGAGCGGGTGACGTGGCAGCCGCGGGAGGGACCCTCCGGAAGGGCGACTACAGTCGGTTCGTACCCGAACTCCTTCCGACGACCGGAGTGCTGGATCCCCCCATGGCGAATCGATCCCAGGCCCCCACCGACCGTTCACACGGCTCCTCCACCGCCCCCGTTCTCCAGGGACGCTGGCTGACCAGAGGGGCGGAGGGCCGGTTCAGCGCCTATCTGCCCCGGGACGGCGACGTGGTGCGCTGGACCGAGGAGCCCGACGGCCGCTGGAGCGGGCCCGTCCCGCTCGGCGGCGACGGTCTGAGGCCCTTCCTCGCGGTGGGCCAGGGCCCGGACCGGTACGTCCACCTCGTCGCCCTGCGGCCGGCCGGCGGGGGAGAGGACCACATCGAGCTGGTGCACAGCGTCCAGTTCCAGACGGGCCGCCCCACGGTCGCCTGGCGGCCGATCGGGCACTCCAACGGCAAGGGGCCGTGGACCGGCAACCCGGCCGTCGCGGTCGATGCCCAGGGCCGCGCGTACGTCTTCATGCGCAACGGCGGCGGCGGCCTGAGCGTACGGGCCCAGAAGGACGCCGGCGGCTGGCACCCCTGGTGGGACCTGATGGGTTCGAAGACGGACCCCTCGCCCGCCGCCGTCACCAACGGCTCCGGCCTCGTCGAGCTGTACAGCTCGCACGCCAAGGGACTCGTCCGCTACGTCCAGCGGGAGCCCGGCGCGAAGCCGATCCGCGAGGAGCTCGTCCCGGCCTCGGTGACCATGGGCACCCTGGCGGTCACCACCGGCCCCTCCGGACACGCCACCCTCTTCTACCTCGACGAGGACGGCCGGGTCTGCGCCTGGTCGCCCGAGCGCTCCCTCGAACCCACACCGCTGGGCGACGCGGTCGGCACCGGGCGGCTCTCCGTCACCCGCTGCCTCATCGACGGCTTCGACTGCACGGTCCTCGCCCAGCAGTCCGCGGACGGCCGGCTGGCCCTCGCCGCCTACCCGAGCGAGCAGGAGGGCGAGGGTATCGAGTGGTCGGAGACCGGTGACGCCCGGGGCGACCTCGACACCGTCCTCACCCGCGGGCTCGACGGACGTCTCGTCGTGATGTCCCTGGCCGGCGGGAGCTCGCTGCTCACCACCCGCCAGAAGGCGGCGGCGGACGGCCTCCTTCTGGAGGGCTGGCGCTCCATAGGGTGACGCCCGCCCCCTGACCCGCCCGCGGAACGGCGAACGGCCCCGGCACCTGGAGAAGGTGCCGGGGCCGTACGCGTACGTACCGGGGGGTTACGCCGGGACGCTCGCCACGCCCTGCGCCAGGAAACGCTTGCCGTTGACGCGCTCGGAGACACCCTCACGGTCCAGGTACGGCGTGATGCCGCCCAGGTGGAAGGGCCAGCCGGCACCCGTGATGAGGCAGAGGTCGATGTCCTGCGCCTCGGCGACGACACCCTCCTCCAGCATCAGGCCGATCTCCTGCGCCACCGCGTCCAGGACGCGGTCGCGGACCTGCTCCTCGTCCAGGACGGAGTCGCCCTGGACGAGGAGGGCGGCGACCTCCGGGTCGAGCTCCGGCTTGAAGCCGTTCTCCGCGTTGTAGACGTAGAAGCCGCGCTTGCCGGCCTCGACCACACGCTTGAGGTTCGGCGAGACGGTGAAGCGGTCCGGGAAGGAACGGTTCAGGGTCTCGGAGACGTGCAGACCGATCGCCGGGCCGACGAGCTCCAGGAGCACCAGCGGCGACATCGGCAGACCGAGCGGCTCGATGGCCTTCTCGGCCGTCTCGACCGGGGTGCCCTCGTCGATGACGTTCTGGATCTCGCCCATGAAGCGGGTCAGGATGCGGTTCACGACGAACGCCGGGGCGTCCTTGGTGAGGACCGCGGTCTTCTTCAGCTTCTTGGCGACACCGAACGCGGTGGCCAGCGAGGCGTCGTCCGTCTTCTCGCCGCGGACGATCTCCAGGAGCGGGAGGATCGCGACCGGGTTGAAGAAGTGGAAGCCGACCACGCGCTCCGGGTTCCGGAGCTTGGAGGCCATCTCCGAGACGGACAGCGAGGAGGTGTTGGTGGCGAGGATCGCGTGCGCCGGGGCGACCGCCTCGACCTCCGCGAACACCTTCTGCTTGACGGACATCTCCTCGAACACGGCCTCGATGATGAAGTCCGCGTCCGCGAAGCCCTCGGCCTTGTCCAGGACGCCGGAGACCAGGCCCTTGAGACGGTTGGCCTTGTCCTGGTTGATCCGGCCCTTGCCGAGCAGCTTCTCGATCTCGGCGTGGACGTAGCCCACACCCTTGTCGACGCGCTCCTGGTCGATGTCGGTCAGGACGACCGGCACCTCCAGGCGGCGCAGGAAGAGCAGGGCCAGCTGGGAGGCCATCAGACCGGCGCCGACGACACCGACCTTGGTGACCGGGCGGGCCAGCGACTTGTCCGGGGCGCCGGCGGGGCGCTTGCCACGCTTCTGCACCAGGTTGAAGGCGTAGATGCCGGAGCGCAGCTCGCCGCCCATGATCAGGTCCGCGAGGGCCTGGTCCTCGGCGTCGAAGCCCTTCTGCAGGTCGCCGTCCTTGGCGGCCTCGATGATGTCGAGGGCGCGGTAGGCGGCCGGGGCGGCGCCGTGCACCTTGGAGTCGGCGACGAGACGGCCCTTGGCGACGGCCTGGTCCCAGGCCTCGCCGCGGTCGATCGCGGGCCGCTCCACGGTCACGGAGCCGTTCAGGACGGAGGCCGTCCAGATCAGCGACTGCTCCAGGAAGTCCGCGCCCTCGAAGAGCGCGTCGGCGATGCCGAGCTCGAAGACCTGCTTGCCCTTGAGCTGACGGTTCTGGTTCAGCGAGTTCTCGATGATGACCGAGACGGCCTTCTCCGCGCCGATCAGGTTCGGCAGGATGGCGCAGCCGCCCCAGCCGGGAACCAGACCGAGGAAGACCTCGGGCAGCGAGAAGGCCGGCAGGGCCTTCGACACGGTGCGGTAGCTGCAGTGCAGACCGACCTCGACGCCGCCGCCCATGGCCGCGCCGTTGTAGTACGCGAAGGTCGGCACGGCGAGCGCGGACAGACGCTTGAAGACGTCGTGGCCGCCCTTGCCGATGGCGAGCGCCTCGTCGTGCTTCTTGAGCAGCTCGACGCCCTTGAGGTCGGCGCCGACGGCGAAGATGAACGGCTTGCCGGTGATGCCGACGCCGACGATCTCACCGTTCGCGGCCTCGGCCTCGACCTGGTCGATCGCCGTGTTCAGGTTGGCGAGGGACTGCGGACCGAAGGTGGTCGGCTTGGTGTGGTCGAAGCCGTTGTCCAGCGTGATCAGGGCGAACCGGCCCGCACCCGCGGGCAGTTCGAAGTGCCGTACGTGGGCGCTGGTGACGACCTCGTCCGGGAAGAGCTCGGCGGCGCCCTTCAGAAGCTCGGCGGTGGTGCTCACTTGCCCTCCCAGTGGGGGTTTTCCCAGATGACCGTGGCGCCCATGCCGAAGCCGACGCACATCGTGTTGAGGCCGTAGCGGACCTCCGGGTGCTCCTCGAACTGGCGGGCCAGCTGCGTCATCAGCCGGACGCCGGAGGAGGCCAGCGGGTGACCGTAGGCGATCGCGCCGCCGTACTGGTTGACGCGGGCGTCGTCGTCGGCGATGCCGTAGTGCTCCAGGAACGCCAGGACCTGGACCGCGAAGGCCTCGTTGATCTCGAAGAGGCCGATGTCCTCGATCGAGAGTCCGGCCTGGGCGAGCGCCTTCTCGGTCGCGGGGATCGGGCCGTAGCCCATGACCTCGGGCTCGACGCCGGCGAAGGAGTACGAGACGAGGCGCATCTTGACGGGGAGGTCGTTCTCCCGCGCGAAGTCCTCGGAGGCGATGATCGAGGCGGTGGCGCCGTCGTTGAGGCCGGCCGCGTTGCCCGCGGTCACGTTTCCGTGGACGCGGAACGGCGTCTTCAGGTTGGCGAGCGACTCCAGGGTGGTGCCCGGACGCATCGGCTCGTCGGCGGTGACGAGGCCCCAGCCGGTCTCGCCGCCGGCGGCGTCGGTGCGGCGCACCGAGATCGGCACCAGGTCCTGCTGGATCTTGCCGTCGGCGTACGCCTTGGCGGCCTTCTCCTGCGAGCGCACGGCGTACTCGTCGGCGCGCCGCTTGGTGATGCTCGGGTAGCGGTCGTGCAGGTTCTCGGCGGTCATGCCCATGAACAGGGCGGACTCGTCGACCAGCTTCTCGCTCACGAAGCGCGGGTTCGGGTCGACGCCCTCACCCATGGGGTGACGGCCCATGTGCTCGACGCCACCGGCGATGACGGCGTCGTAGGCGCCGAAGGCGATGGAACCGGCGACGCTCGTCACGGCGGTGAGGGCACCGGCGCACATGCGGTCGATCGAGTAGCCCGGCACCGACTGCGGCAGCCCGGCGAGGATGCCCGCCGTACGGCCGAGCGTCAGACCCTGGTCGCCGATCTGCGTGGTCGCGGCGATGGCGACCTCGTCGATCTTCGCGGGGTCGAGGCCCGGGTTGCGGCGCAGCAGCTCCCGGATGGCCTTGACGACGAGGTCGTCGGCGCGGGTCTCGTGGTAGATGCCCTTCGGGCCCGCCTTGCCGAACGGGGTGCGGACGCCGTCGACGAAGACGACGTCCCTGACGGTACGAGGCACGATGGCTCTCCTCCAGGGTGCGGGATGGCACTGCTGCTGCGGCACACGCCTAAGCGTGCGCTTGCTTCCCCCATGCTACTTGTGAGTAACCGGGCTGCCCAGTCCCTGGGGCCGTAGCGGTGAAGGTCACACTTCCGGAGTATGGGAAACGCCCCCGGCGGAAGGCCGGGGGCGTGCGGTCGGCGCGGGCGCCTGTGGCGGGCCTCTTCCCCGCCCCTTCCCGAAACTGGGGCAAGCCCCCAGACCCCCGTACGGCCTGAGGCCGTGCCCTCAAACGCCGGGCGGGCTGAATTTCCGCCCAGGCGGAAATCTCAGCCCCGCCGGCGTTTGAGGCGCGGGTCTGGGGCGGAGCCCCAGTTCGGGAAGGGGCGGGGGGAAGGAAGCCCGCCGCAGGCGCCGCGGCCACGCTGGGGTCAGGCCTTCGCCGTCAGCGCCTTCACCAGGAGCGGGGTCACCAGTTCGACCTGCCAGGGGCGCGCGCCGTACCCCGTCAGGGCGGCGGCGACGCCCTCCGCGTCGCCCGGTGCCGGCGGCTCCCAGCAGACCCGGCGCACCGTGTCCGGGGTGATCAGGTTCTCCTGCGGGAGGTTCAGCTCCTCCGCGAGCGCCGACACCGCCGCGCGCGCCGCCGAGAGGCGGGCCGCCGCGACCGGGTCCTTGTCCGCCCAGGCGCGCGGCGGGGGCGGCCCGGCCACCTGCTGGCCGGGCTGCGGAAGCTCGCTCTCCGGCAGGGCTCTGGCGCGGTCGACCGCGGCCTGCCACTGCTCCAGCTGACGGCGCCCCATCCGGTGGCCGAAACCGGGCAGCGCCGTCAGCGCGGCCAGGTTCACCGGCACCGCGAGCGCCGCTTCCACGATCGCCGCGTCGCTCAGCACCTTGCCGGGGGAGACGTCCCGCCGCTGGGCGACCTTGTCGCGGGCCGTCCACAGCTCCCGTACAACCGCCATCTGGCGACGGCGGCGCACCTTGTGCATGCCGGAGGTCCGGCGCCACGGGTCCTTGCGGGGCGGCGCGGGCGGGGCCGCGGCGATCGCGTCGAACTCCTGGTGCGCCCACTCCAGCTTGCCCTGCCGGTCGAGCTCCTTCTCCAGAGCGTCCCGCAGGTCGACGAGGAGCTCGACGTCCAGAGCCGCGTACCGCAGCCAGGGCTCGGGGAGCGGCCGGGTGGACCAGTCCACCGCGGAGTGGCCCTTCTCCAGGGCGTAACCGAGGACGGACTCGACCATCGCGCCGAGGCCGACCCGGGGGAAACCCGCGAGCCGCCCGGCGAGTTCCGTGTCGAACAGAGAGGTCGGCAGCATGCCTATGTCCCGCAGGCAGGGGAGGTCCTGCGTCGCGGCGTGCAGGATCCACTCGGTCCCGGCGAGCGCCTCGCCGAGTCCGGAGAGGTCGGGGCAGCCCACGGGGTCGATGAGCGCGGTGCCCGCGCCCTCGCGGCGGAGCTGCACGAGATAGGCGCGCTGGCCGTAGCGGTAGCCGGAGGCGCGCTCGGCGTCCACGGCGACGGGGCCGCTGCCGGCGGCGAAGGCGGCGATCACCTCGGCGAGGGCGTCCTCCGTCTCGACGACGGGCGGAACCCCCTCGCGGGGCTCCAGCAACGGGATCGGAAGCCCATTCGCAGGGACGTCGTCGTCCGGGGGGCCGCCCCCGGTGGTGCGCAGTGCTGTGTCTGCTGCGGTCTCTTGGGCGTCGGTCACGTGTCAAGGGTATCGGTGAACGGCAAGCGCCTGTCGACGGAACGTTCCGTCGACAGGCGCTTGCTCGTCCTGGGCCGGTCTGTCAGTGGATGATCCCCGTCCGCAGGGCCACCGCGACCATGCCGGCGCGGTCGCCGGTGCCCAGCTTGCGGGCGATGCGGGCCAGGTGGCTCTTCACGGTGAGGGCCGAGAGGCCCATGGAGACGCCGATCGCCTTGTTGGACTGGCCTTCCGCGACGAGCCGGAGCACCTCGACCTCCCGGCCGGAGAGCTCGCGGTAGCCGCCCGGGTGGCTCGGGGCACCCGGGGGGCGGCGGTGGCCGAGCCGTGCTGCCGCGGCGCCGATGGGGGCGGCGCCGGGCCGGGTGGGGTGGCCGATGTTGTTCCGGGTGCCGGTGACGACATAGCCCTTCACGCCGCCCGCCAGGGCGTTCCGTACGGCGCCGATGTCATCGGCGGCCGAGAGGGCGAGGCCGTTGGGCCAGCCCGCGGCGCGGGTCTCGGACAGCAGGGTCAGGCCGCTGCCGTCGGGCAGGTGGACGTCGGCAACGCAGATGTCGCGCGGGTTGCCGACGCGGGGACGTGCCTCCGCGATGGACGAAGCCTCGATCACGTCACGTACTCCGAGGGCCCACAGGTGGCGGGTCACGGTGGAACGGACGCGCGGGTCGGCCACGACGACCATGGCCGTCGGCTTGTTCGGGCGGTAGGCGACCAGGCTTGCGGGCTGCTCGAGGAGAACGGACACCAGGCCTCCTGGGGGGAAGGGTGCGGGACGGAGCCGGCTCGGGGAAGAAGCCGGGGGCGAACCCGTGCTGTGAAGGGGTCACTGACTCCTTCGGCAGCTGAGCCGCCCGCCTTTAGGGAAAGATCACGATTTGGTGAGTAACAATTAGGGCAATTCGGACGCGTGATCGATCATCCTACGAGCGGACCCCGTCCCGTCACCCCCACGGGGGAGGGCCGGAGCCACCGTTCGGACACCCCGCGCGGTGGCTTGAACACGCCCCTCAGGGCTGCTGCGGCCCCCGCCGCTGCGGCAGCGAGACGACCCCCGCCCCCGACACCGTCCCCGCCGCTCCCGCCACCGGCTCGGCCGGAGCGGGCGGCAGGCCCGCGATCTGACACAGCAGATCGCACCAGGCCGCCAGATGCGCGCCCGTGTCCGGCACCCCGCCCAGACCCTCACGCGGCGTCCAGGACGCCCGGATCTCGATCTGCGTCGCCGGCCTGCGGTCCGCGAGACCGCCGAAGTAGTGCGAGCCCGCCATGGTGACCGTGCCGCTCGCCTCACCGTACGCGAGCCCCCGGGCCTCCATGGCCCCCGTCAGCCAGGACCAGCACACCTCGGGAAGCAGCGGATCCGCCGCCATCTCCGGCTCCAGCTCCGCCCGGACGAGCGTCACCAGGCGGAACGTACCCTTCCAGGCGTCGTGCCCCTCCGGATCGTGCAGCAGCACCAGACGCCCGTCCGCCAGGTCCTCCTCGCCGTCCACGACGGCCGCCTCCACCGCGTACGCGTAAGGGGCGAGGCGCTGCGGCGGCCTCGTAGGGTCGATCTCCATCTCCGGCCGCAACCGCGCCGAACGCAGGGCCTCCACCGCCCGCCGGAACACCGGTGGCACCGGGTGCGTCTCCGTACTGTCCGCCGTTTCGTCCGTCCCTCGATCGCCCTCGGAATGATCGGAAAAATGTCCCTGAGCCGCAGCCATGCGGGGAAGAGTAGGCGGAACGAGCCCTCCGCGCAGGGAGGGACACCCTGCCCGCACGAGCGGCTTCCCGCCACATGCGAAGATTCTGGGCGTGAGCGCCAACGACAGCCCGACGGGCCAGCAGACGAAGCAGCAGTCGCGGACCTACGACTCCGCGTTCCTCAAGGCGTGCCGGCGAGAGCCGGTGCCGCACACCCCCGTCTGGTTCATGCGGCAGGCCGGGCGCTCCCTCCCCGAGTACCTGAAGGTGCGCGAGGGCATCCCCATGCTCGAATCGTGCATGCGGCCCGAGCTGGTCACCGAGATCACGCTCCAGCCGGTCCGCCGCCACAAGGTCGACGCCGCCATCTACTTCAGCGACATCGTCGTCCCCCTCAAGGCCATCGGCCTCGACCTCGACATCAAGCCCGGCGTCGGCCCCGTCGTCGCCGACCCGATCCGCACCCGCGCCGACCTGGACCGGCTGCGCGACCTGACCCCCGAGGACGTCCACTACGTCACCGAGGCCATCGGGATGCTCACCGAGGAGCTGGGCGACACCCCGCTCATCGGCTTCGCCGGCGCGCCTTTCACCCTCGCGAGCTACCTCGTCGAGGGCGGTCCGTCGCGCAGCCACGAGCGCACCAAGGCGATGATGTACGGCGACCCGCAGCTCTGGGCCGACCTCCTCGACCGCCTCGCCGAGATCACCTCGGCCTTCCTCAAGGTCCAGATCGAGGCCGGCGCCTCCGCCGTCCAGCTCTTCGACTCCTGGGTCGGCGCCCTCGCCCCGGCCGACTACCGCCGCTCGGTCATGCCGGCCTCGGTGAAGGTCTTCGACGCGGTCGCCGGGTACGGCGTCCCCCGCATCCACTTCGGCGTCGGTACGGGCGAGCTGCTCGGCCTCATGGGCGAGGCCGGCGCGGACGTCGTCGGCGTCGACTGGCGCGTCCCGCTCGACGAGGCCGCCCGCCGCGTCGGCCCCGGCAAGGCGCTCCAGGGCAACCTCGACCCCGCCGTGCTCTTCGCCTCGCGCGAGGTCGTCGAGGCCAAGACGGACGAGGTGCTCGCCGCCGCGCGGGACCTGGAGGGACACGTCTTCAACCTGGGCCACGGCGTCATGCCGTCGATGGACCCGGACGCGCTGACCCGCCTCGTCGAGTACGTGCACACGCGGACGACCGTCTGACCCACGCGCACGGAGCACGACGACGGCCGCCGGGGCACCCCTGGCGGCCGTCGCCTTCCCGCACGAGGGGACCGGCCGTCAGCCCGCCGCGCGGACCGCCGCCGTCGCCTTCCGGGCCGCGATCAGGACCGGGTCCCACACCGGCGAGAACGGCGGCGCGTACCCCAGGTCCAGGGCCGTCATCGCCTCCACCGTCATCCCCGCCGTCAGCGCCACGGCCGCGATGTCCACCCGCTTCGCCGCGCCCTCCCGGCCCACGATCTGCACCCCGAGCAGCCGCCCCGTGCGCCGCTCCGCCAGCATCTTCACCGTCATCGGCGCGGCCCCCGGGTAGTAGCCCGCCCGGCTCGTCGACTCCACCGTCACCGTCACGTACCGCAGCCCCACCGCGCGGGCGTCCTTCTCCCGCAGGCCCGTCCGTGCGATCTCCAGGTCGCACACCTTCGACACCGCCGTGCCCACCACACCCGGGAACGTCGCGTAGTCACCGCCCACGTTCGCGCCGATGACCTGGCCGTGCTTGTTCGCGTGCGTTCCGAGGGGCACGTACCGCTCACGGCCCGAGACCAGGTCGAGGACCTCCACGCAGTCACCACCGGCCCAGATGTTCGCGTGGCCCCTGACCCGCATCGCCAGATCGGTGAGCAGACCGCCGTGCGCCCCCAGCGGCAGCCCCGCCGCCCGCGCGAGCGAGGTCTCCGGCACCACCCCCATCCCGAGGACCACCACGTCCGCCGGATACTCGGCGTCCTCCGTCGCCACCGCCCGGGCCCGGCCTCCCCCAAGCTCTCGGCTGGGCTCGAGCAGGGAGGTGCCCCCATCACCCGTCAGGACCTTCGTGACCTCCGCCGAGGCGACCGTCGTGATCCCCAGGCCGTCCATCGCCCGGTGCACCAGCCGGCCCATGTCCGGATCCAGGGTCGCCATCGGCTGCTCGCCCCGGTGCAGCACCGTCACCTCGTACCCCCGGGAGAGCAGCGCCTCGGCCATCTCCACACCGATGTAGCCCGCGCCGACCACCACCGCCCGCCGCCCGGGCGACCGGTCGAGCGAGTCGAGGAGCGCCTGCCCGTCGTCCAGGGTCTGCACGCCGTGCACGCCCGGCGCGTCGATCCCCGGCAGCGCCGGGCGCTTCGGCCGCGCCCCCGTCGCGATCACCAGCTTGTCGAAGCCCGTCCAGGCCTCCGTACCCCCCTCCAGGTCCCGCGTACGGACCCGCTGCCTGGCCACGTCGACCTCCGTCACCTCCGTCCGCATCCGCAGATCGATCGCGCGCTCCCGGTGCTCCTCGGGGGAGCGGGCGATCAGCTCGTCGCGGCCGGCGACGTCGCCGCCGACCCAGTACGGGATGCCACAGGCCGAGTACGAGGAGAAGTGACCGCGCTCGAAGGCGACGATCTCCAACTCCCCGGGGGCCTTCAGCCTGCGCGCCTGCGACGCGGCGGACATTCCCGCCGCGTCCCCACCGATGACCACCAGTCGTTCCGTCATGAGAAGAAACTACTTCTCGCCGGTCTCCGGGGGTTCGGGAGCCGTGGCCGCTCCGGCGGCGTCGCGCGGGGTCTCCGGCAGGACGGGGGCGGCCGGACGGGTCCGTGCCGTGCGGCGCGGGCGGATCAGGCGGTGCCACACGACGAACGCGATCAGGGCGACCGCCAGCCACGGGGCAAGGGCCGCCAGGATGAGGCCGATCCAGGTCCCCGCGGCGACCAGGGCGTTCCACCCACCGCTCAGGGCGTCCCCGAAGCCGGGACCGCCCTGCTCCGGCTCCTCCGGCCGCGGCTTCTGCTTCTCCGTCAGCTCCAGGGTGATCGTCGCCAGGGACGTCCGGTCCTTCAGTGAGGACTGCTGGGCGAGCAGTGCCTCCAGGTCCGCCTGACGGCGGCTCAGCTCGCCCTCGAGGGTCACCACGTCCGCCAGCCTCTCCGCCCGCTGCATCAGCGCCCGTACCCGTGCCACGCTCGCGCGCTGGGTGGCGATCCGGCTCTCCACGTCCACCACCTGCTCGGTGACGTCCTTGGCGTCCGCCTTGCGGGACAGCAGCTTCCCCGTCCCCGCGAGATCGGTGAGGACGGTGTCGTACCGCTCCTGCGGCACCCGCAGCACGATGCGGGAGGCGACGTACCCCTCGACCCGCTCCGTCGCCTCGTTCTCGACGTGCCCGCCCGCGCCCGCCGTCACCGTGCGGGCCGTGGCGAGGGCCTTCGTCACATCACCGACCTCGACCGAGAGCGAGGCGGTGCGGATGACGTGCTGCTGGGCGGGGGCCTTCGAGGGCGCCGACGGGGCCTTCTCGGCACCCGATCCGGCGTAGCCGTCGGCGGCGCCCCGCGCCGCCGTGTCGCCCTTGGCATCCGCGGGCCCCGCCGCGCTCAGGTCCCGCTCGGAGCCGCCTGCCATGTCGTCGCCGGCTCCGCAGCCGGTCAGCACCAGCGCGGCCGTGAGCAGGACCGCGCCGGCCGCCGCCCGTGTTCTCGCCGTCGTACGTGAACTCCGCATCGCGTCCCCCCAGGGGTGATAGGTGTTGCCCGTTCGACGTACGGGCCCCCGGAACGGGTTGCCCTCCGGCGGTAGCGATGCGGTCACGGTCGGGCCTCGGAACGGGAGCGGGCGGGCGATTTGAGAGAGTGGTCCCATGAACGCGGACACCACGGGATCCCATGTCGTCGTCGCCGGAGGCGGTATCGCCGGGCTCGCGGCCGCCCACCGGCTTGCCGTCGCCGGACACCGGGTGACCCTCCTCGAAGCGGGGAGCCGGCTCGGCGGCAAGCTCCTCGCCGGGGAGATCGCCGGTGCGCCCGTGGACCTCGGGGCCGAGTCGCTGCTCGCCCGCCGTCCGGAGGCCGTCACCCTGGCCCGCGCCGTCGGTCTCGGCGACCGGCTCCAGGCCCCCGCCACCACCACCGCGTCCGTCTGGTCCCGGGGCGAACTCGTCCCCATGCCCAAGGGCCACGTCATGGGCGTCCCCGGCGACGCCCACGCCGTGGAACGGCTGCTCTCCGAGGAGGGCGTGCGCCGGATCGGCCGCGACGGCGAGCTGCCCCCCACCGAGATCGGCGAGGACATCGCCATCGGCGCGTACGTCGCCGACCGCATGGGCCACGAGGTCGTCGACCGGCTCGTGGAACCCCTCCTCGGCGGGGTGTACGCCGGTGACGCCTACCGCATCTCGATGCGGGCCGCCGTCCCCGCCCTCTTCGACGCCGCCCGCAGCCACTCCACGCTCGGCGCCGCGGTCCGCGCCGTCCAGCGGGCCGGCGCCGCCGTCCCCGCCGACGCGGCGGGCGCCGCCACCGGCCTCGGCGGCTCCGTCTTCCTCGGTGTCGACGGCGGTGTCGGCACCCTGCCCGGCGCGGTCGCCGACGCGATCCGCGCCGCGGGCGGCGAGATCCTCACCGACGCGCCCGTGACCGAACTGCGCCGCACCGGCCCCACCGGCTGGCAGGTCGTCAGCGGCGACCGGGTCCTCGGCGCGGACGCCGTCGTCCTCGCCACCCCCGCGGGGCCCGCCGCCAAGCTTCTCGCCCCGCACGCGCCCGCGGCCTCGGCCGAGCTCGGCGCCGTCGCGTACGCCTCCATGGCCCTGGTCACCCTGGCCTTCCGCCGCTCCGACGTGCCCGTCCCGGCCGGCGCGGGTCTCCCTGCCCTGCCGGGCTCGGGGTTCCTCGTGCCGCCCGTCGACGGTCACACGATCAAGGCCTCCACCTTCTCCTCGCAGAAGTGGCGCTGGGTCGCCGACGGCGCCCCCGACCTGTTCGTGCTGCGTACGTCCGTCGGCCGCCACGGCGAGGAGGAGCAGCTCCACCGCGAGGACGCCGACCTCGTCGCCGCCTCCCTCAAGGACCTCGCCGCCGCCACCGGGCTCGGCGCGCGCCCCGTCGCCACCACGGTCACGCGCTGGACCGGCGGCCTGCCCCAGTACCCCGTCGGCCACCTCGACCGCGTCGCGCGGGTCCGCGAGGCCGTCGCCGCGCTCCCCGGACTGCGGGTCGCGGGCGCCGCGTACGACGGTGTCGGCATCCCCGCCTGCGTCGCCTCGGCCCACCGCGCGGCGGACGAGATCGCGGAGGAGATCATCGCCACGTCGAAAAGGACCGACCCCGGTGCGGGGCACTCCCTGTGACGGGCGAGAATAGGCGTATGAGTGCGCCCGAAAAGATCCCGAACGCCGGTAAGAAGGCGAAGGACCTCAACGAGGTCATCCGCTACACCCTGTGGTCCGTCTTCAAGCTGCGCGACGTTCTGCCCGAGGACCGCGCCGGCTACGCCGACGAGGTCCAGGAGCTGTTCGACCAGCTCGCGGCCAAGGACATCACCGTCCGTGGCACGTACGACCTGTCCGGTCTGCGCGCCGACGCCGACGTCATGATCTGGTGGCACGCCGAGACGAGCGACGAGCTCCAGGAGGCGTACAACCTGTTCCGCCGCACCAAGCTGGGCCGCGCCCTCGAGCCGGTCTGGTCGAACATGGCGCTGCACCGCCCCGCCGAGTTCAACAAGTCGCACATCCCGGCCTTCCTGGCCGACGAGAACCCGCGCGACTACGTCTCGGTCTACCCGTTCGTCCGCTCCTACGACTGGTACCTGCTGCCGGACGAGGACCGCCGCCGGATGCTCGCCGACCACGGCAAGATGGCCCGCGGCTTCCCGGACGTCCGCGCCAACACGGTCGCCTCCTTCTCCCTCGGCGACTACGAGTGGCTCCTCGCCTTCGAGGCCGACGAGCTGCACCGCATCGTGGACCTCATGCGTCACCTGCGCGCCTCCGAGGCGCGGATGCACGTCCGCGAAGAGGTCCCGTTCTACACCGGTCGCCGCAAGAGCGTCGCCGACCTGGTGGCGGGCCTGGCCTGACGGCCGTACGAACCTGGTGGCGGCCCGGCTCCCGGCCGGACGCGCCACCCCTCGACCCGGAAGATCAGACGGCAGGCGGGAACGTTGCCTGCCGTTCCAGCGACACCGGGTCCGGCTCCGGGTGCGGCGCGCGTGACGCGCGCCGCACCGGCGTCATTTCCGGGCCTTCTCCGGGGTGCTTCCGTGGCTTTGCCCGGGCGCTCGGCGGCCGGTCAGCTGCTGCTGGAGCTCGAACACGAACTTCCGCCGGAGCTCGAACTGGAGCACGAGCTGGAGCTTGAGCCGGAGCACGAGCTGGAGCTCGAGCACGAGCTGCCCCCGCCCCCGCCTCCCCAGCCGGCGCCTCCGCCGGAGCACGACCCGGACGAGCAGGACCCGCCGCCGGAGCACGAGCTGCCGCCGCCGCCCCCTCCGCCCCCTCCGCACGAGCTCGCCCCCGCGCACCACACGACGGCGGCCGCGAGGTCGTCGCCCGTGTCGGCGTACCCGGACCGCACCGGACGCCCGCCGCCGCTCCGGGGCCGCCGGACCGGCCCGTGGAACCTGGCCGCGGCGACGAGCTGCTCCCGCAGCACCGGATCGGGCAGGGCCCGCAGCCCGTACAGGGCGACGAGCAGACCCGCGTCCCCGAGGTGGGCGTGCGCCCGCCCGTAACCGGAGACCGCGGCCCGGCCGGCCGGGGTGATCTGCCGGGCGGAGAGCGACCCGCAGACGAAGGCGGTGATCACGCACGCGAACAGCACCGGCAGCACCTTGAGGATGAACGGGACCGACGACCCCACGTCGGTCGCGAGGTCCACGGCGGTGAGGAGGGCCGACACCGGGAGGAGCACGAAGGCGGTGAGGCCGACGGCGACGCACCACCGGACCGTGGTGCGGCGGACCGCCGGGTGCACGACGAGCCCGCGCGCCGCGAGCCCCTCGCCGATCTCCTGGACCGCCGGGTGCCGCATGACCGCGAGCCTGAGGTGGTGCAGGGCCCCGTGCGGGGCCGCGGCGTGCGCCTGGAGCACGGCGCGCTCCACCGGGTCGTACGCGGTGGGGCGGACGACGGCCACGATGCCGGGGCCGCCCACCGCGAGCCTGCCGTCCGCCTGGAGGGCGGCGAGGGCGGTGTCGACGACCCTGGCCGGGCCACCGTTGAGAAACGCGGCCTCGTACCGGTCGTGGACGGCTCCGCCGGGTGCCCGGCGGGTCCGGACGACCCGGGTGACGAGCAGCGCGATGCCGGTGGCACCGGCCAGATAGTAGAGCGTGACCAGGACGTTCACAGGCACCTCATCTCCGTACGAGCGCATGACGGGCGGCCCGTACGAGCCGCGTGGCGCGGCCCGGCGGGCGGCTGCCGCAACGGTCCTGCCACCACTCCGTGAGCTGCCGTCGTGCCACCGGATCCTCCGGTCGCCCGGCCACCAGCAGGTGTTCGGCGAAGTCGAGCGCGTCCCGGCGGTAGCCGCCGGTCATGGGGCGGGACCTGGCGTACGCGAGGAACGCCGGCCGGAAGCCCTTGCCGAGGATCTCCGGCAGCTCCGGCGCGACCTTCGCGACCACCCCGGCCCGCTTGGCCGCGAGCGCCCGGCTCTGCACCCCGAGCCGGCGGCTGTCGAAGCCCTCGGGGACGGGTGTCCCGGCGACGAGAGCGGAGAGCAGCGAGGCCTGGGCCACGCCGAGGCGCTGGCGGGCGGCGAGCGCGGGCTCGGGCGCGGGGGGCGTCTCGACGGGGGCGCTCGGCATCGCCCCGCCCGAGACTCGGGCCCCGGCACCGATGAGGAGTGGCTGCGCCGGGCCGGCGACGGCTCGTCGGGGTGCGGGTTCCAGCGAAAGGGCGCCGCGCGGGTGGGCTGTGCCCACCCTCCCCCAGACTTCGTCCGGGGGGACCCCCATCGCCCCAGCGGAACGTATGCCCACAGCGGCCGTGGCTCGGATCGCCTCCAGTTCGCGCGCCAGCTCCTCCGGCGGCGGGAAGTCGTCGTCCCGTTCGAGGAGCACCCCCGGTGGCGACACCCGCGACGCCAGGTCCGCCAGGATGTCGAGCACCGCGCCCGGCACCGGATGCGCGTGCGTGTCGTGCCAGACCCCGTCCCGCTCGACGCCCCCCGCCACATGCACGTACGCGAGGGCGTCGACCGGCAGTTCGGCCAGCGTCCGCGCCGGGTCCTCGCCCCGGTTGACGTGGTTGGTGTGCAGGTTGGCGACGTCGATGAGGAGCCGTACCCCCGTACGCTCCACCAGCTCCGCGAGGAACCGTCCCTCCGACAGCTCCTCGCCCGGCCACGCGATCAGGGCCGCGATGTTCTCCAGGGCGAGCGGCACGGGCAGCGCGTCCTGCGCGATCCGCACGTTCTCGCAGAGCACGTCGAGGGCGTCCCGCGTCCGGGGCACGGGAAGCAGATGGCCCGCTTCGAGCAGCGGGGTCGCCGTGAGCGGCCCCCCGGCCCGTACGAACGCGATGTGTTCCGTGACCAGCGGGGCTCCGAGCGCCACCGCCTTCTCGCCGAGCGCGGCGAGCCGAGCCGGGTCGGGCCGGTCCGCGCCCCCCAGGCCGAGCGAGACGCCGTGCGGGACGACCGTGACACCGCGCTCGCGGAGCCGGGTCAGTGAGTCGGGCAGATGGTCCGCGCAGATGTTCTCCGCGACGACCTCCACCCAGTCCAGACCGGACAGTCCCTCCACCGCCTCAGCGATCTCGGGACGCCAGCCGATGCCGATGCCGAGTTCCGTCATGTCCCCCTCCTTCGGTCCTCAGTCACCCACGTGATGACCCTCGTGGGAACGTTCGAACCCCAGGAGGGTGACCTTCAGAGCTTCATTTGAGGTTCGGGAACGCCGACACCACCGTGCACGAGCCCGGCGCGATCTCGGTGAACCCGGCGTCCCGCACCACCGGGAGGCCGCTCGTCGTCAGTCCCGCCCAGCCCTCCTCGGACGCCGTCCGTACCGCGAGCGGGAACCCCGCCTCCCGCCAGGCCTTGCGGTCGGCCTCCGCCATCGCCCACCACAGCAGCTGCGCCCCGTGCCCGGCCTGCGCCATCGCCTTGCCCGCCGACATGTCGAGTCCGGGGTTGAACCACAGCACCGCCGTCCCCTCGGGCACGGGTCCGGGGGCGGCCGGGTCGTCGAGGTCGGTGCCCGAGACCTGGAGCCTGGCCAGCGACTTGGGCCAGCCGTCGAGGGGGACCGGCGGGAAGACCCGTACCTCCGCCTCCGTACCCCTGACCGTGATCCCCGGGAGCGCTTCCGCCCGCCGCCACTCGCCGCCGCGCGCCCGGCGCACCACCTTGCGGATCCGGGCGTCCTGCCAGTCCGTCATGGCCCGCGCCCACTCGCCTTCGCCGAGGGAACGGTCGTCGGTCAGGATCTCCAGGACCGCGCGCGCAGCGGTCTCAAGGGCGTCGGTACGGGCCGGCGGCGCGTCCCGCTCGATGCGGACGACCAGGGGGAGGACGAACTGGGGCTTCTCGTCGCGGAGATCGGTGCTGTCGCCGGGATCGATGTCGTTGCTGCTCACCCGGCAAGTCTGCCACCCGCCGTGACGAGCGGTTCTTGTGGGAATCGTCCCTTCCGGGCCAGGATGCCCCCATGAAGAGCGATCTTTTTGCCGGTGAGCATCTCGCCGAAGCCGCCACCTTCCCGGGCATGACCCTGCAGAACTCCAAGTCGGTCAAGTACACGGTCGACGGCGAGATGCACGCCCGCCAGGGTTCGATGATCGCCTTCCGCGGCGACCTCCAGTTCGAGCGCAAGGGCCAGGGCATCGGCGGCCTGCTCAAGCGGGCCGTCACCGGCGAGGGACCCGCCCTGATGGCCGTGCGCGGCCGGGGCGAGGTGTGGTTCGCGCACGAGGCGCAGAGCTGCTTCATCGTCGAGATCGAGCAGGGCGACGCGTTCTCGGTCAACGGCCGCAACGTGCTCTGCTTCGACGCCACCCTGCACTACGAGATCAAGACGGTGAAGGGCGCCGGCATGACCGGCGGGGGCCTCTTCAACTCCGTCTTCTCCGGCTACGGGAAGGTCGCCCTGATCTGCGAGGGCACCCCGATCGTCATCCCCGTCTCCCCGCAGGCCCCGGTCTACGTCGACACGGACGCCGTCGTCGGCTGGAGCGAGCAGCTGCACACCTCGCTGCACCGTTCCCAGTCGCTGGGCTCGATGATGCGCGGCGGCTCGGGCGAGGCGGTGCAGCTCAAGCTGGAGGGCCAGGGCTTCGTGGTCGTCCGGCCCAGCGAGGCCACCCCGCAGAAGAACTCGGCCGGTTGAGGCTGGAGCGCGTCGGGCGGCGGCACGGCCTCCGAGGGCCGTGGGTGCTCCGCGAGGTCGACCTCGACCTGCCCGCGGCGACCCTCGTCCGCGTCGTCGGGTCGAACGGCACCGGCAAGTCCACCCTGCTCCGGGTGGTCGCCGGAGTCGACGCGCCCGGCGAGGGCCGCGTCACGGGCCGCCCGGCCCGCACCGCGTACGTCCCCGAACGCTTCCCGGTCGCCCTGCCGTTCACGGCCGTCGACTACCTGGTCCACCTGGGCCGGATCCAGGGCCTCGGCCGGGCGGCGGCGCGGACCGGGGCGGGGGAGTGGCTGGAGCGCTTCGGGGCCGCCGAGCACGCGGGAACGGCCATGGCGGAACTCTCCAAGGGCACCAGCCAGAAGGTCGCCGTCGCCCAGGCGCTCCTCGCCGACCCGGCCCTGCTCGTCCTCGACGAGGCCTGGACCGGCCTCGACACGGGCGCGCGTGCGGAGCTGGACGCCGCCGTCCGCGAACGGCGGGCGGCGGGTGCGACGATCGTCTTCGTCGACCACGACCCCCGGCGCCTCGCGGGCGAGGCGGACGCGGTGTACGCGGTCGACTCGGGGCGAGTACGGGCCGTGGAGGCGCACGAGCTCGCCACCCCGGCGGTGGCGCCCGGCGCGTACGAGCGGGCTACCCGGGTGGAGGCGTCCGGCGCGTATGAGCCGGCCGCCCCGGCGGTGGCGCCCGGCGCGGCGTACGAGCACCGCACGTCGTCCGAGGGGAAGGCCGAGCCCCGGGCCCGTGTCCGGATCGCCGTCTCCGGGGGCCGCCGACCGCTCCCCGACCGGCTGCCCGGCGGTCCCGTCGTCACGCCGCCGGGGCCCGGCGACACCACCACCGTCCTCACCGTGGACGCCGCCCACTCCGACGCCCTGCTCGCGGCGCTCCTCGCGGCCTCCTGGCACATCGATCACCTCACCACCGAAGGCGTACGGGTATGACGGCGCTCCTGCGCTACCAGACGGGTCTGCTGCTCCGCTCGCAGCGCTGGCTGGCACCGCTCCTCCTGTACGCGGCCTTCCTCGGCGTCGGCATCTCCCTGGGCGAGCCGGTGCTCGGCGCGCTCGGCGTGACCGCGGCCGCCCTCCTCCCGGTGACCGCCTGGTCCGTGCGGGTCTGCCTGACGCAGGAGCCGCCCGCCGCGCGGAGCGTGGTCGCGGCGGCGGGCGGCCGGGAGCGCGCGCATCTCGCGGCGCTCGTCACCGGGACCGCCCTGCCGGCGCTCGTCGGCGCGGTCGCCGTCCTCGTGGTGACGGCGACCTGCGACCGGCGGGGCGTCACGGCGATCGCCGCGGTGACCACCGGCCTCCTCGCCGCCTCGGCCTGCGCGCTGACGGGCGCCGCCGTCGGCGCGCTGGCCTCCCGGCCCTTCGTCCGGGCCACCGGCTGGTCGCTCGCGGCCCTCGTCCTCGGTTCGCTCCTCGCGCTCGTGACCAGCGGCTCGCCCGCGAAGCACGCCGTGACGGCCCTGATCACCGGCGCCCGCACGACGACGGCGGCCCCGCCGTGGCTCGCCTGTGCGGGTGCCCTGCTCCTTGCGACGGCGGCGGCGTTCGGCGCCTGCCGGGCCACCGGGCGCCTGGAGTGAGTACGCTCGAAGACATGAGCGAGACCACGTTCTCCTGTGCCCCCGAGCCCGGCCCGAAGCCCGAACCGGCGGCCGAGGGGCCGTTCGCGGCGTGCGTGCTGTGCCAGGAGCCGACCGAGTACCCGGAGTCGACGAAGGGCATCACGCTGTGCCCGGTCTGTGAGTGGCGGGAGGCCGAGCGCACGGCCTGCTCCGGCTGAGATCCTCAGCGGCTCATGAGCTCCGAGACCTTCACGAAGCGGTAGCCGCGGGCCCGGAGCTCCGGGACGATGCGGCGGATCGCCCGCTCGGTGACGGGGGCGGCGCTGCGGGTGCAGTGCATGACGACCAGGGAGCCGGGCCTCACCCCGTCGAGGACCTGGTCGGCGACGGCGTCCGCGTCCTTCGCGAAGGCGTCACCGCTGACCACGTCCCACTGGACCGCGGTCACCCCTGCCGGGGCGAGCGCGCGCAGGGCCGCGTCGTCGTAGCAGCCGCCGGGGAAGCGGAAGTACGGGACGACGTTGACCGCGCCGGCGTCACGGAAGGCGTCGAAGGCCCGCTGGACGTCGGCCGTCATGTCGGGCCCCGGGACGGTCGGGAGGCCGTAGCAGGGGGACGCGAAGGCGTAGTGGCTGTAGGAGTGGTTGGCGATCTCGAAGCGCGGGTCGCCGCCGATGGACCTGGCCTGGTCGGGGTACTCCTCCGCCCAGCGGCCCGTCATGAACACGGTCGCGTCCACCGAGAGCCGGCGGAGGGTCGCGATGAGCTCCGGATTGTCGAAGCGTTCGCCCCGCGCTGCCCTGGGGCCCTGGTCGGCGGTCATGTCGGCGTCGAAGGTGAGCGCGACGACCTTCTCCGTGCCCGTGGCGCGGCGCTCGTACACGGGGGTGAGTCCGCCGGGTCCCGGTGCCATGGTGGGCGGCGCGGCGGGGACGCGCGCGGGCTTCGGGGCGGCGGCGGTCGCGCCGGCCCGGGGCGGCGGGCTCCCGGCGGCGGTCGGCTCCTTCGTGGGGGCTGTCTCGGCGGCTTGTGTGCCGCAACCGAGGAGGGCGGCGCCCAGAAGACCGAGCGCCGCCATCTTTCGTACAGAAGTGTTCACGATCGGAAGTTATCCGATCAAAGAGGCGGATGCCCGCGACGCGACGTCAGCGACGTCAGCACCACGGGCCCGTCACGGCGAACGTCGTCCCCGGGGTGTAGCAGTTCACGTACATCGTCTGCCGGTCGGGCGAGAAGGTGACGCCCGCGAACTCGCCCCACTCCGGGGCCTCGGGGGTGCCGATGTTCCGCGCGCCCCGGGCGAGCGCGTACACCTCGCCCTTCCTGCTCACCCCGTAGACGTGCTGCGCCCCGTCGCCGTCCTCGCACACCATCAGGCCCCCGCTGGGCGCCAGACAGATGTTGTCGGGGGACTCGCCCGGGAGCTGGATGTCGGTGCTCGGTCCGAAGACGACGACGAGCGTGAGCCGGCGCCGGTGCGGCTCGTACTTCCAGACCTGCCCGAAGTGCGTGGCGCCGGAGCCGTCCTTGACGCGCGCGAAGGAGGACACGAAGTACACGGCGTTCCCGCCCCAGTAGCAGCCCTCCAGCTTCTGGGCGTGCGTGATGCCCTTCGGGCCGAAGTCCTGGAGCCTGATCGGGGTCTCCACCGCCTGCGGATCCGGTACGGGGACCCACTCGACGCCCTCGAAGCGGGCACCGGTCTCCTGGATCACCGAGAGGTCCGGCACACCCGGCACCCGCATGGCCTCCAGGGCGCCGCCCGCGCGCAGCGAACCGGTGCCGCCGAGCGGCTTGTGCGGGAGGAAGCGGTAGAAGAGGCCGAAGGGCTGCTGGAAGGCGTCCTCCGTCTCGTACACGATGCCGTTCGCCGGGTCGATCGCGATCGCCTCGTGCTGGAAGCGGCCCATCGCGGTGAGCGGGACGGCCCCGGTGCGGTGCGGGTCGGCGCCGTCGACCTCGAAGATGAAGCCGTGGTCCTTGGCGTACCCGTTCGTGCCGGCCTTGTCCTCGGTCTCCTCGCAGGTCAGCCAGGTGCGCCAAGGGGTGGGCCCGCCCGCGCAGTTGACAGCGGTGCCGGCGATGACGACCCGCTCGCCGATGACGTTGTTCCGGCCGTCGAGTTCGAGGGCCGTGCAGCCGCCCTTGGCGGCCGGGTCGTACGTCAGACCGGGGACGGTCGGGACGCCGATCTTCCCGGTGACCCGGTTCTCGTGGTTGCGGACGAGGTGCACCCGGCCGCGGCGGCCGGCGAAGGCGCCCATGCCGTCGGGGTTGCTGGGGACGAGGCCCTCGCCGGAGCGGAGCGGGTCGCCCTGCCGGGAGAGGACCTTGTAGCGGAAGCCGGCCGGGAGGTCGAGGAGACCGTCCGGGTCGGGGACCAGCGGGCCGTAGCCGCCCCCGCTTCCCGCTGCGGCGGCGCTGCCGGCGAAGAGTTCGGAGAGCGCGCCGGTGAAGGCGATCCCGACGGCGGTGGCGCCGGTGCGGGACAGGATCTGACGTCGTGTCGCGGACATGAGGCAACCCACTTTTCCTGTTGGCGGACAGGTGTGTGACGTGTGACCCGCATGTGTGTATCACGCACGGTGGTGACACGTGAACCATGCGGGCCACAACGGTCTGGTGGGGCCCCTGTTCTGACCTGGGGTCAGATTCAGACCAGCTCGGCGGTGAGCGTGATCGTCGTGCCCGTGAGCGCCTGGCTGACCGGGCAGTTCTTCTTCGCGTCCTCGGCGAGCGAGGCGAACTGGTCCGCGTCCATGCCGGGGACCTCTCCGCGCACGGTGAGGTGGACGCCGGTGATGCCCTGACCCGGCTGGAAGGTCACGTCCGCCTTGGTCTCCAGACGGGCCGGCGGGGCGTCGGCCTTGGCCAGGATGTTGGAGAAGGCCATCGAGAAGCAGGAGGAGTGCGCGGCGGCGATGAGCTCCTCGGGGCTGGTCTTGCCGTTCGGCTCCTCGGTCCGGGCCGGCCAGGAGACGTCGTACGAACCGAGACCGGAGGAGTCGAGAGTGACGACGCCGGAGCCCTTGAGAAGGTCGCCCTGCCAGACGGTGTGGGCGTGACGCACGGTGGCCATGGTGGATCCCTTTCGATCGGGTACGGCCACCAACCTACTGCCGGACAAGCCCCTTGGCGTCGCGGGCGAGCGCGGTGAGCCGGGAGATCGCCCGGAAGTACTTCTTGCGGTACCCGCCGTTCAGCATCTCGTCGCTGAAGAGCCGGTCGAAGGGGAGACCGGAGGCGAGGACGGGTATCTCGCGGTCGTAGAGCCGGTCGGCCAGGACGACGAGCCGCAGCGCCGTCGACTGGTCGGGGACGGGCCGCACATCGGTGAGACAGACCGCGGAAAGGTCGTCGGTGAGCGCGCCGTACCGGCTGGGGTGCACCCTGGCCAGGTGTTCGAGCAGGTGCGGGAAGTCGTCGAGGGAGGCGCCGGGAGTCGCGTACGCGGTCTCCGTGACGACCTGGTCGGAGTGCGGGGCCGGGGCCTCGGGCAGGCCGCGGTGGCGGTAGTCCTCGCCGTCGATCCGCAGCGGCATGAAGTGGGCCGAGAGGCCCTGGATCTCCCGGAGGAAGTCGGCGGCGGCGAACCGGCCCTCGCCGAGCTTGCCGGGGAGCGTGTTGGAGGTGGCGGCGAGCGCGACACCCGATTCGACCAGCTTGCCGAGCAGGCTGGAGACCAGGACGGTGTCGCCCGGGTCGTCGAGCTCGAACTCGTCGATGCAGAGGAGACGGTGCCCGCCGAGGGTCTTCACCGTCTGCTGGAAGCCGAGCGCGCCGACCAGGTTGGTCAGCTCGACGAAGGTGCCGAACGCCTTGAGGGCGGGCTCGGCGGGTGTGGCGTGCCAGAGCGAGGCCAGCAGGTGGGTCTTGCCGACGCCGTACCCGCCGTCCAGGTAGACCCCGCGCGGCCCGGTGGGGGCGGCCGGCTTCCGGGCGAACCAGCGGCGCTTCCCGGCACCGGAGGCGTGCGCTCCGCCCAGGCCCTCGGCGAACTGGCTCAGGGCCTTGACGGCGTCCGTCTGGCTGGGCTGGTTCGGGTCCGGGAGGTACGTGTCGAACCGTACGGAGTCGAAGCGCGGCGGCGGCACCATCTCCGCGACGAGACGGTCCGCGGGGACATGGGGCTCCCGGGAGCAGAGCGAGAGCGGGGCCGCTGAGGTGGAAGCGGCTTCGGTGAGGGCACGGGTCGACACAGTTCCCCACTGTAAGCGCCGTGCCAGACTGCGAGGATGCGACGACTGCTCCCTGTGACGGACATGACAGCCCACGAGACCACCGTCGGGGGGACGGCCGCCGGGCCGGCCGCCGGCGGCGCGGGCGGCGGCCGTGAGTGGTCCCTCGACGAGCTCGCCGACGCCTACGCGTACCCCGAGCTCTCCTCCGAGGGCTCTTGGCTGCGGGCCAACATGGTCTCCTCGCTCGACGGAGCGGGACAGCACGACGGGCGGTCCCAGCCCCTCTCCTCCGAGACCGACATGCGGATCTTCGGCACCCTGCGGGCGCTCGCCGATGTCGTCGTGGTCGGTGCGGAAACGGTACGCCTGGAGGGTTACCGCCCGGCACGCGCGCGTGAGGCCTTCGCGGACCGCCGCACCGCCGCGGGGCAGGGCCCCGCGCCCGTCATCGCCGTGGTCAGCGCCTCCCTGGCGCTGGACTTCTCGCTTCCGCTCTTCACCGAGCCGCTGGTGCCGACGCTGGTCCTCACGGGGGCCGCCGCGCCCCCCGAGCGGGTCGCCGCCGCCCGCGCGGCGGGCGCGGAGGTGCTCGTGGCGGGCGACGGGGCCGGGGTGGAGCCGGCCCGTGCGACGGCGGTGCTCGCGGCGCGCGGGCTCCGGCGGCAGCTGACCGAGGGCGGGCCCCGGCTGCTCGGTCAGTTCGTGGCGGCGGACGTCCTCGACGAGCTGTGTCTGACGCTCTCGCCGACGATGACGGCGGGTGACGCCCAGAGGATCGCCGGGGGCCCCGGGGTGGCCGTCCCGACACGCTTCTCGGTGGCTTCCGTGCTGGAGCGGGACGGCTTCCTCTTCACCCGCTACCTTCGGATCTGACAATCGCGGAATTTGTCGTTCCGCTTACCGTCCGCTGGGCACACTTACTGTCGCAGACCCCGTGCGGGCACGGGGAAGGATGGTTTCCGCAGAAGGGCTCCTGAGGTGTTCACAAGCGTTCTGATGATCGAGAAGCCCCTGACGTCCGTCGACGTGGAGTTCGTCACCACGCTGCACGGCGACGAGGGCGTGTCCTTCATCGTCCTGATGCAGCCGCGTGGTGACCAGGCCGATGTACTGCTGCGTGCCATCGACGACGTAGCCATCGGCGAACTGAAGGAAGCCGCCCGTGAGGGCGACGAACCGGAGGGCAAGGAGGCCAGGGTCCCCGCCGAGCAGGCCCTGGAGCACTCGCTCCAGGCCCTGAGAGACGCCGGCTGCGAAGCGGTCGGCCAGGTCGTCGAGGACCACCCGCTCGACAAGATGAAGGCGGTGGTCGACGAGTCGGAGGCGGACGAGGTGATCGTGCTCACCGCCCCGCACTACGTGGAGGAGTTCTTCCACAGGGACTGGGCGTCCCGGGCCCGCCACAAGGTCGGGGTCCCCGTGCTCAAGCTCTTCGCCCACAGTGAGCAGGTGAGCGAGTAGACAGCCGGGCCCGGGTCCGCGCCCCCCGCACGGGGCGCGGACCCGGGCCCCGTACGGCACCGGCCCCGACGTGGCCCGCCGGGGCCACCCGGCCCGAGCCACTAGGCTGGGGACTTCCGCACGCCTCCCTGTCGCACGCGCGACGGGCAGGAGAGACAAGACGCACCCAGGGGAGAGATCCGCATGGCACCCGCCATCCCTGCCGCCATGGAACGGCCGCACTTCATCGGCATCGGCGGTGCCGGAATGTCGGGCATCGCGAAGATCCTCGCCCAGCGCGGCGCCAAGGTCGCCGGCAGCGACGCCAAGGAGTCCGCGACCGCGGAGTCCCTGCGCGCCCTGGGCGCCACCGTGCACATCGGCCACGCGGCCGAGCACCTCGCCGACGACGCCTCCGCCGTCGTCGTCTCCAGCGCCATCCGCGCCGACAACCCCGAGCTGGCGCGTGCCGCCGAGCTCGGCATCCCCGTCGTCCACCGCTCCGACGCGCTCGCCTCCCTCATGGACGGTCTGCGCGCCATCGCGGTCGCCGGCACGCACGGGAAGACGACGACCACCTCCATGCTGGCCGTCGCCCTCACCGAGCTCGGCCTCGACCCCTCGTACGCGATCGGCGGCGACCTCGCGGGCCCCGGCACCAACGCGCTGCACGGAGACGGCGAGATCTTCGTCGCCGAGGCCGACGAGAGCGACCGCAGCTTCCAGAAGTACGACCCCGAGGTCGCGATCGTCCTCAACGTCGAGCTGGACCACCACGCGAACTACGCCTCCATGGACGAGATCTACGAGTCCTTCGAGGCCTTCACCGCCAAGATCCGCCCCGGCGGCACCCTGGTCGTCGGCGAGCACGCGGGCGCCCGCGAGCTGGCCCGCCGGGTGGCCGGCCGCGACGGTCTGAACATCGTCACCGTCGGTGAGACCGAGGACTCCGACGCCCGTATCCTGAAGATCGTCCCGAACGGGATGAAGAGCGAGGTGACGGTCGCCCTCGACGGCGTCGAGCACACCTTCACCGTCTCCGTCCCCGGCCGGCACTACGCCCACAACGCCGCCGCGGCCCTCGCCGCCGGCGCCCGCGTCGGCATCGATCCCGCCGAGCTCGCCCAGGCCCTCACCGCCTACACCGGCGTCGGCCGCCGCCTCCAGCTCAAGGGCGAGGCCAGGGGCGTCCAGGTCATCGACTCGTACGCGCACCACCCCACCGAGATGACCGCCGACCTGGAGGCCATGCGGGGCGCCGCCGGAGCCTCCCGGCTCGTCGTCGTCTTCCAGCCCCACCTCTTCTCCCGCACCCAGGAGCTGGGCAAGGAGATGGGTGCCGCGCTGGCCCTCGCCGACGCGTCCGTCGTCCTCGACATCTACCCGGCCCGCGAGGACCCGATCCCGGGCATCACCAGCGAGCTGATCATCACCGCCGCCCGGCAGGCGGGCGCCGATGTGACGGCCGTCCGCTCCGCCGACGCGGCCACGGTGCCGGAGACCGTGGCGGGAATGGCGGGCCCCGGCGATCTCGTTCTGACGATGGGCGCGGGAGACGTCACGGACCTCGGTCCGCGGATCCTCGACCACCTGTCGAAGTAGCGGTCGCAACAGCAGAGGGAGCGAGCTCATGGCGTACGACGTCGAGAAGCCGGACGAGCAGTGGCGTGCGGAGCTGACCCCGGCGGAGTACCAGGTGCTGCGTCAGGCGGGCACCGAGCCCGCCTTCCGCGGCGAGTACACGGACACGAAGACCAAGGGCGTCTACTCCTGCCGGGCGTGCGGTGCCGAGCTGTTCACGTCGAACGAGAAGTTCGAGTCGCACTGCGGCTGGCCCTCCTTCTTCGACCCGAAGGACAGCTCGGCCGTCGAGCTGATCGAGGACCGCTCCCACGGCATGCTCCGCACCGAGGTCCGCTGCTCACGCTGCGGCTCGCACCTCGGCCACGTGTTCGAGGGCGAGGGGTACCCCACCCCGACGGACCAGCGCTACTGCATCAATTCGATCTCGCTGCGGCTGGAGCCCCAGGAGGGCTGAGCCTTCCCGCCGAACCGGGGGACACGGTGGGCGGACTTCCCTGAGGTGTGCGGTGACGCACAGGGGGAGACCGCATGGCACGCAGACCGTTACCGACGCTTCCGGCCTACCGCAAGGACGCGGTGACCCGGAAACTGTGCGCGCACGTCCACCTCGACGAGCACTTCGCCCGCGAGGTGGACACCGAGCTCACCGCGGACCGGATGAAGAGACCGTCGACGAAGGACAGGGTCTCGCCGTCCCCGGCCGGCGCCTCCCCGAAGTGGGCCAGGCCCGCCGCGCGCTGAAGGGCCATCAGCTCGTCGTACTCGGGCGCGAGCGGGGCCAGGGGTAAGGAACCCAGTGCGCCGGGCAGGCCCAAGCGTTCCCCGAACCCCCGTCGCATCCCTGTCTCAGTGGACCGAGAGTCCGCCGTCCACGAAGAGGGAGTGGCCCGTGACGTACGCGGAGGAGGCGCTCGCCAGGAAGACGGCCGCGCCCGCGAAGTCCTCGGCGAGGCCGTTGCGGCCGGTCATCGTGCGGGCGGCCAGGGCGGTGACCTTCTCCGGATCGGAGGAGATGCGCTGGTTGAGCGGGGTCATGACGAAACCGGGTACAAGGGTGTTGGCGGTGACCCCGTACGGGGACCAGGCCTCCGCCTGGGAGCGGGCGAGGGACTCCAGGGCGCCCTTCGACACCCCGTACGCCCCGCTCTGCACGAACGCGCGGTGCGCCTGCTGCGAGGTGATGTGGATGATCCGGCCGAACCCGCGCTCCGCCATACCGGGACCGAACCGCTGGCCGAGGAGGAACGGAGCCTCCAGGTTCACGGTCATCGTGGCGTCCCAGTGCTCCTCGCCGAGCTCGCCGAGCGGGGGCCGGAGGTTGATGCCCGCCGAGTTGACCAGGATGTCCGGCTCCCCGAAGACGGCCGCCGCCTGCTCGGCCGCCTCCCTGATCCCCGTACGGGTGCTCAGGTCGGCGCTCACCCACGCGGCCCGGCAGCCGTCGGCGGTCAGCTCGTCGACGGTCGCGACCAGTTCGGCCTCCTTGCGGGCCACGATCACGACGCTCGCCCCGGCACGGGCCAGGGCCCCGGCGATGGCGCGGCCGATGCCGGAGCTGCCGCCCGTGACGAGGGCGGTGCGGCCTTCGAGGGAGAAGAGGCCGGCCAGATAGCCGCCGGGGGTGGTGCTCATGGATGTCGCTCCTCGCGTCGTGCGTGCACCGGCCGGCCGGCCGGCGTGAGGTAACGGGCAGGTACACGCATCCTGGCACACGGCCTTCCGGGCCGTGCGGACCCTCCGCTACCGGACGGGACCGCTCTCGTCGATCAGGAAGGTCGGTTCCGACAGGAAGACCTCGCGGTCGACGGGACCGTAGGCGATGTTGAAGGTGTTGAGCCAGTACGACCAGCCCCGGATTCCCATGGCGCTGCTGAACCGGTAGTTCAGCTGCCAGCGGACCCACTGACCCGGTTCCAGCCGCACGGCCGGCGGCCTCCGGCGGCGGGGCGGCAGCCCGTAGAGGGGATGCACGCGGGGGAGCACCCGGAGCCTGCCGCCTTCCTCCTTCAGGCTGACATCGATCTCACGACGGGCCTTCCCGCTCTCGTGGGGCAGGAACCCGTCGTCCTCGGACATGTGGACGAAGTGACCGAACTCCGCGAGGGTTCCGGGCAGCGGAAACCCGGCCGGCGCCGCGTTCCTGAGGGCGGCGGCCTCCCCGCCCCTGGACTCCTTCGTCCAGGACGTCTTCACCCACTGCACCGTGATCCCCATGGCCGTCACCCTCGTCGTGCTCCTCGGACCTCCCGCGACAGGCTCACGGAGTCTTCACGGAGAGAGCTTTGTGCTCGCATCCTGACATACCGCTTCTGGAGGACGCTGACCACTGTGGGGCCGGTACGTCTCGGCCGCGGTCCTGACTGCCGACATCGGGCAACCGGGCTGCGACGGGTGTGCCGACATCGCTCCGTGAGGTCACCGGATCGCCCGCCTATCGTGCTCAAGGAGACAGGCCCGGAGAACGGGCACGACCGAAGGGGGCGAAGACGTGGCGGACATGTCGAACGCGGGCAGGCCCGGCGCGCGCCGGGAAGGCGCGGCCGAGGGAGTCCTGAGCGCGCGGGCCGGCTTCTGGTTGTCGCTGGTGCTCGCGGTGCTCCTGGGCGCGCTGTCGGGCCTGGTGATGCTCCCCGCGGCCCAGCATCTCCGTTCCCTCCAGGACGGCCGGCGGGCCCAGGCGACGCTGCTGACGAACGGCCCCTGCATGACGGGCAGTTGTACGGTGTCGTTCGTGGCCGGGGGGCGGACCGTGGTCGCGGCACTGCCGATGGGGAGCGGCGGCCGGTACAGCGATGCCGGCACCCTGCTGGACGTCCGGTACCGGGCGGACGATCCCCAGGTGGTCGCCCGTGAGGAGGACGTGAGCGGCGGCGGGGCGGCCGTACTGGCGGTGGTTTCGGGAGCCGCCGCCCTGTTGTTCGCGGCCGTGTCGGCCTGGTCGGCGGTCATCGTGCGACGTCAGCGGCGCGCGGAGCCCGTCCGCTGAGCCGGGTGCGGGTCGGGCGAGTGACCACCGACCGCCGGGTCGAGGCGGCGCTGCGTGCCGCCGCCCCGGCTCGCAGCCCCGCCTGCCCGTCGGCGTCCCCAGCGGGTAGGCGTCAGCCCGCACGAGCCGGCCCGTAAAGAGCCGGCTCGCACGCAGCCGTCGACTACCCGCCCGGCACACGGTCGGGCGCCGCCGCGTACCCCGCCGGGCGGGTCGTGAACGTGCCACGGCCCTGCGTCCGGCCGCGCAGTCGGGACGCGTAGCCGAAGAGTTCGGCCAGCGGGACCGTCGCCGCCACCACCGCCGTACCGGAGCGGGTCGTCTGGTCCGTCACCCGGCCCCGGCGGGCCGCGAGGTCACCGAGGACCGCGCCGACGGACTCCGCCGGGACGGTGACCGACACCTCGGCCACCGGCTCCAGGAGCGTCATCACGCTCGCGCGGAGTGCCTCGCGGAGCGCGAAGCGGCCGGCCGTCCTGAACGCCATCTCCGACGAGTCCTTCGGATGCGTGGCGCCGTCCGTGAGCGTGACCCGGACGCCCGTCACCGGGTGGCCGCCGAGGGGACCCTCGACGAGCGCGTCCCGGCAGCCGGCCTCGACCGCGCGGACGTACTCCTGCGGTACCCGGCCGCCCGTGACCGTGGACGAGAAGGCGAACTCCTCACCCTCGGGCAGCGGTTTCACGTCGATGACGACATGGGCGAACTGGCCCGCGCCGCCGTCCTGTTTCACATGGCGGTACAGCAGGCCGGTGACGCCCTTCGTCACCGTCTCCCGGTACGCGACCTGCGGACGGCCGACCGTGACGTCGAGGCCCCGGTCGCGCCGCAGCTTCTCCACCGCGACCTCCAGGTGCAGTTCGCCGAGCCCGGACAGCACGGTCTGGCCCGTCTCCGGGTCGGACCGCACGACCAGCGACGGGTCCTCCTCGGTCATGCGGGCGAGAGCCGTCGCCAGACGGCCGGTGTCCGTACCTCGGCGGGCCTCCACCGCGACCGAGACCACGGGATCGGCGGTCGTCGGCGGTTCGAGGACGACCGGCGCGTCCGGGGCGCACAGCGTCGCACCGGCGCGGACGGTCTTCGGCCCGACGACGGCGACGATGTCACCGGCGCGCGCCGTCCCGACCTCCGTCGCCCGATCGGCCTGGACCCGCAGGACGCGGGCGATCCGCTCGGTGCGGCCGGTGACGGCGTCCAGCACGGTGTCCCCCTTCGCGATCGTGCCCGCGTAGACGCGGACATAGGTCATACGACCGGTGGCCGTCGCGCTCACCTTGAACGCGAGCGCGGTGAACGGAGCCTCCGGGTCCGCCGGGATCTCTCCGCGTACCGGAGGCATGTCCGGCGGCGCGGGGAGGTACGCGACCACGGCGTCGAGCAGCGGCTCGATGCCCCTGTTGCGGTACGCCGAGCCGCAGAGGACGACCACGGCCTCGCCCGAGAGGGTGAGGTCGCGGAGCGCCGCCGCGAGCGTCCCCTCGGAGAGCGCGGAGCCCTCACCGCAGAACTCCTCGAGAGCGCCCGGATGCAGCTCCGCCACCGTCTCCTCCAGGCGTCGCCTGCGATGCCGGGCCTCGTCGCGGAGCCCCTCGGGGACCGGCTGCTCGGTGTACGTGTCGGCGCCGTCGGCCCACACGTACGCCCGCATCCGGACCAGGTCCACGACGCCGGTGAAGCCGTCCTCGCGGCCGATCGGCAGCTGCACGGGCAGCGGGACGGTGCCGAGGCGGGTACGGATCGACTCGACGGCGGTGTCGAGCTCGGCGCCCGCCCGGTCCAGCTTGTTCACGAACGCGAGGCGCGGGACGCCGTGCCGGTCGGCCTGCCGCCACACCGACTCGCTCTGCGGCTCGACGCCCGCGACGGCGTCGAAGACGGCCACGGCGCCGTCGAGGACGCGCAGCGAACGCTCGACCTCGTCGGAGAAGTCGACGTGCCCGGGGGTGTCGATCAGGTTGATCCGGTGTCCGGCCCAGTCGCAGCTGACGGCCGCGGCGAAGATCGTGATGCCCCGGTCCCGCTCCTGCGGGTCGAAGTCGGTGACCGTCGTGCCGTCATGGACCTCGCCACGCTTGTGGACGGCGCCGGTGAGGTACAGGAACCGCTCGGTGACGGTGGTCTTGCCCGCGTCGACGTGGGCCAGGATGCCGAGGTTGCGGACGGTGGTGCTGTCAGGGGTACGCACGGTCTCGTGCCTTTCGCTGCTGCGTGGAGAACAGGGCAGCGCGATTCCCGGACGAGCGTCCGTCAGGAGAAGGACGTCGTCACGGGCGGCGATGGCGGGCGCGCAGCCGCCACCGCTCGGCGGAGGAGGCGAGGATCACGTCGTACCGGGCACGGGAGGAGGACACGGCGACGGCGTCTCGGCTGCGCACGGTCTTCTCCCCTCGGTCATACGGATCCGTGGCGCACGGAGTGGCGCGCCGAGACGTGAGTGTAGGGAGCCGAACGTGCCGGGCGACAGCGGTTTTCGCCCGCCGGCCGTGCCAACGGCGTTGTTAGCCTTGCCGCTTGATCGAGAGGTGGAGACGAGAAATGACATCGACCACGTTCCGTATCGGCGGGGACCTGGATGTGCGCAGGCTCGGATTCGGAGCCATGCGCCTGCGGGCCGGGCCGGGGCCCGCCCGCGAGGAGTCCCTCCACGTGGCCCGGCGAGCCGTCGAACTCGGCGTCACACTGATCGACACCGCTCACATGTACGGCTGGGGGGCCAACGAGGAGCTCCTCGCCGAGGCCCTGCACCCCTACGCGGACGGGCTGCTCATCGCCACCAAGGTCGGCATCGCACGATCGGCCGAGCCGGACGGGTGGCGGCACGACGCGCGGCCGGACGCCCTGCGCGGTCAGGTCGAGCACGCGCTCCGCCGGCTCCGGGTCGAGCGGATCGAGCTGCTCCAGCTGCACCGCATCGATCCGCGGGTGCCCCTCGCGGAGCAGCTCGGGGCCCTGCGGGAGCTCCAGGCCGAGGGGAAGGTCGCGCGGATCGGGCTGTCCGAGGTCACCGTCGCCGAACTCGGCCGGGCGAGGGAGATCATCGACGTCGCCGCCGTGCAGAACCGTTACAGCCTGCTCGACCGTGAACACGAACCCGTGCTCGCGGCCTGCGAGGCGGCCGGGATCGCCTTCCTGCCGTGGCGGCCCGTCGCCGGAGGGACGCCGGGCGCCTCGGCCGTTCTCGCCGGCGTCGCGTCCGAACTCGGCGCCACCCCCGCGCAGGTCTCCCTCGCGTGGCTGCTCCACCGCTCACCCGTCATCCTCCCGATCCCGGGCACCGCCCGGAAGGAGCATCTGGAGGAGAACGTCGCCGCGGCCGGCCTGGAGCTGACACCGGCTCAGCTCGACCGGCTCGACCGGCTCTCCGGGCAGGCGTAGGCGGGGGTCACGCGGGGGGAGCGGCGTCCGCCGGCTGGAGGAGGTCCCAGCGGTTGCCGTACAGGTCCTCGAAGACGGCGACGGAGCCGTAGGGCTCGTGGCGCGGGTCCTCGAGGAACTTCACGCCGGCCGCCGACATCCGGGCGTGGTCGCGGGCGAAGTCCTCGGTGTGGAGGAAGAAGCCGACCCGGCCGCCGGTCTGGTTGCCGACGGAGGCCTCCTCGGCGTCGTTCTTGGCGCGGGCCAGGAGCAGGCCGGCGTTGCCGAGGCCCCCGACCCCCGCGGCGCCGCGCGGGCGGACGACGACCCAGCGGCTCCCGTCGCCCCGGTCGGTGTCCTCGACCAGGTCGAATCCGAGGGCGTCGGTATAGAAGGCGATGGCCTCGTCGTAGTCACGGACGACGAGGGTCACAAGTGCGATGGACGGCATTACCCCAACGTAATACGCGGAACGGGCAGGAACTACTCGCGTCGACCCGCGCCGGCCCGGACACGACCCTCGTCCCGTCGAGGGTCGCACCGAGGGTCGGGGAGGGGGCGGACAAGAAGGGGAGGGGGGTCGGACCGAGGGTCGGGGAAGGGGCCGGGGGAGGGGAGGAGGGCCGTGAGCCGTACCCGTGGGCGCGCCCGAGGCCGAGCCCGTGTCCGTAGGCGCCTGACGCCGACGCCGTACCCGTGGGCGCGCCCGAGGCCGAGCCCATGTCCGTACGTGCCTGACGCCGATGCCGTACCCGTGCGCGTGCCCGGCGCCGAGCCCGTGTCCGTACGTGCCTGACGCCGACGCCGTGCCCGTACGTGTTCCTGTGCCCGCCCCGCCCCGCCCCGCCCGACCCCGTGCCCGACCCCGACCCCGTGCCCGACCCCGACCCCGTGCCCGACCCCGACCCCGACTCCGCTCCCATTCCCGCTCCCGCTCCCGGTGCGACAATCCCCGCATGGACGCACAGGGATTCGACCGGCTCGTCGAGCGCGCGCAAGGCCTCGCCCTGCCGGGGCGCCGCCGCGTCCTCGGGCTCGCCGGGGCTCCCGGTGCCGGGAAGTCCACGCTCGCCGCGCGGCTCGTCGACCGCCTCGGCGGGCTCGCCGTTCTCGTTCCCATGGACGGCTTCCACCTGGCCCAGGCCGAACTGGAACGCCTCGGCCGGGCCGCCAGGAAGGGCGCGCCCGACACCTTCGACGCCGCCGGGTACACCGCGCTCCTCGCCCGGCTGCGTGCCCCCGAACCCGGCACCACCGTCTACGCGCCCGCCTTCGACCGCGCCCTGGAGGAGCCGGTCGCCGGGGCGATCGCCGTCGCGCCCGAGGTCCCGCTCGTCATCACCGAGGGCAACTACCTCCTGCACGACGAGGGCGCCTGGGCCGGGGTCCTGGACCTCCTCGACGAGGCCTGGTACCTCGACCTGGACGACCGGCTCCGTGTCCACCGGCTCGTCGCCCGGCACGTCCGCTTCGGCAAGGCCAGGGACCGTGCCGAACGCTGGGTGAGGGAATCGGACGAGGAGAACGCCCGCCTCGTGGCCCGGGGCCGCGACCGCGCCCACCTCGTGGTGGCGGTGTCATAGGCGTCGGGCAGGATGGCCCCGCCATCTTCGGCACGCAGGCCACCGGCGCGTTCGACGAGCCGTTCCGCGGCTGGTACGGCACGTCGCTCGCGCCGGACTCGGTTCAGCTCCCGTAGCTCTGACGGGCGGGTGCTCCGGCCGTGAGGTCGGGGCACCCGGTGCAGTTGGGAGGGCGGCGACCGCCCGGCGTGTGACGTCCCGTCAGGACAGCGCGTGCCGCTCCGCCGCCTCCGCCAGCGCGCGGATCACGGGATGCGGGCGCGTGCCGTCGCCCGCCAGCTCCGGCTGGAAGAGGGTGGCCAGGAAGAAGGGGTGCGAGGGGAGTTCCGCGACGCGGATCCCGCCCTCCTCGTCCGCTCCCGTGAACCGCAGCCCGTGCGCCCGCAGCGTGTCCAGGTGGCGGCTGTCGGGGCCGTACGCGCAGTGGTACCGCTCGGTGGTCCGCTCCGCGCCGAGGGCCCGCTCGGCGAGGGAGCCCGGGGTGATCCGTACGACACCCTCGTGCCCCACGAGCGAGCAGGCCAGCGGCGAGACCAGCAGATCGCCCGGGTCGGCCGCCGGGTCGTTCTCGGCGTGCGCGGCCCGGGTGAGGCCGCAGACGTTCCGCGCGTACTCCAGGAGGGCGTGCTGGAAGCCGCCGCAGGTGCCCAGGAACGGGACGCCGTCCTCGCGGGCGGTACGGATCGCCGCCAGCGCCCCCGTCTCGCTCGCGTACGGGCTGCCCGGCAGCACCCACACCGCGTCGAAGCCCCGCACCGCGCCGGGCGCCGCCGCGTCCCCGGTGGGGATCCAGTACGCGTCGAGGGCGAGACCGTCCCGCTCGGCGAGCGCGTCGAGGAGGACCGGGATCCGGGCGTGCGAGCGGACGTGCGGGGAGCGGTCCCCGACCAGAGCGATACGGGGGAGTGCGTTCGTGTGCATGGCCACCATCCTTGGCGCCTCCTCCACTTCACGTCCAACGATGATTCCCGCATCGACCATCACGAACGCTTATGACGGGGTGGATAGGGTGACCGTCATGACGAACGATCAGGACTGGGAGCAGCGCGTCACCGCCCTCTGGGAGAGCCTCGACGCCCACGAGCCCGCCGACTTCCGCGCCCGCGTCGCCGAACTCGCCGCCGAACGGCCCGCCGACGACCCCGCCGCCCTCTTCGAGCTGGGCGCCGCCCATGACTCCACCGGAGAGCCGGAGGAGGCCGTCCGGTACTACCGGCGGGCCCTCGACCAGGGTCTCACCGGACTCCGCCGCCGCCGGGCCGTCATCCAGCTCGCCAGCAGCCTGCGCAACCTCGGCCGGCCCGACCGCAGCGTCGAACTCCTCACCGCCGAGCGCGCCATCCCCGCCGACCGGCTCGACGCCGACGAGACCGCCCTCGCCGGAGCCGTCGACGCCTTCCTCGCCCTCGCCCTCGCCGACACCGGACGCGACCGCGAGGCCGCCTCCCTCGCCCTCGGCGCCCTCGCCCCCCTGCTGCCCCGCTACAACCGCTCGCTCGCCCACTACGCGCGTGCTCTGCTCACCTCCCCCGACGGGTCCTGAGACGACGCGGGATGGACCCCCACCTCCTCCGTACGTACGTCACCGTCGCCCGGCTCGCCTCCTTCTCCGAGGCCGCGCGCGAACTCGGCTACACCCAGTCCGCCGTCTCCCAGCACGTCGCCGCCCTGGAGGCCGGCCTCGGGCTGCCCCTGCTGACCCGCAGGCCCGTCTCACCGACCCCCGCGGGGGAACGGCTCGTCGAGCACGCCCGGGCCCTGCTGCTCCGCATCGACGCGGCCCGCGCCGACCTCGACCGGTTCGTGGCCGCGCCCCGCGCGACCCTGAGCGTCGTCGCCTCCCCGCTCGCCCTCCACGCCCGGACCCTCGCCGCGCTCCCCGCCACCGGCGTCACCCTGCGCGGCCTGCCCCCGGAGCGGGTGCCCGCCGCCGTCGCCACCGGCGAGGCCGAAGCCGGTCTTGTCGACGGGATCACCGCCCCCAGCGACCCACTGCGGCTGCCCGACGTCGCCCCGCTCACCGCGACCGGCGTCTCGGAGGACCCCCTCGCCGTCCTCCTGCCGCACGCGCATCCGCTCGCCGGGCGCTCCGGACTCCGGCTCGACGACCTGGCCGACGCCCGCTGGCTCGACGCTCCCGCCGCCGGCGTGCCGCTCGACCGGCTGCGGGCCGTCCACGGCGGACCCGCGGGACACGGCTTCCGCACCGCGCTTCGCTACGAGGGCACCGACACCCGTACCCTCGCCGCCCTGACCGCCGCCGGCCACGGACTCGCCCTGCTGCCCCTGCCGGTGGCGACGGGTGTTCCCGGCGCGACCGCCGTCCCCCTGGTCGCCCCCCGGCTCGTCCACCGCACCGAACTCCTCCTCCTGGCCGGAGCCCACGCCGAACAGGGCGGACCGGTGGCCGAGTTCGCCCGACGGCTCAGGAGCTGACACCCGCAGTCGCTACCCTGTGCGCAACGGCGACGGAAGGCGGGCAGGCGTGGGGTGGCTGCGACGAGGACCCAGGCGGGACGGCGACGACACACCGAGGGACCCCGAGTTCGCCTACTTCTCGCAGCGCGAGGCCGCGCTCTTCCGCAAACAGGTCCGTGAGACCTTCGCCGAGCTCGGCCTCGAGGTCTCCGTCTACGCCGACCACGTCATCGACGACAAGGGACGCCGCTTCGGCCTCGGCAACCTCGCGGCCGTCTGCCATCAGGACCGGCGCGGGCCCCGCGTCTGGCCCGGCACGATCCAGCGGCACATCGGCCTGGTCGTCCGCGCCATGGACGGGCCCTCCGCGCTCGACACCCTGCCGCCCGAGCAGATCCGCTCCCAGCTGTACCCCCGTGTCGTCAGCGGCGACGGCATCGACGCGGGCGCCTTCGGCTACGCGAGGACCGTCGCCCCCGGCCTGTACGAGGTCCTCGCCCTCGACCTGCCGGAGAGCGTCATGATGCTCACCGACGAGGCGCTCGAACAGCTCGGGGACCACGCGAAGCTCCGCGACCGGGCCCTGCGCAACCTGCGCGGGCTGCCCGTCGAGGAGCACGAGACCGTCCGGGACGCCGACGGCATGTGCTTCGAGATCATCCTCGGCGACTCCTTCTACACCGCGAGCCGCGTCCTCGACCTGGACGGGGTGGCCCAGCGCGTCACCGGCCTGCCGCTCGGCGAGCACGGCGCCCTGGTCGCGATGCCGTTCCGGCACCAGCTCGCCTTCCACCCCATCCGCGACACCTCGATCATCCCGGCCCTCGGCGCGATGGCCTCCTTCGCCGCCTCCGGGTACGAGGACGTGCCCGGCGCCATCAGCCCGTACGTCTTCTGGTGGCGCGGCGGCACGCTCACCCAGCTGAGCGAGCACGACAAGGAGCGGGGGGATCTGCGGATCGTCGTCGGCGACGATTTCCAGGAGCTCCTGGAACTGCTCATCGCCCAGGGTCCCGACCGCCGCTGACCGGTCGCGCGCGGAGTTCCCGCCCGGCAGGATGCTGTACGTCCAGGACGCAGCGGAGCCGAGAGGGAGTCCCCATGCCGAGCAGCGCCGCCCCGGAAGAGGCCGTTCCCTTCACGGTGGACGACTACCGCGCCCGGATGACCCGCGCCGCCGAGTCCGCCGCGGACGCCGGACTCGCGGGCGTCGTCGTCGCCCCCGGCCCCGACCTCGTGTACCTCACCGGCTACCGGCCCACCGCGATCACCGAGCGGCTCACCGTCCTCGTCCTCGCCGCCGGACAGGAACCTGTCCTCGTCGTCCCCACCCTGGAGGCGCCCGACGCGGAGAAGGCCGCCGGGGCCGCCGCCCTCACCCTCCGCGACTGGACCGACGGCAAGGACCCCTACGCCGTCACCGCGCCCCTCCTCGACGTCGACGGCCGCTTCGGCGTCAGCGACAACACCTGGGCCATGCACCTCCTCGGCCTCCAGCAGACCCTGCCCGGCACCTCGTACGTCTCCCTCACCCAGGCCCTGCCGATGCTCCGCGCCGTCAAGGACACGCGGGAACTGGCCCGGATCGCGGCCGCCGGGGCCGCCGCCGACCGGGCGTACGGCGAGATCCTGAAGGTCCGCTTCGCCGGCCGGAAGGAGACCGACGTCGCCGCCGACCTCGCCCGGCTGCTCCTGGAGTCCGGTCACTCCCAGGTCGACTTCACCGTCGTCGGCTCCGGCCCCAACGGCGCCGACCCGCACCACGAGGCCGGCGACCGGGTCATCGAGCACGGCGACATGGTCGTCCTCGACTTCGGCGGCCTCAAGCACGGCTACGGCTCCGACACCACCCGTACCGTCCACGCCGGCGAGCCCACCGACGAGGAGCGGCGGATCCACGACCTCGTACGGGAGGCCCAGCAGGCCGGTTTCGAGGCGGTACGGCCCGGGGCGGCCTGCCAGGACGTCGACCGGGCGGCCCGCAAGGTCATCACGGACGCCGGCCACGGCGCGCACTTCATCCACCGCACCGGCCACGGCATCGGCGTCACCACGCACGAGCCGCCGTACATGATCGAGGGCGAGGAGCTCCCGATCGTCCCCGGCATGTGCTTCTCGATCGAGCCGGGCGTCTATCTGCCGGGCCGCTTCGGCGTCCGCATCGAGGACATCGTCACGGCGACGGAGGACGGCGCGGGGCGCCGCTTCAACCACACCCCCCGTGAGATGGCGATCGTCGAGTAGGAGCCGCGCGCCCCGGCGCGGTCAGCCGTCCGTGAGGACGACGGCCGACTCGCCGGGAAGCCGCAGGGCCCCGTCCGCCGCCGGTGTCTCGACCGGCTCCCAGGCCGCGAGGACCCGGTCGCGGCCGTTGGTGCCCAGCGGGATCACCGCCGGCTCCTTGCCCAGGTTGACGGCCACCCGCAGCACCCCGCGCCGGAAGACCAGCCAGCGCGCCTCCTCGTCGAAGGCGACCTTCACGCCCGCCAGGTCGGGGTCCGTCAGGTCCGGCTGGGTGCGGCGCAGCGCGATGAGCTCGCGGTGCCAGGCGAGCAGCCGCTTGTGCGGGTCCCGCTCCCGCTCCGTCCGGTCGAGGACCGAGCGGTCCCGGGTGGCGGGGTCCTGCGGATCGGGGACCTCGTTCTCGTCCCAGCCGTGCTCCGCGAACTCCCGCCGCCTGCCCCGGCGTACGGCCTCAGCGAGCTCCGGGTCGGTGTGGTCGGTGAAGTACTGCCAGGGCGTGGTCGCCCCCCATTCCTCACCCATGAAGAGCATCGGCACCGAAGGACCGGTGAGGACGAGCGTCGCCGCGCAGGCCAGCAGACCGGGGGAGAGGGAGGCCGAAAGACGGTCGCCCAGGGCCCGGTTGCCGATCTGGTCGTGGGTCTGCGCGTAGCCGAGGAAGCGGTGGGCGGGCGTGCGCTCCCGGTCCACGGGACGGCCGTGGTGGCGGCCCCGGAACGCCGAGTACGTGCCGTCGTGGAAGAAGACGTGCGTGAGGGTCTTCGCGAGCGCCGCCATCGGGGCGCGTGCGAAGTCCGCGTAGTAGCCCTGGGACTCGCCGGTCAGGGCGGTGTGCAGGGAGTGGTGGAAGTCGTCGTTCCACTGGGCGTGGATCCCGGTCCCGCCGAGCGCGCGGGGCGTGGTGGTGCGCGGGTCGGCGAGATCGGACTCGGCGATCAGGAAGTGGGTGCGGCCCTGCTCCCTGGCCAGCTCGTCGACGGCCGCCGACAGCTCCTCCAGGAAGGTCAGCGCCCGGGTGTCGGCGAGCGCGTGCACGGCGTCGAGCCGCAGTCCGTCGATCCGGTAGTCCCGCAGCCAGGCGAGCGCGCTGCCCTGGAAGTACGCCCGGACCTCGTCCGAGCCCGGCGCGTCCAGGTTCACCGCCGCCCCCCACGGGGTGTGGTGGGTGTCCGTGAAGTACGGGCCGAAGGCGGGAAGGTGATTCCCCGAGGGCCCGAGGTGGTTGTGCACCACGTCGAGGACCACGCCCATGCCGAGCCCGTGGGCCGTGTCCACGAACCGCTTCAGCGCCTCGGGGCCGCCGTACGGCTCGTGCACCGCCCACGGCGCCACCCCGTCGTACCCCCAGCCCCGCACCCCGGGGAACGGGCACAGCGGCATCAGCTCCACATGGGTGATGCCGAGACCCGCCAGCTCACCGAGCCGCGCGGCGGCCGCGTCGAGCGTGCCTTCAGGGGTGAAGGTCCCGAGGTGCAGCTCGTACAGGACCCCGCCGCGCAGCCGCAGCCGCGGTGAGTCGTGCCGCCAGGTGTACGTGGAGTGGTCGACGACCGCGCTGAGCCCGTCGGGCCCGTCGGGCAGCCGGCGGGCGCGCGGGTCGGGCAGGACGGGCCCGTCGTCCAGGGCGAAGCCGTACCGGTCGCCGGCCTCGGCGGGCACGACCCCCGTCCACCAGCCGTCCCGCTCGGCGTCCCGGTCCAGGGGATGGCCGGAGCCGTTCAGCAGCAGCGTCACCCGGTCACGGGCGTTCGGCGCCCACACCTCGAAGAGCACGGAAATCCCCTCGTCGACGGACCAACCACACGGCGGACCGGCGCATCGGCGCACGACCACCGTGTCCATCCTGGCAGTCAGGGCCCCGCCACGCCCGGCGCTTCGACGCCGGAGCCCGTCGGGACCCGCGGTGTGCCCGGCGCTCCGCGTCAGCCCTGCGGTGTGTCCGGCGCGTCCCACACGTAGTTGATGGCGCGCTCGAAGGCGACGTAGCCCGCGCGGGCGAAGGACGCCGCCATCGGTACGTTCCCCAGATCCGTCGCCGCCCGGATCCGGGGCACGTCGGCGGCGGCCAGGATCCGGGTCCCCTCCGCCAGGATGTCGTCGATGTACCCGTGGCCCCGGTGGGAGGGCAGCACACCGATGTACGCGATGGTGTGGTGGTAGTTGTTGCGCGCGGGGACGACGAAGCCGACCGGCTCGCCGCTCTCCGGAAGCTGCGCCACCTGCCACCACTCGTGCGGGGAGGAGTAGTGCGCGAACTCCTCGTCGTAGTGCAGCTCCGCCGCCGCCCGCGCCGAGAGGCCGGAGGCCAGGTCGGCCTGACCGTGCGCGTCGAGGGTGCCCTCCATCACCGGAGTCATCAGGGCGACCAGGTCCTCGCGGTCCCGGACCGGACGGAATTCCAGGCGGCCCCTCGGCTCCGGTACGGGGGTGCCGGGACGCCACTCGAGATGGAGCCGCTCGACCAGCGGACGGGCGCCCGTGCGCTCCAGGACGTCGAACAGGGACTCCAGGACCGAGCGGGTCTCCGGGACCTCGCGCCAGTCCGCCGGCATGAAACGCCCGTACTCCGGACGCTGCTTGCCCGCCGGGACCACCGAGGCCGTCGCGGTCTCCAGGAGCCGCAGACCGATGTCCGTGCGCTCCTCCCCGGCCAGCTCCGGGGCGACGTCGAAGAAGTCGAGCGCCAGCGGTTCGCCGCCCGCCTTGTTGGTCCACCAGGCGACGCGGGCGAGGAGCCGGTCGCCGTCGAGCGCCACCCACATCCACTCGGGGACCCGGCGGCCGGTGGCGAGGTCGTCGGCGAGCTCGTGGTCGAGCGAGTAGGTGAGGCGGAGGAACAGGTCGAGTTCCTCGGGTCCGGCGAGCGGACGTATGACGAGGTCGGGCGGGCCGGGCAGGTGGTGCTGATCGTGCTGGCGGTGCTGGTCGTGCTGGTCGTGCTCGTCCGGCGTGGTCGAAGAAGCCGTGGTCACGTGCTGCGTCCCCCTGGGGATCTTTGGTGTGGAGTTCGCAGACCGTAGCAGCGATCTCGCGGACCCGGTACGGAGTTCCCGGGCGGCCGGGTTCCTCGCGTACGGAGTTCCAGGGCAGGACGAGCGTCGGCCGGGGGCGGGCGGCCTCCGGCGGTGGTTCATCGGCCGTGAAGGGCCCCGGGCGGGGCCCTTCTGGACACTTCGGGCCCGACGGACCGACAATCACGGGTGTGACGACCCCTTTCGAGCTTCCGGCGAACTCACCCCGGCTGACCGACGCCGAGCGGGACCGTGCGCTGGTGCTGCTCCGTGAGGGCGCCGCCCAGGGCCGCCTCTCGCACGACACGTTCGTCTTCCGCATGGAGCGCGCGCTCCAGGCCCGACGGCCGGACGAGCTCGCCCTGCTCACCGCCGACCTGAGGACCGAGGGCACCTGGACCCGGCGGGTGGTGGGCGTGGTCGAGCGGATGTCCGCGTTCACGGCGAAGCTCGGGCGCGCCTGGCGCGCGGAGCGGATGCCGAAGCTGCTGCTGCCGCTGCCCGGCCCGCACCCCCTGCGGATAGGCCGTGACCCGGTCAACGGGCTCCGGCTCAGCCACGAGACCGCCTCCCGGATGCACGCCGAGCTCTCGCTGCAGAGCGGGATGTGGGTGCTGCGCGACCTCGGCTCGACGAACGGGACGACCGTCAACGGGCGGCGGGTCACGGGCGCGGTCGTGGTGCGGGCCGGGGACGTCGTCGGCTTTGGCCAGATGTCGTTCCGGCTGTCCCACGGCTGAGTGCCCGGCACGACCGGCCGCCCCTGACGGCGTTCACCCGTTCGGCGGTACGTGGCGGGCGGTGCGGGGCGTGCGGTGATGGGCTGGGGGGACGCGCGCCACGATCTCCGGCCGCGGCACCCACCGCCGATCGACAGGGGGCGCGATGAGCGACGAGCCGAAGCAGGACATAGGGAGCGGCCGGCCGGAGCCCCCCGAATCCCCCGAGTCCCCCGAGGAAGGGGACCCCTGGACACGGCTGCCGTCCATGGCCCCCGCGGCGCCTGCGGGTCCGACGGCCGGTACCTCGGGCGCCTTCCGGACCCGCTCGGGCCCGTCCGCCATGGCCCCCGGACGGGTCGGACCCGTCTCCGTGCCGGGGCGCGTGCGGACCGTGGCCGACCGGACCGCCCGGGGGCCCGAGGGAACGGCGGGGCCCTTCCCGCCCGGGCCGAGGACCGTCGCCCCGAGCCCCCTCGACCCCGGCGCCTCGCGCGACCCGCACCGGATCCACCGGACTCTCCGCGAGGAGTTCCCGCTCACCTACGACCCGCTGCTGCGGGCCTGGGTGCTCTCCCGGTACGCGGACGTGGCCACCGCCCTCACCGACAGCCGCTTCACGCACGGACACCGGCCCGGTGACCCGCCGTGCGCCCGGGCCCATGTCGACGTCGACCTCCAGGCCCTGCGGTCGGTCACCGAACGCACCGCGCACGTCCTGGCCCGCCGGCTCGCCGAGCGGACCCAGGCCGACCTGGTCGCGGACTTCTGCCACTGGCTGCCCGCCGGGACCGTCGCCGCCGCCGTCGGCGTGCCCTACCGCGACATGATGCGGCTCGTGCGCGGCCGCGCGGCCGGGGCGCTCGCCGGGGAGTGCGGCGGGCAGATCGCCGTACGGGAGAAGGCGCTCGCGTCCTTCCTCGGGAACGTCCTCGCGGATCCCGACCAGGTCGCCGCCCTCCGCGACGCTCCCGCCGGCCTGGTGGGCCGTGCCTGGACCGAGTCGCTGCGGCGGGATCCGCCGGTGCAGATCGCCGTGCGCCGTACCAGCGCCGAGGTCCCGGTCAGCGGCGGTGTCGTCCCGGCCGGCGCGTCCGTCGCCCTGCTCGTCGGCTCGGCGGGCCGCGATCCGGAACGCTTCCGGGAGCCCGACCGTTTCGACCCGTTCCGCGACGACCCGGGTCAGCTCACGTACGGTTCCGGCTTCTGCCCGGCCGTCGCCCTCGCCGGCTTCGAAGCCGAGTACGCCCTGCGGGCGTTGTTCACGGCGATGCCGCGGCTGCGGCTCGCCGACGGCTTCCGGCCCACACCGACGGGGCTGATCACCAGGGCGCCGCGCAGTCTGATCGTCCGCCCCGGCGGCTGATCCGGGGCCGGGGCTGGAGTGGCGAGCGGCCCCCCGACCGCTGCTAGGGTGACGTGCGCTCGTCAAGGAGCCCTTTTTCGTACCACATTCAACGGGGATTCAAACATGAAGATGCGTCATGTCCGTGCCATCGCTGTCTTCGGCATCGCGGTCGTCGCCCTGACGGGTGCCCGCGGCTCGAACGGCGGCGGCTGCGACAACAACAGCAGCAGCGGCAGCTCCAGTTCCAGCAACAACAACGACAGCGACAGCACCTCCGGCGGCACGTCCGGCGGCTCCCTGCCCGGCGGCTCCAGCAGCGCCGACAAGGCGGCCCGCGACGTGACGATCGACGAGTGCAAGTACGACCCGGCCACCAAGAACCTCGTCGCCCGGATCACCGTGAAGAACGACGGCGCGATGGACTACGACTACAACGTCACCATGAAGTTCACCGGCGCCGGTAGCGACGTCCTCCCGATGACCGCGATCGAGACCGGCATCGCGGTCGCGTCCGGTGCGTCCGCGAAGGCCGAGCTGACCACCCCGTACGCCGGAACCGGCGACGGCTCCGAGTACACCAAGTGCGAGGTCTCGCGAGCCTCCCGCTTCTGAGCGTCTCTGACGGTCTCTGACCGCTTGTGACGGTGCGCGGGCCCCGGGGATCACCCCGGGGCCCCGCCTCAGTCGCGCAGCCGGGCGAGCAGCGCCACCGGACGCTCCTCGAAGAGCTCCGCGAGCTTGAGCTCCGTCGCCGGACCGCCGGTGAACTCCCGTACGCCGTCCAGGACATCGGCCCAGCGGCCCTCCGGGAGCACCAGCTCCGTGTCCTGCCAGCCGCCCGCCTCACCGAGGCGCAGCGAGAGCCGGGTCACCGCCGTGACCACCTCGCCCGAGCGGGCGAAGGCCAGACAATGGGCGGCGGCCGGGCCCTCGGCCGTCAGCGGCGTGTACGTGCCCGTGGCGCCGAAGGCCGCCGGGCGTTCGCGGCGCAGCCGCAGGGCCGCCCGGACCAGGGCCGTGCGGTCGTCGTCGGGGCCGACCGTGAACGGGGCACGGTTGTCGGGATCGACGAGCGCCCGGTACTCCCGCTCCGTGTTCTGGTACAGCTCCGGTACCCCCGGCATCGTCAGCTGTGCCAGGAGCACACCGAGCGCGTGCGCCCGGATGTGCGGCTCCAGGGCGAAGGCCGCCTCCGAGGCCGCCCGGAGCGGGATGCGGCCGGGCCCGGCCGCCGCGAACTCCGCCACCGCGCGCTCGTACTCGGTGTCGGGTTCGGTCCAGCTGGTTCGAAGACCGGCCTCCCGTACGGACTTGAGGATCGCCGGCGTGAGCCGCTCCGCGTCCGGGGTGCCGAAGCCGAAGGCCGTCTGCCAGGCCGTCCACGCCACGTGCGCGTCGGGCGCGGGCACCCCCGCCACCTCCGCGAGCAGCTCCGCCCACACCTGGGGGCACTGCGCGAGGACCGCGATCGCCGCCCGGACGTCGGCGCTGCGCTTGGTGTCGTGCGTGGAGAGCACGGTGCCGGTGCCCGGCCAGTCCCGGGCGATCCGGGAGCAGTACGCGTGGAACTCCTCCATCGCCACGGCGGGGCGGCCGGCGTCTCCCCCCACCTCGTTCGCCGAGAGCAGCGGGGTGTACCGGTAGAAGGCCGTGTCCTCCACCGACTTGGCCCGCAGGGCCGAGGAGGTCTGCGCGAACCGGGCCCGGAAGGCACGGTGCTCGGGCCCCTCGCCGAGCGTGCCGAGCGCCAGACCGCGTACGACGTCGACCGCCGCGGCCTCCTCCGGGACCGCGAACGCGGCCTTCGCGCCGCGCGCCGCCTCCGGGGTCAGCACCTCCTCGCCGCCGGTCCGGTACGCGCGGTAGACCGGGACCCGGACGAGGAGTTCACGGATCGCGGTGCGCAGCGCCCAGGGGGCGTGGTCGCGCAGTGCGGGGTCGGCGGCACAGATCCGCTCCGCGATCCGGGTGAGCACGGCCGTCTCGGCGGCCAGGTCGTGCCCCACCACCTCGTACGCGGCCCGCCGTTCGGTCGCCTCCCAGTGGCCGCCCCTGTCCGCGGCCTTGCCCACGAACTCCCGGTACACATCGGCCAGTTCGACCGCGCCGAGCGGGTCGGTGAACACGCCGTCGAGATGGCGCAGGGCGTCGTAGCCGGTGGTGCCGGCGACCGGCCAGGCCACCGGCAGCGTCTCCGGCCCCGTGAGGATCTTCTCGACCACCGTCCAGCAGCGGCCTCCGGTCGCCGCCGCCAGGTCCTCCAGATAGCCCTGCGGGTCGGCGAGCCCGTCCGGGTGGTCGATGCGCAGCCCCTCGATCACCCCGTCCCGGACCAGCTCGACGATCTTCCCATGGGTGGCCGTGAACACCTCCGGGTCCTCCACCCGCACCCCGATGAGCTCCGAGATGGTGAAGAAACGCCGGTAGTTCAGCTCGGTGCGGGCAAGCCGCCACCAGCCGAGCCGGTACCACTGGGCGTCGAGCAGCTCGTCGAGCGGCAGGTCCTCCGTGCCGGGGCGCAGCGGGAACTCCTGGCCGTCCAGACGCAGCGCCCCGCCGGAGACCCGCAGCCGGTCCCGCACCTCGGGGAGCCGGGCGGGCAGCACCGGAAGCAGCAGCCGGCCGTCCCCCGCGCGCCAGTCGATGTCGAACCAGCGGGCGTACGGCGAGCCGGGGCCGTCCCGGAGGACGGCGCGCAGCGCGTGGTTGTGCCGGGGCGAGGCCGCCATGTGGTTGGGCACGAGATCGACGACGAGTCCGAGGCCGTGGGCCCGCGCGGTCGCGGCGAGGGCCCGCAGCCCCTCCTCGCCGCCGAGCTCGGCCCGTACGGTCCGGTGGTCGGTGACGTCGTACCCGTGGTTCGAGCCGGGCACCGCATCGAGGACCGGGGAGAGGTGGAGGTGGGAGACCCCGAGGCCCGCGAGATGGGGCACGGCCCGCTGGGCGGCGGCGAACGGGAACTCCGGCTGGAGCTGGAGCCGGTAGGTCGCGGTGGGGAGGGCGGAAAGGGCCGGGAGGGAGGTCATGCGAACGTACGTACCCCGCGCGGGGGCTTCTGTGTCATCGCCCCATGCGTCCGTTCGTGTGCATCGCGTTACGTTCGGTTGATGCTCCGGATGTATCGCGACACGCTGTCGCTGCTCGGCACCGCCCTGCCGGTCGTCTCCTTCCTCGGCCGGCTGCCCACCGCCATGTGCCAGCTCGGCAGCCTGCTCCTGGTCGCCGAGACGAGCGGTTCCCTCGCCACGGCCGGCCTCACCGGCGGAGCGCTCGCCGCGGGGCAGACCGTCGCCGGGCCCGTCATCGGCCGGCTCACCGACCGCCACGGCCAGCGCGGGGTCGTCCTCGTGGCCTCCCTCGCCAACGCCGCCGCCGTCACCGCCCTGGTCCTCGCCGCCCTCGGCGGCGCCGCCACCGGCCCGCTGATGGCCCTCGGCGCGCTCGCCGGAGCCACCGTCCCCCAGATCGGGCCGCTCGCCAGGACCCGCTCGGTGGCCCTCGCCCGCCGCGACGGCGCGGACGACAGGACCGTCGGCGCCGTCCTCTCCTTCGAGGGCACCCTCGACGAGGTGTCCTTCGTCCTCGGCCCCGCGTTCGTCGGCCTCGCCGCTGCCCTCGCCCACCCGGCCGCCGCCCTCCTCCTCGCGGCGCTGCTGCTCGCCGTCTGCGGGACGGCCTTCGCCCTCCATCCGACGGCGCGGGCCCTCGCGCCGGCGCCCGGCACCTCCACCCGATCGGGTGCCGCCGAACGGACGCGGCTGCCGCGATCGGCGTACGCCCTGCGCGGCACGATGGTCCTCCAGGGCGCCATGTTCGGCGCCTCCCAGGCGGGGATCACCGCGCTCACCGAGAGGCTCGGCGCGCCCGCCCAGGCAGGTCTCGTCTATGCGGCGATGGGGGTGATGAGCGCCGCCGTCGGCCTCTCGATGGCGGCGGTGCCCGCGCGGATCGGGCTCTCGACCCGCTGGCGCGCCGCGACCGCCGGGCTCGTCGTCCTCTCCGTACCGCTGCTGTTCGTCGGTTCCCTCGGCGCGCTCTACGCGGTCGTCGTCGTCCTCGGCGCCGCCTACGCCCCACACCTCATCACCGTCTTCGGGCTCACCGAGCGGACCGTCCCCGCCGCTCGGCTCGCCGAGTCCATGGCCTTCCTGACCAGCGGGATCGTCGGCGGTCAGGCCCTCGCCCTCGCCGTCTCCGGCAGGCTCGCCGAGAGCCACGGCGCCCCCGCCGCCTTCGCGGTGGCGGTGGGGGCGGCCGTGGCCTGCGCGCTGCTGTCCTGGACGGCCAGGGTGACGACTCCCGTACGGGAGCTCAGGCCGGCCGTCGCAGAACGGTCAGGCTGAGCGGCGCGAGCGTCACCCGCTCGCCACCCGCGAGCTCCGGGCCCTCGTGCGGTGGCATGCCCTCCGGGTCGGAGGTGTCCACCACCGTGCGCCAGCAGGCCCCGTGGCTGTCCGGGACCGAGAACTCCAGCTCCTTCGCCGAGGCGTTGAACATCATCAGGAAGGAGTCGTCGGCGATCCGCTCGCCCTGGGTGCCCGGCTCCGAGATGGCGTTGCCGTTGAGGAAGACGGTCAGCGCCTGGGCGTGCGCCGCCTGCCAGTCACGGGACGTCATCTCCTCGCCCTCGGGCGTGAACCAGGCGATGTCCGTCAGCTCGTCGTGGGTGCCCTCCACCGGCCGCCCGTGGAAGAACCGGCGGCGCCGGAAGACCGGATGGTCCCTGCGCAGCCGCACCATGGCCCGGGTGAACCGGAGGAGTGTGGTCTCCGCCTCGCTGTCCGCCTTCGGCCAGCGCACCCAGGACACCTCGTTGTCCTGGCAGTAGGCGTTGTTGTTGCCGCCCTGCGTCCGCCCGAACTCGTCGCCGTGGCTGAGCATCGGAACGCCCTGCGACAGCATCAGGGTGGCGAGGAAGTTGCGCATCTGGCGGGCGCGCAGCTCGGCGATCCCCACGTCCTCGGTGTCGCCCTCGGCGCCGCAGTTCCAGGAGCGGTTGTGGCTCTCGCCGTCCCGGTTGCCCTCGCCGTTCGCCTCGTTGTGCTTCTCGTTGTACGAGACGAGGTCCCGCAGGGTGAAGCCGTCGTGGCAGGTGACGAAGTTGACCGAGGCCAGCGGCCGCCGGCCGTCGTCCTGGTAGAGGTCGGAGGAGCCGGTCAGCCGGGACGCGAACTCGGCGAGGGTCCGCGGCTCGCCCCGCCACAGGTCCCGTACGCAGTCCCGGTACATGCCGTTCCACTCGGTCCACAGCGGCGGGAAGTTGCCCACCTGGTAGCCGCCCTCGCCCACGTCCCAGGGCTCGGCGATCAGTTTCACCTGGCTCACCACCGGGTCCTGCTGCACCAGGTCGAAGAACGAGGACAGCCGGTCCACCTCGTGGAACTGGCGGGCCAGGGTGGCCGCCAGATCGAAGCGGAAGCCGTCCACGTGCATCTCGGTCACCCAGTACCGCAGACTGTCCATGATCATCTGGAGCACGTGCGGGGACCGCATGAGCAGCGAGTTCCCGGTGCCGGTGGTGTCCATGTAGTACTTGGGATCGTCGGCGAGCCGGTAGTACGAGGGGTTGTCCAGGCCCCGGAAGGAGAGCGTGGGCCCCAGGTGGTTGCCCTCGGCGGTGTGGTTGTAGACCACGTCGAGGATGACCTCGATGCCCGCCTGGTGCAGGGCCCGGACCGCCGACTTGAACTCCAGGACCTGCTGGCCCCGGTCGCCCCAGGACGCGTAGGCGTTGTGGGGGGCGAAGAAGCCGATCGTGTTGTAGCCCCAGTAGTTGGACAGTCCGGCGTCCACCAGGCGGTGGTCGTTCACGAACTGGTGTACGGGCATCAGTTCGAGCGCCGTCACCCCCAGCTCCTTGAGGTGCCCGATCACCGACGGGTGCGCCAGACCCGCGTACGTCCCGCGCAGCTCCTCCGGAAGGTCCGGGTGGAGCATCGTCAGGCCCTTCACATGGGCCTCGTAGATCACCGTGTGGTGGTACTCGGTGCGCGGCCGCCGGTCGTCACCCCAGTCGAAGTACGGGTTGACCACGACCGAGGTCATGGTGTGCGGGCCCGAGTCGAGGTCGTTGCGCGCGTCGGGCCGCCCGAAGGGATAGCTGTACACCGCCTCCCCCCAGTCGATCTGCCCCGACACCGCGCGCGCGTAGGGGTCGAGAAGCAGCTTCGCCGCGTTGCAGCGGAGCCCGCGCTCCGGTGCGTACGGGCCGTGCACCCGGAACCCGTACCGCTGGCCGGGCATCACACCCGGCAGATAGGCATGCCGCACGAACGCGTCGGTCTCGCGCAGTTCCACCGCCGTCTCCGAGCCGTCGTCGTGCAGCAGACACAGCTCGATCCTGTGGGCGGTCTCCGAGAAGACCGCGAAGTTGGTTCCCGCTCCGTCATAGGTGGCGCCCAAGGGGTACGCCTGTCCCGGCCAGACCTGCATGGATACGACTATTCCTCTTCTGTCCGGGTTTTGGAGGTGTTCTTCGGCCAGATCCTGCCCGAAAGAGGGGCAACCTCCTAGGACTTCGGCCCGTCCTACCGGGTGACCGCAGACCAAGAGGGGGAAAGAGGGGGAAGTGTGTACGAAATAGCGCGCCGCCACCTGGGGAAGGTGGTGGCCGGAGCGGCCATGGCGGTGACGGGAACCGCCGTCGCGGTCGCGATCAGCCTGCCGGGCCAGGCAGGAGCAGGCCAGGCGGCGGAAGGCGCGCCACGGCAGGTGGGGGGTTCCACGGCCGGCGGCGTCAACGGTGCGGGCGGGGGAAGCGGGGCGGGGGACGGCGTGTCGCCCGCCGGCACCCCGGGCGGCGACGGAGCGCGGAGCACGGGCACCCCGCCCGCGCCGGCGACCGTGGCGCCCGCCGCGGCCGAGGGGGAGAAGGGCGTGGGCGGCGACCCGCTCACCGACGACGAGCTCGCACGGGCCGAGGACCTGGCGCTGACCCCGCCCGGCGCCGCCGCCCAGCAGGACGTCGAGGGCGGCCGGGGGCCGCAGCACCTGGGCACCGACCTCGCGGACCCGGTGCCGGGGGACCCGACACGCCGCGCCGAGGTCCGCCTCTACGACTACGCGCGGGACGAGCTCCTCACCCGGACCGTCAACCTCGACACGGGGAAGGTCGAGAGGTCGGGTGCTCAGCGCGGTGTCCAGCCCTCCGCCCACCCCGAGGAGCTGCGCGAGGCCCTCGAGCTGATCCTCGCGAGCCCGCTCGGCAAGGGCGTCAAGGAGGACTACAAGGACGCCACCGGCAAGGAGCTCACCTCCACCACGCAGCTCTGGTTCAACGGCGACCTCTACCGCACCTACCGCGAGAAGGACGTCCCCGCGCAGCTCGCCCGCTGCGGCGAACACCGGTGCGTCCGGCTCGTCACCAAGGTCCTCAACGGGGCCTGGATCGACACCCGGAACCTGATCGTCGACCTCTCCGCGAGGACCGTCACCCGCGTCGGCTGACCACCGCCGCCACCGGTCCTCTCCTGCCTCATCTCCGTACGAGGGAGTACGTTCCCATGTCAACGCAGCGAAACCGGCGCGCCCGCGGGCGGGGCGCCGTCCTGACCGCGGCCGCCCTGCTCGGCACCGCCACGGCCGCCGCCGGACCCGTCTCCGGCGCCACCGCGGCCCCCGCCACGCCGCGTCCCGCGGCCCCGGCGCCCCCGGCGCCGGCCGACTGCTCCGCCGCCTACCGCATCACACAGAAGCTGGAGGGCGGCGCCACCTGGCGCATGTGCTGGCGCTACGACACCGACGCCGGGCTCACGCTCGACAAGGTCACCTACCAGCCGCCCGGCGCCGCCGCCCCCGTCAAGGTTCTCAACAGCGCCCGGCTCGCCCAGATCCACGTGCCCTACGACGACGGCGCAGCCGAGTACGACGACCTCACCGGCGCGGGCTTCGGCTGGGGCCTGCAGAACCTCAACCCGGCCGAGTGCCCCGGCGGTACGCTCACCACCGTGAAGGTGCCCGAGGTCGGTCAGGTCAAGGGCCTGTGCACCACCACGCGCGCGCGGGGCCACGCGTACCGCATGGCCAGCGACACCGGCACCAAGGTCTGGCAGACCCAGTCCAAGGACCTGCTGGTCTACACCGTCAACAAGGTCGGCTGGTACGAGTACATCTCCGAGTGGAGGTTCTCCGCCGACGGCACCATCGGCGCCAACGTCGGAGCCACCGGCAGCCTCTCGCCCGTCGACTACAACGCCACCGACGGCCGCGGCTGGCCCATCGGCAAGGGCGCCCGCGCCTACGCCACCAGCCACGCCCACAACGTCTTCTGGAAGCTGGACTTCGGTCTCGACGGCTCCACGAAGGACCGGATCGAGCAGTTCGACTCCACCGTCACCGCGCCCACCGGCGACGGCAGCCCCACCGTGAAGACCAAGCGGACCGTCGTCACCAAGGAGCTCGCCGGGGACGCGAAGAACATGCGCTGGTGGCGGGTGGTCAGCGGCACCGGCAAGAACGCCGACGGCCACGCCCGCTCGTACGAGATCGTGCCCGGCCACACCGACACCCACGCCGGACGCGGCTTCACCAAGCACGACGTGTACTTCACCCAGGCCCGTGCCTGCGAGCAGTTCGCGAGCAACAACATCGGCAACTGCGCGCCCAACGCCGGCAACAGTGTGGACAAGTGGGTCAACGGTGAGACCCTGACCAAGCCGTCGGTCTGGGTCAACATCGGGTTCCACCACATCGCCCGGGACGAGGACCAGCAGCCGATGCCGGTCCACTGGCAGGGCTTCCAGCTCGCGCCCAGGGACGTAACCGCTATGAATCCGCTCACTCCGGCCGATCTCGCCTCCCAGAACGGGCAGCCCGATCTGGGGAGTTGAGCAAGCAGCCTGACGATCCTGCTGCACCGCCTCCCGCTCCCGGAGTACCCTTCCTTGATCGTTGTCGGACCGGTCGACACGGGCGTCCAGGAGCAGAAGGCGGTGCGCGGGTGAGCTCGGGAGGTCTGGAGCTGCCCCCAGGTGATGCGGGTCGCGAGGGGGGTCCCGCCGACCCCGCGGAGACGCCGCCGGGCGTGGTCGCGCCGGGCGCCGTGCCGCCCGGCACGGTCACCGTCACCCGGCCCGTGGAGATCGGGGCGGAGCTCGACTGGGGCGCCGAGGCCTGGAGCGAGGTCCGCACCCGCGCCCAGCGCGCCGGACGGGCCTACATCTGGCTGAATCTCGTCGAACAGCGGCTCCGCGCCGTGGTCGCCGCCGTCCTCCGGCCCGTGTACGAACCCGTGCACGGCGACGAGTGGGTGGTGGCCGCGGCCGGACCCGCCGGCCAGGAGTGGGTGCAGCGGGCGGTCGCCGTGCGCGAGGTGTCACGGCGCAAGGGCTACCTCCTCGACCCGGCCGACGACAACGTGCTGAGCTTCCTCACCCTTCCGCAGCTGCGGGAGCTGATGGTGCAGCACTGGCCCTGCTTCGAGCCCTACTTCGACGACCGGCGCGAGGTCGAGCTCGCCCTCGACGAACTGGAGGTCACGCGGAACGTGGTCTCCCGCAACAGGGCCCTCTCACTGACCGTGCTCGCCCAGTCCGAGCGGGCCTCCGCCCGCATCCTGGAGATCCTCGGCAGCGGCGCCGGGGTGCCGTCCGCCGACCGGCTGCCCGTGGACGCGGTCGAGGATCTCGTCGGCGACCGGTACGCGGACGTGGTCTCCGTCCATCCCGACCGGGTGCGGCTCCAGCGGCAGCTTCCCGCCGAGGACCTCTTCGGCGGGGCCCGCCGCCTCGACGCCACCGGCATAGGTCTCAATCTGCTCGTGCAGAACTTCTCCGGCCGCCGCATGGTCCGGCTCGCCGAGTCCGGCTGCCGGACCCGGCTCCTGTTCCTCAACCCCGCGAGCAGCGCGGTCAAGCGCCGTGAGCGCGAACTCGGCCTCAAGAAGGGCGAGCTGAGCCGCTCGGTCGAGATGAACATCCTGCACATGCGCCGGGTCCGCTCCAAGCTCCGCGACCCGGGCGCCTTCCAGATCCACGTCTTCGACGAGACCCCACGCTTCACCGCCTATCTGGTCGACGGCGACGGGCCCGACGGGGTCGGCGTCGTGCAGTCCTACCTCCGCCGGGCCCGGGGCATGGAGGCACCGGTCCTCGTGCTGCGCGGCGGCGGGCGGAACGTGGTGCGTCACGGCCAGGGGATGCGTGACGGCGATCACGGACTTTTCGAGACATACCGGGAGGAGTTCGAGTCGGTCTGGCTCGACTCCCGGCCGGTTTCCTGACCCCTGGGGCCCGTCCGCGCCGGGGGACCCGGCGGCGTTGTCAGTGGTGCGTGCGAGGGTGGTCAGCACCACGGGGGAGATCACGTAAGGAGGACCCGATGGCTTGGCATGGGGAACCACTGGTCGGCTTCGACCTGGAGACGACCGGCACCGATCCGCTGGAGGCCCGGATCGTGACGGCCTCGATCGTCGGATTCCACGGCGGACGGGTGGTCCGGCAGCGCGACTGGCTCGCCGACCCCGGCATCCGCATCCCCGAACAGGCCTCCGCCATCCACGGCATCAGCAGCGAGCGGGCGGCCGCCGAGGGCCGGCCGGCACGGGAGGTCACCGACGAGATCGCGGAGACCCTGACCGGCTACTGGAAGCAGGGCGTCCCGGTCGTCGCGTACAACGCCTCCTTCGACCTGACGCTCCTCTCCGCCGAACTGCGCCGCCACGGACTGCCCTCGCTGAGCGAGCGCCTCGGCGGCGCCGGCATCGGGCCCGTCGTCGACCCGTACACCATCGACCGGGCCGTCGACCGCTACCGGCGCGGCAAGCGGAACCTCGAAGCGGTCTGCGGGGAGTACGGCGTGGTGCTCGAAACCGCCCACCAGGCCGCGGCCGACGCGCTCGCCGCCGTCCGGGTCGCCGTCGCGATAGCCGAGCGGCACCCCGAGGTCGCCGCGATGAACCCGACAGAACTCCACGAGCGCCAGATCGGCTGGTACCGCGCCTGGGCCGAGAACTTCCAGGCCTTCCTGCGCCGCAAGGGCGACACGGAAGCGGTCGTCGACTCCGTCTGGCCGCTGCGCGGTCCGGTGGCCACGCCCGTCGGCCAGGAGTTCTCCTTCGGACGCTAGGAGTTCTCCTTGAGGAAGGAGAGCAGCAGGTCGTTCACCCGCTCCGGTCGTGGTTGGCCTCCAGCCGGGCGAGCAGCTCAAGCAGGTCGCCGATGTGCTTCGCCGGGTGGTACGCCGCCGGGCCGCCCTCGGGGCGGTACACCCCGTTCGATCCAGGCGGGTCCGCCGGAGAACATGATGTCAGAACGGGTACCAGCGCACCTCGGGGTCACCGTCCCGCAGCGAGGCGACCCGCCGCTCGAATTCGGCCAGTGCCTTCGGGTTGGCCGGCGCGTGCTGCGCGACCCACGCGCAGCTCGCCGTCTCCCGCGCCCCGCGCAGCACCGCGCACCCCTCCCACTCGCGGACGTCCCAGCCGTACGCCTCCGTGAACGCCTCGTACGCGGCCGGGGCGAGTCCGTACCGGTCACGGGAGAGCGCAAGGACCACCAGATCGTGCTCGCGCAGGTCCGAGGAGAAGGTCTCCAGGTCCACCAGGACCGGGCCGTCCGGACCGACGTGGACGTTACGGGGGAGGGCGTCACCGTGGATCGGACCCGGCGACAGACGCGGGGTCAGGGCGGCCGCCGCCGGGGCGAAGGAATCACGCCGCTCCCGCAGGAACGCCGCGTCCGCCGGGTCGATCGCTTCCCCCGCGAGCCGCAGCCACCGCTCGACCCCGCCCAGCAGCTCACGGCGGGGGAGCGTGAACCCCACCGGCTCGGGCAGGGCGTGGACGGCCCGCAGCAGCGGGGCGAGATCACGGGGCTCAGCGGGCCGCACCGCCTCGGGCAGCCGATGCCAGAAGGTCACCGGATGCCCCTCGACCAGACGCGGCTTCTCCTCGGCGGCCCGCACCGCCGGGATCCCCGCGCCGGCGAGCCAGCCGGCGAGCGCCACCTCCCGCTCGGCCCGCTCGAACAGCTCCGCGTCCCGGCCCACCTTCACGGCGAGATCGCCCACGGTGAAGACCGCGTTCTCCCCGAGAGCGAGCAGCCGTGCCTCCGCGACCGGCAGCCCCGCCGCAGCCAGGATCTCCCGCGCCCGCGCCTCGTCCATCGACCTCTCCCTCACCTGTGCGTTTGAGCCAAAGTCTCGCATCCACGCAGCTCACCGCGCAGGTCGCCTTGACGGCTTCTGGGTCCCTCAGGACCATGGCGGGATTCCCACGGCGGTGCCGGGGGAGGGCGGACGGGGGTCGGATCGGTGAGCTCGGTGACCGCGACGAAGCGGCCGGACGGCACGCGCACACCGCGCTCCGCCCACGGGACACGCCCGCGCGGCCCCGACTTCGGTGCCTGGTTCCTGGTGCTCCCGGCGCTCCTGCCCATCCTGGTCCTCAGCGTCGGCCCGCTGCTCTACGGCATCGCGCTCGCCTTCACCGACGCCCAGTCGGGCCGCACCCAGTCCACCCGGTGGGTGGGCACCCTCAACTTCCAGGACCTGCTGCACGACACCCTCTTCTGGGACTCGTTCCGGATCGGCGTGCTCTGGGCCGTCGGCGTCACCGTCCCCCAGTTCCTGCTCGCCCTCGGCCTCGCCCTCCTCCTCAACCAGAACCTCCGCCTCCGCTGGCTGGCGCGGGCCCTCGCCATCGTCCCGTGGGCGATGCCGGAGGTCGTCGTCGGCATCATGTGGCGGCTCGTCTACAACCCCGACGCCGGCATCCTCAACGAGACCCTCAGGAACCTCGGTCTCGGCGAGGGCCACGACTGGCTCTCCGGCCTCGCCACCGCCCTGCCCGCCGTGATCGTCGTCGGCGTCTGGGCCGGCATGCCGCAGACCACCGTCGCCCTGCTCGCCGGACTTCAGAACACGCCGAAGGAGCTCCACGAGGCCGCCGCCCTCGACGGCGCCGGGGCCTGGCGGCGCTTCCGCGCCGTCACCTGGCCCGCCCTCAGACCGGTCGCCCTCGCCATCACCGCGCTCAACCTCATCTGGAACTTCAACTCCTTCGCCCTGGTCTACGTGCTGACCAGCGGCGGACCCGGCGGCCGGACCCGGCTCCCCATGCTCTTCGCCTACGAAGAGGCCTTCCGCTACGGACAGTTCGGCTACGCCGCCGCGATGGGCTGCGTCATGATCGCCGCCGTCTCGGTGCTCATCGCCCTCTCTCTCGTACGCCGGCTGAAAGGGGACCAGGACCGGTGAGCGCACTCCGGACGAGCAGACCCGCGCGGATCGGCCAGTACCTCGCCCTCCTGGCGTACCTGGTCTTCCTCGCCTTCCCCTTCCTCTGGCTGGTCTCCACCGCCTTCAAGCCCGCTCCTGAGCTGGCCTCGCTCCACCCCACCTGGATCCCGAAGGACCCCACGCTCGCCAACTTCCGGCAGGCCTTCGACGAACAGCCGCTGCTCAGGGCCGCCGCGAACAGTCTGATCGCCGCGGTCTCCGCCGCCGTGATCGCGGTGGCCGTCGCCACCCCGCTCGCCTATGTGACGGCCCGCCACCGTGGCCGGCTCGCCTCGGCCGCCACCGGCTGGGTGGTGATCAGCCAGGCCTTCCCCTTCGTCCTGGTGATCATCCCGCTCTTCCTGATCCTCAAGAACCTGCACCTGATCAACAGCGTCCTCGGCCTCGTCCTGGTCTACGTGGTCTGGTCGCTGCCCTTCGCCCTCTGGATGCTGATGGGATACGTCCGGGCCGTCCCCGCCGAACTGGAGGAGGCCGCCGCCGTCGACGGCGCCGGGCGGCTCCGTACCCTCGTCTCCGTCACCGCCCCGCTGCTCGTCCCCGGCATCGTCGCCACCGCACTCTTCGCCTTCGTCACCGCGTGGAACGAGTTCTTCTTCGCTCTCGTGCTCCTCAAGACCCCGGAGAAGCAGACCCTGCCGGTCGTCCTCACCCACTTCCTCGGCGCCGAGGGCGTCGCCGACCTCGGACCGCTGGCCGCGGCGGCCTTCCTCGCGACGCTGCCGTCCCTCGTCGTCTTCGCCGTCCTCCAGAGACGGATCACCGGCGGGATGCTGGCCGGGGCGGTGAAGTCATGAGACGGGTCCTGACCGCCGCCGCCGCGCTCCTCCTGCTCCTCACCGGCTGCGCCGCCGGGGACGAGGGCCCCGACGACGGAGTCGTACGGCTCCGCTTCCAGTCCCTCGCCTGGCAGAAGGAGTCCGTCGACGCCAACCGGCAGCTGGTGAAGGAGTGGAACGCCGCACACCCCGACGTCCAGATCGACTACGTCCAGGGCAGCTGGGACTCCGTCCACGACCAGCTCCTCACCTCCTTCGAGGGCGGTGAGGCACCCGACATCATCCACGACGCCTCCGACGACCTGGCCGACTTCGCCTACGGCGGCCACCTCGCCGATCTGCGCACCCTGCTGCCCGAGCGGCTCCGCGCCGACATCCCCGCGCGCAGCTGGGAGACGACGACCTTCGGCGAGGGGATCTACGGCGTGCCGTTCCTCCAGGAACCGCGTGTGATCATCGCCAACCGGAAGATCCTGGAATCCTCCGGGGTCCGCGTCCCCACGCCCGAGAAGCCCTGGAGCTGGAGCGAGTTCCGGCAGATCACCCAGGACCTCACCCGCGCCATGGGCCCCGGCGGGTACGCCGTCGCCTGGCCGCTCAAGGAGCCCGTCTCCGTCAGCCTCAACCTCGGACTCTCCGCCGGAGGCCGGCTCTTCCACCGCGAGGACGACGGCCGGGGCACCGTCCGCTTCACCGAGGCCGACGCCGTCGTCCCCGGCACCGTCCACGACCAGGTCGTCACCGACCGCACCGCCCCGCGCACCACCCTCGGCAGCGGCGGCTCCGACACCCTGCCGGGCTTCTTCGCCGGTAAGTACGCCATGGTCCCGCTGGGCTTCGCCTACCGGCAGCAGATTGCGCAGCAGGCCCCCGAGGGCTTCGAGTGGACGGTGCTGCCCGCCCCCGCCGGGAGCGCGGGGCTCACCCAGGGCGTCTCCCCGCAGACGCTGTCGATCGCCGAGGACAGCCCGTACAAGAAGGAGGCGGCGGAGTTCCTCGACTTCTTCCTCCGGCCGGAGAACATGGTGCGGCTCGCGCGCGGCGACTGGATGCTGCCCACCGGAGCGGCGGCCCTCGCCCACCCCTCCCTGCACACCCCCGAGGACGGCTGGGCGACCGGCGCGGCGCTCGCCGCGCATCTGCGGCCCGCCCCTGCGCAGTCGGTGCGGGGCTATCCGGAGTGGAAGGACAAGGTGGCGACCCCCGCCTTCCAGGAGTACTACAGCGGCGCCATCGACGCGGCCGAGCTGAGCCGCCGGCTTGTGGTGGACGGCAATCGGGTGCTCGCCCGCTATCAGCGCAAATGATGGATTCGTCGTTACGAAACCTTGTTGAATAAGTCACAGATGGGTGACGGGTCTTCTCCCAGATCGCTCCCATCGGCGAGGGTTCGAACCGGCCACCGTGCCGCCCCCCACGAGGCGCGGTGGCCGCTCTCGGTCCGGTTACCAGCTCTGCCAGGGGCGCGCGTGGTGCCACAGGCGGTCGGCGCTGTTGGTGGCCCGGTAGAGGAAGATGGCGCTGTGGACGGCGCCGATGACCTCTGCAGCGGCGGCGTACTTGGGGGCGTCGGCCGGACGCAGGCTCCACCAGCCGGTCGCGGTGCCGCCCGGGTCGGCGGAGGGAAGGTCGGTCTGCCCGGCGACCATCCGCCAGGACTGGGCGGGGTTGCCGGCGTCGCAGGTCTTCATGACCACCCGCACGCCGACCGCCGGAGCGCCCTGGGTCGCCAGACACGTGCCGGCGGTCTCGTTGCGGATCTGCCGGGTGCCGTCGCCCTGGTCCTCGAACCGCCAGGTCAGGCGGCGCTGAGGCTGAAGATCACGGCGGCGGCCAGCGTTCCGCGAAGACGTGCGATCGGTCGAGTGCGCATGGGTGTTCCTTCCGGACGGGCCGCGTACGGCGGCCGGTACAGGGCAGGCCCGCCGGCTGCTCCGAGCTCCGCACCGCCGGACAACGTCCTGCCGAACCTCACTCGCCAGGTGGAATGCGATCCTCCACACGGGCCCTGCGCAGTGCATGCCCGGTCATCGCACCGCCATCGCCGAGTGGCATGCACCCGCCACCAAACCACCCAAGAAGGCGATGTCGACGGAATTCCGGCACGGTCCCCCCACCCCCGCGCCGCTCGAACCCCCGCCGGCCCCCGGCGCCCACCCGACTTCGAGGCCGCCGTCCCGCTCTCCCCTAAGGTGCACCCATGGCGAAGACATACGCGGCCCTGCTCCGCGGCATCAACGTGAGCGGACACCGCAAGGTCCCGATGCCGGAACTCCGGTCCGTCCTCGAAGGCCTGGGCCACACGAACGTCCGCACGTACCTCCAGAGCGGGAACGCCGTCTTCACCACCGACTCCGCCGCCGGCGAGGACGAACTCACCACCCAGGTCGAGGACGCGATCGAGCGGCACTTCGGCTTCCGCGTCGACTGCCTCGTCCGCGACGGCGCCTACCTCGCGGCCGTCGCCGACGCCTGCCCGTTCCCGACCGCCGGCATCGAGGGCAAGCAGCTCCACGCCTTCTACTTCTCCGGCCCCGCCGACCCGGAGCGCTTCGCCGCCATCGACCAGGAGGCCCACCGTCCCCAGGCGTTCGCGCTCGGCGACCGGGTGCTCTACCTCTACGTCCCCGAAGGCCTGGGCAGGTCCAAACTGGCCGAGGTCGTCACCCGGCCGTCCGTCGTCAAGGGCCTGGTGGTCACCGCCCGCAACTGGAACACCGTGGTCAAGCTGGTGGAGATGACACGGGAGGCCTGACGGCAGAAGTGGCCCGGCCGGAGGGCCTCCGATTGGCCCAGGGAAGCAGGCCACTCGCTGGCTAGATTCAGCCGTATGACGACCACCGAGACCGCGTCCCGTCCCACCGTCGACTTCTTCTTCGACCCCGCCTGCCCCTTCGCCTGGATCACCTCCCGCTGGATCCTGGAGGTCGAGCGGCACCGGGACATCGACCTCCGCTTCAAGGCCATGAGCCTGTACCTGCACAACGAGGGCAACACCCTGCCCGACTGGTACCGCGAGCTCGTCGACGCCTCGATCGGACCCGTCCGGGTCGCGGTCGCCGCCGCCGCACAGCACGGCGAGGAGATCCTGCGGCCGCTCTACACCGCGTACGGAACCCGTATCCACGAACAGAAGCGGAAGGACTTCGACGCCGTCGTCGAGGAGTCCCTCGCCGAACTCGGCCTCCCCGCGGCCCTCGCGAAGGCCGCCCACGACCCGGCGTACGACGAGGACGTCCGCCGCAGCCACGAGGCCGGCAGGGAGCCGGAAAGCGAGGGATACGTCGGCACCCCGACGATCCACGTCGACGGCACCGTCTGGTTCGGCCCGGTCCTCCGCGCGATCCCGCGCGGCGAGAAGGCGGCCGAACTCTTCGACAGCTTCCGCGTCCTGGCCGCCCACCCCGACTTCTTCGAGCTCAAGCGGACCCGCACCGGCGGACTCGACTTCGGCTGACCGGCCGTCGGGGCCGGGAGCCCGCTCAGGCGGTACGGGCGACCTGGCGGCGCGCCGAGTGGGCCCCGTCGTACCGCTCCAGGAGGAGCCGGGCCAGTTCGGGGGAGGGGCCGAGCACGTCCGCGAGGACGTCCGCCCCGCTCGCGCCCGCCGCGATGCGGTCCGGGAGGCGACCCGGCGCGATCACGTACGGGGCGACCGCCACCCGGCACACGCCGTCGGCGCGCAGGGCGCGGACCGCGTCCTCGGTCCTCGGAAGAGATGCGGAGGCGAACGCGGGCCGCACGGAGCACCAACCGGTGCGCCGCAGCTCCCGCGCCGTTTCTGCGATCACCGCGATCGCCTCCGGGTCGGTGGAGCCCGCCGAGGCCAGGACGACCCCGGTCGCGCTCTTGTCGCCGGGCGTGAGCCCGGCCTCGTACAACCGCCGTTCCACCGCCGAGATCAGCAGCGGCGAGGGGCCGAGGACCTCCGCCTGGCGGACCCGCAGGGACGCGGGCGCCTGGCGCAGCACGGCGGGGATGTCGGCCTTGGCGTGGAAGGCCCGGGTCAGGAGCAGCGGCAGCGCCACCACGTCCCGAACCCCCTCTGCGGCGAGCCGGTCGAGCACCCCCGTGACCGACGGCAGGTTGAAGTCGAGGAACGCCGTCTCCACCCGCAGCCCCGGCCGCAGCGCACCGGCCCGGCGCACAAGCGCCTGGACGGTCGCCGCGTGCCGCGGGTCGCGGCTGCCGTGGGCGATGACGAGGAGGACAGGGCGGTTCACGATCCGGCTCAGCCCTTCGTGAGCAGGCCGCGGCGGCGCAGCACCGCGCGCTCCAGCGGGCTGAAGATCAGCAGGTCGATGGCGATGCCGACGACCAGGATCAGGATGATCGCCAGGAAGATGCCGGCCATGTCGATGTTGTTGCGGCCGTTCTCCAGGAGCTGGCCGAGGCCGAGGCCCAGGTCGGGGGAGGAGGCGATGATCTCCGCGGCCATCAGCGAACGCCACGAGAACGCCCAGCCCTGCTTCAGGCCGGCCAGATAGCCCGGCAGCGCCGCCGGCATCACGATGTGCCAGGCGCCCTTGAGGCCCGTCGCGCCGAGCGTCTGCCCGGCCCGCAGGAAGAGCGGCGGGACCTGGTCGACACCGGCGACGAGGCCGTTGGCGATCGACGGGACGGCGCCCAGCAGGATCACTGCGTACATCATGCTGTCGTTGAGGCCCAGCCAGAGGACGGCGGGCGCCACCCAGGCCACCGAGGGCAGGGACTGGAGTCCGGCGAGGATCGGCCCGATCGCGGCGCGCACGAACTTCACCCGGGAGACGAGGAGTCCGAGAGGGGTGCCGATGGCGAGCGCCAGGAGGAATCCGAAGAGGGCCCGGGACACGCTGGTCCACAGGACGTCGAGGAGCGTGCCCTCCAGCCACATCGTGGTCAGGCTGTCCCACACCGCGGACGGGGCGGGCAGCTTGTACTCGTCGGTGACCTTCAGGGTGACGAGCAGCTGCCACACCAGCAGGACGAGCACGACGGCGACGACCGGCGGCAGCACCTTCTTGAGCAGGACCTCACGGACCGGGGTCCGCTGGATCTGCACGCTGTCCAGGGCGTCGAGACCGGCCTCCAGGCCGGCCAGGTCGTCGGCCTTGCGTGCCTTCGGGCTGGTTTCAGTGCTGGCCATGACGGCGGATCTCCCCACGCAGGTGCTCGGTGATCTCGAGGGACAGCTCCGCGACGTCGGAGTCCTCGATGCGGCGCGGCTGAGGGATGTCGATGGTCCACTCGTGCGCGATCCGGCCCGGCCGCGAGGAGAGGAGGACGACACGCTCGGCGAGGCGTACGGCCTCCCGCACGTTGTGGGTGACGAAGAGCACCGACAGCTTCGTCTCCCGCCAGATCCTGGTCAGCTCGTCGTGCAGCACGTCCCGGGTGATGGCGTCGAGCGCCGCGAACGGCTCGTCCATCAGGAGGAGGTCGCTGTCCTGCGCGAGCGCGCGGGCCAGCGCGACCCGCTGGCGCATGCCGCCGGACAGCTCGTGGACCCGCTTGCCGTACGAGCCGCCGAGCCGGACCAGGTCGAGCAGCCGCTCGGCCTCGGTCCGCCGCTCGGTCTTGGGCACCCCGCGCAGCCGCAGGGCCAGTTCGATGTTCTTGCCCGCGGTCAGCCACGGGAACAGGGCGTGCTCCTGGAACATCAGGGCCGGCCGGCCGCCGGGGGTCTCGATGGACCCCACGGACGGCCGGTCGAGCCCGGCGACCAGGTTCAGCAGCGTGGACTTGCCGCAGCCCGAGGCGCCCAGGAGGGTGACGAACTCGCCCGGGGCGACATCGAGCGAGATGTCGTCGAGGACGAGCTGCCCGCCGGCGGGACCGCCGAAGGACTTGGAGACATGCTGGATACGGGCGGCATGGGTCACCGCCACACGGTCCTCGGCCTTGGCGATCGTCGCGGTCGTGGCCATGGTCGTCACCTCCTGGGGATCAGCTGCGGACTGTTACTTCGCGCCGAGACCGGCGTCGGAGACCTCGGGCTGCCCTGCGGCCCTCAGGACCTTGTTGAGCGGCTTCAGGTCGTAGATGCCGGAGAGCTCGGGCTCCTCCAGAAGACCGGCCTTCACCGCGTGGCCGGCCTGCGCCCGGAGCGTGGCCGCCAGCGGGTCGTCGGTGAACCGGATGGACGGCCACGCGGCGTCGATCACCTTCGCGCCGAGCGCCTTGCCCGAGAGGTCCTTCAGCTTGGCGTTGGCCGAGGCCTTCGCCCTGTCCGGGTTGGCGTTGATCCACGCGTTGGTCTTCACCGTGCCGCGCAGGAACGCCTCGACGACGTCCGGGTGAGCCTTCAGGAACTTCTGCGACACGATGATGTTCGTGATCACGAACTTCTTGTCCGGCCACAGGTCGGACTCGTCGAGCAGGACCTTCGCCCCGTCGCTGACCAGCTTCGACGCGGTCGGCTCGGGCACCCAGGCACCGTCGACGGCGCCGGAGGCGTAGGCGTTCGGGGCGACCTTGTTGTCCGTGCGGACCACCGAGACGTCGCCCTTGCCGCTCTCGGCGTCGACCTTCCAGCCCTTCTCGGAGATCCAGTTGAGGAAGGCCACGTCCTGCGTGTTGCCGAGCTGCGGGGTGGCGATCCTCTTGCCCCTGAGGTCGTCCACGGTCTTGATCTTCGCCGGGTTCACCACGAGCTTCACACCGCCGGAGGCGGAGCCGCCGATGATCCGCAGGTTCGTGCCCTTGGTCTTGACGTAGCCGTTGATGGACGGCGAGGGGCCGATGAAGCCGATGTCGATCGAGTCGGCGTTGAGCGCCTCGATCTCGGAAGGGCCGGCGTTGAAGGTGGTGGGAACCAGCCTGGTGCCGCCGAGCTCCTTCTGGAGGATGCCCTCCTGGTCGCCCACGAGCGCGGTGGCGTGGGTGAGGTTGGGGAAGTACCCGAGCCGTACGGTGTCGGCGGAGAGCTTCGCGCCCTCGGCTGCCACCTTCTTCTCGTCGTTCTTGGCCTGGGATCCGTAGCCGCAGGAGGCGAGTGCGCCGATCAGCAGCGGCAGAGCGGCGGCGGCGGCGAGACCGCGGCGCAGGGTGGTCCGGGTGGTGGCAGGCACGGGAGGTTTTCCCCTCGATTCAGCGTTTTCGAAGTCTGCGTCTATGTCGTTCGGAGTGGAGCGGGGTCGCGCTGCGCATGCGGCGCGCCGAGGTCAGCACGCACATCGCGCCACACCTCCCCGGCCCGCGCCGAGGGCACCGGAGCCCACCCGGCCGCCCTCCTTCGCGAAGGTGGCGTACACGTCCTGACCGCCCATCAGAAGTCCCACCCTTCCTCGTCCTCGACGACCGAGACGGCCTTGCCGGTGGCGAAGGACTCGCCCGCCATGCCCGCCGCGAGCGTGGTGCCGTCCGCCGGGTCGATCAGCAGGAACGAGCCGGTACGGCGAGAGTCCGCGTACGCGTCGAGCGCGAGCGGCTCGGCGGTGCGCACCACGACCCGGCCGATGTCGTTGGCGACCAGCTGACCCGGGTTCGGGTGCTGGGACAGGTCGTCCAGGGTCAGCCGCGAGGGGATCTCCTTGACGATCGCCTTGACCGTGCGGGTGGTGTGCTTGAGCAGCACCCGCTGGCCGACGGCGAGCGGCTGGTCCGCCACGTGGCAGACGGTCGCCTCGATGTCCTGCGTGGTCGCCGGGGCGTCACCGCTGGGGGCGAGCAGGTCGCCGCGCGAGATGTCGATGTCGTCGGCGAGCCGGATGGTGACCGACTGCGGGGCCCAGGCGATGTCCACGGACTCGCCGAGCGCGTCGATCCCGGTGATCGTGGAGGTCTTCCCCGACGGCAGGACGGTGATCTCCTCGCCGACCCGGAACGCGCCGGCCGCGATCTGACCGGCGTAGCCCCGGTAGTCGGGGTGCTCGGCGGTCTGCGGGCGGATCACGTACTGCACGGGGAAACGCGCGTGGCAGGCCGTCAGGTCGTGGCTGACCGGCACGGTCTCCAGGTGTTCGAGGACCGTCGGGCCGCCGTACCAGTCCATGTTCGCGGACGGCTCCACGACGTTGTCGCCGGCGAGCGCCGAGATCGGGATCGCGGTGATCTCCGGGACGCCGAGCTCGGAGGCGTACGTCGTGAACTCCTCGGCGATCGCGGCGAAGACGGGCTCCTGGTAGTCGACCAGGTCCATCTTGTTCACGGCGAGGACCACGTGCGGGACGCGCAGGAGCGCGGCGACGGCCGCGTGCCGGCGGGTCTGCTCGACCACGCCGTTGCGGGCGTCGACGAGGACCACGGCCAGCTCGGCGGTGGAGGCGCCGGTCACCATGTTCCGGGTGTACTGCACGTGCCCCGGGGTGTCGGCGAGGATGAAGCGGCGGCGGGGCGTCGCGAAGTAGCGGTACGCCACGTCGATGGTGATGCCCTGCTCGCGCTCGGCCCGCAGACCGTCGGTGAGGAGCGCCAGGTCGGGCGCCTCCTGGCCACGGGAGCGGGAGGCGTGCTCCACCGCCTCCAGCTGGTCGGTCAGGACCGACTTGGAGTCGTGGAGGAGCCGTCCCACCAGCGTGGACTTGCCGTCGTCGACGGAGCCGGCGGTGGCGAAACGCAGCAGGGTGGTGGCCGCCAGCTGTTCGGACAGCTGCTCGGTGGACGTGCTCATTAGAAGTACCCTTCGCGCTTGCGGTCTTCCATCGCGGCCTCGGACATCTTGTCGTCGGCGCGGGTGGCGCCCCGCTCGGTCAGTCGGGAGGCGGCGATCTCGGCGATGACGGCGTCCAGCGTGGTGGCGTCGGAGTCGACGGCGCCGGTGCAGGACATGTCGCCGACGGTGCGGTAGCGGATCATCCGCGTCTCGACCGTCTCGGACTCCTTCGGGCCGCCCCACTCGCCGGCCGTCAGCCACATGCCGCTGCGGGCGAACACCTCGCGCTCGTGGGCGAAGTAGATCTCCGGGAGCTCGATCTTCTCCCGCTGGATGTACTGCCAGACGTCGAGCTCGGTCCAGTTGGACAGCGGGAAGACACGGACGTGCTCGCCGGGGGCGTGCCGGCCGTTGTAGAGCTGCCACAGCTCGGGGCGCTGGCGGCGCGGGTCCCACTGCGAGAACTCGTCGCGCAGCGAGAACACCCGCTCCTTGGCGCGGGCCTTCTCCTCGTCGCGGCGGCCGCCGCCGAACACGGCGTCGAAGCGGTGCTGCTGGATCGCCTCCGTCAGCGGGACGGTCTGCAGCGGGTTGCGGGTGCCGTCGGGGCGCTCGCGCAGCTTGCCCGCGTCGATGTACTCCTGCACGGAGGCGACGTGCAGCCGCAGCCCGTGCCGGGCGACGGCGCGGTCGCGGTACTCCAGGACCTCGGGGAAGTTGTGCCCGGTGTCGACGTGCAGCAGCGTGAAGGGGACCGGCGCGGGGGCGAAGGCCTTCAGCGCCAGGTGCAGCATGACGATGGAGTCCTTGCCGCCGGAGAAGAGGATCACCGGCCGCTCGAACTCGCCCGCCACCTCGCGGAAGATGTGGACGGCCTCGGACTCCAGGGAGTCGAGGTGCGACAGCGCGAACGGTGTGTCCGTGGTGTCGTGAACATGAGCGACGGTCGTCATGCGAGACCCCTCTCGGTGAGCAGCGCGTGGAGCGTCGCTGCCGACTCCTGCACGGTCTGGGTGTGGGACTCGATCCGCAGATCGGGGTTGCGCGGCTCGTCGTACGGGTCGTCGACGCCGGTGAGACCGCTGATCTCGCCCGCGGCCTGCTTGGCGTACAGCCCCTTCACGTCGCGCACGGAGCAGACGTCCACCGGAGTGGCGACGTGCACCTCGACGTACGGGGTGCCTTCCGAGGCGTGACGCTTGCGGACCGCCTCGCGGCTGTCCTCGTACGGGGCGATGACGGGCACGAGGACCTTCACGCCGTTGGAGGCGAGCAGCTCCGCGACGAAGCCGATGCGCTGCACGTTGGTGTGCCGGTCCTCGCGGGTGAAGCCGAGGCCCGCCGAGAGGAACTCGCGGATCTCGTCGCCGTCGAGCACCTCGACGCGGTGCCCTTCCTCGCGCAGCCGGCCGGCGAGTTCGTACGCGATGGTGGTCTTGCCGGCGCTGGGCAGGCCGGTGAGCCAGATGGTGGCACCCGTCACGTGCTTCTCCTGAATCTCCTGAGTGTCCGTCATCCGTGCAGCCCGCATTCGGTCTTGGCGCGGCCCGCCCAGCGTCCGGCGCGGGCGTCCTCGCCCTCCAGGACGCGGCGGGTGCAGGGGGCGCAGCCGACGGAGGCGTACCCGTCCATGAGGAGCGGGTTGGTGAGGACACCGTGCTCGGTGACGTACGCGTCGACGTCGTCCTGCGTCCAGCGGGCGATGGGGGAGACCTTGACCTTCCGCCGCTTCTCGTCCCAGCCGACGACCGGGGTGTTCGCCCGGGTCGGGGACTCGTCGCGGCGCAGGCCGGTCGCCCACGCGCTGTAACGGGTCAGGCCCTCTTCGAGGGGCTTGACCTTGCGCAGCGCGCAGCACAGGTCGGGGTCGCGGTCGTGCAGCTTCGGCCCGTACTCGGCGTCCTGCTCGGCCACGGTCTGGCGCGGGGTCAGGGTGATGACGTGGACGTCCATGACGGCGGCCACGGCGTCACGGGTGCCGATGGTCTCCTCGAAGTGGTAGCCGGTGTCGAGGAAGACGACGTCCACGCCGGGCCGGACCCGGGAGGCGAGGTGGGCGACGACCGCGTCCTCCATGGAGGAGGTGACGCAGAAGGCGTCGCCGAAGGTGTCGACCGCCCACCGGAGGATCTCCAGCGGGGAGGCGTCCTCCAGATCACGGCCGGCCTGCTCGGCGAGTGCCTTGAGGTCGGCCGTGGTGGTCTTCTGAGTGGCCGTCATATGTCTTCCCTTCCAGGTGTGTTGCTCGAAGTAGCCGGGGCGAGCAGCCCCAGGAACTTCAACTGGAAGGCTCGGCTGCACGCTGCGCATTCCCAGGCGCCGTGACCCTGCTCGTTGGGACGCAGGTCCTCGTCGCCGCAGTAGGGGCAGTGGAACGGTGCGGCACGCTCGCTCACGGTGCCTCCTTGTTCGCTTCTCCGCCCGCGCGGCGCAGAGGTGCGGCTTTCGCTGTCGTCCGCGGCCCGGCGGCCGCGCGTGCGTCGCTCACGAGAGCGCCTCCTCGGAGGCGCGGGACGCCCAGGTCGCGAAGCGCTCGCCGGTCTCGCGCTCCGCCTGGAAGCGCTTGAGGACCCGCTCGACGTAGTCGGGGAGCTCGTCCGCGGTGACCTTGAGGCCGCGGACCTTGCGGCCGAAGCCGGCCTCCAGGCCGAGGGCGCCGCCCAGGTGCACCTGGTAGCCCTCGACGCGGTTGCCCTCGTCGTCCAGGACCAGCTGGCCCTTGAGGCCGATGTCCGCGACCTGGATGCGGGCGCAGGCGTTCGGGCAGCCGTTGATGTTGATCGTCAGCGGCTCGTCGAACTCCGGGATCCGGCGCTCCAGTTCGTCGATGAGCGAGGCACCCCGTGCCTTGGTCTCGACGATCGCGAGCTTGCAGAACTCGATGCCCGTGCAGGCCATCGTGCCGCGCCGGAACGGGGTCGGGTTCACCCGCAGGTCGAGCGCCTCCAGGGCGGCGACCGCCGAGTCGACCTGTCCCTCCTCGACGTCGAGGAGGATCAGCTTCTGGTCCGCGGTGGTGCGCAGCCGGCCGGAGCCGTGCTGCTCGGCCAGGCCGGCGATCTTGGTCAGGGTGGCACCGTCGACCCGGCCCACGCGCGGGGCGAAGCCGATGTAGAAGCGGCCGTCGTTCTGGCGGTGCACGCCCATGTGGTCGCGCCACTGGCCGGCGGGCTGCTCGGGAGCGGGGCCGTCGGTCAGCTTCCGCTTGAGGTACTCGTCCTCCAGGACCTGGCGGAACTTCTCCGGGCCCCAGTCGGCGACGAGGAACTTCAGCCGGGCGCGGTTGCGCAGCCGGCGGTAGCCGTAGTCGCGGAAGATCGAGATGACGCCCTCGTAGACGTCCGGGACCTCGTCGAGGGAGACCCAGGTGCCGAGGCGGACGCCGAGCTTGGGGTTGGTGGAGAGACCGCCGCCGACCCAGACGTCGAAGCCGGGGCCGTGCTCCGGGTGGTCGACGCCGACGAACGCGATGTCGTTGATCTCGTGCGCCACGTCGAGCTGCGGCGAGCCGGAGACCGCGGACTTGAACTTGCGGGGCAGGTTGGAGAAGTCCTTGTTGCCGACGATCCGCCGGTAGATCTCGTCGATGGCGGGCGTGCCGTCGATGATCTCGTCCTCGGCGATGCCCGCCACGGGGGAGCCGAGGATGACACGCGGGGTGTCGCCGCAGGCCTCCGTGGTGGACAGGCCGACCGCCTCCAGGCGGTTCCAGATCTCGGGGACGTCCTCGATGCGGATCCAGTGGTACTGGACGTTCTGCCGGTCGGTGATGTCGGCCGTGCCCCGGGCGAACTCCTCGGAGATCTCGCCGATCACGCGCAGCTGCTCGGTGGTCAGCCGGCCGCCGTCGATGCGGACGCGGAGCATGAAGTACTCGTCGTCCAGCTCCTCCGGCTCCAGGACGCCCGTCTTGGTGCCGTCGAGACCCTGCTTGCGCTGGGTGTAGAGGCCCCACCAGCGCATGCGTCCGCGCAGGTCATTGGGGTCGATGGAGTCGAATCCGCGCTTCGAGTAGACCGTCTCAATACGTGTCCGTACGTTGAGACCGTCGTCGTCCTTCTTGAACTGCTCATTGCCGTTCAGGGGGGTGAAGTGCCCCACGGCCCACTGACCCTCGCCACGGTGGCGTCCGGCCTTGCGGCGGGCGGCGGCGGGAGTGGGGTTTTCCGGGGTGGCGGCCATGGCGTCTTGTCCTTCGGGACTGCGAGAGGGCGGCTCTGACCTGCACACTGGCGCTCAGGTCAGAGGGTGGCGCGTCAGTGCGCAGCAGGGCGGGGCAGAGTCGTGCTGAAAGGTGATCGCGGCGGTGCTGGTTCTCTCAGCGCGCCGGACAGATGGCGCTGGACATGCGGCCGAGGTCGACGTGCCGCCGACTCACCAAGGCAATTCCAGTTCCAGACATGACGGAAGCGTGTCACGGGAGTTTGGACCCAGTCCAGCATCGTCCAGAATGCGGACATAGTCGTCTCGTCTGGCGAGACGGTGTGGTGTGGGTCACGCGAAAGGGGCCCTGATCAGGGCCCCTTCACGGCTCTTCGGCGCGGGCTCAGGAGTGAGCGCCGGGCCACGGGCCCGGGGCCTCGCTCTCCTCGACCCGCTCCACCTTCGTGTCGAACAGCCGGAAGCCGCGCCGCTCGTAGTTGGCCATCGCGTGCGGACCGTCCAGGGAGCAGGTGTGCAGCCAGACCCGCTTCGTCGCCTCCCGCCCCGGCCAGCGCTCGGCCAGGTCCCAGGCCCGGGCCACCCCGTACGAGAGGAGGTGGCCGCCGATCCCGCGGCCTCGGAAGGCCGGGATCAGGCCGAAGTAGACGATCTCCACCGTGCCGTCGTCCTGCGGGTCCAGCTCCACGTACCCGGCCGGAGTCCCCTTGTCGTACGCCACCCAGATCTCGGCGCCCGGCTTCTCGACGATCTCCTGCCACTGCTTGTAGGTCAGCGACAGCCGGTCGGCCCAGCGGATGTCGCCGCCGACCGCCGTGTAGAGGAAGCGGCTGAACTCCGGCGAGGGCACCTCGGCGCGCCGGACGGTCACGTCGTCGCCCTCCGGCGGGGCGGCGGGGCGCAGGTCGGACGGGGAGGTCTGTTCGAGGGACCAGGTGGTGAGAGTGATGCTCATAGGGTCATCGCATCATGCGGAGCGACGGATTCCCAGAGCGGCCCTGTCTCCGGGCGCTGTGGAAAGACGGCCGTCCGCATGCTGGACACCGCGGGGCGTCACCCGGCTCGCCCGCCCCTGATCGCCGGCGCCAGCGAGTGGGGCAGCAGGTCCGCCGGGGGCTCCGGGCGCAGGACCTCCACCGCGACCTCCTCGCGGAAGCGGTACGGGCGGTGCGCCAGGACACCGGACAGGTTCCGGCGCACCCGGGACATCTCCGCCCGTACGGTCACCGTGCGCGTACGGTCCCCGAACACGTCGTCCGCCAGCTCCGCCGCCGTCCGCCCGCCCGGGTGCGCCGCCAGTACATAGAGGAGCTCCGCGTGCCGGGGGCTCAGCTCCTGCTGCCAGCTGCCCGCCGCCCCCGAGACGGACACCGTCCAGCGGCGCGGCCGGCTCAGGTCCAGGACCACCCGGCTCGCCGCCTCCGCCCCCGGCTCCAAGGCCCGCGCCTCCTCCTCGACCCGCAGCATCCAGCCCCCCGGCAGCGGCTCCACCGCGCACACCCCGAGCGAGGGCAGCCACAGCCGGCCGGACCGGAACGACTTCGGCAGCGGGATCCGGTCCACCGGAGCCATCCCGATGACCGCCGCCGTCCAGCCGTGGGCGTCCACAGCGACGGCCCGGCCGCCCACCCGGCACAGGATCGGCGCGGCCACCGCCCGCAGCCGCTCGACCGACCTCCGGTGCCGCTCCCGCATCTCGGCCTCGGCGAGCTGGGCCACCGAGTCGACCAGGGCCAGCATCGCCGGATGGAAGGTGGACGCCGGGCCGCTCACGTCCAGGATGCCGAGCAGCCGGCGGTCACGCGGGTCGTGCACGGGCGCGGCGGCGCAGGTCCAGTTGTGGAGGGTGTGGACGTAGTGCTCGGCGGAATGCACCTGCACCGCCCGGCCCATGGCGAGGGCCGTGCCGACCGCGTTGGTGCCGGTCGTGTGCTCGGTCCAGGCCGCGCCCTCCTCCAGACAGATGCCGTTGGCCTGCCGCATCACCGACGCGTTCCCCTGCCGCCACAGCACCCGGCCGTGCTCGTCGGTGACGACCATGATCTGGAGCGAGGTGTCGGCGATGCCGGCGAGTCCGCCGCTCAGCGTCTGCATGACCTCGGAGAGGAGCGTCGACCGTCGCCGTTCCTCCAGCTCGTCCCGCTGGAGCAGCACACTGTTCGTGCCCTGGTCGGGGTCGAGCCCCAGCCGTGCCATCCGCTGCCAGGAGGCGTCGATCACCGGACGGGGCGCGATCGGAGGCGTGCGGCCGGCCAGGGTCGCCTCGCGCACCCGGTGGAGCAGCCGGGTGGCCTGGGCGGCGTCCATGGCGGCGAGGCGTTTCATGTCGAGCTGCGTGTTGTTCATCGGTCTCTCCCAGCCACCCGGGTGCTGTATCGGTTCCGCCTAGGGCAGATGTCCGGAGTGTCGGTGCCCATCGTGCCGTTCGGGACCGCCCGGCGAGGCCCGGTTCGGGCAATCCTGCAACCCTTTGCAACTCTGGTCGGCCACCGGTCCCCTGGGCGAAGGTGGTGCGAGCGGTGGGTGGTGCCGTGTCGGCGCAGCACCACCCCCGCTTCTCCGCGCGTACCGACCCCCTGCGGTCAGATCTCCACCCGCGCCCGCTCCACCACCGTCCGCAGATCCAGGGTGTGCGGCAGCGTTCCGAAGGCCGCCCCGCCGTCCCCGCCGAGCCGCGCCGCGCAGAACGCGTCCGCGACCTCCGGCGGTGCCCACCGCACGAGGAGCGCGCCCTGCAGCACCAGCGCGAGCCGCTCCGTGAGCCGCCGCGCCCGCGCCTCGATCCCCTCCATGTCCGCCAGTTCCACCAGGAGCCCGCGGATCGCCCGGTCGAGCCGGTGGTCCGCGCCCCGCGCCGCCCCCACCTCCCGCAGGAACGCGTCGAGGGCGGCGGGCTCGGTGCGCAGCACCCGGACCACGTCGAGGGCCTGTACGTTCCCCGAGCCCTCCCAGACCGAGTTGAGCGGCGACTCCCGCAGCAGCCGGGGCATCCCCGACTCCTCCACGTACCCGTTGCCGCCCAGGCACTCCAGCGCCTCCGCCACCATCGGCGTACACCGCTTCGTCACCCAGTACTTCGCCGCGGGAACGGTGATACGCAGCAGGGCCCGCTCCTGCTCGGCCTCGCTGCCGCCGCCGGCCTCGCCGGCGTCGTAGGCCGCTGCGAGACGCATGCCGAGGGCTGTCGCCGCCTCCGACTCGATCGCCAGATCGGCCAGCACGTTCCGCATCAGCGGCTTCTCGATCAGCAGCCCGCCGAAGGCCCTGCGGTACGCACAGTGGTGCACGGCCTGTGCCACCGCCTGCCGCATCAGCGCCGCCGAGCCGAGGACGCAGTCGAGCCGGGTCGCCGCCACCATGCCCATGATCGTGCGAAGACCGCGCCCCTCCTCGCCGACCCGGCGCGCCCAGGTCGTCCCGTCGAACTCCACCTCGGCGGAGGCGTTCGAACGGTTGCCCAATTTGTCCTTGAGGCGCTGGAGCGCGAAGGCGTTCCGCGAGCCGTCCGCCAGCACCCGCGGCACCAGGAAGCAGGTGAGACCCCCCGGGGCCTGTGCCAGGACAAGGAAGGCGTCCGACATCGGCGCCGAACAGAACCACTTGTGCCCCGTCAGGACGTACTCCCCGTCGGCAGCCAGCGGGCGTGCCTCCGTCGTGTTCGTCCGGACGTCGCTGCCGCCCTGCTTCTCCGTCATGCCCATCCCGAGCAGCGCCCCGGCCTTCTCGGCGACCGGAACGAGTCCCCACTCGTACACATGGGAGGTGGCCGCCGGTTCCCACACCTCCGCGAGCTCGGGCTCGACGCGCAGCGCGGGGACCGCCGCGTGCGTCATCGACAGCGGGCAGCCGTGCCCCGCCTCCACCTGGGACACCACGAAGAACCCGGCGGCCCGCCGCACATGTCCACCCGGACGGCCCCACGCGTCGGTGAGCCCCGCCCCCACCGACTTGCCGAGGAGCCGGTGCCAGGCCGGATCGAACTCGACCTCGTCGATCCGGTGGCCGTACCGGTCGTGGGTGAGCAGCCGCGGCGGGTTCGCGTTCGCCCGTTCGCCCCACTTCGCCATCTGCCCCGAACCGGCCGCCTTGCCGAGGACCCCGAGGTCGCCGCGGGACTCGTCGAGGAGCTCCGGCGCGAGATGCCGCTCGACCGCCTCCGCCAGCACCCGGTCACTGCTGAAGACGTCATGCCCCACCAGGGGCGGAGCCTGGTTGGTCACGTTGTGGGTGGTCGCTGTCATGCCGATACGGTAAGCAGGTGCAGGCAGCAAGCGAAACACCCGAACGGCCCGAGCGGCGGCCCTGGAGCAGGCTCCACCGCGCGCGCGTCCTCTACCGCAACGTCTCGAAGCGGAAGATGGTCTGGCTGCTCCTCAAGGACACCGTCAACTCGTGCATCGAGTACCGGATCCTCGGCCTCGCCGCCGAGGCGGCGTTCTTCACCCTGCTGTCCCTGCCGCCCCTGCTCCTCGGTCTGATCGCCCTCCTCGGCTACGCCGACGACTGGACCAACACGGACACCGTGGCGAGCATCCAGGAGAACATCCTCCGTGCCGCCGGAACGGTCCTCTCCGACCGGGGCGTCGACGACATCGCCAAACCGATCCTGGACGACGTCACCCAGGGCAAACGGGCCGACCTGATCTCCCTCGGCTTCGCCATCGCCCTCTGGTCCGGCTCGCGCGCGGTGAACGTCTTCATCGACACCATCACCGTCATGTACGGGCTCGACGGCCACCGCGGCATCGTGAAGACCCGGCTCCTCGCCTTCCTGCTCTACCTCGTGGCCCTGCTCATCGGCGCGGTCGTGCTGCCCCTCGCGGTCGTCGGCCCCGACCGGGTCGTCGAACTCGTCCCCTTCGGCACGGAGGTCGTCGCCGTCCTCTACTGGCCGGCCGTCATCCTGCTCTCCATCGCCTTCCTCACCACGCTCTACCACGTGTCCGTGCCCGTCAGATCGCCGTGGATCGAGGACATCCCCGGCGCCCTCGTCGCACTCGGCATGTGGGTCCTCGGCAGCTTCCTGCTGCGCATCTACCTCACCAGCCAGGTGGAGGGGCCGACGATCTACGGTTCCCTCGCGGCCCCCATCGCCGTCCTCCTCTGGATCGGCATCTCGGCCTTCGCCGTCCTGGTCGGCGCCGCCGTGAACGCCGCCATCGACCGCGTGTGGCCCTCCGTCGCCACGGCCGCGGCCCGCGAGGCGAACGAACGGGCCCGCGCCGTCCAGGCCGCGGAACTCGTCGCCCGGGTGCGGGCCGAGGCGGAGGACGTCGACGAGGACGACCCCGACATGCCCTCCGAGTTCCCCGAACGCTGGTCCAGGTTCCTGCCCCCGGACGACGTCAAGGCCCGCCTCCACTCGGGCTGGGAGAAGGACTGACCGGCGGCACCGTACGAAGGGACGCCTTCGGCCACGGCCCCGAGACCCTCGCCCGCGTCCGCCCTCCCGCTCCGGCGCGCCGCGGTCGCGCCTGAGCGGTCACCGGCGCCACCGGTCACGCAGGGTGATCTTGGTCGACAACCCGGCCACCAGGAGCTGCGTCGTTGTGCGGGGCTCCAACGCGCGGTCGTCACGAGCAGGTTGGAAGGCGTGCAGTAACGCTCCGGTAGCGCCGGGCCGCAGAAGCATTAGTAGAGCATTGGTGCCATCTGGAACGCTTGCGCCTCCGCATACAGACCGAGTCAGCAGTACGTGAGAGGACCCGATGCACGCCAACGAGCAAGCTCAGACTCCTGACAGGAGGCAACCCGCCCGTACACCTGCCAGCACACGGGATCAAGGCGGCAGTGTGCCCAGGGGCCTCCTCGCTCTGCAGACGACCGCGGGCAACGCGGCCGTCGTCCAGATGCTTCGGGCGGCGGGCCATGCCTGGGCGCAGGAGCAGCATCAGCACAACGCCGGCTGTGGAACCGAGCAGCCCGCCGTGCAGCGCTCGGCCGTCCACGACGTCCTGCGCAGCGGCGGCCGACCCCTCGACGACGCGACCCGCACCGAGATGGAGTCTCGACTCGGCGCGGACTTCTCCGCGGTCCGTATCCACACGGACGGCGCAGCCAAGGACTCCGCGGCCGAAGTCGGCGCCCGTGCCTACACCTCCGGCAACCACGTCGTCATCGGCGACGGCGGCGCGGACAAGCACACCCTCGCGCATGAGCTGACGCACGTCATCCAGCAACGCCAGGGTCCCGTCGCCGGGACCGAGAACGGCTCGGGTCTCAAGGTCTCCGACCCCTCCGACCGGTTCGAACGGGAGGCGGAGGCCAACGCCACACGAGTGATGTCGGGCAAGGCAGCAATGCCGGTCCAACAGGTAGCGGGGGGCACGGAAACCACACCGGCCGTCCAGCGAGTCGCTCTGGACGTCGCCAATGAACCGATTGTCGCCGGGCTTGAGGTATTGGCCACAAGCCGTGAGGCGACCGTCTACAGGAGTGGAGAGTTCGTCTACAAAGTATTCCGAACCAAGCCCGGCAAGGAGCCCGCCGCGTACAAGCAGCTGTCCAAGGCACTCGCCAAGGTGAGTGCGCAGCTGCCAGTAGCGGGTGCGGTGGACCTAGGCCGCCAGATCATCGTCGAGGACAACGGCACGAGAACGCCAGCCTGTGTCGTACGCTCCCAGTTCGTCAGCGGCAAGTTCTGGCAACTGTCCAAGAGTGAGGGAATGTTCGCCGCCGCTCTGGCAGAGCAGGGCGTCAACGACGTAGCGAAGCTCACTCAGATGCGTGCGCACCTCGAAACGGCCAATCGCCTCAAGATGACCGACCCACAGGGCTATATAACGGCCGATGGCACTATTGTATTCATCGATATCCATGTGGGAGGCAGTGGCATGGCACTGGCCCCGGCCATCGAAGCCGTCGACGCCCGCTTGAACGAGCTCAACGCCGCTTGACAGGCACCTCGCAGCGGGGGCGTGGCGACTCAGGAAGTGGCAGCGGAAGCTCCTGCGCCTCACCCCCTGTGTGAAAGCTTCCGCTGAATTGCCTGCCGCCTGTCCTGGCCGACGGCGAAGGTACGGCCCGGTACCGTCGCGGCAGGTTCCCACTGACGTGCGTCTGCGGCACGCTGACGCCGTTGTGCCGTTCGACTGGCTGATGAGTACTGATCTGGACTTGGTACCGATCACGTATGCGGCTCAGAAGCAGGTGTTTGCCGACCTGCTGTCCCGGTTCGAGGTGATGCTGATCCCGCACCACGAACCGGGAATGGAGGAGGAACTACTCCCGTGGGACTACCAGCGCATCATCGCCGCCGTGCGGCAGGGTCACAGCCGACGCCTCGGCCAGCAGTCCGGCCAGATGGCCGAGGAGCGAGCGCCCCTGCGCCGGATCACGGAAGTAGAAGTGGTCGCCGGGCAGCATCGTCAACGAGAACGGGCCCGTCGTGGAGTCCTCCCAGCGGGCCAGGACCTCAGCGGGCAGGTCCTGCTTCCCGCCGATCGCGTGCAGCGGACCGGTCCAGGGCGGGCCCGGGACGGGCTCGTACGTCTCGGACAGGGTGATGTCGGCGCGCATGGCCCGCATGACCAGGCCGCGGAGGGTGTCGTCCTCGCCGAGGTCCGGGGGCAGTCCGCCACCGAACCGGCCGTCGACCGCGGCCAGGAGCTCCGCGTCCGGGAGCAGACGCAGGCCGTTGTCCCGCGGGTGCCCCGGCGGAGTGCAGGCCGAGGCCATGACGAACTCCGGCACGGGCCTGCCGAGGACGGCCAGACGCCGCGCCGTCTCGTACGCGGTGAGGCCCCCCATGCTGTGCCCGAAGAAGGCGAACGGCGGCTCGAACACCGCGCTGTCCAGGAGCCGGCTCAGCACGTCGGGCAGTGACGTCAGGGGTTCGGCCATCAGCTGGGATCCCCGTCCGGGCAGCTGCACCCCCAGTACCTCGACATCCGGGAGTTCGTCGGCCCAGCGCACGTACTCGCCCGGCGAACCACCGCTGTGCGGGAAGCAGTAGAGCCGTATCCGCGCCTCCGGCCGCCGGTGCCGGCACACCAGCCAGGGGGTGGCTCGCACACCGTTTCCCTTCGCCCCGCTCATCGTCCGGTCCCTTCGTGTTCCGTTCCCGTCAGCCGGACCCGTGTGCCACGGCCTTCCGCCGTGGCACGCTCGTACACGCTCCAGGCGGCGACGACGTCCTGCACCGCGAGCCCGAGCGACTCGAACACCGTGATGTCGTCCTCCGTGGTGCGGCCGGGGCACCGGCCGATGAGCACGTCGCCGATCTCGCCTCGCACGTGCTCCTCGCCGAAGCGGCCCTCGCGCATGGGGAACAGCAGGTCGCCCGCCTCGGAGAGCGCCGACTGCCGGCTGTCCGTCAGGACCCGGGCCCGCTCGACCAGGTCCGAAGCGAGTTCGCGCCGTCCTGCGAACACCGCGCCGACGGCGTTGATGTGGGTTCCGGGCCGCACCTGCGAGGCGTCGAGGACCGGCTCCGCGCTGGAGGTGACCGTGGAGACCACGTCGGCGCCGGCGACCGCCTCGGTCACCGAGGGCACCGCCCTCACGGGCAGCCGGCCCGCGTACTCGGCGGCCAGCGTCCGCGCGTGCGCCGCTGTGCGGCCCCATACGCGGATCTCCCGGGGGCGACGTACCAGTGACACCGCCTCGATGTGGGACCGTGCCTGGGCGCCGGTGCCCAGGACGGCGATCACCTCCGCGTCGGGCCGGGCGAGCACGTCGGTCGCCACCGCCGAGGCCGCGGCCGTCCGGATCTCGGTGATCACCGTGGCGTCGAGCATCGCCATCGGCTCACAGGTCTCGGGGTCGAGGAGCAGCACGACCCCGACATGCGGATCGAGTCCCCTGGCGATGTTCCCGGGCTGGACGGCGATCACCTTGATCCCGAACGCGCCGGGGCCGGAGCCGGCGCCCAGGGGAACATGGGCGGGCATCGTCGCGAGGACCTCGCCCTCGGCGTCGCCGGGGGTGAGGGTGCGCTGCGGCTGGCGAACCCTGCCGGAGCTGAACGCGGTGAAGGCGCGGCGCATGTCCTCGACGGCCCGGGCCATCGGATAGAGGTCGCGCACGGTGACGGCGTCGACGGTGAGCACAGCTGACTCCTGACGTGGCCCGGCCCTAGAGGGGCAGCGACTGGCCGATGATCTCTTTCATGACTTCCGTGGTACCGCCGTAGATCGTCTGGACCCTGGCCTGGGTGTACGCCCGGCCGACGAGCGACTCGGAGCTGAAGCCGTAGCCGCCGTGCAGTTGCAGACAGCGTCCGATGACGTCGTTGCAGAGCTCGGAGTTCCACCACTTGGCCATGGACGCCTCGTCCACCTCGAGCTCCCCGCGGCTGTGTTCCAGCACGCAGCGGTCGGTGAAGGCTCGTGCCACGCGCAGAGCGGTCGCCATCTCCGCGAGCTGGAAGCGGTTGTACTGGAACTGGCCGATGGGACGACCGAAGGCCTCCCGGTCCCCGCAGTACGCCAGCGTCTCCTCGAAGACCCGTTCGGCCAGTGCCAGGGAGGTGACCGCGATGGACAGACGCTCCCGGGGCAGGTTCTGCAGCAGGTACAGAAAGCCGAGTCCGCGCCGGCCGAGGATGTCCGAAGGGTCGACGCGGACGTCGTCGAAGGACAGCTCGACCGTGTCGAGCGAATGGATTCCGATCTTGTCCATGGGGCGGCCGACCTCGACTCCCGGCGCCGGCGGCCGCAGCACGACCAGCGTCGCGACGGGCGGCCCTCCGGGCTTCCGGACGGCCGGATCGAGCGCGGCGACGATGATCAGCCCGGCGAGCAGACCGTGGGTGACGAAGCTCTTCCGCCCCGAGAGGCGGAACGTGCCGTCCGCCGCCTCCGTCAGGGTCGTACGGATCGCGGCGACGTCACTCCCCGCCTCGGGCTCGCTGATGGCGACGGTCGAGATCAGCTCTCCCGAGCAGAACCCGGGAAGCCAGCGCGCCTTCTGCCCGGCCGTGGCGAGCTGTGCGAAGTACCCGCCCGCCACCTCGCTGTGCAGGTTGAACGCCGGGCTGAGCGTCCCGGCCCGGGCCAGCTCCTCGGTGCGGACCACGTGGTACAGGTAGTCGTCGACGCCGCCGCCCCCGTGCTCGGCGTCCATGTCGGGGGCGAGCAACCCCTGCCGGCCCGCGGCCAGCCAGACGGCCGGATCGACGACTCCGGCCGCTTCCCACGCCGCCAGGTTCGGAGTGACCTCGCGGGCGACGAACTCCCGGACGGTGCGGCGGAACGCCTCGTGGTCCGGGCCGAATATCTCACGCCGCACTCCCGCCCCCCTCCCCGGCGCCGACCCGGCAGACGGGCAGCAGCGTGCGCAGCCGCTGGATCATCACATGGCAGTAGCCGGCGTTCTGTTCCATCGTCCGGCGGCGCGGGACGGGCATCTTGCCGTAGGCCGGGTGCTCGAACCGCAGACGCGCGGCCGGGCCGGAATCGGACGGAAGCAGGCCGAGCTCCGCCGGCAGCCCCTGGCCCGCCTCCGGAACGGCGATCGTCAGGGAGGTGTCGGTGACCTCCACCACCCGCGCCTCGCTCAGCGGGACACCGGGCGCCCGTACCGCCTCACGGTAGATGTACGGCCGTGAGACCAGGTCCAGGTCGAGGGCGAGGCGTGCCGAGGGATCCGACCACCACTCCTGGCTCCGGGCGAAGTCGATCAACAGCTGGTCGAACTCCTCCCGGTGCGAGTGCAGCACGAGGTGGGCCGCCTTGCCGATGTTCAGCAGGTCGTAGTGGTCGTCCGTCGACACCGAATCGGCGACGAACCGGCTGAGCCCGTTCTCCGAACGCTGCCAGTGCTCGGTGGCCGCCGAGAAGAAGTCCTCGTACGGGGCGATGCCCGACCGGTCGAGATAGCGCGCCAGCCAGTAGGCGCCCCGGGCGTTGTAGAGGCTCTGCACCAGGTAGTAGAACCAGGTTCCGGCCGTGCACTCCTCACGGCTCACCCACTTGGTGGCCACGACCACATCCGCCTCGGCAACGGGGTCGGGGGCCCGCTCCGTCTCGATGCCGAAGATCTCCCGCTGGTCGTACAGCGCGGTGTTGTGCAGCAGCAGCTGCGGATAGACCGTGAGGGTGTCGGCCTCCATGCGGCACAACCGCGCCACACCCCGCTTGAACGACTCCAGGGTCTCGCCCGGCAGCGGCCAGATCAGCTCGATGAAGGAGCTGATGCCCTTCGCGTTCAGCTTCGACTGGAGGTCGGTGTACGTGGACTCACGGATGTTCTTCCGGTCGATGAGCCCCAGCGCCTCGTCGTTGACCGTCTGCAGCGAGATCGGCTGGCTGGTCACCAGGCCGCCGCCGACCAGGATCTCGGTGATCTCCGCGACCCGCTCGGGGCGGTTCTTGGCCGCCGCGATCACCAGCGATGTGGGGAAGCCGAACTCCTCCTTGCAGCGCACGATGTGACGGCTGAGCTCCACATCGCGTGGCGAGAGACCCCAGTTGGCGTCCGCGATGAACACGCTGGACACGCCGTGCTCGGCGATCCATCGGATGTCGCCGAGCACCCGCTCCTCTTCGAACTTGTTCACCTTGGAGTTGGTCGCCGCGCCCCAGAAGCAGAAGCCGCAGTGGAACGGACACCCGCGGTTGGTCTCCAGGACGGTGAAGGTGTACTCGCCGTCGTCGAACAGACCGGTCGCGAACGGCGACGGCACGTCGTCCAGGGTCTTCAGCCGGGGCGGCTTCTCATTGGTCACGAGCTCGCCGTCCGGGGCGCGGTAGCTCACCCCGGACACCTCGGCGAGATCGGGCTCCGGCCGCAGGACCTGGCGGAGGAACTCGTAGAAGGGCTGCTCGCCCTCTCCGTTGCAGACGACGACGCGTCGGGCCCCGGCCGGGATGTACTCCTCGCCGTGGTTGATGACCTGGGCGCCGCCCAGGACGAACCAGGCGTTCGGGCGGCGCTCCAGGAGTCCGGCGAGCAGCCGCCGCACCAGGCCGGCGTTCCAGATGTAGCAGCTGAACGCGTACACGTCGCTGTCGCACGCCACCAGGTCGGCGAGAAGCGTGTCCGGGTCCTCGGACAGCCCCCGGGCGAAGAAGGAGAAGTCGCAGCCCTCGGCGACGGCGGGGTCCTGGACCGCGTACGCCTGGAGGTAGCCGGAGACGAGCGGGACGGTGTTCTCGTACACCGACAGCTCGACGAGGGTCACCTTGCTTGTACGTGTGGCGGTGCTCACCGGGCGGTCTCCTCCAGGGAGGTCTGGGTGTCCGGGGCGCCCGGCTCCGTCAGGGAGACGGCACGGGCGAGGTCGGACAGGACGGGGTGGGTGTACACGTCCTCGGCGTCGAGCTTCAGCCCTTCACGACGGGCCTTGCCGACGAGGCGGATGAGCCGGAGGGAGTCGCCGCCGATCTCGAAGAAGTCGTCGTCCGGGGCGACCGAGGGCACGCCGAGCACATCCGCCCAGAGTGCGGAGAGCAGGGACAGCGGGCCGGGCTCGGACTGCTCGGTCACCCGCGCTTCGCCGGTGCTCCCCGGGCTCAACGGGCGCGCGGCGAGTGCCGCCCGGTCCACCTTGCCCCGTGAGGTCAGCGGGAACGCGGCCACCGCGGTGACCAGAGCGGGTACCAGATGGTCGGGCAGCCGCTCCGCGAGCCGCGCACGGATCGCCCGTGGTTCGGCGGTGTCGTCGGCCAGGACCACGTACGCGATCAGCCGGGGCTCCTCCTCGGCCGTGGCGACGACCACGGCCGAGTCGACCGCCTCGTGGGCGCACAGCGCCGCTTCGACCTCGGCCGGTTCGACGCGGAAGCCGCGGATCTGCACCTGGTCGTCTTCTCTGCCCAGGTAGTGGAGCCGGCCGTCGGGGTCGCGGACGACCCGGTCGCCGGTGTCGTACACGCGGGCGCCGGGAGCTTCGGCCCACGGGTCGGGCCGGAAGGGGGAGGCGCCGTGGCCGTCGAGATAGCCGAGGGCCACCCCCACGCCGCCGAGGTGGAGCCGGCCGGGCTCCCCGTCGGCGACGGGCGCCCCCGCGGCGTCCAGGACATGGGCCGTGACACCCGGGATCGGCTCGCCGATGGACGGCAGGCCGGGACAGGGTTCCGGCTCGACGAGGCCGACGGTGGCGACCACGGTGTTCTCCGTGGGTCCGTAGTTGTTGTGCACGCGGAAGGGCAGCGAGGCGGGCGGCCGGCGCGTCAGCCGGTCGCCTCCGACCAGGAGTTCCCGCAGGGTGCCGCCTGCCTCCCGAGTGGGCCAGGCCAGCGTGAACAGCTGCTGGGCGAGTCCCGTGGGGACGAACGCGACGGTGATCTCCTCGGCGCAGAACCAGTCCCGCAGCCGTTCGGGGTCGGTGACCACCTCGGACGGCACGATGTGCAGTGACGCGCCGGCCGCCAGCGCCGTCCAGGTCTCCAGGACGAACGCGTCGAACATGGGCCGGGCGAGCTGGGTCGTCCGGTCGCCGGGGCCGACCCGATAGCGGTCCCGGTACCAGTCGACGAGATTGTGCAGCCCCCGGTGACCGACCAGAACGGCCTTGGGGCTGCCGGACGACCCCGAGGTGAAGTTCACATAGGCGAGGGAGTCCCCCGCCTCCGCCGACGCGTCCTCCCCGGTCGGCTCCCCGACCGGGGCGGGCGGGGCGGTGCCGGTGCCGACGACGGCACGGAACGCGCCGATGTCCACGGGGTCGTACGCCTCGAGCCCCAACCGCCGCACGTGCTCCGGCCGGCTCACGAGGGTCGTGGCCGAGCTCCGCGCCAGCAGGTCCCTCACGCGCTCCCGCGGCTGGTCCGGGTCGAGGAGCAGGTACGCGGCACCCGCGGCGAGCACACCGGCGCAGGCCGTCACGGCGTCGGACGAGCGCTCGAGGCACACCGCGACGATGTCCCCTCGCGCCACCTGGGCCGAGCGCAGCCGTTCCGCGAGGGCGACCGCGCGGGCCCACAGATCGGCGTAACGCACCTCGCCCGTCGCGTCCTTGACCGCCACGTCCCCGGGCCGCCGGCCCGCGTGCTCGGCCAGCATGCGGACGAGCGGCGGTGGTTCGAGCCGGGGAGTGCGCGCTTCCGGGATTGCGTTGAGCACTCCACTGCCTCCTGAGGGTGCGCAGGTCTCACGCCTGCTGTGATCGGGTGATGGGGAGCGGCTCCGCCGCCCCGCGGGCGGCCGGGCACCGCACCGTCAAGTCTCGTGACGGGGCACCGGCCGTGCCATGGGACTCAGGTCCCTGCCGCCCTGGCGGCAGCGGAGGTCGGGGACGAGCGGGAACCTCAGCCGGGACCTTGGTCCCGGCTGCCCAGGGCGCGCCGGACCCCGTACACGCAGGCCCCGAGCGCCAGCCACGCCAGACCGGTGAGGGCTCCGCTCGTACCGGTCGCCACCAGCATGCCCACGACCGCGAGGAAGGCGAGGGGAAGCAGCACACGGGGCACGGGTGTGCGGAAGGCGGGGGTGGGGGCCGCCGGATCTCGCCGCAGCCGCACCAGCGCGAGGAGCGGCGGCAGGAAGTGCAGGACGTACAGGAATCCACCGGCCGTCGCCGCCAGTGAGACGCTGCCGGTCACGGCGACGCCGGCGAGCAGGGCGCCGTCGACGACGATCGCCGTGCGCGGTGTGCCGGAGCGCGGCTCGACGACCGCGAGGCGGCGGGGGAGCAGCCCGTCCCGCGCCATGGCGAACAGGGCCCTGGACGTCACCATGAGCAGGGCGTTGGTGGCCGCCGCCAGGGTGAGCAGGGCGCAGCCGAGCATCAGCCAGCGAGCGGGCTCTCCGCCGAAGCCGCGTGCCGCCTCCGCGAGCGGCGAGGCGGCGGATCCGAGCACCTGCGTCGAGGTGGTCCCGAAGGCGACCAGCGCGACCAGAAGATAGAGAGCGAGAACGACGGCGAGCGTCAGCAGGATCGCCAGGGGCAGATTGCGCTCCGGGCGCCGGATCTCCTCGCCCGCCGCCGCGACCATGTCGAACCCCCCGAACGCCAGGAACACCACCGGGGTCGCCAGCAGGATCCCGGACACACCGTGGGGAGCGAACGGGGTGAGGGTCTCCGTGCCGACGTCGCCGAGCCCCCACAGGGCGAAGGCGACGAAGCCGGTGACCGCCACGAGGAGCACACCGGTCTGGGCCCGTCCCGAGAGGCGCGCGCCCAGCATGTTGATCGCGGTGCACAGCGTCACGAGACCGGCCGCCCCCACGGCCGTCGGCAGCCCACTGGCGGCGTGCAGATACTCGCCGAAGCCGATGGTGACGTAGCCCGAGGCGAGGAGGTAGCCGCCCCAGTAGACCCAGCCCATGGCGAACCCCCAGCGTTCGCCGAGGACTTCCCGCGCGAAGGCGTAGCCGCCACCGGCCACGGGCAGCCGGCAGGCCAGCTCGGCGTAGGGCAGGGCGATCAGGACGGAGACGGCGGCCGCCAGGACGAAGGCGATGAGCGCGGCGGGGCCCGCGGCGTCCGCGGCGACCTTGACCAGGGTGAAGATGCCGCCGCCGACCGTGCCCCCGATGCCGATCGCGAGGGCGTCCCTGAGCCCCAGTTCGCGCCGCAGCCGTGTGACGGGCTTCGGCACCGGGCGCCGCGGCCCGGCGGGTTCAGCCGGCGCTCGGCCCATGCCCCGCTCCAGGGCCGCCGGCCGCCTGCTCCTTCTCGAGCGCCGCACAGAGGTCACCGAGCACGGGGTGGGTGAGAACGAGCGTCAGGGTCAGCGGAAGCCCCCGTTCCTCGGCGAGCATCACCGTCTTCACGGCGAGCAGGGAGTCCCCGCCGAGCTGGAAGAAGTCGTCGTCGCGCGAGACGCGCGCCACGCCGAGCAGGTCGCTCCAGACCTCGGCCATGACGGACTCGACCCCCGTCGGGGGCTCGGCAGGCCGCTCCCCGTCAGCCGTCGCCGACACCTGGCCGAGCAGGACGAGGGCTTCCCGGTCGACCTTGCCGTGCAGACCCCGGGGCAGTGCCTCGTGCTCGACATGGCCGCTGGGCCGCATGTACTCCGGGAGGCGCTCCGCGAGGTGCGCGGCCAGGGACGCGCGCCTCGCCGGTTCGCCGAGCGGGCCGGCCGGGACGAGATGGGCGACCAGGCGCTCGGCGCCGGACTCCTCACGGACCAGGACCACACACGCGTCCCGCACGTCCGGGTGGCTGTTGACCGCCGCCTCCACCTCGCCCAGTTCCACCCGGTGGCCGCGGACCTTCACCTGGTCGTCGAAGCGGCCCAGGTACTCGATCAGGCCGTCGGCGCGCATCCGCCCGCGGTCTCCGGTCGCGTACATCCGCGCGCCCGGCTCATCGGCGTACGGATCGGGAAGGAAGCGCAGGCTTGTCGCGCCGGGCTGTCCGAGATAGCCGCGGGTGACAGCCACCCCGCCCGTGTAGATCTGCCCCTCGTCGCCCGGCCCGACCTGGCGGCCCCGCTCGTCGAGCAGGCGCAGCGTGACGCCGTCGAGCGCGGTACCGAGCGGGGGATTGGACTCGTCGTCGGGGATGGGTCCCATGGCGTGGGTACTGACACAGGTGGTGGCCTCCGAGGGGCCGTACCCGTTGATGAGCAGATGGTCCGCACCGCGTGCGGCGTGCCGGCCCGTGAAGGCGCGGGCCCGGTCCATGGACATGACGCTGCCGCCGACGATCAGGCGGCGCACACTGTCGAACGCCTCGGGACGGGCGTCCCACAGGACGTGGAACAGCGTGGTCGTGATGAGGGCGGTGCTGATCCGCTCCCGGATCAGCAGGTCGGGCAGCTCTTCGATGGCCTGGTACGAGGGAGCGGCGACGACGAGCCGGGCACCGGTGGCGAGGGCTCCCCAGACCTCGAAGGCGGCCACGTCGAAGGCGAGCGGGGCGAGTTGGAGGAAGGACTCGCCCGGCCCGAAGTCGACGTAGGTCTGCCGTGGGCCGACGAGGTTGACGGCTCCGCGGTGGGTCACGCCCACACCCTTGGGAGTGCCGGTGCTGCCGGAGGTGAAGACGATGTACGCCAGGTTGTCAGGGTGCACACGCGGTGCCGTGCGCGTGGCGAACTCCCGTGCGCCGTCGGCCGGTTCGTCCTCGACGAACAGGACGCTCACCGCGTCGTCGGCGAACGGGGCGGCCGGCCCGCCGGCGCTGCTCAGGACCAGCCGCACCGCGCACTGTTCGGCCATGAGACCCAGCCGGGACGCCGGGTAGTCCAGCGGCAGCGGCAGATACGCGGCTCCCGCCTCCACCACGGCCAGCATGCTGACCACGGCCTCGATGCCCCGGTCCAGGTGGATACCGACGATCTGCTCGGGGCCGGCGCCGAGCGAACGCAGCCAGGCGGCGCGCCGCTGGACCCGCCGTCGCAGCTGGGCGTAGGTGAGAGTCCGTCCCTCGGCGGTGAGGGCCGGCGCGTCGGGGTGGGCCTCGGCCACCGCCGCGAACCGTTCGTGCAGCACGGGGCTGTCTGTCGTCATGCGCTTCGCTCCACGTCGTCCGGGTGCCGCGGGTGCCGGGGGCGCGGGCCGTCACGGGGCACGAACCGCACCGGCAGACTGCTCAGCCCCCGCATGAAGGTCGAATAGACCGGAACGCCCTTCCCCGTGATCTCCCAGCCGTCGGCGTGGGTGATGAGCGCCCTGAGGAGTGCGGTCATCTCGATCCGCACCAGCCGGGCCCCCGGGCAGGTGTGCGGGCCGCGGAGGAAGGCGAGGTGGCGGTTGGGTGTGCGCCCCAGATCCAGTCGCCGCGGGTCGCCGAACTGCGTCTCGTCGTCGTTGGCCGCGCTGATCCAGGCCGTGACGATGTCTCCTTCGGCGATCCGTACGCCCCCGAGCTCGGTGTCGCGCGCCGCGGTGCGGCCCACGTGCATCGGCGCGGTCGTCCAGCGCAGCAGCTCCTCGACGGCCGTGTCCAGACCGACCTCGCCGCGTACGAGCCGCTGCCACTGCTCGGGGTGGTCGGCGAGGGCCTGGATGGTGCCGCTCATGGTGTAGCGGGTGGTCTCCTCGCCACCGAGGAGCAGGCTGTAGCAGTTGTAGAGGACTTCGTCCCCGGTGAGCGCGATCTCGCTGTCGGTCATCCGGACCAGCAGGCCGAGCAGGTCGTCGCCGGGCTCGCCACGGAGCGAACGGACCAGCCGCGCGAAGTACAGCAGGATCTGCTGGCGTGCCAGGCGGGTCGAGAGGTCGTCCGTGACGGGCGTCTCCGAGGCGAGGGTGTGACTGGCGTCCGCGTACAACGCCTCCCGGTCCTTCTCCGGCACCCCCAGCATGTCGCAGACGGCGGCCATCGGGATGGGCCGGGCGACGTCCCTCGCGAAGTCGACCTGGCCCTTGGCCACGGCGGTGCGCACCAGGTGGTCGATGCGGGAGACGATCCGTTCCCGGTAGGGGGCGAGCGCCTGCGCGGTGAACGCGCGCATCAGCTCGCGGTGGACGACGCGGTGCCGGGGACCGTCCGAGACGGCGAGCATCCCGCCTCCCGCCGGGTCGCCGCCGGCGAGGAGCGTCCCGAGCGTGTTGCCCCGGACGGAGGTGAAGCGCTCCGAGGAGACGCAGACCTCCTCGACCAGCTGGTGGGGGGTCACGACCCAGAAGCCCCGGCCGTCCGGTGTGGGGTGGTGCGCGACCGGGTGGTGGCGCCGCAGCCGCCGCCACAGCGGTCGCAGGTCCTGCTCCGCGTGCACCACCGGGTCGGTGAGGTCGGCCTGGGTGAACTCCGGTACGACGGTCACCGTCATCGTTCTTCCCGGGCGGGGGTGCCTTCGGCCATGGCGCGGCGGAGCGACAGCGGACGCATGTCCGTCCACAGGACATCGACCTGGGAGGCGCATTCCTGTGCGGTGCCCGTCGGGCCGGCCGCCCGCCAGCCGCGGGGCACGGGCCAGGAGGCCAGGACGGTGGCGTACTGGAGTTCGTCGTTGACCACGACCATGTACTGCTCCCCGTGGGCCACGCGGTCCCCCTCCTGGTCTGTTCGCAGAGCGGTCCCAGTGTGCTGGCGCGGCACATCAGCCTGCCATGGGACGGGAGTCCCAGTCGGCGGCTCTCGGCTCCAGGACACGGATCTTCCCGCCCGGTCCGCTGGGACCCTGGTCCTGCCTGCCGTGCGCGTCCTGTACGGAGAGCAGGCCCCTGCGCAGACCGATGACGAGGGCCTCGGTGCGGTCGGACACCTGGAGCTTGGCGAACAACGAGGTGATGTGGTTCTTCACCGTCTTCTCGGAGATCCGCAGAAGGGTGGCGATCTGGCGGTTCGTCCGCGCGCTGCCGATGAGGCGGAGGATGTCGTATTCACGCTCGGTCAGGTTGGCCGGGTGACGGTCCGGGTCGGGCCGCTCGCGGACGTGTGCGCGGGCGACGAGGTCCGACGTGGCCCGACTGAGTTTCGCCGCGTGGCCGACGGACCGTCTGGCCGCCTCGCTGACGGAACGGCTGTGCTCCTGCACCACCTCGATCAGGAGCGGGGGGATGGTTCCGTCGGTCGGGGCGCACAGCCACACCATCGCCGCACGGGCCAGGTCCTGCCGCTCGCGGGCCACGCCCGGGGCGCTGGCCGTTCCGGCGACGACCGCGGCCAGGCGGGGCCGGTCGAGACCGGCGAGGCGAAGCCAATCGTCGAAGTCCCGGGCAAATGCGCCATCGGATTTGTATGCCACCAAGAAGGCCCTCCAATGGTGTGTGGGGATTTCATTGACAGCTTGATCGTCGATGATGGAAACACATCCGGGAGAGGATTCGAGGGGGGCCGACCGATCTATTTCACATGGCGAGACGGATTCCGGAAGTGGAATGCCGCCAAGGTTGCAAACTTCGCCAAACCGGGCATAGGGGATGGCTCGGATGGGCGCCAAGTACCCGTCAGTACGGCATAGTTGACGGTCTCGCCATCCGAGATCGCGTAAAGCAGACCTTGATCATCGCCGTGATGCGTGATTGCCTGAACAGGGCATCCTGGGACCCGGATGCGACCATTCCATTTCTGTTTGTCACGGGGGAGCTCATGAGCCGTACCAAGAATGGGTCGGAGCACATCCGGCATCTGCACACTCTCGGCCCACAGGGCACCAATCTGGAAGCCGCGTCCCACGAATGGCTCCGCCGCCGCGACATCGAGGGAACGGTGCGACTGCACTCCTCGATCGAGTCCGCGCTCGACGCCGTTCCTGACGACGGCCGGCACGCACTGGTCGCGTGCGCGGTCTACCCCGCGCTGCACACACTGGTGTTCAGCAATCTGCACCGCCTGCACATGGTCGACAGTTTCATCATGCCGACGCACAACATGGTGCTCGCCACCAAGGGCGCGGCCCGGCCCGCCACGGTCGCCTCGCACCCGGCACCGACGAGGCTCATACCCGCCGGCACGGAGATCCGGGAAGTGCTGAGCAACTCCCAGGCGGCCATCGACTGCGCCGAGGGCCGTGTCGAGGGCTGCATCACCACCATCGTCGCGGCGAAGAACCACGGGCTGCGGGTGGTCCGGGACTTCGGCGCCGTACCCATGGTGTTCACCGTCCATCAGGTCCTCGCTGTCGGCATCGAGAACGCCCAGCTCATCGAGGCGGGAGCGGCGCTGTGACCGTGTCCGCCGCCACCGCGCCGGTCGCCGCCCGCCTGCTGGCCGACGCCGACGAACTGGCCGGATCCCTCATCCCGAAGGTCGACCGCTTCCGGGAGCGACAGGCGGACGACGGCACCGTCCCCGGAGCGACCGAGGAGGACCGCGTCCTGCTCGGCCGCATCCGCGACGAGGCGTGTGCCTGGTACGAGCGAGCGGGACGCGACGAGCAGGCGATCGCGCTGGCGGCCGACGTCGACGGCTGGCTCACGGCCGGCCTGGAGACGCGGCCGCACTTCGCGCGCTCGCGCGACGCCCTGCGCGTGCCCGAGGACGGCTCGGCCGTCTTCTTCCTCGCCCCGCTGCAGAGCACCAACAGCGCGCCCCCCGTGGGCAAGCGCCTCGACTGCTTCTTCGCCCTGCGCAAGGAGCCGGCCGCGCTGCCCGAGCTGGCCACGTCGTATCCGCATCCCAGGAACAACTGCCAGTCCCTGGTCCTGATCACCGGCAGCGCGGGTTTCCGGCAGGGCAACTGCCTGGTGTTCTTCCCGGAGAACGTGGCCGCTCACGACAAGATCACCGAGCAGCCCTACGCCATGTTCTTCTACAACAAGATGCGGAAGATCCACGAGACCTACGCCCTCACCGGAGCGGAAGCCGTCCTCACCCCGGAGTCCCTGCCCCGGGCGTCCACGGGCCTGAACGCGGACGTGTGCTTCGAGGCCCGCGCCATCTGGGGCTATCTCCACGACTCGATGCACTACCAGGGGCTCTGGCCGTTCGACGAGCACATCTCCCTGAAGATGAACTGGTTCGTCGGGCTGCTCGAGGAGATCAAGGTCGACGCCAAGACCGTTCTGGCCTGCGCGGACAGCGGGGTCGTACCGTTCGCCGCGGAGCAGATCGACATGATCCTTCTGGAGCGGATCTTCCGGTACCCGCAGGCGGACGACGCCACCCGCAACTTCGACTCGGGCACCGGGGTCTTCCTCTTCTCCTGGCTGCGTGAGCACGGCGCGCTGGCCGGTTCCCCGGCCGACGGCGGACTGCTTCATTTCGACCGGTCCAAGGCCATCGGCGCGCTGCGGGAGTTCGTCACCACGGTCGAGAAGCTGGAAGCGGAGGTCACGACCGACGACGAGTACCGCGCGGCGGCCAGGGAACTGGTGCGCCGGTACCTTCCCGCCCCCGATCCCGCGCCCGCCGGCACGCCGCGTCAGCGGTACGCCTTCACCGAGGACCAGCGGGTCCTGCTGCGGGCCAAGCAGGGGCTGGACCGGATGCCCGCCCTGGAGTTCGAGCGCGCCGAATGGTGAAAGACGCCTCACCACAAGGCGCCCACCGGGGCGGGCGCCTTGTGGTGCCCGCCCTCTCGGCGCTGATGGTCATGCTCCTCGCGGCCGGCTGGCTGCTCGCCGGGCATCTGGTGGACGGGGCTCCTCCGCTCGTGGTGGCCGCGGGGCGTACGGCGACCAGCTTCCTCGTCCTCACCGTCCTCGCCCTGCTGCACGCACGGTCGCGGGCCGAGGCCCGGGTCGCGGCCGGCCGCGGCGGGAGTGTCGCCCTGCTGGCATTCCTCGGCTTCTTCGCGTACTACGCCGGAACACTGCTCGGGACCGGCTACATCGGGGCCTCCCGGGTCGGCCTGATCGTCTCCCTGCTGCCCTGCCTCACTTTCGCGATCGGAGTCGTCGCGTTTCGTGAGCCCTCCTCGCGCCGCAAGGTCCTGGGCACCGTGCTGGCCGTGGCCGCGGCCTGCGGATACGCCCTGGCCGACGCCTCCCCGAGCGCCGGTGTCGACGGGGAAGCCCTGGTGAGCGGAGGCCTGCTGGCGCTCGTCGGCACCTTCGCCTACGCGGTGTACGGCTACGTCTACCGGCGGCGCATGGCGGATGTCTCACCGCTCGCCTCCCTGCCCGCCATCACCGGTGCGGGCACCGTCATGCTGGGGCTGACGGTCGCGCTGTTCGTCCCGCTCGGCGGCGTCTCCCCGGGCGACTGGGCCGGCATCGCCGCCCTCGGAGCGGTCCTCACCGCCCCCGTCTTCCTCATCTCGCACGAACTCATCCTGCGCAAAGGGCCGTTGTTCACCTCGGCCCTCGCGCTCGTCGTGCCGTTCCTGGTGCGACTGGGAGAGTGGGCCCTGGGGCGGGAAACCGCGCCCGGACCGCTCGTACTCCTGCTGCTCCTGCTGTGCGCGGGCGGCGTGTGGCTCACCGTCGGCGGTGCCCGCCCTGCCGGAGGCGCCGTGGCCGGGGCTGCGGGGGACAAGGAGCACACCGGGCGGGAAACCGGCGTTCACCTCAAGCAAGGAACATCGTGACGGCAAAGGACCTGGTGATGACGACGGACCCGGCGACGAGAGCGGACCTGGTGACGAGAGCGGACCCGGCCACGAGAGCGGACCTGGCGATGACATCGGACAGTCTCCACCCCAGACCGACTCTCGTACTGGTCTACCAGCGCCTCTCGCTCCCATGGGTCTTCGAGAGCGCGGAGCGGGCCGGAATCGACCTCGTACTGGTTCCCCGGCCCGACGAAGCGGTGACCGACGACCGGCTGCCGCCCGCCGTGGTGGAGGTACTGCGGCTCGACATCGAAGCCGACCGGGCCGGTGCACGGGAGGCCCTGCGGCGGCGGTACGAGAAGCGGGCCTTCCAGGGCATCGTCACCCTCTTCGACCCCGCCGTGCCGTTCGTCGCCGAGACCGCCGAACTGCTCGGCCTGCCCGGCATCGGCCGTGACGTGGCGCTCGGCGCGCAGGACAAGCGGGTCATGAGGGAGCGGCTGGCCGCGGCCGGCCTCAACGTGCCGGGTTTCGTCAGGCTGGACGACCCGGCCGGCTGGGAGGCGGCGGCGGGGCTGACCTTCCCCGTCGTGGTGAAGCCGGCACTCGGCTTCTCCAGCCTCGGCGTCACCAAGGCGGAGTCCTCGGAGAGCCTGAAGAGCGTCGTGGACGAGGTGTGGCGGACCAGCGCGAGCAAGCTCGGCCAGGTGGACGGCCTGGTGGTCGAGGAGTACATGGACGGCCCCGAGTTCGCCGTCGAGTCCCTCGCCCACGGTGGTGAGGTACGCGTCCTGACCATCGGCTACAAGGGCGACCCGCAGGGACCGCACTTCGAAGAGGGCGTCTACCGCGCGCCCGCCGCCCTGCCCGAGGCGGTCCAGGAGGACATCCGGCGCGAAGTGATCGCCGCGCACAAGGCCCTCGGCATCACCGACGGGCCGACCCACACGGAACTGCGACTGCGCGGCGGCGTGACGCCGTACCTGCTGGAGATGGGGGCCCGGATCGGGGGCTCCGGAGTGTCCCACTACATCGCCTCCGGGGTGACCGGCATCGACTTCGCGGCGCAGGCCCTGCGGATCGCCGCCGGGATCGCCTCGGAACCCCTGGGCTCCGGCCCGCCGCCGACGCCCGTCGCGGCCGCGGCCAACTACATCGTCCCCTGCGGCGGATCCGGGCGGATCACCGCGATCCACGGACTTGACGAACTGCGTGACGATCCCAGGGTCGATCACGTCGTGCAGATGCTCTTCCCCGGTGACATCGTGCGGCCGTACCCGGACTTCACCGGTTATCCGGCGTTCGTACTGTCCCGGCACGCGAGCACCGCCGAGACCGAGGAGTTCCACCGGTTCCTGGACGAGACCATTCGCATCGACTACGCCGACGACACCGACCACAGCCACGAGGGGCAGGCGTGACCACCACCGCGTTCGACGACCGTGACGGAGTGATCTGGCTGGACGGAGCGTTCGTGCCGTGGCGCGACGCCCGTCTGCACGTCCTGTCCCACGGGCTGCACTACGGCGGCGGCATCTTCGAGGGCATCCGCGTCTACGACGGCAGGGCCTTCAAGTCCGTCGAGCACTTCGAGCGTCTCCACGTCTCGGCACGGGAGCTGAACTTCCGCCTGCCCTTCGGCGCCACGGAGCTCGACGCCGCCATGCGGGAGGTCATCCGTCACCAGAACATCGTCGACGGGTACATCAGGCCCGTGGCCTGGCGGGGCAGCGAGCAGATCAGCGTGTCCGGGGCGGGGACGTCCGTCCACGTCGCGATCGCCGCGTGGGAATGGCCGCACGTGTTCTCCGGCGACGCGCGCAGCCGGGGCATCCGGCTGCGCACGTCCCGGTGGCGGCGCCCTTCGCCCGACACCGCGCCGGTACGGGCGAAGGCGGCGTCGCTCTACAACATCTGCACCCTCGCCCGCGACGAGGCGGAGGCGGCCGGATGCGACGACGCCCTGCTGCTGGACTTCCGCGGTTACCTGGCGGAGGCCACCGGGGCCAACCTCTTCCTGGTGATCGACGGAGCCCTGCACACGCCGACCGCGGACACCTTCCTCGACGGCATCACCCGGCAGACGGTCCTGTCCCTCGCCGAGGACCTGGGGATCACCGTCCACGAGCGGCACATCAAGCCCGAGGAACTGCGCGACGCGGACGAGCTCTTCCTCACCGGCACGGCCTACGAGGTGCAGCCGGTGCGCGCCGTGGACGAGCATTCCTACGAGGTCGGACACATCACTAAGCGACTGTCCGAGGCGTACGTCGAACTGACCCGTTCTGTCACGGTGCGCTAGCCGAGCCCCGCGAACAGAGCCCGCCTGTTTAATCGGTGGTGCCGTGCCCCGGAGCGGGGCTATGGTGTCGCATAACCGTTCCTGAGGGAACGGGGGTTGGTTCGTTGAGAAGAAGCAGGAGGTGAGGACATTGATGACTGTCACGGTGACGGGCACTGCCCGCATTCAGGAGTTCATCGTTTCCACCCCTGTGGCCTCCGGCTGACATCCACACCACTTCCGCGCGCAGAGCGCGCCGCCGGGGCCGCCCTTCGAAGGGTCTCCCTTGTTCAACGCTTCGTTCGACATGTCCTCCTCCGACACGTCGTCCACTTCTGATGCCCGGTCTCCGCTCACCCCGTACGGCTGGGACTCCGGCTGGGCCACCGCCTTCGCCCCCTACGCCGACCAGGGCCTCGTCCCGGGGCGGGTCATCCGCGTCGACCGCGGTCAGTGCGACGTCGCCACCGCCGAAGGGGTCGTCCGCGCCGATACGGCGTTCGTGACCCCGCACGACCCGCTCCGGGTCATCTGCACCGGCGACTGGGCCGCCGTCGACCCGGAGGGCGTCCGCGACCCCCGGTACGTACGGGCGTGTCTGCCGCGCCGTACGGCCTTCGCGCGCTCCACGTCCTCCAAGCGGTCCGAGGGGCAGATCCTCGCCGCCAACGTGGACCACGCCGTCATCACCGTCTCGCTCGCCGTCGAGCTCGACCTCGGCCGGATCGAACGCTTCCTCGCCCTGGCCTGGGAGTCCGGCGCCCAGCCGACCGTCGTCCTCAGCAAGGCCGACCTCGTGCCCGACCCGGTCGGTCTCTCGTACCTCGTCGAGGACGTCGAGACGGTCGCCCCCGGCGTCCAGGTGGTGCCCCTCAGCTCGGCCACCGGAGAAGGCCTCGACGTGCTCGCCGCGGTGGTCGCGGGCGGCACGACCGTGCTGCTCGGAGTCTCCGGCGCCGGGAAGTCGACCCTCGCCAACGCGCTCGTCGGCGAGGACGTCATGACCGTCCAGGCCGCCCGTGACATCGACGGCAAGGGCCGCCACACGACGACCACCCGGAATCTCTTCGTCCTGCCGGGCGGGGGAGTCCTCATCGACACCCCCGGGCTGCGCGGCGTCGGCCTCTGGGACGCCGAGGCCGGCGTCGGGCAGGTCTTCGCGGAGATCGAGGAGCTGGCCGAAGCCTGCCGCTTCCAGGACTGCGGCCACGAGTCGGAGCCGGGTTGCGCGGTCGCGGCCGCGATCGAGGACGGCTCGCTGCCGGTGCGCCGGCTCGAGAGCTACCGCAAGCTGCTCCGCGAGAACCAGCGGATCGTCGCCAAGACCGACGCCCGGCTGCGCACCGAGATGCTCAAGACCTGGAAGCGCCGCCACGCGGCGGGCCGGCAGGCCCTTGAGCTGAAGCGCGGGCACGGCGGCCGGTAGGGGCACGGCGCCCGGCGGGGGACGGGGCAGGACCGTCCCCCGCCGCAGCACCGTGTCCGAAAACCGCGAGCCCCATGCCCTCCGGGGACCCACACTGGGACTCATGAGGGACGACGACACCCGCTACGAGGCGGTCAGCAGCAGGGACGCGCGGTTCGACGGAGAGTTCTTCTTCGCCGTCCGCACCACTGGGATCTACTGCCGTCCCAGCTGCCCCGCCGTCACGCCCAAGCGGCAGAACGTGGCGTTCTTCCCGACGGCCGCCGCCGCCCAGGGCCACGGCTTCCGCGCCTGCCGCCGCTGCCGGCCGGACGCCGTGCCCGGCTCCGCCGAGTGGAACGTACGGGCGGACGTCGTCGGGCGCGCCATGCGGATGATCGGCGACGGGGTCGTCGACCGCGAGGGCGTGTCCGGCCTCGCCGGACGCCTCGGCTACAGCACTCGGCAGGTGCAGCGCCAGCTCACCGCCGAACTCGGCGCCGGGCCCGTCGCGCTCGCCCGCGCACAGCGGGCCCACACCGCGCGCCTGCTGCTCCAGACCACCGCGCTGCCCGTCACCGAGATCGCCTTCGCGGCCGGCTTCGCCAGCGTCCGCCAGTTCAACGAGACGATCCGCGCCGTCTACGCCCGCACCCCCACCGCCCTGCGCACCGAGGCCGGCAGCGGTGCCGGAGGCCGTACCGCGCTCGCCGCCGGGGTCCCGCTGCGGCTCGCCCACCGCGGGCCGTACGCGGCCGCGGAGGTCTTCGACCTGCTCGCCGCGGAGGCCGTGCCGCGTGTGGAGGAGGTCGTCGGCGCCCCCGGCGCCCGCACCTACCGGCGGACGCTCCGCCTCCCGTACGGCACCGGTGTCGTCTCCGTCGACGAACGCTCGGCCGGGCGCTGGCTCGACGCCCGCATCCACCTCACCGAACTGCGCGACCTGACCACCGCCGTGCACCGGCTGCGCCGCCTCTTCGACCTGGACGCCGATCCGTACGCGGTCGCCGAGCGCCTCGGGGCCGCCCCCGGGCTCGCCGCCGAGGTGGCCGCACGGCCGGGCGTGCGCTCGCCCGGCACGGCCGAGCCCGAGGAGTTCGCGCTGCGGACGGTTCTCGGCGCCGAGGAGTCGGCCCGGATCGTCGAGCGGTACGGCACCCCCCTGGCCACGGGCTGCGGCAGCCTCACCCATGTCTTCCCCGAATCGGCCGCCCTGACCGGTCACCCCGTCGCCGGCCCGCTGGCCCGGGCCCTCGCGGACGGAGCCGTACGCCTCGACCCGGGAGCCGACCGTGACGAGGCCGAGCGCGCCCTGCTCGCCGTCCCCGGCGTGACCGCGGAGGCCGCCGCCCTGATCCGCATGCGATCCCTCGGCGACCCGGACGTGCCCCCGACGGCCGGCCCTCCGGCGGAGGAGTGCCGCCCCTGGCGCTCGTACGCGGCGCGCTACCTCGGCTCGGCCCCCGCGGTCCCGGCTCGCTGAGCCTTCCGCGCCTCAGCCCCAGAGCACCGCGCCCGCCCACGCCCCCACGATCAGCAGGCAGGCGAAGAGCTCGACGAGCACGCTCGTGCCGGCCGCCCGCATCACCGTGCGCGTCGCCGCCCTCGCCTGGCCGTGGCCGCCGAGGCGGAGCCGCTCCGCGAGGTAGATCCCGCCGACGAAACCGGGGATCGCGCCGACCACCGGGACCAGGACGAAGCCCAGGAGCGCGCCCACCCCGGCGTACGTCACCATCCGCCGGGTGATGCCGACGCCCCGGAACCTGCGCGGGGGCAGCTGCCAGACGACCACCTGCGTGAGGAGCAGCAGACCGGTCGCGGAGGCGAGGAGGATCCAGGCGAGGTCCGTCCGCTCGTGGAGCGACCACCACAGCATCGCCGCCCACACCAGCCATGTCCCCGGTACGCCGGGGGCCAGCACCCCGAACAGACCGAGCAGCATCACCGTCGCGATCATCAGGAGCTGCCACACACCCACGCTGACCAGCGTCCCCCACATTCCGCGTCGGCGCAGGTCGCGGCGGGCATACGGGGGTGCGCGCCCGTACGGACACCGGTGCGGCGGCGCTCAGCGGCGCGCCACCCAGCCCTTCTCGTACGCGTGCCAGCCCAGCTGCAGCCGGGTCGTCACCCCGGTCAGCTCCATCAGGCCCTTCACCCGGCGCTGCACCGTGCGAAGCCCCAGGTCCAGCTGCTTGGCCACGCTGGCGTCCGTCATCCCCGCGAGCAGCAGCGACAGGATCTCCAGGTCCATGACGTCCGGACCCGGCGCCTCGTCCTCGGTGATGTGCGCGCTCGCGCCGAGCCGCAGCGGCAGCGCCTCCCGCCACACCGACTCGAAGAGGCCCATCAGCGATTCGAGCAGCCCGCTCGCGTGCACGACGATCGCCGCGGGCTCGGCGCCCCGGCCCGTCAGCGGCACCATGGCCAGATTGCCGTCGGCGATCACCAGCTTCGTGGGGACCCGGTCCGCGACCCGGATCCGCTCGTCACGACTGAGCGCCGCCGAGAGTTCGAGGAGCCCGGACGGGAGCGTGAGCACCTCGCGCTCGATCACCACCCGGTAGCGCACCCCCCGCCCGGCGGCCTGCTCCTCCGCGTCGTTCTCCAGGCCGGAGACCGCGATCGGCTTCCCCGTCACCAGGGCGCAGACCTCCTCCTGCGCACCCAGCTGGAGCTGAAGGAAGCGGTGGGTGACCGCGCTCGCGCCGGTCACCACCTCCACCAGGTCGTGCACGGCCGCCTCCGCCGCCTCCGCCCGGTACTCCTGGGCGAGCAGCGCCGCCGCCAGCTCCGCCTGCTCCAGCTCGTGGCGCTGCTGGGTCAGGAGCGCGCCGAGCGCCACGCCCGGCGGCGCCGCCACCCACCGCCCGGTCCGCGCCGAGGACTGGGCGGCGAGCCCCTGTGACTCGAGCCGGCGCAGCGCCCGCTCGGTGTCCTGTTCGGGCAGCGCGAGCCGGTGTGCGAGGTCGGTCACCTCGGCCGCCCCCAGTGCGACCAGCGCGCGGTACGCGGACTCCTGGCGCTCGTCGAGTCCTATCGCTCCCAGCATGGATGCCCCACCCCTCGCCGTACTTCCGGCGCAGGTCCCGGAGATCTTCCCAGGACGTTCACCGGAGGCATTCGTTCCGTTGGTGACCTGGCGGGAAACGGCCACGGCGTATTCCCGCCTTCCCCATCATCCCTGTACCGCCCTCACCTCTGCCAATGTGGCGCCACCGCAGCACCAACAGCCTCCGGAGACGGGTGTTCTGCGCCCAATTTCCGGAATCAGATGGGGAGAGCGATGCGCCCGATTTCGCGTACGGCCCTGGGGGCGGCGACCGCCGTCGTCCTGGCCGCCACCGCGGTCGCGCCGTCCATGGCGAATGAGCCGCAGGACGACACGGCCGGCAAGCGACCGCTGGTAGGCGGCGAGGCCTCGGCCCGCGCCGGGGACCGTCCGGCGACGGTGACCCTGGTCACCGGGGACCGCGTCGTCGTCACCCGCGACGCGGAGGGCAACCCCGCCGCCACGGCCCTGCCCCGCGAGGACGGCACCGTCCCCCTGGTCCAGACCCGCCGTTCCGGCCAGGACCTGTACGTCTATCCCGAGGACGCCACCGCCGCGCTCGCCGCCGGACGCGTCGACGAGGAACTCTTCAACGTCACCGGGCTCGTCCGCCAGGGCTACGACGACGCCGCCACCGGCACGCTGCCGCTCATCGCCGTCTACGGCACCGACCTCGCCCGCTCCGTCCCCGCCGCCCCGCGCGGCGCCCGGCGCGGCCAGGTCCTCAGGACCGTCGACGGCGTCGCGCTCACGGCGGAGAAGAAGCAGGCCGCCACCTTCTGGGCCGAACTGAACGCCCCCGCGGCCCGTTCCGCCTCCGGGATCAAGAAGCTCTGGCTCGACCGCAAGGTCCAGGCCACCCTGGAGCGCTCCACGAAGCAGGTCCACGCCCCCGAGGCCTGGGCCGCCGGATACGACGGCACGGGCACCAGGGTCGCCGTCCTCGACACCGGCGCCGACGCCGAGCACCCCGACCTCAAGGGCCGCGTCGTCGCCTCGGAGAACTTCACCGACTCCGACACCGCCGACGACCGCCAGGGCCACGGCACCCACACCCTGTCCACCGTCGGTGGCTCGGGCGCGGCGAGCGGCGGTGCCAACAAGGGCGTCGCCCCCGGCGCCGAGCTCCTCAACGGCAAGGTCCTCAACGACTTCGGCTCGGGAGCCGCCTCCTGGATCATCGCCGGCATGGAGTGGGCCGTCGCCCAGGGCGCCGACGTCGTCTCCATGAGCCTCGGCAGCCCCGTCCCCACCGACTGCACCGACCCGATGAGCGTCGCCGCCGAGGAACTCGCCCAGAACAAGGGCACGCTGTTCGTCATCGCCGCCGGCAACTCGGGCCCCACCCTCAACACCGTCTCCTCGCCCGGCTGCGCGCCCAGCGTGCTGACCGTCGGCGCCACCGACCGCGACGACTCCACCGCGTGGTTCTCCAGCCGCGGTCCGACGATCGTCAACCACACCCTCAAGCCCGAGATAGCCGCGCCCGGCGTCGCCATCTCCGCCGCCGCGGCCGGCGGCCGGGGCCTCTACGCCTACCAGTCCATGTCCGGCACGTCGATGGCCACCCCGCACGTCGCGGGCGCCGCCGCCATCGTCAGGCAGCGCCACCCCGACTGGACCGCCCAGCAGGTCAAGGCCGCGCTCGTCGCCTCCGCCGAGAGCTCCGTCCCCGGCGACGTCCGCGAGGTCGGCGGCGGCCGCCTCGACGTCAAGGCCGCGATCGACCAGACGGTCCTCGGCTCGCCCGCCGTCCAGGGCGGTACGTTCAACTGGCCCCAGGACCGGACCGACCGCACCACGGTCTCCGTCCCGTACACCAACACCTCCGACGCCCCGGTCACCCTGGACCTGGCCGTCGAGAAGGTCACCGGCAACGACGGCTCCCGCGTCCGGAGCGCGGTCGCCCGGCTCGGCGAGCGCACCGTCACCGTCCCGGCCGGCGCCACCGTCCGGGTCCCGCTGGCCATCGACCCCACGACCCGCCTCGAACGCGCCCAGTACGGCGACGTCACCGGCCGCGTCATCGCCACCGGCCCCGGCGGCGTCCACGTCTCCACCCCGTTCTCGCTGTACGTCGAGCCCGAGACCGTCACCCTCCGCGTCAAGCTGATCGACCGCCAGGGCGATCCGGCGTCCGGCGCCTCCTCCCTCGACGTCATCGGCACCGACGACGCCAGCGGCGAGCGCCGCTTCAACGAGGGCGCCGCCGACCAGGTCTACCGCCTGCGCCCCGGCAGCTACTTCCTCTCCTCCTTCGTCGTGACCCCCGACGCGGGTGAGGGCGCCACGCTGAACGACTCGCTGAGCTACCTCGGCCGCCCGCAGCTGGAGCTGAAGAAGGACACCACCGTCGTCCTGGACGCCCGCCGGGCCCACAGGCTCTCGGTGAAGACCGACAAGGCATCCGAACTCCGGGGCGCCACCCTCGCGTTCGCCCGCTCGTGGGACGACATCTGGGCGCACGCCGGCACCGCCGCCGGACCGCGCACCCTCCGCGGCTACTACGCCTCGGTCGAAGGCGCCGCCGACGAGGGCGACTTCGAGTTCGGCAGCTACTGGCGGGCCGCCGCCCCGCAGATCACCTCGCTCCGCACCACCGGCGGCCTGAACCTGCATCCGCTCACCGCCTCCCTCGGCTCCGACAACCTCGACGGCGCCGGCACCGCCCGGCTCGTCGACGCGGGCACTGGCACCCCGGAGGAGCTGAAGTCCGCCGGCGTCCAGGGCCGTATCGCCCTCGTCCGGCTGCCCGACGACTCCACCAACGCGGGCGCCCTCGCCCGCGACGCCAAGGCCGCCGGCGCGGTCGCCGTCGTCACCTACCACTCGGCCCCCGGCCGTTGGTACCCGGGCGGTTCCTTCACCGGTCTCGGCCTACCCGTCCTCTCCGTCCCGTCCACGGAGGCGACCGCGCTCCTGGGCGAGCTCGCGGCCGACGAGGTCACCCTCGCCTGGCAGGCCACCGCGAAGACCCCGTACCTCTACAACCTCGCGTTCCCCGAGACGGGAGCGGTGCGCGACGACAAGAACTACCGGGTCCGCGACGGGCGGCTCGGCCGCACCGACTCCACCTACGGCTCGGCCGGCATCACCACCGACTTCTCGGACTTCCCGGCCGCCCACCGGCCGAACGGCCTCTCCGTCTCCTTCGGCTCGCTCGAGACCGTCCCGGCGCCCGGCACCCGCACCGAGTACTACACCCCGGGCGACACCGCCTGGAGCCAGATGGTCAACAGCAGCTTCCCGTTCGGCGAGATCATGGTCGGCGCCCGTCACACGTACGCGCCCGGCGAGCAGCGCACCGAGCGCTGGTACGACGGCGTGATCGCCCCCACGGCCCCGCGTGACACCACCGGGAAGCCGGTCCTCGTCTCCGAGCGCCAGGGCAACCTCATCGGCTTCGCCAACGCGATGTGGGGAGACGGCACCCACCACGCCGAGCCCGGCTCCTTCGGTGACGTCGGCAACCTCCGCCTCCGGCGCGACGGAGAGCTCCTCGGCGAGAACGCCTGGCCGTTCGGCGCCTTCGAGGTACCGGCCGAATCCGGGACGTACGAGCTCGAACAGAACACCATGAAGATAGGCAGCAAGGTGTGGGCCCGCTCCACATCCGTCAACTCCGTGTGGAAATTCACCTCCAAGCTTGACGAGAGCGTCTATTCTCAGGGCATCCCCATTCTCTTCCCCCGGTACGACCTTCCGGAGGACGGACTCAAGACCCTCGCCGCGCACGACGGCCAGCACATCGGCCTCACCGCGACGGGTCACGCGGGCTACACCCCCGCGGCGCTCACCTCGGCCAAGCTCTCGTACTCCTACGACGGTGGTACGACCTGGACCGAAGCGCGGGTCTCTCAGCAGGGCGGTACGTGGGCCGCGACCGTGAACCACGCGGGCGCGTCCGGCAAGCCCGTCACCCTGAGGACCGAACTGACGGACGCCAACGGCAACTCCGTCACCCAGACCGTGGTCCGCGCCTACGACGTGCGCTGACCACGCCGGTCCGCCGGGCGTCCTTCCCGTGGGGGGTGGGGCCGCCCGGCGGACCACCCATTTGCAGCAACGGTTTTCCTGATGTCCCGTTTTCGGGCGCCGTGCGCGGTGGACAATAAGGGCATGACTCAGCAGGGGGACAGCAACTGGTGGGACAAGCTCTACGGCGAGTCGGCGCCGGACACGGCCCCGGCGGTCTCGGGTGACACGCTCGACGACCACTTCGCCGCGGCCACCCGCGCGACGACGGGCCCGCCGGCACCGACGGCCGACCCGCCGCCGGCTCCGGCCGCCGGCCCACCGGCACCCACGGCCGACCCGCCGGCGGCGCCGGTGACCGGCCCACCACCGCCACCGCGGCCGACGTCGCCGCCTCCACCGAGCCCGGCCACGGCGCCACGCCGGGCAACCCCGCCGTCCCCGGCCGCCCCGCCGTCCCCAGCCGCCCCGGAGTCCCCGGCCGCCCCGCAGTCCCCGGCCGCCCCGCCGTCCCCAGCTGTCCCGCCGTCCCCAGTCGCCGCGCCGCCCCCGGCTGTCGCGCCGCCCTCCGTCGGTGGGCCGCTCGCCCCTGCCGCTGGGCCGCCGCCCGGCCCCGCTGCCCCGCCGGTGCCACCGCCGCTCGCCCCCGCCGGGCCGCCGGGCGCACCGGCGCCGCCCGCCCCCGGCCCCGCCTCCGCGCCGCGATCCGTGCCGCTCGTGGCGGACCGGGCGCCCTGGGAGGCGCCCCCGGAGGGACCCAGGACCTTTCCCGCTCCGCCGCCCCCGGTCGCCCCGCCCGCGGAGGCGGCCACCGCGCGGGTGCCGGCGTCCCCGGAGCCCGACCCGCCAGGGCCGCAGTCCGAGGACCGGTCGGGTGACGGGCCCGGGCTCACCGTCGAGGTCTCCGTGCCCCGGCCCCGTACCGGATTCGTCGGCAGCCGCCCGCCCACCTACGAGCCCGAGCCGACCGCCCTGCCCGTCGCCCGGCCCGGAGAGCTCGGCGAACTCGTCTCCGACACCGTCCTCGACGGCGCCCGCTACGGCACCTGCACCGTACGGGCCGCCTCGGTACGGGGTGACTCCGCCCGCTACCGCGGCGAACCCCGCCGCGACGCCCTGCTCACCGCCCGCTTCGGCCACGACGAGACCGCGCTCGTCCTCGTCGCCGTCGCCGCCGGGTCCCGCGCCGCGGAGGACGCCCACCTCGCCGCCGCCGACGCCTGCCGGTGGATCGCCGAGGCCGTCTGCCGCAGCCACGCCCGGCTCTCCGAGGACATCAGGTCCGGCCGCCGGGGCGACCTCAAGTCAGGACTGCACCGGCTCACCGACCGTACCTACGGCAAGCTCAGGGCCCGCGCGGCCGAACGGGGCCTCGCCCCCGACGAGTACACCGCCACCCTCCGCTGTCTGCTCGTCCCCGCCGACCCCGGCTGCCGTACCCGGGTCTTCTTCGGCATCGGCGGCGGCGGTCTGTTCCGGCTCCGCGACGGCGCATGGCAGGACATCGAACCGCTCCTGCCCGAACCGGCCGCCGTCACCGGTGCCCCCGTCGTCGGCTTCGGCTCGCCGCCCCCGGAGGCCGTCACCTCCGAGACCGAGGAGGGCGACCGGCTCACCATGGACCTCGGCATCACCACCGCGTCCGCCCCGCTCGTTGAGGATCCCGTGCCGCCGCCCGCCGAGCCGTTCCGCTTCCGTGCGTCCGTCGCCCGCCCCGGTGACACCCTGCTCCTCGCCTCGCCCGGCCTCGCGGAGCCGATGCGCGGCGAACCCGCGCTCGCCCGCGAACTCGCCGCCCGCTGGACCGACGCCGAGCCGCCCGGCCTCGCCGAGTTCCTCGCGGACACCCAGCTACGGGTGACCGGTTACGCCGACGACCGTACGGGGGTGGGCGTCTGGGAGGCCTAATCCACCGGGCGCGAGCCGCCGGGCCGTGTGTTGATGGAGCCATGGCCAAACAGAACGTGGCGGAACAGTTCGTCGACATCCTCGTCCGCGCGGGCGTCCGGCGCCTGTACGGCGTCGTCGGTGACAGCCTCAACCCGGTCGTCGACGCGATCCGCCGTACCCCCGCGATCGACTGGATCCAGGTGCGGCACGAGGAGGTCGCGGCCTTCGCCGCGGGCGCCGAGGCCCAGATCACCGGCGGCCTCGCCGCCTGCGCGGGCTCCTGCGGGCCGGGCAACCTGCACCTCATCAACGGGCTCTACGACGCCCACCGCTCGATGGCCCCCGTCCTGGCCCTCGCCTCGCAGATCCCGTCCAGCGAGATCGGCCTCGGCTACTTCCAGGAGACCCACCCCGACCAGCTGTTCCGCGAGTGCAGTCACTACAGCGAACTCATCTCCAACCCGCAGCAGATGCCCCGGCTGCTCCACACGGCGATCCAGCACGCCGTCGGCCGCCGGGGCGTCAGCGTGGTCTCGCTGCCCGGCGACATCGCCTCCCAGCCGGCCCCGGACAAGGCGGCCGGCACCGCCCTCGTCACCACCCGGCCGACCGTCCGTCCGGGGGACGCCGAGATCGACGCGCTGGTACGGATGATCGACGAGGCCGGCCGGGTGACGCTCTTCTGCGGCAGCGGCACCGCCGGGGCGCACGCCGAGGTGATGCAGTTCGCCGAACGGCTCAAGGCGCCGGTCGGCCACGCCCTGCGCGGCAAGGAATGGATCCAGTACGACAACCCGTACGACGTCGGCATGAGCGGCCTCCTCGGCTACGGCGCCGCCTACGAGGCCACCCACGAGTGCGATCTGCTGATCCTGCTCGGCACCGACTTCCCGTACAACGCCTTCCTGCCCGACGACGTGAAGATCGTCCAGGTGGACGTCAGGGCCGAGCACCTCGGCCGCCGCTCCCGGCTCGACCTCGCCGTCTGGGGAGACGTCCGCGAGACCCTCCGCTGTGTCACCCCGCGCGTCCGGGCCAAGAAGGACCGCCGCTTCCTCGACAAGATGCTCAAGAAGCACGCCGACGCCCTCGAAGGCGTCGTCAAGGCGTACACCCGCAAGGTCGAGAAGCACGTCCCCATCCACCCCGAGTACGTGGCCTCCGTGATCGACGAACTGGCCGACGGAGACGCCGTGTTCACGGTCGACACGGGAATGTGCAACGTCTGGGCGGCCCGCTACCTCAGCCCCAACGGGCGACGCAGGATCATCGGCTCGTTCAGCCACGGCTCGATGGCGAACGCCCTGCCCCAGGCCATCGGCGCCCAGTTCACCGACCGCGACCGCCAGGTCGTGTCGCTCTCCGGCGACGGCGGATTCTCCATGCTGATGGGCGACTTCCTCACCCTCGTGCAGTACGACCTGCCGGTGAAGGTGATCGTCTTCAACAACTCCTCGCTCGGCATGGTCGAACTGGAGATGCTGGTCGCCGGACTCCCTTCGTTCGGAACGACGAACAAGAACCCGGACTTCGCGGCGATCGCCCGCGCCGCCGGCGCCTACGGAGTCCGGGTCGAGAAGCCCAAGCAGCTGACGAACGCCCTCAAGGACGCCTTCAAGCACAAGGGCCCGGCGCTCGTCGATGTCGTCACCGACCCCAACGCGCTCTCCATCCCCCCGAAGATCAGCGCCGACATGGTGACCGGCTTCGCCCTCTCCGCCAGCAAGATCGTCCTCGACGGGGGCGTCGGCCGGATGCTGCAGATGGCGCGCTCCAACCTGCGCAACGTGCCCCGACCCTGAGGGAATGCGGGCGTCTTGGCGGGGCATGCATCCCCGTGAGCCTGTTCGACGCGACCTGTGGGTGGGGGGACATGTCCGGGGAGTCACGACAGCCGACTCAACTGCTCAGAAAGGTGGGATGCGCGGATCTCACCGCGGTGCCGGAGGTGCGACACGCCTTGCGAGCACTGCTGCGGAGGTGGGGCGGGCCGGGCGCCTCCGACGTGGCGGAACTGCTCACCAGCGAACTGGTGACCAACGCCCTGGTCCACACCGAGCACGGAGCCGTCGTCACCGCGACGGTCGTTCCCGAGCAGCTGAGGGTCGAGGTCCGTGACTTCGTCCCCGGACTCGCCCCACCGCACGTACCGCCCGCCGACGACGGTACGCACGGCAGGGGGCTCGTCCTCGTCGAGGCCCTCGCCGACTCCTGGGGGGTCGAGGAGCACGGGGCCGGCAAGGTGGTGTGGTTCGAACTGAACGGCGGGGCCGCCTGAGAGGCGGCCCCGCCGGTGTGCGGTGGACGGTGGTGCTCAGCCGAACTGCTGCTCCAGGTCCTTGAGCTTGCGCTCCAGGGAGTCGAGACGGGGCAGCGTCTGGGTGTCGTCCTCCGCGGTGAGGTCCACCGTCCGGGAGTCACTGCCCCTGACGGCTTGGAGGGAGGGCCGGGGTCGAAGCGGCAGTTGTCCCGGGTCCGCTATGGCGGGTTCCGCGACGGCGGCCTGGACGGACGCCGAGGCGGAACCGGAACCCTGGCCGCCGCTGCCGGCTCCCGGCCCCGGGCCGGGGCCCGTACCGGCAGCGGGCGCGGCGTTGAGCGCGGCCATCTCGACCTGCCGCCCGCCGCCCCTGCCGAAGGCGCGGTGTTGACGGTTGATCGCCTTGAGCCGCGCCCGGTCGAGCTTCACCTGGTCGCGCCGGCGGATGCGGTTCTGCTCCTTCTCCCGCCGGTCCTCGCGGACCTCGTCGACGGCCTCGTCCAGGGTCCGTACGCCCTCCAGAAGCATCAGCGACCAGGCGGCGAAGGTCTCCCGGGGCGCCCTCAGCCACCGGACGATCCGGATCTGCGGCAGCGGACGGGGCACCAGGCCCTGCTCGCGCAGCGCGGCCCTCCGGGTCTGCTTGAGGGCCCGGTCGAAGAGGACCGCCGCCGAGAGGGACATGCCCGCGAAGAACTGCGGGGCTCCGTCGTGGCCCAGGCCGCGTGGTGCGTGCACCCAGTTGAACCAGGCGGCCGCGCCCGCGAAGAGCCAGACGAGCAGGCGCGAGCCGAGGGCCGCGTCGCCGTGGCTGGCCTCGCGGACCGCGAGCACCGAGCAGAACATGGCGGCGCCGTCGAGGCCGAAGGGGACGAGGTACTCCCAGCCGCCGGAGAGGTTGAGGTTCTGCCGGCCGAAGCCGACGAGTCCGTGGAAGGAGAGCGCCGCGGCGACCGCGGCACAACAGAAGAGGAGGACGTAGGAAGCGGTGCCGTACACGGCTTCCTTCCGTCTGCGGCGCTCCTCGCTGCGTTCCCAGGAGTCCTCGGCCGCGGCCTGGTCACCGGCGCGCTTCCCGCGCGCGAGCACCGCCACCGCCGTCAGGACTCCGGCCACCATCACGCCGCCCGGAAGCAGCCAGTCCAGCGATATGTCGGTCAGTCTCATGCGGTGTCCCTTGCATCGCAGTAGGGCGTTTGGCGGCCCATACTGGCCGACCCCGCGGGGTGCTCAAGGGGTTTCCGGGCAAGAGCACGCCATCGGGGCGCCAGGGCATACGAATAGGTGCGATCTGGTCGAACACCCGTGCAAGGGGAGGGGTTTGAGTTCGATGGACGTCACCCGTCAGGGTGGCGTAATCACCCGGGGAGCCTCAGGCGGTCGCGGCGAGGCGCCGGGCCCGGTCGGCATCGCAGGTGCGCGGGCAGGTGAGGCAGGTGTCGTCGGGCCGCAGCGTGTAGAAGAAGCAGCAGGTCGCCCGGTCGCGCGTGGCGCGCGGAGCCCCGTCCGGCCCCTCGGAGCCGGTCAGCTCGCGGAAGCCGGCGGAGCCCGCGTACGGCTTGTACGGCTTGGCCGTGCCCGGCATCAGGAGTTCGAGCTCGTCCATCGCCCGCCGCTCCTCGCCGAGCAGCGTCCCGACGTACCAGAGGCCTTCGACGATCTCGTCCGTGGCCATCCCCCACAGGGCCCGGCGGCCGCGCCGCATCCGGGGCCCGAAGCCGTCGAGGATCGCCTCGAAGTGCTCGGCGAGCGAGGCGCGCACCTCGGCCCGCAGTGCGTCCTCGTCGGCGACGACCCGGGCGCCGGGCAGGGTGGCGGCGGGGTCGCCCGGCAGGCAGGCGAACTCCTCCACCCGGACCGCCAGCCGGCCGAGCGCCCGCTGGAACGACACGTTGCCCGCGGGCAGCCGGGGGACCCTGCGGTCCACGAACCACGGGACGGTGACGAGGAGACAGGCGGGCCAGGCGTACCGGTGCAGTCCGAAGCTGGCGACGACGTCGGGGCGGGCCTGCGTGCCGTAGTCGCGCAGCACTTGCGCGTTGTCCCAGGCGAGGAAGGCGTCGAGGTCGGGGCCGCCGGCCGCGAGGTCCTCCGCGCCGACCCAGCCGGCGCCGCGCGGCAGTCGCTCACCCGGGGCGGGTTCCTCTATCCGCAGATGGGGGAAGACCTCGGCGAGGCGCGCGTAGGCGGCCGCGACGGGCGAGGCCGGAGGAGCGGGCACCAGGGCGGGGACGGTCATGCGGACCACCGAATCGCGAGCGTTGGCAGGTTAGCCTTACCTTACCCGATTCGGAGTCGCCTCTCACCACCGGCCCGGGCGCCCCCACCAGCGAGGCAGCCCTCACGCCCTGATGTCGGTCCGTTCGCCTATGGTGCACAGAGGACCCGGTCGACGCGAGCCGGGCCCGGCACGAGGCCGCAGGAGGACCCGGGTGGAGCAGGGCGCAGCGCGCGAGCGGGCGACGGAGAGACCGTCCCCGCCCTCCGGCGACGCCGCCGCCCGGGACTCGGAGGAGGCCGTACGGGTGCCGGAGCAGGCCCGTGGCATCGGACGGCCTCCGGGCGGCACCGGCCAGGCCGCCGACGCGGGGCAGTCCCGCGGCGCGGAGTCCGCCCGGGGCGAGTCCGCACGACGCGAGTTCCCCCGTGCCGAGTCCGTTCGGGGTGAGTCCGCCGGGGGCGAGTTCCCCCGTGCCGAGTCCGCCCGGGGCGGGTCTGCACGAGCCGAGTTCCCCCGTGCCGAGTCCGCCCGGGGCGGGTCTGCACGTGCCGAGTTCCCCCGTGCCGAGTCCGCCCGGGGCGGGTCTGCACGTGCCGAGTCCGCCCGGGCCGAATCCGTACGTGCCGAGTCCGCCCGGGGCGAGCACACCCACGGCGAGCGGGACGTCCCCGGTGCCGCTCCCGCCGCCGCACCCGCGTCCGCCCCCCGTGTCGTACGGCACTCCGTCCGCGGCCAGATCCTCGACGCGCTCCGCACCGCCCTCGTCGGTGGCGAGCTCGTCCCCGGCGAGGTGTACTCCGCTCCCGCCCTTGGCGAGCGGTTCGGCGTCTCGGCCACCCCGGTCCGCGAGGCCATGCAGCGCCTCGCCGTCGAGGGCGCCGTCGAGGTCGTGCCGAACCGCGGCTTCCGCGTCACCGAGCGGACCCCCCGCGAGCTCGCCGAACTCGCCGAGGTCCGCGCTCTCATCGAGGTCCCGGTCATGCTGCGGCTCGCCCGCACGATCCCGGCCGCCCGCTGGGCCGAGCTCCGCCCGCTCGCCGAGGCGACCTCGACCGCCGCGGCCCGGGGCGACCGCGCCCACTACGCCGAGGCCGACCGGGCGTTCCACCGGGCCGTCCTCTCCCTCGCGGGGAACGAGCAGCTCCTGGCCGTCGCCGACGACCTCCACCGCCGCTCCCAGTGGCCCCTGATCAGCGCGCCGGTCGTCCGCCACGGTGTGCTCGTCGCCGACGCCGCCGAGCACACCGCCCTGCTCGACGCGCTGATCGCCCAGGACCTCCCGGTCGTCGAAGCCCTCGTTCGCGAACACTTCACCGGCTCGAACGCCTGACCCTGCCGCCCGCTAAGGTTGATGATCATGTCAACCGGCAAAGCCACAGGGGGAATCAGTATGAGGACGGGCGTACGGGGGATCGCCGTCGCGGCGGCGATGGTGTTCGCGCTCACGGCATGCGGAGACGGTGACGGAGCCGACGCGGTCACGGGGAACGACGTGATCCCGGGAATCGCGGAGGGCCAGGGGGAGGGCGAGCAGAAGGTGCCGCCGGTCTCGCTGGACGAGGCCGGGATGATCAACGCCCTGCCGCACTCGTCCGAGTTCACCGACGGCACGTACGGCGCCGGTGATCCCGTGCTTGTGCAGGGGGCGGAGTCCGGGAAGGCCTGCCTCGACAGGCTGGAGGTGGAGTGCCCCGGTGTGAAGAGCTTCAGCTTGAAGGACCTGGCCCTGGCCGGCTCCAGCTCGGACACGGGGGCCACCTTCATCCTCGCCTCCTTCGGCACCGAGGAGGAGGCCGCCGCCGTACTGAAGACGCTGGAGAAGCACAAGAAGGAGTTCAACGGCCCGTCCGGCCGCTACACGCCGGTGAAGGTCGAGAGCGGCGGCGCCGACGAGTGGTTCGCCATCGAGAGGAACGACTTCGTCGGTGTCTACATGCGGATCGGCACCGTCCTTTCCTACGTGATCACCGACGACTTCGGACGTGAGCGCGCGGAGGGCGCCGCCCAGCTCCAGGTCGGCCGGCTCAAGGTCGTCGCGGCGGGCGGCGACCCCGACGCCTGACCCGCCCCGAGAAACCCGCGGATGCTCCCGGCGGACCGTACCCACGACGGGGCGGTCACCCGGGGGCCCGCGCCCACTAAGGTCAAGGGCGACAGCCGCCCGTACCGCGTCGCCCGTGAGGTGTCCCATGCCGTCCGCGACCCCGTCCCCGGCAGGGGACGGACGCCGACCCGCCACCGGCACGGAAGCCGGGGCCGCGGCCCTGCTCGGCTGGCTCACCGATCCCGAGGCGCCCCGGCTCTGCCTCGTCACCGGCGCCCCCGGCAGCGGCAAGACGGCCCTGCTCGGCTGGCTCGCCGCGTACGGGCCGAGGGCCGGCCGGCCGCGCCGCCGAGCGGCCCGGATGATCGTCCCGCTCGCCGGTCAGAGCGCGCTCGGCGCCACCTGGACGATCGCCGACCGCCTCGGCGTGGTGGCCAGATCGCCCGGCGACCTCGTGCAGGCCCTCGCCACCAGCGAGGCCCGGCCCGCCGGCCGTACGGTCCTCCTCCTGACCGATCTGCACGCCGCCGCCGAACCCGCCGCCCTCACCGAACTGATCGCCGAACTCGCGGGCGTGGGCCGGGTCCGGCTCGTCGTCGAGGCCCGGAGCGACACCCCGGCTCCCGAAGCCCTCCGCGCCGGCCGCCGGGTCACCGTCGTGGACCTCGACGGCGAACCGGACCCCGCCGCGGGCGCCCCCGAGCGGCCGGCCCGGCCGGGGCCGGACCTCTCCGACCCGGTGGCCGTCTGCGTCGCCGATCCGCTGCTCGTCACCACGGCGTACGTCACCGGTTCAGCCGCCGCCGGAATTCCCGGCACCCTCGACGGCCCCGAGCCGTCCGCCCGTCCCGGCGAGAGTGCCGACGGCGACCACGGCGGGCTGCGGGCCGCCTGGATGAGGGCCGGACAGTCCCTCTGCCGCGAACAGCCCCCGGCCGAACGCGCGTTGGTGCTCCTCGCGGCGCTCGGCGACGGCGCCGACCCCCGACTGCGCCCCGCCCTGCGCGAGTTGGCGGAGGGCGCCCCCTGGCGGCTCCGCTGGGCCCGTCACCGCGGCGACCTGACCCCGCCCTGGCCGGGGCCCGTCACCGTGCTCGGGGCGGCCGGCGGCCCCCTGGAGGGAACCCTGCTCGTCGGCGACCGCACCGGCACCGTACGGCTGCTCCACGAGGCCGACGCCAGCCCCGCGGGACGGCTCGCGCACACCGTGCCCGGCCGGATCACCGCGCTCGCACCCGCGCCCGACGGCACGGTGCTCCTCCTGGACGACCGGGGGAGGCTGCACACCGTACGGGGGGCGGCGCCCCGGGCCCCGTACCTGGAACGCCTCACGGAGGCGGTCTCGGCGACCCTGGCCCGTCATCCCGGCACGGCCCTCGCGGCGATCGCGGGTTCGGTGGTGGTGGGGGACCGGCTCGGCTCCGTGCACGCCTTCGGTCTGACGGGTCTGCACCAGGCGGCCTCGCACAGCGGCCGGGTCACGGCGGTCTCGGCAGTCGAGTCCACGACGCCGTTCGTCTGCTCCGGGGGCGCCGACGGGACGGTACGGATCTGGACCCCGGGCCGCGACCCGCTTTCCGAGCCCCTCGTCGAACGCCGCTCGCCGGTGGTCTCCCTGCACGCGACGGAGACTCCGCACGGCCCGCTGGTCGCCGTGGCCTGGGCCGACGGTCTGGTCGGTCTGCACCGCCCCGAGGGGGGCCGGACGCTGGCTTTCCGTCCGGGCCCCCCGGTCCGCGCGGTCGCCGTCACCGGCGCCGGCTCCCTGCTCATCGGCACCGACGAGAGTCTGGTGTGCCTCGCACCGAGAAGCTGAGCAGCCGTCACCGACCGGCCGACTGAGGTGAGTTCAGGTGGCCGTCTGGGGGGTCAGCTGGCTCGCGAGCCAGGTCGGCACCCCGCCCAGGAGGCGGAAGAGGCGACGGGCCTCGGCGCGCAGACGGCCCGCCTCCGGCTCCGTCTCCGTGGTGGCGAGGGCGGTGAGCGCCGGGGCCGTACCGACCAGGTACCCCAGCTCCTCCCGGATGCGCAGCGACTCCGCGAAACCGTGCCGGGCCTCCGCCAACTCCCCCTCCCGCAGCGCGAGTCCGGCGAGATGCCGCCAGGTGGAGGAGAGCAGCAACGAGTCTCCCTGCGCGACGGCCCCCGCGTGCGCCCTGCGGTACGCGGCCCGCGCCGCCTGCGGGGAGTCGCCGAGGTTCTGCGCGATGAGTCCCCGCCGCAGGTCGAGCAGCGGTCTGCCCTCGGCGGAAGGGGCGATCAGGGCGGCCGCCCTGCCGAGGGCCATCCGTGCCTCGTCGGCCCGGTCGCGGACCCCGAGAAGCGTGGACGCGTAGGCCAGATAGCCGCGTTCACAGGCCGCGGCCCCGCGTTCCTCGTCCGTACGGGCCACCGCCTCCGCCGCCCGGAGCGCCTCCTCGGCGTCGGCCCAGCCCTTCTCCGTGTAGAGGCAGCGCTCGATCAGCAGCGCGGCCCGTTCGAGTGCGGCGGCCGGTTCGGCCGCGTGCGGCGCGAGCAGTGCCGCCGCGTCCGTCCAGCACCCCCGGGACCGGAGTCGCCATATGGCGGTCTCCACGGGGGTCTCCTTGCCATAGGCGAGGGACGGATCTTCGCCGCCCCTTGATTCGGAACCAGACATGGCGGTATCCGCCACATTGCCCTCCCCGAGCGCGCCATTGAGCTGTTGAGTGAGAACCGCATCAGAGCACGAACGGGAGTACCTGGCCAAGGGGTCAGGTGAAAGAATTCACAAGAGGCCTGCGGATCGGGGTGCGGCTGCCGCGAGGGCGGCCGACACCCCGTCAGATCATCGGGGGGCCCGTGATCAGGCGCCGGAGCGGCCCGCCGGCCGTCCCGGCGCCCGGACCGTCACCGGCCCGGACGTCACTCCACCGGACTCGCCCGAAGGGGTGAATCCCGAACGGGACGCTCAGCTCATCCGCAGGGCGAGGAAGAAGTCGAGCTTGTCCTCGAGACGCGACAGATCGCGTCCGGTCAGCTGCTCGATCCGGCCCACCCGGTAGCGCAGCGTGTTCACGTGCAGGTGCAGCCGGGTCGCACAGCGCGTCCAGGAGCCGTCGCAGTCCAGGAACGCCTCCAGGGTCGGGATCAGCTCCGCCCGGTGACGCCGGTCGTAGTCGCGCAGCGGGTCGAGCAGCCGGGCCGTGAACGCGCGCCGGACGTCGTCCGGGACGAACGGCAGCAGCAGCACGTGCGAGGCCAGCTCGTGGTGGCCGGCCGCGCAGACCCGGCCCGGACGGGCGGCGGCGACCCGGCGGGCGTGCCTGGCCTCCTCCAGGGCCCCGCGGAGGCCCTCCGCCGAGTGCACGGCCGCGCTGACCCCGAGCGTGAGCCGGCCGTCGTCGGCGAGGCCGGCCGAGAGCGGAGCCCGTACGGCGGCGAGCAGCGCGTCCGCGTGCAGGCCGAGCGCGGGCCCCGGGCCCTCGTCCTCGCTCTCCGGCAGCGGCCCCGTCGCCAGCGGTACGAGCGCGATGGCCTCGTCGCCGCTGTGCGCGACGGCGATCCGGTCGGCCGACTCCGCGCCCACGGTCGCCGGGTCGACGAGGATCTCCTCCAGGAGCGCCTGGGCGACCGGGCCGCCGTCCACGGCGGTGCCCTGACCGGCCTCCTGCTCCCACTCGACCCGGGCGACGACGACCTGCCAGTGCGGGGCCGTGCCCAGGCCGGGCAGCAGCACCGGGGCGGCGACCCGCAGCCTCGCCGCGATCTCGGCGGGCGCCGCGCCCGTCTGCACCAGCTCCAGGACCTCCTGGGCGAGCCGGCGCCGCACCGTGCGGGCGGCGTCGCGGCGGTCCCGCTCGACGGCGATCAGCTGGGTGACGCCCTGGAGCAGGTCCAGCCGGGCGGCGGGCCAGTCCCCGGCGTCCGCCTCGACGGCCAGCAGCCAGTCCGAGAGGACCGTCTCGCGCACGTCCTTGGCGGCGGGGACGGCACCCCGGCCGGTGTTGCGGATCGGGAAGAGCGAGTACGCCGTTCCGCCGGTGCTCAGCCGGTGCGGGCCGCGCCGGCCCGTCCGGGTGGCGGCCAGGTGCTCACCGGCCAGGGTGGCGGCGAGAGCCGCCGGGAGGGGCTCGCCCGCGCCCGCGATCTGGCGGCCGGTGGGGGAGAGGACCCAGGCCCGCAGGTCCAGGTCGGAGCCGAGCAGGTCGAGGACCACCTCGGGGCCGCCGCCCGCGGGGCCCGAGGTCATGAGCCGCCGGTGGCGGTCGACGACGGCCGCCAGATCGCCGGCCCGCTCGCCGGAGACCTGTCGAACAACGTGTTCCGTGATGGTCGCGAACGCAACGGTCTCGTTGACCGCGAAGAGCGGCAGCCGATGGCGCGAACACGCCTGTACGAGATCGTCGGGGATGTCGCCGAGCTCCGCCTCACCGGCGGCGAGGGCCGCGACCCCGGCCGAGGCCAGGATCCGGGCGAAAGGCTCCGCGTCGGCCGGCTCCCGCAGCCAGGCGAGGCCGGTGAGCACCAGCTCACCGCCCGAAAGGTACCGGCTCGGGTCCTTCAGGTCCGTCGTCATCACGCCGCGGACGGTGCGGTCCAGCTCGTCCTCGCCGCCGAGCAGGCGCAGCCCGAGCGCGTCGTTCTCCAGCAGTGCGCGCAGCCGCATCGTGTCGCCGCCGTTCCTTCGTCAGTGGGGTGGAGGGTGTCGCGTTGTCGACGGTGGAGTGGTGCCACCGTTTCCAGGGGAAAACAGCGAGGTTCCTGTTCCCCGCCTTTCGTTCGAATCTACAAGACGACAACGGGACCCAGCCAACTCCTTCATGTTTTCGGTGACTGCACCCGGGCGATCGTGGGCTTGTGTACTAGGCCACACACCGCGTGAACAGCACATGAACATGTAGTCGAGGGCCGGCCGTACCCCCGTAGCCCTGCGCGACCCCCGATCCTGAATCACTAGAAGAGAGCCACCATGGACTTCCTTCGCCCCGCCAGCTGGGAGGAGGCGCTCGCCGCCAAGGCCGAGCACCCCACGGCCGTGCCCATCGCCGGTGGTACCGACGTCATGGTCGAGATCAACTTCGACCACCGGCGCCCCGAGTACCTCCTGGACCTCAACCGCGTCGAGCTTCTGCGCGAGTGGGAGGTCGGCGAGGAGAACGTACGGCTCGGAGCCTCCGTGCCGTACACCCAGATCATGGAGAACCTGCGGGCCGAGCTGCCCGGTCTGGCGCTCGCCTCGCACACGGTCGCCTCCCCGCAGATCCGTAACCGCGGCGGCGTCGGGGGCAACCTCGGCACCGCCTCGCCCGCCGGCGACGCCCACCCGGCCCTGCTCGCCGCGGGCGCCGAGGTCGAGGTCGAGTCGGTGCGCGGCAGCCGGTTCATCCCGATCGACGAGTTCTACACGGGCGTGAAGCGCAACGCGCTCCAGCCCGACGAGCTCATCAAGACCGTCCACATCAAGAAGGCGGACGGCCCCCAGCAGTACTCCAAGGTCGGCACCCGCAACGCGATGGTCATCGCTGTCTGCGCCTTCGGTCTGGCCCTCCACCCGGAGACCCGGACCGTGCGCACCGGCATCGGCTCCGCCGCGCCGACCCCGATCCGCGCCAAGGAGGCCGAGGCCTTCCTGAACGCGGCTCTCGAGGAGGGCGGCTTCTGGGACAACGGCAAGATCATCACCCCGTCGATCGCGAAGCAGTTCGCCGACCTCTGCTCCGGCGCCGCCAACCCGATCGACGATGTCCGAGGCACCGCCAAGTACCGCCGCCACGCCGTCGGCATCATGGCCCGCCGCCAGCTCGGCTGGACCTGGGAGCAGTACCGCGGCGCCGGCCGCACGCTTGAGGGAGCTGCATAACCATGCGCGTCAATTTCACGGTCAACGGTCGTCCGCAGGAAGCCGACGACGTCTGGGAGGGCGAGTCCCTCCTCTACGTTCTGCGCGAGCGTCTGGGTCTGCCCGGCTCCAAGAACGCCTGCGAGCAGGGCGAGTGCGGCTCCTGCACGGTCCGCCTCGACGGGGTGCCGGTGTGTTCCTGCCTGGTCGCCGCCGGTCAGGCCGAGGGCCGCGAGGTCGTCACGGTCGAGGGCCTGGCGGAGTACGCCAAGCAGCGTGAGGAGCACGGTGGCTGCGCCTCGGGCGCCTGTGGCACCTCGCTCGACCACGCCAAGCGGTGGGAGGCCAAGCCCGGTCAGGACTCGCAGACCGGTGAGGGCGTCGAACTGAGCCCCATCCAGCAGGCGTTCATCGACGCCGGAGCCGTCCAGTGCGGCTTCTGCACCCCCGGTCTGCTGGTCGCGGCCGACGAGATGCTGGAGCGCAACCCGTCCCCGACGGACGCGGACATCCGCGAGGCGCTCTCCGGCAACCTCTGCCGCTGCACGGGTTACGAGAAGATCCTCGACGCGGTCCGCCTCGCGGCCGCGCGCCAGGAGCGTCAGGAAGAGGCGGTCTGACGATGGCTCAGAACACACGCACCGTACCGGCGGGCACGCCCACCGACGTCACCCAGAAGCACGTCAAGGGCGGCGTCGGCGAGTCCACCCTCCGCCCCGACGGCACCCTCAAGGTCACCGGCGAGTTCGCCTACTCCTCGGACATGTGGCACGAGGACATGCTGTGGGGCCAGATCCTGCGCTCCACGGTCGCGCACGCCGAGATCGTGTCCATCGACACCTCCGAGGCCCTCGCGATGGACGGCGTCTACGCCGTCCTGACCGCCGACGACCTGCCGGCCGCGAAGAACTACGGCATGGAGTTCCAGGACACCCCGGTCCTCGCGTACGGCAAGGTCCGTCACCACGGTGAGCCGGTCGCCCTCGTGGGCGCCGACCACCCGGAGACCGCCCGCCGCGCCGCCGCGAAGATCAAGGTCGAGTACCGGGAGCTGCCCCTCATCACCGATGAGGCCTCGGCCACCGCTCCGGACGCGATCCTGGTCCACGAGGGCCGCGACGACCACCACTCCGGTCACGTCCCGCACCCGAACATCGTGCACCGCCAGCCGATCATCCGCGGCAACGCCGCCGAGGCCGCCAAGAAGGCCGACGTCATCGTCAAGGGCGAGTACACCTTCGGCATGCAGGACCAGGCCTTCCTCGGCCCCGAGTCCGGCCTCGCCGTACCGGCCGAGGACGGCGGCGTCGACCTGTACGTCGCCACCCAGTGGCTGCACTCGGACCTCAAGCAGATCGCCCCCTGCCTCGGCCTGCCCGAGGAGAAGGTCCGCATGACGATGGCCGGCGTCGGCGGCGCCTTCGGCGGCCGCGAGGACATCTCGATGCAGATCCTCGCCTCCGTCCTCGCCCTGCGCACGGGCAAGCCCGTGAAGATGGTCTACAACCGCTACGAGTCCTTCTTCGGGCACGTCCACCGGCACCCGGCGAAGCTCTACTACGAGCACGGCGCCACCAAGGACGGCAAGCTCACCCACCTGAAGTGCAAGATCGTGCTCGACGGCGGCGCCTACGCGTCGTCCACGGCCTCGGTCGTCGGCAACGCCGCCTCCCTCTCCGTCGGTCCGTACGTCGTCGAGGACGTCGAGATCGAGGCGGTCGGCCTCTACACCAACAACCCGCCCTGCGGCGCCATGCGCGGCTTCGGAGCGGTCCAGGCCTGCTTCGCGTACGAGGCCCAGATGGACAAGGTGGCGGCGAAGCTGGGCATGGACCCGGTGGAGTTCCGCCAGCTCAACGCCATGGAGCAGGGCACCATCATGCCGACCGGGCAGCTGGTCGACTCGCCCGCCCCGGTCGCCGAGCTGCTGCGCATCGTCAAGGCCCGTCCGATGCCGCCGGAGCGCCAGTGGGAGACCGCCGGAGAGGGCGCGGACGTCCGCGCGCTGCCGGGCGGTCTGTCCAACACCTCCCACGGCGAGGGCGTCGTCCGCGGTGTCGGCTACGCCGTCGGCATCAAGAACGTCGGCTTCTCCGAGGGATTCGACGACTACTCGACCGCCAGGATCCGCATGGAGGTCATCAACGGCGAGCCGGTCGCCACGGTCCACACCGCGGCGGCGGAGGTCGGCCAGGGCGGTGTCACCATCCACGCCCAGATCGCCCGCACGGAGCTCGGCGTCCAGCAGGTCACCATCGTCCCCGCCGACACCCAGGTCGGCTCGGCCGGTTCGACGTCCGCGGGCCGCCAGACGTACATGACCGGCGGCGCCATCAAGAACTCCTGCGAGCTCGTCCGGGAGAGGGTCCTGGAGATCGGCCGGCGCAAGTTCGGCTCGTACCACCCGGCCTGGGCCACCGCCGAACTCCTCCTGGAGGGCGGCAAGGTCGTCACCGACGGCGGCGAGGCCCTCGCCACCATCGTGGACGTCCTGGAGGACCAGGCCGTGGAGGTCGAGGAGGAGTGGCGGCACCGCCCCACCCAGGCCTTCGACCTCGTCACGGGCCAGGGCGACGGCCACGTCCAGTACGCCTTCGCCGCGCACCGCGCGGTGGTGGAGGTCGACACCGAGCTCGGCCTGGTCAAGGTCATCGAACTGGCCTGCGCCCAGGACGTCGGCAAGGCGGTCAACCCGCTCTCCGTGGTCGGCCAGATCCAGGGTGGCACCACCCAGGGCCTGGGCGTCGCGGTGATGGAGGAGATCATCGTCGACCCGAAGACCGCGAAGGTGCGCAACCCCTCCTTCACGGACTACCTGATCCCGACCATCCTCGACACGCCGACCATCCCGGTCGACTACCTCGAGCTGGCCGACCCCAACGCGCCGTACGGCGTGCGGGGCATCGGTGAGGCTCCGACCCTGTCGTCCACCCCGGCCGTCCTCGCGGCGATCCGGAACGCGACGGGCCTGGAGCTCAACAAGACGCCGGTCCGCCCCGAGGCGCTCACCGGCACCCTGTAGGACTCTCCGGGCGGTACGTGCCTCCCCGGAACGTCACACTTCCACGCCCGTACCGCCCGGAGCCACCCGCATCACCGGCAGTACCGCAGTACCGATTCATTTCGTTCGTCTCGGGCCGTCCCCCGGGTCGTGCAGCCCACGCAGCATCCCAAATCCCGCAGCTTCAACCAGATCCGAACTCCTTCGAAGTCTGATGCGGGTGCCCCTTTGAACCTTGGGAGTAGGCCCCATGACCCAGTCGTCTGTGGAGCCCAAGACCGCTTCGGAGGACGCGGGCTCCGGCTCCAACGTCCCCGCCGGCCGCTCTTGGCTCGACCGGTACTTTCACATCTCGGAGAGAGGATCCACCGTCGCGACGGAGATCCGCGGCGGCGTCACCACCTTCATGGCGATGGCGTACATTCTCCTGCTCAACCCCCTGATCCTCGGCGGCAAGGACGTTGCGGGCAACGTCCTCAGTCAGCCCGCCCTCATCACCGCGACCGCGCTCGCCGCCGCCGTCACCACGCTCCTCATGGGCTTCTGGGGCAAGGTCCCCCTGGCCCTCGCGGCGGGCCTCAGCGTCTCCGGTGTGCTCTCCTCGCAGGTCATCGCCGTCATGACCTGGCCGCAGGCGATGGCCATGTGTGTGGCCTACGGTGTGATCATCTGTCTCCTGGTGGTCACCGGCCTCCGCGAGATGATCATGAACGCCATCCCGCTGGCGATCAAGCACGCGATCACCATCGGCATCGGCCTCTTCATCGCGATCATCGGCTTCGTCAAGGCCGGCTTCGTCCACGAGAACCCCGCCCCCGGCGGCGGTCCCGTCTCCCTCGGCCCGGCCGGCGAGCTCATGGGCTGGCCCGTCCTCATCTTCGCCGTCACCCTGCTGCTGATCTTCGCGCTGCAGGCCCGGAACATCCCCGGCGCCATCCTCATCGGCATCGTCGCCGGCACCGTCATCGCCATGATCGTCAACGCCGTCGCCGACATCCCGGCCAAGGGCGCGGGCGCCTGGTTCTCCGGCGCGCCGGAGCTCAAGGGCAGCGCCGTCTCCGCACCGGACTTCTCGCTCATCGGCGAGGTGTCCTTCAGCGGCTGGGGCGACGTCGGCTACATCACGATCACCATGATCGTCTTCACCCTCGTCCTCGCCGGCTTCTTCGACGCCATGGCCACCATCATCGGCGTCGGCTCCGAGGCCAACCTGGCCGACGACAAGGGCCGCATGCCGGGCCTCTCCAAGGCCCTGTTCATCGACGGCGCCGGTGGTGTCATCGGTGGTGTCGGCGGAGGCTCCGGCCAGACCGTCTTCGTCGAGTCGGCCACCGGCGTCGGCGAGGGCGCCCGCACGGGTCTGTCCTCCGTCGTCACCGGCGCCTTCTTCGCGGCCTGCCTCTTCTTCACCCCGCTCACCGCGATCGTGCCGGCCGAGGTCGCCTCCGCCGCCCTGGTCGTCATCGGCGCGATGATGATGCAGAACGCCAAGCACGTCGACTGGAGCGACCGCTCCGTCGCGATCCCGGTGTTCCTCACCGTGGTCCTGATGCCCTTCACGTACACGATCACCACGGGTGTCGCGGCCGGTGTCATCTCCTACGCCGTCATCAAGGTGGCGCAGGGCAAGGCCCGCGAGGTGGGAGCCTTCATGTGGGGCCTCACCGCGATCTTCGTCGTGTACTTCGCGATCCACCCGCTCGAGAGCTGGCTCGGCGTCGGCTGACGCCGCTTCCGCCGCCCTCCCCACACCTTCCAGAGGAGAACCGAGATGCTGGACATCGCCGAAGAGCTCAACCGGTGGGTCGAGCAGGGACGCGATTTCGCCGTGGCCACCGTCGTGGCCGTCGGCGGCAGCGCGCCCCGGCAGCCGGGCGCCGCACTCGCCGTCGACAGCGAGGGCACCGCGATCGGCTCGGTCTCCGGAGGGTGTGTGGAGGGCGCGGTCTACGACCTGTGCACGCAGGCCCTCGACGACGGCAGGACCGTCGTCGAGCGCTTCGGCTACAGCGACGAGGACGCCTTCGCGGTCGGCCTGACCTGCGGCGGCGTCATCGACATCCTCGTCACCCCGGTCCGCGGCGGGGTCTTCCCCGCCGCGCTCACCGCGGCCACCGCGGGGGAGGCGGCGGCCCTGGCCCGGATCGTCTCCGGCCCCGAGGACCTGATGGGCCGGGCCCTCCTGGTCCGCCCCGACGGCACGTACGAGGGAAAGCTCGGCGGCCACCCCGAGCTGGACCGCACCGCCGCGGGCGAGGCCCGCGCGATGCTCGACGCGGGCCGCACCGGGACCGTGGAGATCGGTGAGGACGGCAGTCGCTGCGGACAGCCGCTGACCCTCCTGGTCGAGTCCTCCGTCCCCGCCCCCCGCATGATCGTCTTCGGCGCCATCGACTTCGCCGCCGCCCTCGTCCGGGTCGGCAAGTTCCTCGGCTACCACGTCACCGTCTGCGACGCTCGGCCCGTCTTCGCGACGCCGGCCCGCTTCCCCGAGGCCGACGAGATCGTCGTCGAATGGCCCCACCGCTACCTGGAGTCCACGGAGACCGACGGCCGGACCGTCCTCTGCGTCCTCACCCACGACGCCAAGTTCGACGTCCCCCTCCTCAAGGCCGCCCTGACGCTTCCCGTCGCCTACATCGGCGCGATGGGCTCCCGCCGCACCCACGAGGACCGCAACAAGCGCCTCCGCGAGGTGGGCGTCACCGAACTCGAACTCGCGCGCCTGCGCTCGCCGATCGGTCTCGACCTCGGCGCCCGTACGCCCGAGGAGACGGCCCTGTCGATCGGCGCCGAGATCGTCGCCCACCGCCGCGGCGGCAGCGGCGTCTCCCTCACCGGCGCCCACACCCCGATCCACCACGACGGCCCCCGCGAACCGGACGGCCGCATAGGTTCTGTGGCGTAGGGGCTCCGCGCTCTCAGTGCGCCGCCCTCTCCCGTACCGTCGAGGCCCAGGCCGGCTGCTCCTCGGCGGCCTCCGCCTCGGCCCGCCGGCCGCCCCGGGCGAAGAAGTCCGCGAGCGGCAGGATCGCCGCGCCGACCGTGACCGCCTCCGGGCCGAGCGTGCCCAGACCGATGGCGACCCGGCCCGCCGGATACGTCAGGGCGTACTCCCTCGCGTATCCCCTGACCGTCTCCAGGAAGCGGGTGCCGAGCTGGAGGCCTGCCCAGCCGCCGACGAGGATGCGTTCGGGCTGGAAGAGGTTGATGAGGTCGGCGAAGCCGGCGCCGAG
>NZ_JBHVZO010000004.1:495929-613044 GCF_042879855.1 Streptomyces sp. NPDC058326 | reverse complement strand
CTGGGCGTGGCCGCCGTCGGCGGTGATGAGGGTGGAGAGGATCTTCACGGCGGTGGTCTTGCCCGCGCCGTTCGGACCGAGCAGGGCGAACACCGTTCCTGCGGGGACGGTCAGGTCGACGCCGTCGAGGACCGTCTTCTCCCCGTAGGACTTACGCAGCCCGTTCGCCGCGATGGCCGGGTCGGACATGATGGGTTGCTCCTCAGCTTGCGGATCGGATGCCGTGCGGGTGGGGGTGACGAGGGTGCGGACGGGGGTGCGGGTGGGGCCGCGAGGGTCGCGGCCCGCGTCGGTCAGAGGCTGCGCGCGGTGATGTCGCCGTAGGCGGTGGTGGCGTGGATGTTCAGGCCGGCGGTGGCGCCCTCCGCGTTCCGCAGCGTGTTGTGGACCCGGCCGAAGGAGGTGCCGGCGTCCAGGGAGGCGGAGACCCCGGGGGCGGCGGCGACCGAGATCTCGCCGGCCTGCGTGCGGAGCACGACCGTGCCGCTCATGGCCTCGCCGATCCGGATGTCGCCCCGCGCGGTGCTGATCTCCGCGGGGCCGCCCAGCCGGCCGACCTCGATGTCGCCGTCCGTGGCGGTGAGGCGGAGGCTCGCGGCCTCGTCGATCCTGATCTCGCGGTACGCGCCCTCGAAGGCGATGTCGCCGAGGCGTCCGACGCCGCGGAGTTCGGCGGCGGCGGTCTTCGCCTCGATGCGGGAGCCGGCGGGCAGCTGGACGGTGACCTCGACGGACCCGGAGTCGCCGAGGACCCGGTTCGCGGCCTCGGGGGCTTCGATCCGCAGGACGCCGTCGGCGTAGGTGACCGTCGTCTGCTCCGCGGCCTTCACGTCGCGGCCCTTGGAGGTGTCGACGGGCCGGATCTCGACGGTGGTCTCGGTCCGCTCGGCGGCGACGAACCGGATGCGTCCGGCGGGGACGGCGAGGATGGCGGCGATGGCGGCGGGGGTGGCGAACTTCTGCATGGTGCTCTCCTTCTTCGGCGGCGGGCGCCCTGCCGGCCCGTCGTTTCCGTTGATGGAAAAGCTACGTTGCGTTCGAGAGTCTGGCAACGAGTTCGTTGCATCCAATCCACGTATTTGCAGGTCAATGAGGCAATTTCGTTGCAATGGATTCCAGGGTAACGCAACGTCAAACGCTCATGCGTTGCAATGAGATGCAGGTGAACGCTATGCTGGGCGGGTCACGGAACAGTGGCGGCAGGGAACATGAAGGAGGCCGTGGTGCCCGGAGGCAGGCTCACCCAGCAGGAGCGTCAGCAGATCGCGCTGGGACTGGCCGACGGCCTGGCCTACGCGGAGATCGCGAGGCGTCTGGACCGTCCGACGTCGACCGTCACACGCGAGGTGATGCGGAACGGCGGGCCCACCGCCTATCGGGCCGAGCTCGCCCACCGCGCCACCGAGCGCCGTACCCACCGCCGCCGGCCGGCCGCGCCCCGGAGTGCCGAGGCGGTCCCGCAGGCCCATGGGCGGGACGCCGAGGCGGTGCGTGAGTACGAGGAGGCGTTCACCACCGTCCTCCTGGCCTCGGGGATGCCGGCGATGATGTCCCGGGTCATGGCCTGCCTCACCCTCACCGACACCGGCAGCCTCACCGCGGCCGAGCTGGTCCGGCGTCTTCAGGTCAGCCCGGCGTCCATCTCCAAGGCCGTGACGTTCCTGGAGGGGCAGGGCTTCGTCCGCCGGGAGCGGGACGAACGCCGCCGCGAGCGTTACATCGTCGACGACGACATCTGGTACCGGTCGATGCTCGCCAGCGCCCGGTCCATCGCGCAGATCGTCGAGACCGCGCAGCAGGGTGTCGGTGTCCTGGGCGCCGGCACCCCGGCCGGCGTCCGTCTGGAGAACGTCGCCCGCTTCCTCGACTTCGTCGCCGAGAGCACCGCGCGCGCCGCGGAGCAGGCCCGCGACATCCTCCACACGAAGGCCAAGCCGTCCGAGGGCGGCGCCGTCTGACGGATGCGCAGCCGCGCGGCTGCGTCGGCCGGCCTGGTGCGAGAGGGCCAACGGCGCTGCTTCACTGCCCCGTGGGCGAGGCCTCCGGCCGCCCCTGGGGGGAAGGTGCGTCCTGGTCCAGCTCGGCCAGCCGGTGCCTGTTGCCCTCGTCCGTGGACTGCTGGCTCTCCGACACGAGGAGGACCGCGTCGGGGAGGGCGCCGCTCAGGTGGGTGGCGACGGCGGCCGTGGCGGCGCCGAGGCGGTCCAGGACCAGGTCGAGGTCCGGGGCGACGGCCTGGGCGAAGGAGCCGCTGCCCCTGACGGCCGCGTGCTGTCCGGTGGCGGCGGTCAGCTCCGCGGTGGTCCTGGCGCGGACGTCGACGGCGACCTCGGCGAGCTTGGAGGCCGCGAGTTTGTGCTCCTCGTGGTCCACGCGCAGGACGCTGCCGATGGCCCGGCCGGTGTCCGTGCCGCCCGCCGCCCCGGCCGCGATCCCGCCGACCGCGCCGCCCGCCGCACCGCCCCCGATCCCGCCCGCGAGGTTGGCCGGGACGCGTTCGAGGGCGGCCACGTCCGGGTGCGCGAGAAGGGAGGTGAGGCTCTGCCGGACGGCCTTCGCGGTCTTCTCGACCTGGCGGGCGGCCCGGGCGGCCGTCTGCTGGGCGTCCGCTGTGACGGTGGCGGCCGCGGTGGCCGCTGCCGCCGGGCTGAAGGTCAGCGCGCCGCCGGTGAGCATGAGGGCGTTGCGCGCGGCGAGCGAGGCCGCCTCGACCGCGATGACCTGCCTGAGCGTGGCGACCATGCCGGGGATCTCGCTCACCGTGAGGGCCAGGGCGTGGGCCGACCTGGCGATGGGTCCCATGTCCTGCTCCATGACCCGGGTCCAGTGCTCCGCCAGCGCGTTCATCGCCTCGCCCTGGCCGGAGGAGAGCAGGCGCTGCACGTGCCGGTTCGCGGCCCAGGCGTCGTCCAGGGTGAACTGGGCGTAAGCGTTCAGGGCGGTCGCCACCGGCACGTAGCCGGCCTCGTCGACCTCCGGCCACGGGAGGCCGTAGTGCGCGATCACTGCCGCTTCAAGTTCCGAGACGTTCGCCGTCATGTCGTGAACTCCCCCTTGTCGAACGCGTGTTGGTGGCACGCGCCCCCACGTGTGGCGCTCACGGTCTCATGGGCCCCCGGCCCTCACAAGGCCGGACCGTGCCCTGGACCGGCGCGCAGCCGGCCGTCGGGCCGGTCGGCTGTCGGGGCAGCCGGCGCAGCGGCCGCCGGGTCAGTCGATGTGCACGATCTGGAACGCCTCCGCCATCCGGCCGGGAGGCAGTCCGCCGGCCGTCGCGTGCTCGCCGAGCCAGGTGCGGAGGAGACCGGAGAGGTCGTCGAAGTGGGCGGTCTGTGAGGTGTGGATGCGCAGGGCCTCGACCTTGCGGTCGAAGACGGAGGTGACGTCGACGTACTGGTTCGGGGTGGGGCCGGTCATCAGCCACAGTTCGTGGACGGTCCAGGGTTCCAGGCCCTCGTCCTTGAGCAGTGCGGCGTGCGCGAAGGGGTTGCGGGCCTCGGGGTAGACCGCGCGCAGGCAGGCGTCGCCGACGGCGCGGTGGTCGGGGTGGAGGTCGGCGACCCGTGCCCAGTTGATCTCGGGGGAGGGGATGATCGCGCGCTGGGGCCGTACCTCGCGGATGACCCGGCACAGGTCGCGGCGGAGCTCCACGGAGGGCTCCACGAAGCTGTCGGGATAGCCGAGGAAGCGGACGTCGGCGACGCCGCTGAGCTTGGCGGAGTGGACCTGTTCGGCGCGGCGCAGGTCCGCCATGGCCTGGCGGGGGAGCTGTGCGTCGTAACCGCCCGCGCCGCCGTCCGTGACGATGCAGTACGTGACGCGGGTGCCGCGCTCGATCCACTGCATGACCGTGCCGCTGACGCAGAACTCGATGTCGTCGGGGTGGGCGGCCACCACCAGCAGGGACTCGGGGGCGGTGCGGTTGAAGTCCTCCATGGGTCCAGCCTGTTGGGGTGGTGGGGGCGTCGCAAGGCCGGGTCGTGGCGTGAACTGGACATGGCACTTACGCGCCATTCAAAAAGTTGGTAGATTCAAATCATTGGGTGTGACGGGTGACGCGCTTGGAGGGTGACCGGCATGTGCAGGATTCTCGGCTCCTTCGCCGCCGGGGCGGAACGCCCCGAGCCGGCCCAGCTGGCGGCGGTGTCCGCCCGCCAACGCCACGGCGGGCCCGACGAACATCAGGTGCTCAGCGGCCCCGGGTGGTCCCTCGGCTGCGACCGGCTCGCCGTGACCGACCCCTGCGGCGGGCAGCAGCCCTACCGGCTGCCGCACCTCCCCGGCGTCCTCGCCGTCCTCAACGGCGAGATCTACAACCACGCCGAGCTGCGCCGGGGCCTCGCCGCCCGCGGCCACCGGTTCCCCGACCGCTGCGACGGCACCCTGCTCCCCGCGCTCTACGCCGAGTACGGCCCCGCCTTCGCCGAGCACCTCGACGGCATGTTCGCCGTCGCGCTCCTCGACCTCCGCCCCGGCCGCACCCAACTGGTCCTCGCCGTCGACGACATGGGCATGAAGCCGATCCATCTGCACCACGACCCGTACGACGGCTCCACCCGCTTCGCCTCCGAGATCCCCGCACTCCTCGCCTTCGAGGGCGTACGGATCTCCCCGCGCGAGGACGCCCTCGACACCCTTCTCGCCACCCGTACCTCCTTCGCCACGCAGACCGCGCTCGACGGCGTCAGCGTCCTGCCGCCCGGCGCCACCGCCCTCGTACGGCCCGGCGCCGCGCCCCTCGTCCGCCGCCGGGGGCCCTACCGCGCCACTCCCGCCGGTGACACCCAGGACGTCCTGCGGCACGAGGTGCGCCGGCTCGCCCAGGCCGACGCACCCGTCTGCGCCATCACCAGCGGCGGCCTCGACTCCGGGCTCGTCACCGCGCTCGCCGCCGAGCACGCCCGCGAGACCGACGCGCCGCCGCTCCACACCTTCCACCTCACCTACCGCGGCCGGTGGCCCGGTTCCGAGGCCACGTACGCCCGCTCCGTCGCCCGCCGCGCCCGCACCGTGCACCACGAGGTCGCCGTCGACCCCGACGAGCTGAGCTCGCTCCTCACCAGGACCGTCCGCCACCTCGGCCAGCCCAACGCCGACCCGATCACCCTCTCCACGTACGCCCTCTTCCGCGCCGTCCGCGAGAACGGCTTCACCGTCGCCCTCACCGGCGACGGCGCCGACGAGCTCTTCGGCGGATACGACCGGATGCGCGAGGCCCTCGCGGCGCCCGCCGGTGCCGACTGGGCCGGCGCCTACGCCGACGCGCTCTCCGCGGCCCCGCGGCTCCTCCGCGAACACCTCTACACGGCCAACTACCGCGCGTTCATCGCCGACCAGGGCTCGGCCGCCGACCGCATCGAACAGGAGCTGCGCTCGGCGGAGGCCGTCGGCGAGGACCGGCTCACCGCGATGACCGCCTTCGAGACGCGCTGGCGGCTCCCCGCGTACCACCTGCGGCGCGTCGACCACCTCTCCATGGCGTGGGCCGTCGAGGCGCGCATGCCGTTCTGCCAGCCGTCCGTCGTGACGCACGCGCGCGCGTTGCCGACAGCGGCGAGGACGGGGAAGCGGGCGCTGTACGAGGCGGGCGCGGAGCTGCTCCCGTCCTCGGTCCTGCGGCGGCCCAAGCAGCCGTTCACGCTGCCCGTGGCGGCGATGCTGGCCCCCGGCAGCCCGCTCCTCGACACCGTCCGCGACCTGCTCTCCCCGGCGCGGCTCGTCCTCGGCGGCAAGGTCCGCGCGGACCGGGTCCAGAAGCTCCTGGCCCGCCACCTCGAACGCCCCTCGCACCATGACGCCCTGGCCCTGTGGTCCCTCGCGGTCCACGAGCTGTGGACGGAGGTCGTCCAGGGCATGCGGATCCCGGCCGGCTGTGCGGCCTGAAGCCCCGGGACCTCCGCGTCCCGTACCCGCCGGGACCGGGCTCCCCGGCCCGGCGCCGGGCGCCGCCCGGCCCGGGAACCCCGCGGCCCGGACCCCGCGGGTCCGCACCGGTCCGGGCCCCGCCCCGTCCGCGACGAAGGCCACCGTCGTCCGGGCCGTTGACGCCCCCGGGCCCACCCTCGTCCTGCGGGTCGACCGGCTCCCCGTCGGCACCCTCGCCCTGGGCGGCGAGTTGGCGCGGTTGCGCCACGCCCTCGCCCGTACCCGCTACCCCCGGCTCGACAAGATCGCCCTCTACGGGCCCGCCGCCCGCCCCGGCCACTCCCTCGACTACCGGTTCATGCAGGTCCTCCCCGACGGGCGGTTCGACTTCCGTGCCGGTTGCGGGCACTCCCTGCTCGCCTGTGTCGTCGCCGAGGGGCAGCCGGGGCCCGTCACCGTCCGGGCGGTGACCACGGGGGACACGGTGCTGTGCGAGCGGGAGGGCGCGGCGTACACCCTCAGCTTCCTCAAGGCTCCCGCCGCCCCCGGCACTCTCCCCACCGGCCGGGCCCTCGACCACCTGCTCGGCGTCCCCGTCTCGATCGTGCGCTACGGCAACCCCTACGTCTTCGTCGACGCCCGGCACCTTCCCGAAGCCGACGCAGTCAACGCAGCCGCCGCAGCCGCCGCAGCCCACGCAGCCGCCGCAGCAGAGGAGTCCGCCGAATCAGGCGCAGCCCGCGCAGCCCACGCAGCCCACGCGGCCCACGCGGCCCACGCGGCCCACGCAGTCCACGCGGCCGACGCGGCCCTCCAAGCCCGGCTCCTCGCGCTCCGGGCGTGCGCCGCCCGCCTCCTCGGCCACCCGCCCCACTCCGCGCTCCCCAAGATCGCCGCGTTCACCACCGGCCCCGGAGGGCTCTCCGTCCGCGCCCTGACCGTCGGCGGCTGGCACCCCCGTCTCGCGCTCACCGGCGCCGCCGCCCTCGCCGCGGCCGGGGCACTCGACGGCACCGTCGTCCCCGCGACGAGCGGCCCCGTCCGCACCCCCGGCGGCACCGTGACCGTCTCCACCGCGCCGGACCGCGTTCGCGTCCACCACAAGCGGGCCGAGGTGCTCGAAGAGCTCGAACTGCCATGGCGTGTCCACGCAACGGCGTGAACGCGCACCCCGCTCACCAGGCCCGGCGCCCGCTTCCTCTGCCACGCTGAAATGGACCGGCCATCGGTATCCGTGGGGAGAGCAGACACCATGAAATTCGAGAACCTGCGTGTCGTCGTGACCGGAGCGTCCCGCTATTTCGGTCGCGCGCTCGCCGTGGGCTTCGCCCATCTCGGCGCCGAGGTCTATGTGTCGGCGCGGACCGTGGAAGCGGCCGAACGCACCCGTACCGAAGTCATGGGCTCGGCCCGCGACCGTATCCACGCCTTCGGCTGCGACCTCAGCCGGCCCGCCGAGATCCGCGAGTTCGCGGCCCGCGTGGGCGAACACACCGATCGCGTCGACCTGTTGGTCAACAACGGCGCCCGCTGGCTCGACGGCATGGACCTGGAGGCGGCGAGCGACGCCGAGATCGTCGAGACGATCGAGTCGACGGCCGGCGGCACCGTCCTGATGGTGAAGCACTTCCTGCCGCTGCTCCGCGGCTCGCTGCGACCCGACATCGTCAACATGGTCGCCGTCCGCGACGCCGAGGGCGCCTCCGCGGCGACCGCCGGTGTCGCCCACGAGGCCTTCTGGGCGGCGAAGAGCGCCCAGGCCGGATTCGCCGACATCCTCTCGCGCCGGCTGAGGCCCTCCGGGGTCCGTGTCTTCTCCCTCTTCCCGCCGGACTTCTCCACCTCCGACCCACGGTTCGCGGAATGGGACGGATCGAATCCGGACGGGATAGCGCCCGACGAGAAGCTGACCACCCAGGCCCTCTTCGAATGCATCGTGTACGCCGTCGAGCAGCCCCGTGACTGCTTCATCCGCTCGTTCCACTTCGAGCCCCGCTGACCGTTCTTCCCACCGACCCCGCTGGCCCGCCCTGCGCCGACAGCGCCCCGCCGCACGCGACCGCTGAAGCCCACCGCACCACAGCGTCAAGGAGGTCCCATGAGCACCCCTGTCTGGATCACCGCGACCCCTCCCGCCACCCACGGTGAACTCCACATCGGCCACCTCGCCGGGCCGTACGTCGCCGCCGACGTCCTCACCCGCTATCTGCGCGCCGAGGGCGAGGCGGTGCGGTTCACCACCGGCACCGCCGACCACGCCAGCTCCGTCGAGGTCCGGGCGCTGCGCCACAACCGCAAGCCCGAGGAGGTCGCGGAGGGCTACCGCGCCGCGATCACCGCCGACTGGCTGCGTTCGGGCGTGGAGTTCGACCACATCGTGCGCCCGCGCCGCGACAAGGGCTACGGACGCTGGGTGCAGGACCTCTTCGGCCGTCTCTTCGCGCAGGGCGTGATCGCCCCGCGCACCCGGCTGCTGCCGTACTGCGAGCCCTGCGACCGCTGGCTGTACGGGGCGCACGCGACGGGCACCTGCCCGCACTGCGGCGCGGTCAGCGACGGCGGCATGTGCCACGAGTGCGCCCGTCCGAACGACGGCGGCGACCTCATCGCCGCCCGCTGCGCCCTCTGTGACACCCCGGCGGTCGCCCGCCGCTGCCGCCGGCTGTACGTCCCCCTGGAGCCGTTCCGGGAGACCCTCGCCGACTACTGGGCGACGGCGGGCCTGCCGCCGCGGCTCGCCGCGCTGTGCGAGTCGCTCGTCGAGGACGGCCTGCCGGACATCGCGGTCGGGCATCCCGCCGAGTGGGGTCTGCAGGTGCCCGTGGAGGGTTTCCCCGACCACCGGATCGACGGCTGCTTCGAGGCCGCCGCGATGCACCTCTTCGGGTACGACACGAAGGGCCCGCTGCCCCGCCGTGCCATCCACTTCTGCGGCTTCGGGCACTCCTTCTGCCACGCGGTGCTGCTGCCGGTGCTGCTCCTCGCGCAGGACATCAAGCTGCCGCAGGACTTCAACGTCAACGAGTCGTACGTCATCGAGGAGGGCGTGCAGGAGGGCAACGTCTGGGCGCTCGACCTGCTCACCGAGTACGGCTCCGACACCCTGCGCCGCCATGTCCTCCAGGCCCGCCCGCTGGGCCGCCGCACGGTCTTCCAGCGGGACCGGCTCGCCGCCGCCCGCCACGAGCTGGACGACAACTGGAACAGCTGGCTCTCCCGGCTCTTCGCCGCCGTACGGGAGGAGTGCGGCGGCCTCGCGCCGCAGGCGCTGCCAGGCGGCACCGGCTGGGAGATCCTGGAGCGGCGGCTGCACCGGGGCGTGGACGACCTGCGTGAGGCGTACGGTCCCGATGCCTTCGACCCGCGCCGCGCGGTGGCCGTCCTGGACGAGATGGTCCGTTCGACGGCCGACTTCGGTCACGTCAACGCCCACGAGCGGTGCCGGCCCAGCACGTCCTGCCGTCATCTTCCGGCGCTCGCCGCCCAGTTGGCGGTGGCCTCCGCCCTGTCGGCGTGGGCGCGGCCGGTGATGCCGGAGGGCGCCGACCGGCTGGCGGCGGCGCTCCAGGTGGCGCCGGGGCGGCCGGTCGACTGGCACGCCCTGACGCCTCCCCTTCCGGGCACCCGCCTGGCGCCGCCGTCGGGCCCGGTCTTCGGGTTCTGACCACCACGACCCCCGCAACTACTAAGCAACTAAGCAACTAAGCACATACGTACCTGCCGCGTGACCGTGCGCGCGAGCGACGCGCAGGGACACGTGGCCCCCCACTCCTCAGGAGCCCCACGTGTCCCTGCGCGTCGCCATGCTCAGCGTCCACACCTCCCCGCTCCACCAGCCCGGGACGGGGGACGCCGGCGGGATGAACGTCTACATGGTCGAGCTGTCCCGAGCCCTGGCGGAACAGGGCGCGGAGGTCGATCTGTTCACCCGCTGCCGGGGCGAGGCCCTGCCCCCGCTCGTCGAGCTCGCCCCCGGGGTACGGGTCCGCCATCTGCAGGCGGGGCCGCGCGAGGCGCTCCCCAAGGAGGCCATGCCCGATCTCGTGGTGCCGTTCTCCCTCGCCCTGCTCAAGGAGGAGCGGCGCTACGACCTGGTCCACTCGCACTACTGGCTCTCCGGGCAGGCGGGCCGGATCGCCTCCGTGGGCTGGCGGATCCCGCTCGTGCACACCGCCCACACCCTGGCCCGGGTGAAGAACGCCTCGCTCGCCGCCGGTGACACCCCCGAGCCGGAGCTCAGGATCCGGGGTGAGCACCAGGTGGTGGGCGCGGCCGACCGGCTGATCGCCAACACGGCCGACGAGGCGGAGGCGCTGCGCTCGCTGTACGGGGCGGAGGGGCCGCGCACCGAGGTCGTACGCCCCGGGGTCGACCTGCGGACCTTCCATCCGGGGGACGGCCGGGCGGCCGCGAGGGCCCGGCTCGGGCTTCCCACCGACGCGTTCGTACCGCTCTACGCGGGCCGGATACAGCCGCTGAAGGGCCCTGACGTGCTGGTACGGGCGGTGGCCGAGCTGCTGCGCGAGGCCCCGGACCTGCGCCGCCGGCTGCTCGTGCCGGTGGTCGGCGGGCATTCGGGCGCGACGCGCGAGGGGACGGCCTGGCAGCTCGCGGCGGAGCGGGGGGTGACGGATGTGCTGCGGTCCTGCCCGCCCGTACCGCAGGAGCGTCTCGCGGACTGGTACCGGGCGGCGGACGTGCTGGTGGTGCCCTCGCGCAGCGAGTCCTTCGGGCTTGTGGCCCTGGAGGCGCAGGCGTGCGGGACGCCGGTGCTCGCGGCGGCGGTGGGCGGGCTGCCGACGGCGGTGTGGGACGGGGTGACGGGGCTGCTCGTGCGCGGTCACGATCCGGTGGAGTACGCGCGCCGGCTGCGCTGGCTCGCGGCGCATCCGGAGGTGGTGGCGACGATGGGGGAGGCGGCGGTGGACCATGCGCGCGGGATGAGCTGGCGGGCCTCTGCCATCCGGACCGTCGAGGTGTACCGGGGGGCGCTCGCGGAGGCGCCCCGGCCGGTCTTCTTCGGGGTGGAGCGGGAGGTGGGGCAGGGGCGGCGGCACGCCCCTGCCCCGGCGGCCCCTCTCTCCTGGAGGAACGAGAAGGCCGTTGCACAAGTCTAGCACCTCTTTTGGTTCGACCAAAGATATGGAGAGCTCCGGATTCATCAATTCCGTTGTGCGAACGGCGGATTGACGCATCCGCGCCATGGCGAGTCCACGCAAAGACAATCCCTGGATTCGATTCGGGGGCCGGGACAGAATGGAGATGTCTTCAGGGAGCGCCCGGCGGCACGGGCCCCCGGAAGGCGGAATTGACATTCCAAATCCTGGAGGAAACATGTCTGCTGAGCGCGCCACGGGGATGCCCAAGATCGTCCGTCAGTTCGCGGTCGCCGCGGCTGCCTGTCTCTCCGTCGCGGGCGGTGCGGCGCTCGTGACGGCCCCCGAATCGGCCTCCGCTTCCCAGCACGTGATGGCCGAAGGAACGGAAGACGCCACGACCGCGACGCCCACCCCCACCCCCACGCCGTCCCCGTCCAACGGAAACGAGTGGGACCGTGTCTCCCCGGCCTCGATACCTGCCAATTGAGCCGTCGGGTAAAAGGCTCCGTGGCTGCCCGGAAACGGGAGCCACGGAGCCTTTGATTTTTCATTGCCGGAACTGATCCGAAGTAATTCCCCGCCGTACGGGGGAGATTCGGGGCCGTCAGTCGACCCAGCCCAGCCGATAGGCGCGCACCCCGGCCTCGAAGCGGCTCGTCGCGCCCATGTCCTGCATCAGCTCCGAGAGCATGCGGCTCACCGTCCGCAGCGACACCCCGAGCCCGCGTGCGATCTTCTCGTCCTTCATGCCGGAGGCGAGCATGCTCAGCGCCGCCCGCTGCTGCTCCGAAAGACCGTCACCACCCTGCTCCGGGGCGGAACGGTCCCCGTACGGCGAGGCGGTGTGCCAGCAATGCTCGTACAGCGCCAGGTACGAGCGGACGAGAGCAGGGCCCCGGGCCAGTACCGCGCCCGCCGCCGGCTCGGCCGGATCGACCGGCACCACCGCGAACTGGGCGTCGGCGATGATCAGCGGCATGGGCACCGCGGAGGCGATCCGCACCTCCACGCCCGCCTCGACCCGCCGCCGCAGATGCTCCGCCACCTCGGGCGAGGTGCAGACCTGCTCGCTGTACATGGCGCGGACGCGCACCCCGTTGTCGATCTGCCGCCGGTCGCGGCTCAGCACCCGTTCCCCCACCTCGCGCTTCAGCGACGTCAGGTGCATCGACGCCAGACCGTGCTGGATGACATCGGTGATGTCCTCAAGGACCTGCTGGATCCGCCGGTAGTCGCTGAGCAGTTCCACATCGGCGTCCGAGCGCGTGAGCGATCCGGCCCGCAGATACGCCCCGGCCAGGGTCTCCAGCGTGCTGTACGCCCGGTCCGCCTCGTCCAGATGGTCGCGCAGCTGCTCGCGCTCGCGCTGCAGCAGCCGGAGCATCGCGATCTCCGGGTCGATCACGGCGAACGTGTCGCCGTCCTGGTGCCCCGTGCCGCGCTCGTACTCCGCCCGGGCCGCGTGCTGGGCGGGGTTGGTCGGCACGATCAGACCGAGCGCCGTCAGCTCCGTCCTACATCGCTCGTACTCCTCAGGTGCGAGCCGGAGTTCGGCCCCCACCTCGTCGAGCCGTGACACACCTCGCCTGCGTAACTCCTGGTAGAGGTTCACCACAGGATCGGGTGACCGCTCTCCCGTACCGCCGCCTCTGGTGATCATGGCGAAGTGACCCCCTGTTCGCTCGAGTCGCCCCCCGCCCTCACCCTGTCATACGGCTCGGAGGGGTCCGTCATGCCGGTCTCGCACCCATCGTGCGTCATACGGACTCCTCCGGGGGAGGCCCTACAGCGCGCGGTCGTTCCACTCGCTGTCGAGCAGGCCGAGCCGGGCCGCCTTCACCCCCGCCTCGAAACGGCTCGCCGCGCCCAACTCCTGCATCACCTCGGACAGGAGACGGCTGACCGTCCTCAGCGAGACCCCGAGATTGCGGGCGATCTGTTCGTCCTTGATACCGGACGCGAGCATGAGGAGCGCCGCCCGCTGCTGCTCGGAGAGCCCGTCGCCGTCCTTCTCCGCCGGAGCCTCCTGACCGTACGGAGCCGCCGCCGTCCAGCAGTACTCGTACAGCGCCAGATAGGACCGGACCAGACCGGAGCCGCGCGCGAGAATCGACGGGGACGACGGGTCGAACGGATCGGTCGGGAGCATCGCGAAGTTGTCGTCGGCCAGCACCATGTTCATCGGGATGACGGAGGACAGCCGGATCTCCACGCCCACCGCGGCGCGCTCCTCCAGGTGCTGCGCCATCTCCGGCACCGAGCCGGCCCGCCGGCTGTACATGGCACGGATCCGGATCCCCCGGTCGGCCCACAGCCGGTCCCGCGCCAGCTCGCCGTTCGTCTCCTCGCGGCGGACGGAGCCGGTGTGCATGAAGTGCGCGGCCGTGCGTACCGAGTCCGTCAGGTCCGCGACGCTGCGCCGGGCCCGCTCGGGGGAGTCGACGATCTCGACCTCGATCTCGGCCCGGGGGGTGGCGCCCGCCTGGAGGAAGGGCCCGGCCAGGGCTTCGAGGGCGGTGTGCGCGCGGCTGGTCGCGGCCAGGCGTTCCTGGAGCCGGTCACGCTCCCGGCGCAGCAGCCGCAGCAGGGCGACATCGGGGTCGACGACGGCTCGGGCCGGGGGTGCTCCGTGTGCTGCTTCCGTGCTCTCGGTCAGTCCCAGGGCGGCGAGTTCCTCCCGGCACCGCTCCCGGTCCTCGGCGGAGAGCTCGAAACGGTCCGCGACCTCGTCGAACGTGGCATCCGGGCGGATGCGGAGTTCCTGGTAGACGGCGAGAGCCTGATCGCCCCCCACACGCGGCACGGCGGTATTTCTGGACACTGCGCAGCAGACTCCCCTCGGTCCACCCGGACCCGTTGAATCGCCCCGCTAGACACTGCCACACATTCGAACGCGCCGCACAGAGTTGAACAAGGCTCAGGTGACGGGAACGCTCGTCCGGCAGTCGGGGCACAGGCCCTTGAACACGACCTCCGAGTCGTCCACCCGCCACTCGGACAGGGCGCCCCCGGGCGGCGCGGGCGCGGCCGACGCCACGTTCTCCACGCGGCCGCAGACCGTGCACAGGGCGTGCTGGTGCGCGGGGCCCGAGATCTCGAAGACCGCGGGCAGGCCGGGCCGGTCGAACTTGCTGACCAGGCCCGTCTCCTGGAAGTGCCGCAGCATCTCGTACACGGCCTGGCTGGTCAGCGTGCCGAGGCGCTCGCGGGCGGTCGTGGTGATCGCCTCGACGTCGAGATGGCCGCCGGCGGCGAGCACCGTGAGCACTTCGAGGCGGGGGCCCGTGACCCGCAGCCCGACGTCGCGCAGGCGCTGGATCACCGCCTCGCGGCCCGTCAGCTCTTCCACGACTGCCATCTTCTCCGCCCGCCACCTGGTCGGCTCAAACTTTTGTAGGCATCGTACCTCTTGCCCGTCAACCTCGTCAGGGTGCCTGTCGACGTCGTCAGGTGTTCTCCGGCCCTCCGGTGACGTCCGTCAGTCGTCCGGGGCGGCCCGTGCCGTCCGGTGGCGCCCATGCCGTCCGGAGCCGTCCGTCACTCGTCCGTCCTGCACACGAGCAGCACGGACTCGGTCCGCTCGTCGATCCGGTGCCGCCGCCGGCCCTCGATGTGCAGGCCCGCCGCGTGCAGCTCGGCGGCGAGCCGTTCGGGGTCCACGATCCACTTGTCGGTGGTCAGCACGACCCGCTCCGTGGAGAGCTTGCCGGTCCTCGCCGCGTAGTACGTGATCCGCTCGCTCATCGACGGCAGGTCGAAGACCTGCCGGGCCACCACCCACTCGTCGATGCCGTCGAAGCGGGGCACCTGGAACGCCCAGGTCCGCCGCGGCTCCGCGATCAGCGCCGGCAGCTGGTGCGCCGTGTAGTCGAGGGCGAGCGCCCCGCCCGCCTCCAGATGGGAGGCGACCTCCCGGAGCAGTCCTGCCCGGTGCGCCGGGGGTACGGCGGTGACCATCGCTCCCGCGAGCAGCGCGAGCCGGTAGCTGCCGTCGAGGCGCAGTTCGGTGAGGTCGGTCCGGTGGGTGACGACGAGCCCGGCCACCTGCGGACCGATCCGGCGGGCCCAGCCTTCGAGGCGCTCCAGTGCCGAGGCGTCCCGGTCCACGGCTTCCACGGCGAAGCCGTGCCGGGCGAACGGGACGGCGAGCCGCCCGGCGCCGGAGCCGAGGTCGAGGACGGGTCCGCCGGTGGAGCGGGCGAGGCTGAGGTACCGGACGATGTCCGCGCTGTGCGGGCCGAGCAGGGCGTCGTGCAGCCAGACGGATCCCTCGTCGGCGGGGGAGACGGATTCGAGCCCGGGGAGGGTGTCCGAGGTGACCCGGATGCCGGCCCCGGGGGCGGGCTCCTGCTCCCGGCCGTATCGGGACGGCAGGACCGGCGCGAGCGCTGCGGGCACGACGGGCAGGGAAAGGCCGCTCGGTGTGTGCATCGCTCCTCCAGGGGCTCGCTCGGTCCATGCCGTCCGGACGGGGTGCCCGTGCCGCCGGGACCGCGCCGCTGGGCCCATCCTGACCTGGTGAGGGAGCCCCGATCCACCGGATCGGGCTGCGTGAACACGCGATGGCGTGGATCTGCCACGCCCCTGGTTCAGAGTGCGCGGCTGAAGCGTCTGGGGGAGAGGGCCGCGAAGCCCAGGTGGGTGTAGAAGGGCAGGGCCGGGTCGGCCTCCGCGGGGAGCTCCACGTGCTGGGCCCGGGCGCCGTGGCTCCGCATCCGGTCCGTGGCGGCGGCGATCAGGGCCGTACCGACGCCACGGCGGCGGGAGCCGGATGCCACGGCCAGGGCGTACACCTCGCCCTCGCCCGGGACCGGGACGCCGCCCGCGGCGACGCCGACGACCGTGCCCTCACCGTCGCTCGCGACGAGCCAGCCGAGCCAGCCGGGCGCACCCCCCGGAATTTCAATTTCCGCACGTATGCGGGGGAGCGCGCATTGGGCGGAGATGAGCCGCCGCATCGGGATTTCGGCCAGGATTCCGGTGTAGCTGCTCCGAATGACATCGGCAAGCAGCCTGGATATCGTCGTCGCGTCACCGGCCGCGGCCGTCCGAACGCCAGCCAGCTGCATTGGTTTCGTACCCTTCGACGTGCCGTGCCAGAGCCCCAACATACCCACAATAGCCGGGTATTAAGTTGTCCGTGACCGATGCGAAATCTACGAATTCGCTTAGTAAATAAGGCTGTTCGGCAGGTCGGCCGGCGACCCGTGTCGATTAACCGGGGAAGGAACAGCAGGCAATGATCAAGGGCGTCATCGCGAGCGCCCCCGCTCCGATGGTCAGCAACCCCCGGAGAACGGGATGCCCCGCGCTGTACGGGGTGAGGATGCGCCGCATCCGCAGCGCCGCCGAAGGGCCGCCCGCCGCGAACGCCGACCGGGGCGCCCGCCCCGACGCCAGCGCGTAGAGCGCCGTGGCCAGAGCGTCCCGCGTACACCGCCGCAACGCCCGGTCGTCCGCCGCCATTTCGAGCAGCAGCGGTACGGCGGTCCCGCCGTGTCGCGCGAGCGGCAGGCGCGGGAAGACGGCCGCGAAGGCCTCCGCCGCCGCGACCAGAAGATGATGCCGCCCCGCGATGTGCGCCCGTTCGTGCGCGAGCGCCGCCGCCAGCTGGGCCGGGGTCAGGGTGTGCACCGCGCCCGAGGAGACGACGACCCGGCGCGAGCGGCCGGGCAGGCAGTACACGGCGGGCCGCTCGTCGTCGAGGACGGTGGCCCGCAGCGCGGCGTCGTACCGCCCCACGAGCCGCAGCACCCCCGCGTGCCGCACCCGCACCCGCCGGGCCCGGAACAGCCGGCGGACGAACGCGGCGGCGGGCACCGAGAGGACGGCGAGGGCGAGCGAGAGGGCGACCAGCTCGCGCCCGTCGAGGGCGAGGAGCTGGGCGGGGGTGGGCGGACGGAGCATGAGCATCATGTCCGCCAGACGGTGACTGCTCTCGCTCGACAGGACCATCTGCGCGGGCAGCAGGGCGGACGCGCCGGCGAAGACCGCGCCGCACGCGGCCCACACCCCGAGGGCGAGCCGGGGGACCTGCTGCGCCCAGCGCGCCCGGGCCACGAGTAACGGCAGGAGGAATCCGGTGAGGGCGACGAGCCCGAGCGGGACGAGGGCGTGGTGGTTCACGCGCCGCTCCCGCCGGGCTGCGGGTCCTGGTCGCCCCGGGCGGCGCGCAGGGCCGCGTCGAGGGCGTCCATGTCCTCGTCCGAGATGACCTCGACGAACCGCAGGAGGGCGGCGGGGCGGTCCTGGCTGTCGCCGAGGGCGTCCCGCATGAGTCCCGCGGTGTACTCCTCGCGGCTGCGGACGGGCTCGTACAGCCAGGCACGCCCGGTCTTCTCGCGGCGGAGCCAGCCCTTGCGGTGCAGGATGTCCGCCACCGTCATCACGGTCGTGTAGGCGACCCGGCGTCCGCGGTTGATGTCGTCGACGATCTCGCGGACCGTGGCGGGCCGCTCCCAGGCCCACAGCCGGTCCATGATCTCGGCCTCCAGGTCTCCCAGCCGGCGCACGTGCATCCCCTCCCCTACGGGCGGCTCATCGTACGGGCCGCCTCCCCTGCCCAGGTATACCCCCTAGGGGTACGCTGGCGGGATGTCGATCCTCATGAAGAACGGCTCCTGCGCGAAGATCTGTGACGCCGGTCCGGCCGGTTCGGCGGAGCTGGTGCTCCTCCGGCAACTGCTCGGCCTCTGTCTCCGGCTGAGCGTCACCCTGTCCGCCGCCTGTCCCGCACGCAAGAGCGGTTGACACCACCGAAGGGCCCCTCGGGGGGCCCTTCGGTCCGACTCCCCTTCCGGGGCCTTTCGCGGTGACTCTCTTTCAGGCCCTACGTCCGGATGAGCCGGGCGATGGCCTTGGACGCCTCGCCCACCTTCGCCTTGGCCTGGTCTCCGCCCTGGGCGATGGCCTCCGTGACGCAGCAGCTGAGGTGTTCGTCGAGCAGGGCGACCGCGCAGGACTGGAGCGCCGCGTTGATGGCGGAGACCTGGGTGAGGACGTCGATGCAGTAGACGTCCTCGTCGACCATCCGCTGCACCCCCCTGACCTGACCCTCGATGCGCCGCAGGCGTCTGATGATGTCTTCCTTGTGCTGTCCGTAACCGGCCACGGCGGGCTCCTCGGAGATTGGCGGGGAAGGGCGGGTCGTCAGCGGTCGGCGGCCTGGAAGCCGCGGAGTCGGAGGCTGTTGCCGACGACGAAGACGGAGGAGAAGGCCATGGCGGCGCCGGCGATCATGGGGTTGAGGAGTCCGGCGGCGGCGAGGGGGAGGGCGGCGACGTTGTAGGCGAAGGCCCAGAACAGGTTGGAGCGGATGGTGCCGAGCGTCTTGCGGGAGAGGCGGATGGCGTCGGCGGCGGCGCGGAGGTCTCCGCGGACGAGGGTGAGGTCGCCGGCTTCGATGGCGGCGTCGGTGCCGGTGCCCATGGCGAGGCCGAGGTCGGCCTGGGCGAGTGCGGCGGCGTCGTTGACGCCGTCGCCGACCATGGCGACGGAGCGGCCCTCGGCCTGCAGGCGCTTGACGACGTCGACCTTGTCCTGGGGCATGACTTCGGCGATGACTTCGTCGATGCCGACCTCGGCGGCGACGGACTCGGCGACGGCCTTGTTGTCCCCGGTGAGCAGGATCGGTGTCAGACCGAGGGCGCGCAGCCGCCGGATGGCCTCGGGGCTGGTCTCCTTGATGGCGTCGGCGACTTCGAGGACGGCGCGGGCCTGACCGTCCCAGGCGACGGCGATGGCGGTCTTGCCGGCCTTTTCGGCGGCGTCCTTCGCGGACTTCAGCGCCTGCGGAAGTTCCATCGCCCATTCGTCGAGGAGCTTTTCGCGGCCGACGAGGACGGCGTGGCCCTCGACGACGCCCTGGACGCCGAGACCGGGGATGTTGGCGAAGTCCTCGGGGGTCGGGAGGGTGCCGACCTTGGCGGCGGCGCCGGTGGCGACGGCCTGGGCGATGGGGTGCTCGGAGGAGTGCTCCAGGGCGCCGGCGAGGCGCAGGACGTCGGTCTCGTCGGTGCCGGCGGCGGTGTGGACCTTGATGAGGGTCATGCGGCCGGTGGTGACGGTGCCGGTCTTGTCGAGGACGATGGTGTCGACCTTGCGGGTGGTTTCCAGGACTTCGGGGCCCTTGATGAGGATGCCGAGCTGGGCGCCGCGGCCGGTGCCGACCATGAGGGCGGTGGGGGTGGCCAGGCCCAGGGCGCAGGGGCAGGCGATGATCAGGACGGCGACGGCGGCGGTGAACGCGGCGGTCAGGCCCTGTCCGGTGCCGAGCCAGAAGCCGAGGGTGCCGAGGGCGAGCGCGATGACGATGGGGACGAAGACGGCGGAGATCTTGTCGGCGAGGCGCTGGGCGGCGGCCTTGCCGTTCTGGGCGTCCTCGACGAGCTTGGCCATCCGGGCGAGCTGGGTGTCGGCGCCGATGCGGGTGGCTTCGACGACGAGGCGGCCGCCGGCGTTGAGGGTGGCGCCGGTGACGGAGTCGCCGACGCTCACCTCGACGGGGACGGATTCGCCGGTGAGCATGGAGGCGTCGACGGCGGAGGAGCCCTCGACGACGGTGCCGTCGGTGGCGATCTTCTCGCCGGGACGGACCAGGAAGCGGTCCCCGACGGCGAGTTCGGCGGTGGGTACGGTGACCTCGCGGCCACCCCGCAGGACGGTCACCTCCTTCGCGCCCAGCTGCATCAGGGCTTTGAGGGCTGCGCCTGCCTTGCGCTTGGAGCGGGCTTCGAAGTAGCGGCCGGCGAGGATGAAGGCGGTGACGCCTGCGGCGGCCTCCAGGTAGATGTTCCCGGCGCCGTCACTGCGGGCGATGGTGAACTCGAAGGGGTGGGTCATCCCCGGCGTACCGGCGGTGCCGAAGAACAGCGCCCACAGCGACCACAGGAACGCGGCGGTCGTGCCGACCGAGATCAGGGTGTCCATGGTCGCCGCGCCGTGCCGGGCGTTGGTCCAGGCGGCCTTGTGGAAGGGCCAGGCGGCGTAGACGACGACGGGTGCGGCGAGGGTGAGGCTGAGCCACTGCCAGTACTCGATCTGCAGGGCCGGGACCATCGCCATCGCGATGACCGGCACGGCGAGCGTGACGGCAGTGATCAGCCGCTGCCTCAGGGGCCGCAGCTCCTCGTCGGCCCTCTCCTCGTCCGTGGGGCCGTCCGCGGCGCCGGGGGTGTCCGTCTTCGGGGGCGCGGGCTCGGCGGCGGTGTAGCCGGTGGCCTCGACGGTCGCGATCAGCTCGGCGACGTCGATGTCGGCGTCGAAGGTGACCTTCGCCTTCTCGGTGGCGTAGTTGACGGTGGCCTCGACCCCGTCCATCCGGTTCAGCTTCTTCTCGATACGGGCCGCGCACGAGGCGCAGGTCATGCCGCCGATGGCGAGCTCGACCTGGGCGGTGCCCGGAGTGGTCGTGGTCATTTCCTGCTCCTCGTTTCAAAGCCTTCGGGGGCCGGGGCCCGTGTCTGGGCGGGCCCCGGCGGCCGGGATGGATCAGGCGCGGCCGGTGAGCTCGTAGCCGGCGTCGTCGACGGCCGCCGTGATCGCGGCGTCGTCGGGCTCGCCGCCCGTGGTCACCGTCACCAGGCCGCCGGCGACGTCGACGTCCACGGAGATGACGCCGGCGAGCGCGCTGACGGAGGTGGTGATCGCGGTCTTGCAGTGGCCGCAGGTCATGCCCGAGACGGCGTAGACCGTGGCGGTGCTGTCGGCGACCGCGACGGCGGCGGTCTCCGTGGTCGAGCAGCTGTTGTCGGGGGTGCAGCAGGAGCCCATGGCTTCCTCCTCGGTCGGTTCCACTTCACCGGATACCCTCGGGGGGTATCTGGTCGTGGCTCCATGTATACCCCCCAGTGGTATTCGGCGCAAGCGGATCCCCGACTTGACTTGATACCCCCTGGGGGTATGGTGAAGTGCATCGGACGAGAACCCGCGCCACCCCTCATGTACGGGAGAGCAGTCATGAACACCGGAGTGAAGATCACTGCCTTTGCCGCCGCGCTCGCCGCGACCTTCGGGACCGCGTACGGGGTCGGCAAGGGGGTCGGCCCCATCGACGAGCCGAAGAAGGCGGAACACGGCGGCCATGCGGCCGCCCCCGCCAGGAGCGCGCCCGACGGGCACGCCGGCCACGAGGAGGGCGCGGCCAAGGACGCACCGGCCGCCGCGAACCTCCCCGGCGGCCTCCAGGTCTCCCAGGACGGCTACACGCTGGCCATGGAGACCCCGACGCCCGCCGCGGGCAAGAGCGTCCTGAAGTTCTCCGTCAAGGATGCGGCGGGCAAGAAGGTCACCGCCTTCGCCACCGAGCACGGCAAGGAGTTGCACTTCATCGTCGCCTCGCGCGACCTCGGCACCTTCCGGCACCTGCACCCCGTGAAGGCCGCGGACGGCACCTGGACGACCCCCGTCGACCTTCCCGCCGCCGGCGGCTACAAGGCCTTCGCGGACTTCAAGCCCGCCGCGCCCGGAGCCAAGGGCATCACGCTCGGTGCCGACCTCGCCGTCCCCGGCGCGTACACCCCGAAGCCGCTGCCCGCCGTCGCCCCGACCGCGAACGTCGACGGCTACCAGGTCCGGCTCGGCGGCACCCTGAACCCGGGCAAGGCCGGCGAGCTCCGGCTCACCGTCAGCAAGGGCGGGAAGCCCGTCACCGACCTGGAGCCGTACCTCGGGGCGTACGGGCACCTCGTCGCCCTCCGCGCCGGTGACCTCGCCTACCTCCACGTCCACCCGAACGAGGGCGGCCCCGGCCCCGACGTCTCCTTCACGGCGACGGCACCCAGCGCCGGCGCGTACCGTCTGTTCCTCGACTTCCAGCACGAGGGCAAGGTCCGGACGGCGGCCTTCACGGTCACCGCGGGCGGCGCCGGGGCCCCTGTTCCCTCGGCTGGTGAGGCCACGCACGATGCGGGAGGCCACACGCACGGCTAGGCTGGTCATTGGACTAGACCTGTAGCCGTCATTTATGGAGAAATGGGCTTCGATGAGCAACCGTGCAGTCCTTGAGGTGATCGCCCTCGACGAGGAGGATGCGGTCGCCGCCCAGACCGGCGGCGCCGACCGGCTCGAACTCGTCACCGACATGGCGGCGGACGGGCTCACCCCGTCCACGGCGTCCTTCGTCGCCGTCCGGGCTGCCGTCGACATCCCGCTGCGCGTGATGATCCGTCTCGCCGACGGCTTCGCGGCCGGCGACACCGACGCCCTGGTCCGCCGGGCGGAGGAACTCCGCGCGGCGGGCGCCACCGAGTTCGTCCTCGGCTTCCTCACCCCGGACGGCGAGCCCGACCTGGTGGCCGTCGAGCGGCTCGTCACCGTCTTCGACGGCTGCCGCTGGACCTTCCACCGGGCGATCGACCGCGCCGCCGACCGTGACGGGCTGCGCAAGCGCCTCGCCGACCTGCCGGGCCTCGACACGTACCTGACCGCCGGCGCGGCCACCGGCGTCGACGACGGCCTGGCCACCCTCAAGGCCGAGGCCGCCCGCACGGGCGAGCCCGGCTACGAGGCCCGGATCCTCGTGGGCGGCGGACTGCGCCTCGACCACCTCCCGGAACTCCGCGCGGCGGGCCTCGACGCCTTCCACATCGGCGGCGCGGCCCGCCCCCAGGGCTGGGCGCGCCCGGTCTCCTCCGCGGCGGTCCGCGTCTGGCGCGAGGCACTGGACGCGTAGACCTGCCGGGGGATCGCTGCCCTCGGAGCGGGATGCCGGAGGTGTGCCCCGGGGGATGCCGGAAGCCTGCCCTGGGGAGCCGGGGAGCCGGAAGCCGGGAGCCGGAAGCCGGAAGTCCGGCGGCGCCGTGCGGAAAACGCGTGGCCCCGGCCCAAGGGCGATGGCTAGCCTGCCCGGTATGGCAGCCACCCCCATGCAACCCGGCGAACTCCCCGTCGACACCGCGCTCGTCGAGCGGCTCGTCGCCGGGCGGTTCCCCGAGTGGGCAGGCCTTCCCGTGCGGGCCGTGGACTCCGCCGGTACGGACAACGCGATGTTCCGGCTCGGCGACGACCTCGTCGTACGGCTGCCCCGCGTCCCGTACGCGGCGCGCCACGTCGAGAAGGAGCAGCGCTGGCTGCCCCTGCTCGCCCCGCACCTGCCGCTCGACGTCCCCGTCCCGGCCGGGCGGGCCGGGGCGAGCGCGGAGTTCCCGCTGCCCTGGTCCGTCTACCGCTGGCTCGACGGCGACGACACGTACGACGTACCGCTCACCGACCTCGCCCACGCGGCCGTCGCGCTCGGCCGCTTCGGCGCCGCCCTGCGCGCCGTCGACGCGAGCGGCGGGCCCGCCTCCTTCCGGGGCGGCCCGGTCACCGCGTGGGAGGACGGCAACCTGCCGGGCGCCGTCCGGGAGCTCGCGGCCGACGGCGCCGTCGACGCGGAACTGGCCCTCGCCTCCTGGGAGGCCGTCCTGCGGCTCCCGCAGTGGGACGGCGCGCCCGTCTGGATCCACGGCGACCTGCTGCCGGGCAACCTGCTCGGCCGCGACGGCCGGCTCAGCGCCGTCATCGACTTCGGCGGCCTCGGTACGGGCGACCCGGCCTGCGACATGATGCCCGCCTGGACCCTGCTCACCGCCGGCACCCGCCCGCTGTTCCGCGAGGCCGCGGGGGCCGACGACGCGACCTGGGCGCGCGGGCGGGGCTGGGCGCTGGCCTGGGGCCTGGTGACGGAGGCGTACTACCGGGACACGAACCCGGTCCTCGCGGCCGTCGCCCGCCGCACGCGCACCGAGGCCCTCGCGGAGTACGCGACACCGCGCTGACCGGACCTAACGCACGACGTCGAAGACGTTCAGCTGCATGCCGTTGGAGTACGCCTCGTGCTCGACGAGCTTCAGCTTCTGCGTGTCCTTGTCCGTCTGGCTGAACAGCCGCTTGCCCGCGCCGAGCAGGAGCGGGAAGACGAGCAGGTGGTAGCGGTCGATCAGGCCGGCGTCCGAAAGGGCGCGGCCCAGCGAAGCGCTGCCGTGCATGATGATCGGCCCGCCCTCGGTCTTCTTCAGCGCGGCGACGTCGTCGAGCGAGCGCAGGATCGTGGTCTCGCCCCAGTTGTCCACCAGGTCGCTCTCGGAGAGGGTCGTGGACACGACGTACTTGGGCATCGTCCTGTACCCCGCGAAGTCCTCCATGTCCGGCCAGACGGGGCTGAACGCCTCGTAGCTGACGCGGCCGAACAGCATCGCGGTGGCCTCCTCCTGCTCCCGGCCCTTGACGGCGTACGCCTCGGGGACGAACTCCATGTCCTTGAAGGTCCAGCCCGCGTTCCGGTAGCCGGCCTCGCCACCGGGTGCCTCCACGACGCCGTCGAGCGAGACGAAGGCGGAGCTGATCAGGGTGCGCATCTGGGTTCTCCCGTGAGGTTCATGACTGGTACTCGCCAACAACACCCCCTAGGACCGCAGACCGCGTGGAAACTCATCGGTCCCGGACCGCAGGGCCCCCGGCCTGGCTCACACGTGCCCCAACTGCCGTGGCAACGGCGCCGAGTGGAGGACCGTCAGGCCGGAGACGGCGCGGGTCAGGGCCACGTAGAGGCGCCGCAGACCCGTCCGTTCGTCCGGTTCGCCGTCGACGACCGCGGCCGGTTCGTCCAGCACCACGTAGTCGTACTCCAGGCCCTTCGCGAGCGAGGCCGGAACCAGGGTCAGCCGGGACTCGGCCGTCGTCTCCTCGCCAGGGGAGAGGTACGCGAGCCCGGCGGCCGTCAGGGCCTCCGCCAGCGGGGCGATCCGGGCGTCCGCCGCGATCAGGCCGATGGAGCCCTCCTGGGCCAGGAACTCGACGCAGGCCGCGACCACGTCCTCGTCGGGCGTGTCCGTGGGGCGTACCGCGAGGGAACCGGGGTTCTCACGGACCGACTCGACCGGCGCGAGGCCCGGCGACATGTGCGGAAGGAGCCGGGAGGCGTACGCGATCACCTCGCGCGGCACACGGAAACCGGCGGTCAGCTCCTCCACCACCGCCTCCGGTTTCCCGAGGTGCCCGAGCGCCTCCGCCCAGCTCCCCGTCGCCCACGGCGTCGTCCCCTGCGCGAGGTCGCCCAGGATCGTCGCCGAGCCGGTCGTGCAGCGCCGGCCCACCGCCCGGTACTGCATCGGCGACAGGTCCTGCGCCTCGTCGAGGACCACATAACCGAGCGAGTGCGTCCGCTCCACCAGGTCCCGCGCCTCGTCGATGAGGACCGCGTCCGCCGCCGACCACTTCGCCGTCCGCACGCTCCGCGCCGGCTTCGCCCACAGCAGCAGCTTCTGCTCGTCCCCGGTGAGCAGCCCCTCGGCGTGTTCCGCGAGGAACTCCGGGTCCGAGAGCAGCCGGAGCACCAGCTTCTCCGGTTCCACCGGCGGCCAGCACTCCTTCACGACCGCCTTCACCGCCGTGTTCCGCGCGACCGTGTTCTGCACCCGGTCGTCGGGTGCCTCGCCGGCCTGTTCCATCCGGACCAGGACGGCGTGCGCGATGCGCTGCGGCAGTGCCTCGCGGGCCGCCCCGTACCGGATGTCGCGGTCCGCCAACTCGCGGACGATCTCCTCCAGTTCGTACGCGGGCACCCGCCAGCGGCGTGAGCCGCGCACCACCATCAGGGGCTCCGTGGGCAGCGTGATGTGGGAACGCACCGCCCGGCGCAGCACCTCCGCCATCCGGGCGTCGCCCTTGACGACCGCCGTCGCCGCCTCGTCCGTGCCCCGCACCTCGACGTGCGCGACGAGGTCGTCGACCGTGGCCTGCCTGACCTCCAGCTCGCCGAGCGCGGGAAGGACCTGCTCGATGTAGTGGAGGAAGGACCGGTTCGGTCCGATGACCAGGGTGCCGGTGCGGGCGAGCCGCTCGCGGTGCGCGTACAGGAGGTACGCGACACGGTGCAGGCCCACGGCCGTCTTGCCGGTGCCGGGGCCTCCCTGCACGCACACGGTCCCGGAGAGACCGGACCGGACGATTCCGTCCTGCTCCGGCTGGATCGTGGCGACGATGTCCCGCATCGGGCCGACGCGGGGCCGCTCGATCTCCGCCTGGAGCAGCCGGCTGGTCGTCTCCAGCTCCTCCGGATCGGACAGGTGCTCGTCCTCGTACGCGGTGAGTTCGCCGCCCGTGTACCCGAAGCGGCGGCGGAGGCCGACGTCCTGCGGGTCCTTCTTCGACGCCTGGTAGTACGGCTGTGAGACCGGCGCGCGCCAGTCGATCACCATCGGGTCGCCGTCGGCGTCGTGGACGTGCCGCCGCCCGATGTAGAAGCGCTGCCCCTCCTGCGTGGTGTGGAGGTAGTCGAGGCGCCCGAAGAACAGCGGAAGCCCGGAGAGGTCGGCGAGTGCCTTGATGCGGTCCTCGATCTGCCGTCCGAGGACGACGGCGTTGACCCAGTTCGCCGTGACGTCCTTGATGTCGAGCGCCTCGACGTCCTCGCGCATCGCGCGCAGGGCGGCGCGGGAGGAGGCGAGATGGGCGCGTTCCCGCGCGAGCGGGTCGCCGGCCGGCGGAACTGCCGGGTGAGCGGCGCGCGGATCGTCGGATACGGACACGGTGAAGCCTCCGGGCAGGTGGATACGCGGACACGACGAGGTGGCCGCCGGTTTCCGGCCGGGCGGCGGCTCTCCACGGAGGGAGGCGGGGAAGCTGGCGAGTGTAACTCCTGTGCGGGTTCGGGGCGAACGGATTCGCCGCCCGTCCGCCCCGTAGGGGACGGGCTCCGTCTCACGTCGGAGCCGGGTCCGTCCCCGGTTCACTCCCGAGAGCGATGTGTTCGGAATGTCCGGATTCCATCATGGAGGTATGACCGCGACGACGTTCACCTCCGCGACCACGATCCCCCGGCCCCGAGTCCGCCACCTCGGCACCGCCTTGCGCGCGATCCGCGCCTTCGGCGGCGCCGCGGCCGGAGTCGTCCTCCTCGGCGACTACGGCCCGCCCGGGGCGGGGGTCAGGAACCCGCGCCCTGAGTACGCCCCCGGCCCCGACTGAGTACGGGAACGTCTGCCGGCGCCGCCGTCGCGCCTGATGGGATCAGCACATGACGACGACGCCCGCCCCGACCCCGGACGAGCCCGCCCCGGCCGCGCCCGCCCCGACTCCGGCCGAGACCTCCCCGGCCGCGCCCGCCCCGGCTCCGACCGCCCCGACTCCGGCCCCGGCCGCGACCGCCCCGGAAGCGTCGCCCGCCCCGTACACCTTCGGGCTGCGCCTCGCCGCGGCCGGCGGGCTGGTCTTCCTCCTCGCCTGTCTGGTGTTCACCGCCATGGTCACCCTCAGTGACGCCGTCGAGGGCGACGGTACGGGCGGCGTCCTCATCGCGGCCGGATTCTGGGCCGTGGCCCTCGGGGCGGTCGCGGGCGTGGCGGCCCTGGTGTCACCCCGCCGCGCGCTGGTCACCGCCCAGTACTGCCTGGGGGCGGCGGGCCCGCTCCTTGCCCTGATGGACTGAGCGCCCAGGTCACTGCCCCAGCAGCTCGTCCGCGTCGACGATCCGGTACGCGTACCCCTGTTCGGCCAGGAACCGCTGGCGGTGCGCCGCGAAGTCCTGGTCGATGGTGTCGCGGGCGACCACCGAGTAGAAGTGCGCCTGGTGTCCGTCGGCCTTCGGCCGCAGCACCCGGCCGAGGCGCTGGGCCTCCTCCTGCCGCGAGCCGAAGGTGCCCGACACCTGGATCGCGACGGTCGCCTCCGGCAGGTCGATCGAGAAGTTCGCGACCTTCGACACCACGAGCACACTGATCTCGCCGGTGCGGAACGCGTCGAAGAGCTTCTCCCGCTGCGCGTTCGACGTCTCGCCCTTGATGACGGGGGCGTCCAGGTGCTCGCCCAGTTCGTCGAGCTGGTCGATGTACTGCCCGATGACGAGGATCTGCTGCCCCTCGAACCGCTTTACCAGGGCTTCCGTCACCTTCCGCTTCGTCGCCGTCGTCGCGCAGAAGCGGTACTTCTCCTCGGCCTCGGCGGTCGCGTACGCGAGCCGCTCCGAGTCGGTCAGGTTCACCCGGACCTCGACGCAGTCGGCGGGCGCGATGTACCCCTGCGCCTCGATCTCCTTCCACGGCGCGTCGAACCGCTTGGGCCCGATCAGCGAGAAGACGTCGGACTCCCGCCCGTCCTCCCGCACGAGGGTCGCGGTGAGGCCGAGCCGTCGCCGGGCCTGGAGGTCGGCGGTGAACTTGAAGACGGGCGCGGGCAGCAGATGCACCTCGTCGTAGACGATGAGGCCCCAGTCGCGGGAGTCGAAGAGCTCCAGGTGCGGGTAGATGCCCTTCCGCTTGGTCGTGAGCACCTGGTACGTGGCGATGGTGACCGGCCGGATCTCCTTCTTCGTCCCGCTGTACTCGCCGATCTCGTCCTCGGTGAGCGAGGTCCGCTTCACCAGCTCGCTCTTCCACTGCCGGGCGGACACGGTGTTGGTCACGAGAATGAGCGTGGTCGCCTTGGCCTGCGCCATGGCCCCCGCCCCGACCAGCGTCTTCCCCGCACCGCAGGGCAGCACGACCACCCCGGAACCGCCGTGCCAGAAGCCTTCGACGGCCTGCCTCTGGTACGGGCGCAGGGCCCAGCCGTCCTCGGCCAGGTCGATCCGGTGCGCCTCGCCGTCCACGTACCCGGCGAGGTCCTCGGCCGGCCAGCCCAGCTTGAGCAGCGTCTGCTTGATCTGCCCGCGCTCGGACGGATGCACGGCGACGGTGTCGGCGTCGATGCGCTCCCCGACCAGCGGCTGCACCTTCCGCGACCGCAGGATCTCCTCCAGGACGGGCCGGTCGGTGCTGGTGAGGACGAGCCCGTGGGTGGGGTGCTTGGACAGGGTGAGCCGCCCGTACCGTGCCATGGTCTCGGCGATGTCGACGAGCAGTGCGTGCGGCACGGGATAGCGCGAGTACTCGACGAGCGCGTCGACGACCTGCTCGGCGTCGTGCCCGGCGGCCCGCGCGTTCCACAGGCCGAGCGGCGTCAGCCGGTACGTGTGGATGTGCTCCGGCGCCCGCTCCAGCTCCGCGAACGGCGCGATGGCCCGCCGACAGGCGTCGGCGAGCTCATGGTCGACCTCCAGGAGCAGGGTCTTGTCACTCTGGACGATGAGCGGTCCACTCACGTGTGATCAGGTCCTTCCGGCACCCGGCCGTTCCCGTAACGGCCAATCCTCCAGTGTGCAGCATGGTCGCGCGCGGGACGTGGCTCGCTCGTACGACAGCTGTATGACAGGTGTACGACGCGGCGCGAGGTGAGATCCGTGGCAGGACGCGCGGCGGCCGGCCCTCTACACCTGGTCGTCCGCCAGCTCCGCCACCCCCGTGATGCGGTGCAGCGGATACGTGCGGACCTCGTCCGCCGTGTGGTCGTACCCGGTCACGAAGCCGCCCTCCACCCGCACCGGGGCGATGACCCGCTGGCTCGCCGCGCCCTCCGCGTTGACGTAGCCGATCCAGACCGCGGAGCCGGTCATCGCCGCCGCCTGGACGGTGGCCAGGGTCTCGGCGGCGGAGGTGCGGGGCAGGGCGCCCGCCGCCGTCGCCACCGCCGGCTCCTTCCGAACCACCGTCGCCGCCCGGTCGCCCGCCCGGATCGCCCGTACCGCCGCGCCGAGCAGGGTCGTGTCCGGCGCGGGCGGCCCGTCGGGGACGGGCACGGGGGCCGTACGCGCGGGCGTGCGGTACGCGTCGGCGCGGGTGACGAGGACGTCGCCCTCCGCCGACTCGGCGGCCGGCGCGTACCCCATCGACCGCAGCCCGTCGAGCAGCGACACCGGGTCCGTCTGCGCCGCCAGGACCGTCGGCGCGATCCTCCGCAGACCGAGCGAAGCCGAACGCCGGTCCGCCAGGATCTCCCCGAGGACCGTGTCGTCATCACACCGCACATACGCGGACGCCGCCCCCACCCGCAGATGTCCGTGCCGTCTCGCCACGTCGTCCACGAGGTACGCGAGCGGCTGCGGCACCGGCGTACGGGCATGCGCCTTCAGGAAGTCGTGCAGGTCCGAGGCCGTCAGCCCGGAGTCGAGCGCACGCCGGACGGACCCCGGCGTGAACCGGTAGACCGTCGCGCCACCCTTCGACTCGACATCCGCCAGAACCGCGAGCGCGTCCGCGAGCGGCCGCCGCAGCGGCCCCGGCGCGACGGCCGTCAGATCCGCCTGGAGGAGGACATGGTCGACGGCCTCGGGAAGCAGCGGCGCGAGCAGGGTCGCCGCCCGCGCCGCCGCCACCGACAGCTCGACGCCGCCACCGTGGTCGGCGGGGGCGGCGGCCTCCGCCAGGGGCAGGTTGAGCAGCGCCCGCGCCGGACCCGACAGGGCGCCCCGGCCGGTGAGCCCCAGGAACTCCGCCTCCGCGAGCGTCCAGCGGGCGAGCCGCGACCGCAGATCCGTGGTCCCGGCCCCCTCGGAAGCGACCTGCGAGGCGCCCCGCAGGGGCCGCTCCCAGCGCAGCCGCGCCAACAGCGTCTCCGGGTCGGCCGCCGCGCCCGGCGCCAGCGTCGCCAGGAGCTCCAGAACCCGGTGCCGCACCTCGGGCGCCGGCGCCCGGTCCAGGTCCGGGCCGAGAGCGGCGAGCGTACGGCCCTTCGCGTCCGGGCCGCCGACCAGGCCCGGCGTACGGGTCGCCGTCAGCCAGGGAGTGACGAGCAGCGCCCAGCGTTCGGCGGGCGGCAGGTCCAGCCAGTCGTCGTAGGCGGGCGTCGGCGCGTACCGCTCGTCCGCCTCACCGTCCGAGGCGAGCAGCCCCGCCCCGTAACAGAGCTCCAGCCAGAACGCGGCCGTCTCCTCCGTGACGTCCAGGGCCGCCGCGGTCCGCTTCAGGTCCCGCACCGCGAGCCCGCCCGCGCGCAGCACCGGCGGACCGCCCCGGTCCCAGGACTTCAGCAGCTCCTCGACCGTCGCGAGCGCCACATGCGCCTGACCGGCCGCCGCACTGTCCACAACCTGTGGGCGGTACTCGCGCAGCACCCCCAGCTCGGGCGGCACCGGCTCCGGCGACCGGTGCGCCCGCCCGCCCCGCAGATGCAGCGCCACCTCGCGCGGCAGCACCATCGTCCGCGCCGACACCGGGAGCAGCAGGCCACGGTCGCGCAGCCAGCGCACCGGAGGCGCCGGGTCCGAGGTCACCTCGCCGTACGGAGGGCCCCACACCAGCCGGTCCAGGACGCCGAGCGCGTCCGGAGACGCCGTGTCGAGCAGCGCGCCCATCCGGTCCCGGTCGGTGAACAGCTCCGTCAGCGCCGCCACCGCCGACACCGGATCGTGCGTCGTGGGCAGCCCCGCCGCCGCGATGATCTCCTGCACCCGGCCCGGCGACATCCCCGACGTCGCCTCCGCGACCGTCGGCCCGAGCCCCGTCGGCGACGGGTGCTGCGCCGAGGGCGCGAGCAGCTCCCGCGCCGTCCGCACAAGCCGCAGCCGGTCGTCCTCGCCCCACACGAGCGCCTGCTCGCGCAGCAGCGCCACCGCGCCCGGCAGCGCCGCCTCGACCGCCGGGTCGCCCTCGTCGCCGGACAGCAGGGCCAGGAGTACGGGATACGGGGTCGGGTCGGGGCCGACGGCGAGCGCTTCGGCCGTCTGGAGCGCGAACCGGTCGAGCCGCTCCAGGGCACGCACCACCGAACCCCGCGTACCGGCGCGGGTCGCCAGCTGCGTCAGGTCGTTCGGCACGGGACTCAGCAGGTCCGGCCGGGCCCGCAGCAGCGCGGCGAGCCCCTCGTCGCCCCGCGCGCGCAGCGCCTCCGCGAGCGTGCGGGGCGCCGTGGCGGCGCCAGTTACCTCGGGCACGTGCGCCTCCCGGTCGAGCTCACCGATCCCCATCCGGACCACGTTAGCCGCTGCGCAGGCGCTAACGTCGGGCCGTACCGGGCGAACCGGCCGTGGAGGGGCACCGTGGGCATCGAGAGCGACCAGTTGGTCTACGACTACCTGAGCCGGGTCGGCGATCTGGCACAACAGCGGCAGCTGCCGGCGAGCGACCGGATGCGGCTGGTGTCGACGCTGCGGGACGAGATCGACCGCCGCCGCACCACGCACGGCGAGGAGAGCCCGTCGGAGGTGCGCGGCATCCTCGGGGCGCTCGGCACGCCGGACGAGGTGGTGGAACGGGTCGGAGGCCCGGGCGCGGCGGCGGTGCCGAAGCCACGCGAGGGAGAACCCGAGGTTCCGGACGGGGACGAGAGCGAGCCGGAGTGGTGGCGGACCGACACCGCCGAGGCCCTGCCGGGCTTCGTGGGCGGCGTCGAACGCCCGGACCTCTTCGCACCGCCGGAGCCGGACGAGCCGGAGGAGGGGGAGCCGGAGGGCCACGAGCCGGAGCCCGCGCCGGGCAAGCGCCGCCGGCCGGCCCGAGCGCTCCTGCTCCGTCGCGGCGGGCCCGCGACGAAGGCGCGGCCGGAACAGGACCCTGCCCCGGCCCCCGGCCCCGAGGGGACCGCGGCCTCCCGCCTCCGCCTCAGGAACCCCTTCGTGCTCCTTGCCGCGCTTCTGCTGCTCGGCGGCGCGATCTTCAGCTCGCTTCCCGCGCTGGCCGCGGGCTGGCTCCTCGCGTACGCCTCGCGCCGCCTCACCCCCGGCGAGGTCAGGACCGCGGTCCTGGTGATCCCGGGCCTCGCCGCCGCGTCGGGTGTCACCTGGCTGTGGGGCCGCGTCGAGGGCCGCTGGGGCGAGCCGGTGGCGACGGGCGGGGAGGCGATGGGCGCGGCGATCTCGGAAACCTGGCCGTGGATCTTCCGGGCGGCGGCCATCACCACGGCGGCCTACCTCCTCTGGCGCTCCCGCCGCCCCTGAAGCCCCGCCGCCGGTCCGCCCCCCGCCGTGGTGGGCATCTGACCCGCTGGAGCGGGCCTGACCCGTGCGGCCCCCGCCGCCCCGCGTTTGTGAGCGTGGGTTCCGCCGTGCCGCCCCCCGTTGTGGGCGTGGGTTCCGCCGTGGCGCCGCCCGCCACCTCCGTTGTGGGCATCTGTTCCGCTGGGGCGGGCCCACCCTTGGCGTCCCCGCTGCCCCGCGTTGTGGGCATCTGTTCCGCTGGGCCGGGCCCACCCTTGGCGTCCCCGCTGCCCCGCGTTGTGGGCATCTGTTCCGCTGGGGCGGGCCCACCCGTGCCTCCCCGCTGCCCCGCGTTGTGGGCATCTGTTCCGCTGGGGCGGAACGGGTGGGCACAACGGAACGGCGCCCCTTGCCGGGCCCAGGCTTCCGGGCCTGAACCCGCACCCGTCGTGCGCCGCACAAGTCGGTGGCGGGTCCAGGCACAAGGGCGGAGGCGCCCGCCGAAGGGCGCCGTCCCGTGTGCCCACCCGTCCCGCCCTGCGGGACGATTGCCCACACGGGGGGGGCGACGGGCCGGCGGGTCCAGCCACAAGGGCCGGAGGCGTCGCCCGCCGAAGGGCGCCGTCCCGTGTGCCCACGCGGGGTGGGCGACGGGCGCGGCCCGCCCCGACCCATGGGCGACGGGCCCGTCAGGAAGGCCTCAGCCCCCCACCGTCACATCCGCGTGCCACGGCGCCCCCGGTACCACCAGCGGTGATCCCGTCACCGGGTCCGGTACGACCACCGAGCGGAGCCCGAAGACGTCCCGTACCAGCGATTCCGTCACGATCTCGCCCGGCGGGCCCTCCGCCACCACCCGGCCCGCCTTCATGGCGACGAGGTGGTCGGCGTACCGGGCGGCCTGGTTCAGGTCGTGGAGGACGAGGACGACCGTGCGGCCGCGCAGCCGGTTGAGCCGGCGGACCAGGTCGAGGACCTCCACCTGGTGGGCGATGTCCAGGTAGGTGGTGGGCTCGTCGAGGAGCAGCAGGTCCGTCTCCTGCGCGAGGGCCATCGCGATCCACACCCGCTGCCGCTGGCCGCCGGAGAGCGCGTCGACGGGCCGGTCGGCGAGCGCGGTCACGTCCGTGCGGGACATGGCGTCGGAGACGGCCCGTTCGTCCTCCTCGGACCACTGCTTCCACCAGGCCTGATGCGGCTGGCGGCCCCGCGAGACGAGGTCGGCGACGGTGATCGCCTCGGGCGCGACGGGGGTCTGGGGAAGCAGCCCGATGGAGCGGGCGATCCGCTTCGTCGGCAGCTTGGCCAGTTCCTCCCCGTCGAGGAGCACCGCGCCGCCCGCCGGCTTGAGCAGCCGCCCGAGGGCCCGCAGGGTGGTGGATTTGCCACAGGCGTTGGGGCCGACGATCACGGTCACCTTGCCGTCGGGGACGGCGAGGTCGAGGTCGTGGACGACGGTGCGGTCCTCGTAGGCGAGCGTCAGCTCGCGGGCCTGCAGTCTGCTCACGCCTTACCTCCAACAGCTCGGCTCCGCACGATGAGCCAGATCAGATACGGGGCGCCGACCGCCGCCGTGAGGACTCCCACCGGCAGTTCGACGGGGGAGAAGAGCCGCCGGCCGATCAGGTCGGCGAGGACCACGACCGCCGCGCCGGCCAGCGCCGAGCAGAGCAGCGGGATCTGCGCGGTCCGCGTCATACGGCGGGCGATCTGTGGGGCGAGGAGCGCCACGAAGTCGACGGGGCCCGCGACGCCCGTGGCCACGGACGCGAGGACGACGCCGACGGCGACGAGCCCGAGGCGGACCCGGCCGAGGGAGACGCCGAGCGCGGTCGCCGTGTCGTCGTCGAGGGACACGGTCCGCTGTGCGCGGGCCGCCCACAGGACGGCGGGCAGCATGAGGAGCAGCGTCCAGCGGAGGGGCGCCGACTCGTCCCAGCCGCGCCCGTTGAGGGAGCCGGTCATCCAGATCTGGGCCTGCTGGGCGACGAGGTAGTCGCCCTTGGTCATGAAGAGGGTGGTGAGGGACCGCAGGGCGATGGCGAAGCCGATGCCGATGAGGACGAACCGGGTGGCGTGCAGTCCGCCGCGCCACGCGAACGCGTACACGAGCGCGGCGGCGAGGACACCACCGGCGATCGACAGGTAGGGCAGGACGGTGTACGAGGTGAGGCCGAAGGTCATCGCGGCGACGGTGACGGCCCCGGCGCCCTGGCTGATGCCGATGATGTCGGGGCTGGCGAGCGGGTTGCGGGCGACGGTCTGGATGAGGGCGCCCGCGATCCCGAAGGCGGCGCCGACGGCGAGGGCGACGACGAGCCGGGGCTCGCGCAGCTCCTCCACGACGAACGCCGACGGCGACGGCTGCCCGAGCAGGATCCGTGCGACCTCGGTGGGGCCGACGAACCGTTCGCCGACGCAGAGGTACGCGACGGAGGCGGCGGCCAGGAGCAGCAGCAGGCCCACGGCGACGAGGGCGGAGCGCCGGTGGAGCAGGAAGGAGGCGCGCCGGGCGCGCAGGATCCCGTACCCGGCGGGACGCACATCGAGGGCGCTCACGCGGGCACCGCCTTCCGGCGTACGAGGGTGACGGCGAACGGGAAGGCGCTCACGCGGGCACCGCCTTCCGGCGTACGAGGGTGACGAGGAACGGGACCCCGATCAGCGCGGTCATCACCCCGGCCGGCACCTCGCCCGGCGGGAACACGATCCGTCCGGTGACGTCGGCCACGAGCAGCATCACCGGCCCGATGACCGCGGCCATCGGAAGTACCCACCGGTGGTCGGAGCCGACGACGGCCCGCGCGATGTGCGGGACGGCGAGGCCGACGAACGCGACGGGCCCGGCGGCCGCCACGGCCGCCCCGGTGAGGACGGTCGCGCCGATCCCGCCGACGATCCGTACGGTCGCGACCCGCTGCCCGAGCCCCTTGGCCACGTCCTCGCCGAGCGCGAGCGCGTCGAGGCCGCGGGCCACGGAGACGACGAGGACCGTGCCGAGCAGCAGGAAGGGCCAGATCTGGCCGACGATCTGGGCGTCGCGGCCGTCGAGGGAGCCGATCTGCCAGAACCGGAACTCGTCGAGCGCGGAGGCCTTGGTGGTGAGGATGCCGGTGGTGACGGAGAGCAGCAGCGCGTTGATCGCGGCCCCGCCGAGCGCCAGTTTCACGGGCGTGGCCCCGCCGCGCCCGCCGGAGGCGATGGCGTGGACGGCGACGGCGGCGAGCGCGGCTCCGGCGAAGGCGAACCACACGTATCCGGTGAGGCTGTGCACCCCGAAGAAGGCGATGGCGAGGACGACGCCGACGGAGGAGCCCTGGCTGATGCCGAGGATGCCGGGGTCGGCGATCGGGTTGCGGGTGATGCCCTGGAGAGCGGTCCCGGCGAGGGCGAGCGCGGCGCCGACCATGAGCCCGATGAGGGTGCGGGGGACGCGCAGCTGCCGTACGACCTCGGCGTCGGGGCTCGTGCCGCCGTGCAGCAGGGCGTCGAACACCGTGGAGGGGGCGATGGCGCGGGCGCCGACGGCGAGGCTGAGCAGGACGGCGAGGAGGAGGGCGACGAGAGCCGCCGAGGTCGCGAGGACCCGTCTGGTACGGAAAGCGGCTGGCATCAGGGACCCATCGGGTGGTGCAGAGGGCGGAGCGGGGTTCGGTAAGGCTTGGCTCAGTGTAAGCAGCACCGAGATTCGAACGCCGGGGGCCGGAGGTCCCGCAGAATGGCCCCATGACGACCACCGCGACCCCCTCCGCCCCCGCGTCCCCGCTGACCGTCGGCTTCGACCTCGACCTGACGCTGATCGACACCCGCCCCGGCATCAAGGCGGCCTGGGAGGCCTTCGCGGCCGAGACCGGCGCCGCGATCGACGCGGACCTCGTCGTCACCCGCCTCGGCCCGCCCCTCGAACACGAGATGGCGTACTGGTTCCCCGAGGAGCATGTCCCGGAGATGGTGACCCGCTACCGGGCGCTGTACCCCACGTACGCCATCGAGCCCTCGCACCCGATGCCGGGCGCCCGGGACGCCGTCGAGGCCGTCCGCGAGGCCGGCGCGCGCACGATAGTCGTCACCGCGAAGAACGGCCCGCACGCCGAGCTGCACCTCGCCCACCTCGGCATCGAGCCGGACGCGGTCGCCGGCGGCCTGTGGGCCGAGGGCAAGGCGGAGGCCCTGCGCGCCCACGGCGCCCAGGTGTATGTGGGCGACCACGTCGGCGACGTCCGCGGCGCGGCCACGGCCGGTGCCTTCTCGGTGGCCGTCGCCACCGGCCCCTGCGCCGCCGAGGAGCTGAAGCAGGCCGGCGCGGACGTGGTCCTCACGGACCTGACGGACTTCCGCGGCTGGTGGGAGGGCTACCTGGCCTGAACCGGCGTGTCGGCGCCGCCCCGCGCCTGCCGCCGCTGGGCGGCGATCGACCGCAGCACACCGGCGGCGGCGACGGCGAACCCGACCCCCATCAGCATGGAGACGGTGTACGCGACGGTGGGGAACGGGTCGGTGCCGAGGAACAGCGGAGCCACGGTGACCAGCGTCGCCACGGCGCCGACGGCGAAGAGGATCACACCGGCCCTGACGAGGCCGTCACCCGGAGCGCTGTCGTTCTCCGGTGCTGCAGGGGTTTCACTACGCATCCGGCCAGGGTAGTTCCCAGGCCACAGGAACACACCGGCACCGTCTTGTCACCGGCCTCCGGGCCATTAGCCTTGGTGCCGGCGGGTCGGTGGACCCGCTGTTCGCCATACCCGACGACGAGTACGAGGACGAGGACAGACGTGCCTACCGGCAAGGTCAAATGGTTCAACAGTGAGAAGGGCTTCGGCTTTCTCTCCCGGGACGACGGCGGCGACGTCTTCGTCCACTCGTCGGTGCTCCCTGCCGGAGTCGACGCCCTGAAGCCGGGGCAGCGGGTGGAGTTCGGGGTCGTCGCCGGTCAGCGCGGCGACCAGGCGCTGTCCGTCACCATCCTCGACCCGACTCCGTCCGTCGCCGCGGCGCAGCGCCGTAAGCCCGACGAACTGGCGTCCATCGTGCAGGACCTGACGACGCTCCTGGAGAACATCACGCCGGCCCTTGAGCGGGGCCGCTACCCGGAGAAGACCCAGGGCGCGAAGATCGCGGGCCTGCTGCGCGCGGTGGCGGACCAGCTCGACGTGTAGTCGAGCTCAGACGTGTGTCGAGCTCAGACGCGGTCGAGCTCAGACGCGGTCGAGCTCAGACGCGGTCGAGCTCAGGGGAACGCGAGCGCGTCCGGGCCGAGGGGCGGTACGAGTCCCTCGGCCGCGGCGCGGGTGAGCAGCCCGCGGACGGCCGCGTAGCCGTGTTCGCCGAGGTCGGCCGTGAACTCGTTGACGTAGAGACCGATGTGCTGGTCGGCCACCTTCGGGTCCATCTCCTGCGCGTGTTCCAGGACGTACGGCCGGGAGGCGGCCGGGTCGTCCCAGGCCATCCGTACGGAGGCGCGGGCGGAGGCGGCGAGCCGTTCGAGGGTCTCGGCGCCGAGTGAGCGGCGGGCGACGATCGCGCCGAGCGGGATCGGCAGGCCGGTCGTCGACTCCCAGTGCTCGCCCATGTCGGCGAGGCAGTGGAGCCCGTAGTTCCGGTAGGTGAAGCGGGCCTCGTGGATGACGAGCCCGGCGTCGGCCTTGCCGTCGCGCACGGCGGGCATGATCTCGTGGAACGGCATCACGACGACGTCCCCGACGCCGCCCGGCACGTTCTCGGCCGCCCACAGCCGGAACAGCAGGTAGGCGGTGGAGCGCTCGCTCGGCACCGCGACCGTCTTCCCGGCCAGATCGGCGCCCGTCCCGGCTTCCCGGGTGAGGACGAGCGGCCCGCAGCCGCGGCCCAGAGCGCCGCCGCAGGGCAGCAGCGCGTACTCGTCGAGGATCCACGGCAGCACGGCGTACGACACCTTCAGGACGTCGTGGGTGTCGGTGCCGCTCTCCGCCCAGCCGTTGGTGACGTCGATGTCGGCGAAGGTCACGTCGAGCCGGGGCGCACCCGGGACACGGCCATGGGCCCAGGCGTCGAAGACGAAGGTGTCGTTCGGGCAGGGCGAATAGGCGATCTTCAGCTTGGTCACGACGGCTCCAGCTCCACGAAGACGGTCTTGCCGAGCACCCGGAAGGCGTGCCCCAGCGCTTCCAGGGCCTCGCCGATGCGCCAGGCGGCCCGGTCACGGGGGCCGACGGCGTTCGACACGGCACGGATCTCGACGACGGGCACGCCGTACGCGGCGGCGGCCTCGGCGACGCCGAAGCCCTCCATCGCCTCGGCGGCCGCCCCGGGATGCCGGTCCGCGAGCTCGGCGGCACGCGCCGCGGTGCCGGTGACGGTCGAGACGGTGAGTACGGGGCCCACGGTGTGCGCCTGGCCGCCGGCGTCCAGGGCGGCGGCGATACGGCCGGTCAGGGCGGCGGGCACGGGGTGCGCCGACCGCCCGAAGCCGAGCTCCTCGACGGTGAGGTAGCCGTCGGGGGTCTGGGCGCCGAGGTCGGCGGCGACGACGGACGCCGAGACGACGACGGATCCGAGCGGCGCGAGGGAGGGGAACCCGCCGGCGATGCCGGCGGAGACGATCAGGTCGTAGGGGGCCGCATCGGTGCCGGCCTCCGTGAGGGAGGCGCAGGCGAGCGCCGTCGCCGTCGCGGCGGCCACGGCGGCGGGCCCGACCCCGCCGACGAGCACGTCGACGCGCAGGCGTGCGGCCCGCTCGGGTGTGGCCCGTAGGTCGACAGGTATGCGTGCGGCCCGCTCGGGTGCGGCCCCGGCGCCGTCCGTGTGCCGGCGCAGGACGAGGCCCCCCGGCAGCGGGAGGAGCTCGGGGCCGCCGAGGCCGAGGCCGGCGGTGACGGAGTCCGCCTCCGCCGCCACGGCCGTCACGATCAGGATCCGGTGGACCACCGGAGGATCAGGATTCCTTCTTCAGCTTGAAGTGCCAGATGCCGGTCAGCTTCTTGCCGGTGTTCTCGACGATGGTCACCTGCGTGTCGCCGGCGCTCTCGCCGGTGGGGCTCTGGCTGGAGAAGAAGGCGCTGGCCGGAATGGTCCGGTACGTCTTCTTGTACGGCTCGGGCTCGGCCTGCTGGCCGCCGAGGAAGATCGTCCAGCCGTTGTCCGCGATCTCGGGGTCGACCCCGAAGCGGATCTTGTCGTCCATCGCCACGGTGATGGACTTCTCGGCCTTCTTGTTGAGGCACTGCTGGATCTGGGACTCCTTGATCGCCTCGCCGTCGTTGTAGCAGGCGGCTTCGGAGTTGATCGAGTCGGAGCCGACCGTCAGGGTCGCGATCGGAGTCGGCTTGTCGCAGGCGGAGAGTACGAGGAGCCCGGCGGAGACGGCCCCGAGGGCGACGGCGGCCCGGCGGCGCGAGCCGGAGAAGAACGCAACGGTCATGAGCCGAAGGCTATCGGGCCGCCGCGTCCGCGCCACGCGGGGGTACGGCGTGCCGCCCTCCGGTCCCGGAAGGCACCCGCCGTGACGAGGGGATGTCCCGCCGGCCAGACCGGGCTCCTCCTACTCCACCCGCGCCTTGGGGCGGTCCTTGGAGCCGGGGCGGCGGCGGGCCGCCGCGAGGAGGCCACGGACCGCGAGGAGCGCGCCCAGGGCGAGGAAACCGGCCGCGACGGACATGCCCAGGGTCCCGTTCAGCGGCAGCGCGATCCCGATCGCGCCGCCCACCACCCAGGCCATCTGCAGGGCCGTCTCGGAGCGCGCGAACGCCGAGGTCCGCACCACCTCCGGCACGTCGCGCTGGATCAGCGCGTCCAGGGACAGCTTGGACAGGGCCTGCGTGAGCCCCGCGACCGCCCCCAGGACCGCCACCATCACGCCGCCGAAGAACACCGCCGTACAGATCGCCGTACCGCAGACCACGCTGATCATCGTGGCGATGATCACCTCGGGGCCGTGTCCCCGCTCGCGGAGCAGCGAGCCGACCGCCGTGCCGCAGGCGTTCCCGACGCCCGCCGCCACGCCCACGATCCCCAGGGAGACGGCGGCGCTCTGCCCCGACAGCGGGTGCTCGCGCAGCAGGAACGCCAGGAAGAAGATCAGGAAACCGGACAGCATGCGTTGCGCCGCGTTCGCCTCCAGGCCGTGCAGGACCGAAGGCCCCACCGTCCGCAGGCTCGGTTTCCGCTCGCCGTGCGTCAGCAGGTGCGCCCGCCGCTCGCCCTTCGCCGAGTCCACCTTCGGCGGCATCCGCAGCGCCCAGAACGCCCCGAGCAGGAACAGCGCGCACGCCCCGTACAAGGGGTACGGGGTTCCGAGCATCTGAAGCCCCGCCCCCACGGGCGCGGCGATCCCGGTCGCGAGGAGCCCGGCCAGGGTCACCCGGGAGTTCGCCTTCACCAGCGAGAACCCCGGTGGGAGCAGCCGTGGCACGACCGCGCTGCGCACCACCCCGTACGCCTTCGAGGCGACCAGGACCCCGAGCGCCGCCGGATACAGCTCGATGCCGCCGGTGGCGACCGCCGCCGACATCATGATCGCGAGGACCGCGCGGGTCAGCATCGCGCCGGCCATCGCCGCCCGCCGCCCGTGGGGGATCCGGTCCAGGAGCGGACCGATCACCGGGGCGAGGAGGGTGAACGGGGCCATCGTGATGGCGAGGTAGAGGGCGACGCGCCCCCGCGCCTCGTCGGTCGGCACGGAGAAGAAGACGGTGGACGCCAGGGCGACGGTGATCATGACGTCCCCGGCGCCGTTCACGGCGTGCAGCTCGATCAGTTTCCCGAGCCCCGACTCACCCGCGCCGTGCGCGTGCGTGGCTTTCCTGATTCCCTTCGCGGTTCCCGTGAACGGCAGGTGCAGGGCACGCCCCACCGACCGGCCCGCTCGGCTGAGCGGTCCGGCATGATCTTCGGATCGTGCGGGAGACCGTGCGGCTGCCACTCCGTCATAGTGCCCCACCCGCACGCCCGGCGAACCGTGGCGCGGCGGGGGAGGCCCTTCGGAAGGCCCCCGGCGGCCCTCTCCGGCCCGCGCCGGAAGGCATCCGGCTGTCCGGGATCCGGGCCACTTGGGGCGGGCAGGTGGGCTGAGGCCCGCGAACGGGGTAGCGTGCGTAGCGCGTCACCGGCGGAAGCTCCCGGCCGCGCGCCTCTTCGGCATCCCGCAGAATGGATGACGATAGGTGTGCCCGAGACACGCGAGACAAGTCGGGTGCGCGGACGTCGATGCGGCCCACAGGTCCGCTCCGCCCGCCGCCCGTGGCTTCGCTCCCGCCCCTCGGCCGGCGCACCCGTGAGACGGCGTAGGAGAGAAGCGAGACCTGTGAGTGCTGCGACGACGCGAAGCGGTACCCCGCGTACCCCGCGAGCCACGCGTATCCCCGACCGCCTGTGCGCCGAGGCCGTAGACCTCGCGCGGGAGGCCGCCGAGGAGGCGGCCGCGCCCGGCATCGTCGGCGCACACGTCGAGGTGGTCGCTGAGGGCGACCGCGTCGTCACCCACTACTTCGAGTCCAAGGAACCCGGCTACCGGGGCTGGCGCTGGGCGGTGACGGTCACCCGCGCCTCCCGCGCCAAGAACGTCACCCTTGACGAAACCGTCCTGCTGCCCGGCTCCGACGCCCTCCTCGCCCCCGAGTGGGTGCCGTGGAGCGAGCGGCTCCGCCCCGGCGACATGGGCCCCGGCGACCTCCTCCCCACCGAGCAGGACGACCTGCGCCTGGAGCCCGGCTACACGGGCGAGGACGCGCCGCCGCCGAACTCCGTGGTGTCGGAGGAGCTGGAGGAGCACCTCGACGCCGAGGACGCCGAGATCGTGACCCGTACCCCCGCGCGGGGAACGGTCGCCGCGGTCGCCGAGGAACTCGGCATGCGGCGGGCCCGTGTCCTCTCCCGGTACGGCCTCCACGTGGCCGCCGACCGCTGGGACGAGGCCTTCGGCGCCGCGACGCCGATGGCGCAGGCAGCGCCCGCCTCCTGCGAGTCCTGCGCCTTCCTGGTGCCGCTCGCCGGATCCCTGAAGCAGGCGTTCGGCGTCTGCGCCAACGAGTTCTCCCCGGCCGACGGCCGGGTCGTCTCCCTCGCGTACGGCTGCGGCGGGCACTCGGAGGCCGCGATCATGCCGAAGCCGCCGCGGCCGGCGCCGCCGGTCTTCGACTCGACGGCGGTGGACGCGTTCCCGCTCCGCCCGGCCAAGGACTCCGGCTCGACGACGGAACCGGACGACACCTCGGAGGACCTGGGCCACTCGTAGTCCCGTACCCCGGTCGTGGGCATTCGTCCCGCCGGGGCGTGGGGCCCCCGGACGGAGTCCGGGGGAGGGCGGGCACGGCGGGACGGCACCCTTGGCCGGACCCGCCGCCACCGAGCACCACAAGCCGCCACCGCCGCCACCGAGCACCACAAGCCGCCACCGAACACCACAAGCCGCCGCCAAGCACCGCCGCCGCCCACGCTTCCGCGCCGGAACGTGCACCACGGGGACGGCGCCGTAGCGGCCGGACCGGCACTGGGGCGGCGCCGCAGTGGCCCGACCGGCACCCGGCCGGCGGCAACCACGGCGCGGCGGCCGCCGCGTCCTTCTCGCCGAATGCCCCCACACGCCCCGACCGCCGTACGTGCCCCCGCGACCAGCGCACCTCGGCGCGCGGTACCTTCGGGCCCCGGGACTCACGGTCCCGGGACCGAGCCCCCCGCAGAGTGGAGTCAGACGTGAGCGTCAGCGTCCGGACGTCGACCGACGGAACCGACCCCTTCGGCACCGCACGGCTCCGGCGGGGCGTGCTCGACGCCTGGGGCGCCTCGCCCGCGCGGTTCAGGGAGGACGCCAACGCCGAGGAGGACCTCGCCCTCGGCGGCTACCGCGACCGCCTCGTCGTCGAACTCGCCCAGAACGCCGCCGACGCCGCCCACCGCGCCGGCGTCACCGGCCGCCTCCGCCTCACCCTGCACCCCGCCGACCACGAGGGCCCCGCGGTCCTCGCCGCCGCCAACACCGGCGCCCCGCTCGACGCCGCCGGCGCCGAATCGCTGTCCACGCTCCGCGCCTCCGCCAAGCGCGAGCAGACCCACGGTGCCGTCGGCCGCTTCGGCGTCGGCTTCGCCGCCGTCCTCGCGGTGACCGACGAACCCGCCGTCCTCGGCCGGCACGGCGGCGTCCGCTGGTCCCTCGCCGAGGCCCGCGAACTCGCCGCCGAGACCGCCCGGTACAGCCCCGGCCTCGGCGACGAACTACGCCGCCGCGACGGCCACGTACCCCTCCTGCGGCTTCCGCTGCCCGCCGAGGGCACCGCCCCCGACGGCTACGACACCGTCGTCGTCCTCCCCCTGCGGGACACCGCCGCCGGCGACCTCGCCGAACGGCTGCTCGCCTCCGTCGACGACGCCCTGCTCCTCACGCTCCCCGGCCTCGCCGAGATCGTCGTCGAGACCGCCGAAGGGGTACGGACCCTCCGCCGCTCCGAGGACGACGGCTACGTCCGTGTCGACGACTCCGCCACCGGCACCCACCGCTGGCGGACCGTCTCCCACGGCGGCCCCCTCGACGCCGAACTGCTCAGGGACCGCCCGGTGGAGGAGCGGCTCCGCCCCCACTGGTCCGTCACCTGGGCCGTACCCGTGGACCCCGAGGGCGCCCCGCTGCACCCCCGTACGAGCCCCGTCGTGCACGCCCCCACGCCCACCGACGAGCCGCTCGGCATCCCCGCCCTCCTCATCGCGTCCCTCCCGCTCGACACCGCACGGCGGCACCCGGCACCCGGACCGCTCACCGACTTCCTGGTGCAGCGCGCCGCCGACGCGTACGCCGAACTCCTCGCCGACTGGCAGCCGGTGACGTCCGCCACGCTCGCCCTCGTCCCCGGCCCGCTCGGCAAGGGCCCCCTCGACGGGGCGCTGCGCGAGGCGATCCTGCACCGGCTGCCGAGGGTCGCGTTCCTCGCGCCCGCCGCCCCGTCCGAGGAACTCCCGGCGCTCCGCCCCATCGAGGCCGAGGTCGCGGAGGGCGCGGGCGCGGACACCGTCGACGTCCTCGCCGAGGTCTTCCCGACGCTCCTCCCGGCGGGTCTTGAGCGGCGGCCGGAACTCCGTACGCTCGGCATCGGCCGCGTACCCCTGACCGAGGCGATCGACCGCCTCGCCGGGGTCGACCGGCCCCCGACGTGGTGGTGGCGCCTGTACGACTCGCTCGCCGGCGTCGACCCGGACCGCCTGACGGGGCTCCCCGTCCCGCTGGCCGAGGCGGAGGAAGGCGCCCGGATCCGTACGGCCATCGGCCCCCGCCAGGTCCTCCTGCCGCAGGACCGCACCCCCGCCGAGCTGACCCGGCTCGGCCTGAAGGTCGCCCACCCCGACGCCGCCCATCCGCTCCTGGAGAAGCTCGGCGCCCTGCCCGCCACACCCCGCGCGGTCCTCACGACCCCGCAGGTGCGGGCGGCGGTCGCGGCCTCCCTCGACGCGGGCGAGATCTGGGACGAGGACGCGCTGGACGCGGAGGAGCTGGCGGACACGGTCCTCGCGCTGGTCAGGGACGCGGAACTCGACCCGGGCGACGAGCCGTGGCTCGGCGCGCTCGCCCTCCCCGATGAGGACGGCGAACTCTCCCCGGCGAGCGAACTGGTCCTGCCGGGCTCCCCGTTCGCGGACGTCATGCGCGAGGACGAACTCGCCCACGTGGACGCCGACCTGGCCGCCCGCTGGGGCGAACAGCCCCTCGCCGCCTGCGGAGTCCTCGCCAACTTCGCCCTCGTCCGCGCCACCGACCTGCTCCTCGACCCGGACGAGGTCGAACCCCGCGAGGGCGACTACCCCGAGCCGGACGACGCGGGGCTCCTCGACGCGGTCGACGTGTGGTGCGAGGACGTCCTCGACCGGCTGCCGGAATCGCCGGTGCCGCCGGTGGCGACGGAGGTCGTGGCCGTACGGGACCTGGACCTCGTCGACGACGAGTCCTGGCCGCAGGCCCTTTCCCTCCTCGCGCAGCCCCCGCTCCGTGACGCCCTCACCCAGCCCGTACGCGTCCTCCTCCCGGACGGCACGACGGAGACGGTCCGCTCGTACACGGCCTGGTGGCTCCGCGACCACCCGGTCCTGGACGGCCGCCGCCCGGCGGGACTGCGCGCGGCGGGCTCGGACCCCCTCCTCGCCGGCCTGTACGACTCCGCCGACGCGACCGGCTTCGAGGACGAACAGGTCCTCCGGGCCCTGGGCGTCCGCACCTCCGTCCCGGCCCTCCTCGACGAACCGGGCGGCGCGGCGGAACTCCTGACCCGCCTGGCCGACCCGTCGAGGGAGGTCACGGGCGTCCAGCTGCACGCCCTGTACACGGCCCTGGCGGACCTGGACCCGGACCAGGTGACGCTCCCGGACGAACTGCGGGCGGTGGTGGACGGCGAGCTGGTGGTGGTCGACGCGTCGGAGGCCCTGGTGGCGGACGCCCCGGACCTCCTGCCCCTGACGAACGGGCTGCCGCTGCTCCCGGTGTCCCCGTCCCACGCGGCGGACCTGGCGGAACTGTTCCAGGTACGGCGCCTGAGCGAGGCGGTGGAGGCGGAGGTCACGACGGTGGGCGAGGAACACGAGGTCCCGCCCTCGGTCCACGCCCTCCTGGGCCCGTCGACGCCCACCTCGTACCTCGAACACGAGGAGCTTCAGGCAGGCGGAGTGGAACTCGACTGGCGCCACACCCCGGACGGCGTGGTGCACGCCTCCACCCTGGAAGGCGTGGCGGCCGGCCTGGCCTGGGCGGCGGGCCAGTGGCCCCGCCGCTTCGAGGTGGCGGCCCTCCTGGAGGACCCGTCGAGGACGACGGAACTGGCGAGGGACCGCTGGTTCGACTGATCCCGGCCGACGGCCGGGGGACGGGGGCGCCCGGACGGGCGCCCCGGGGGGCCGGGCCCTAACGGGCGCCCGACTCCATCAGCTCCTTCAGGTGCTCTTCGTTCCGCGGCATCTCCTTACGGATGTGCGGTTTGACCACGAGCGGGACGAGGACCTTGCCGATGCCGTGCGACTCGAAGTCGATCGACAGGGTCAGCCGGGACCGCCGCCCGTCGTCGAGCGGCTCGATCGTCCCCTGGACGTCGCCGCGGACGGGCCCGTCGATGCCGTGGAGATGCCAGCTGCGCGACGGGACCATCTCCATGACCTCCATGGTCATGGGCATCTCACGGCGCCCGATACGGCGCTTGATGTGAATGCGGGAGCCGACGTCGAGCGGCCCGTCACTGAGCTTGCGCGCGGCGACGGCGCTCTCCTGCCATTCCGGCATGTGCGAGGGATCCATCATGTACGAGAAGAGGTCCTCGGGGCTGCGGGAGATGTCGATGGTTTTTTCGATTCGGGACATTACGCCCCCTCGGGTAGTCATTACGACAAAATCATCCCACGCCGGCGGCCGCCCGAGCGAGGGCGAGCAACGCACTACGACGAACCGCCCGGACGCAAACGAGGCACTCGGGGTGCGGGCTGGGCTCGTGAACGGCGCCGGTGGGTCCGTCTCCGTCGGTCGGGGTGCGCGGACGCCGAATGGGGCGGCCCGGCGGCGTTAAGGGTCTTGCGGTTGTTGCTCGGTGGGGCTTCGGGCCCCGCTGGTCTGTCTGGGTGGGTGGAAAGGGCTCTCAGGGCGGTGGGCCCGGGAGCCTTCCTGCTGCTACTCGCGGTAACTCCCTGATCCGGCCCCTCTGGGGCTGGTTACCGCGAGTAGGAGCACGTTGACTTCGTCGCCTGCTCCTCACGGACTTCCCACCACCGGGAATGACCAGCGGGGCCTGAAGCCCGGCCATTTGCGAGCGTGACTCGCCGAGCCGGAGCCCGGCCGCCCCATTCAACGACCGCGCACCACCAACCGACGGGACTGCGCCCACCCGCCCGGCCACGAACCCAGCCCCCACCCACCGGCCCGACGGGCGCCCTCCGGCCCCGGATGCTGTCCGGGGCTCCGGTGCCCCCCACCCCAAGGACCTCACCGACCGCCGGACGCGCCTGACTCCTCCCGCTCGCCGATCAGTGTGGCCACGTGATGGCCGTGCCGTCCGGAGTGACCGTGATCCGGAAGCGGTCGAGGGCCGGTGAACCGCTCCGCCGCCATCGGGTCACGTGGTCCTCGATCCGGCTCCACAGGTGGTCCGGGCCCCCCTGGCGGACGGTCCATCGTGCGCCGTCGCGCCGAAGCGTGACCCATGACCCGGCATCGACGTCAAGGAGCACGGGGCGCGCCCCGCCGCCGAGAGACATCCGGATGAGCTGAGCGCGCGGGGCGGCGAGCTGGGCGACGAAGCGGGTGGTCCAGTTGTCCAGGACGTCGGGGCCGAGGACGGTCTCCCGTTCTTCGCCGTCGTCCAGGTCGGGGAGCACTCCCAGGGGTGGCGGGAGGTGGGGGCGGGCCAGCATGAAGGAGACCTGACCGCCGAGGAGCCGGCCGTGAGCGGTGCCGTCGCTCCCGACGGTGAGGCGGGCGAGCTCGGAGGAGTACATCCAGCCGCACACCGTGGCGAGGATCTGCCCGCCCGGCCTGGTCTGAGCGAGCCAGGCCGGTGGGACCGCCAGGATTCCGCAGGTGGCCACGATCCGGTCGTACCGGCCCCCGCCCGGATCCCCGGTCAGACCGTCCCCGACGACCAGCCGGGGCAGATGGCCGACGGCGCCGAGGGCGGCCCGGGCCCGAGCGGACACGTCAGCGTCGACCTCGACCGACGTCACGCGGTCGTCGCCGAGGCGGTGGCAGAGCAGGGCGGTCGAGTAGCCGGTCCCCGTGCCGATCTCCAGGACCCGCATGCCCTCCTCCACCTGGAGGTCTTCGAGCATCTGGACGACCAGGCCGGGCAGAGTGCCGGAGCTGGTCGGAGGGCGGAAGATCCGGCCCTGGATGTCGGCGGGCGTGATGGTGCCGGCGATCTGGGTCACGAGCGAGTCGTCCTCGTACGTGGCCGGGAGCCATGCCGGGTCGTCCGGCATCACCGGCTCCCAGCCGGTGGGGCCGGCGCCGTCCACCCGTCTGAAGTAGCCGCCGCGAAGGAACTCGTGGCGGGGTGTGTCGAGGACGGCCCGGTGCCACTCGGGCGAGCGTAGCTGGCCACCCGAGGCGAGCCGGTCGACCAGTCCTTCCCGAAGAGTCTTGTCGTCGCTCACGCAGCCTTCCGTTCCAGGAGGTCAGCCATGGCCGCGACCATGGGAAGTCCGGTTTCCGGTTCCATCCACGCCCATTGGCCGGACGGGTTGCATTCGAGGAACCACCATGACCCCCTCCGGTCCACGGCGAAGTCGAATGCACCGAAGACCAGCCCGAAGTGGTCCAGGTAGCGGTGGAGGGCGTCAATGATTCCGGACGGCGGTTCGACCACGGTGTACGTGAGCCGGTCGTAGTCCGTGCGCCAGTCCAGCACCCCGGAGTCGATCCGCACGCTGAACACCCGTCGACCCATGACCGTCACGCGGACGTCGGCGACCTTGTCGACGCGATGCTGGAACAGGTGGGCGGTGCCGGCCACCCGCTCGTCGATCTGGTCCGCTGTGACCTCGCCGACTTCGAGATGAGAACTACCCAGCCCACCCCTCCCGCTCCCCAACTCGCCTGGCCACACGATCGGGTGAAGGCGTGTCCGGTGGCCGGACAGGTGGGGTGGGGCGTGCGCTACGGTCAGCCGTAATAGCGGCATATGACAAGTCGGCCCCCGGCAGGACTGGCATCCTGACGAGGGCCTGACCAAGCAGGAAGTAGCGCTTCCCCATGGCTGATCCGCAGCCTGACGCGGTCGTTTCCGTCTGCCCCGTTCCGTACGAGATTCCCGACGACGCGCCTCGCGCCGGGGTCATCCACGTGCGTCACCGGCACACCGACCGGTTCACCGTCGTCGGCGACCACCTCGCTCAGCATCCGCGTCTCTCGGCCGTCGCGATCGGGCTCGGCGTCTACCTGCAGTCGCTGCCCAACGGCGCCGACGTCACCGTCAAGACGCTCACCCTGCGGTTCCGCGAGGGTGAGATCACCATCCGGCGGGCCCTCGACGAGCTCGTGGCCGAGGGGTACGTGGAGCGGCGGCGGGTGCGCTAGGCGGCGGGTGGTTCGCCACCCGGACGCTGTCGTACGACAATCCCGGCTGTGGGTCCCGTAGCCGGCGATCGCCTGCCGGCCTCAGCCGTACAGACGGAGCCGGAGCCCGGTCCCGCGCCGGACACCGTGGCCCGAAGCCCCGAGCCGTGTCGGCCCGGGGCTTCGGAGAGAGGGAGGTCGGTCAGGACCGGTCAGCCCTCGACCCAGGAAGCGCTGCCCGCCCCTGAACCGCCCCCGCATTCGCCCGCCGAGGTGCCGCGCTGGCCGGAGTTCAGCGTGACCCACTGGCCGTACGTGTCCGGCCACCAGCCGCAGACGATGGAGACCCGGAAGGCGATGGCGCGGTTGGTGTTGTTGGTGCAGTCCGCGAAGCCCTGGTAGCCGTTGACCCACGTCTGGCAGTTCAGTGCGTTGGCCGCCGCGCGGGGTGCCGCCTCGGTGGTGTGGGCGGTTGCGGGGGCTCCCGCCGAGAGCAGGGCCGCCCCGACGAGGGCGGCCAGGGTGACAGGCATCTTGCGTCGCATCAGTTACTCCTTGGCAGGATCTCCGTCGCACTACCACGGATGACTCCACGCGCATGCCCCGAGGAGCGCTCCTCGTCGCCCTTGTGTCGAACCGCAGGTCCGAGCCCCGCGACGCCGGCGTGGTGCTGGATGTAGTGCTCAATGAGATAACGGACATCCCGCCCGGAAGGTGCGGAGTTTCCTCACGCCGGGAACCTCCGGCCCACCCACCGCCACGCGAGCTCCAGGAGCAGGCCTCCCGTCGCCGCGATGGCGACCGCCGCCCACGGCATCGTCGTGCCCACCAGCTTCAGCGCGAAGAAGTCCTGGAGCCAGGGGACCACCAGGACCAGGAGGAAGGCCCCTCCCATCGTGGCGACCAGGGCGAGGCGCCACCAGGTGTACGGGCGGGCGATGATCGCCAGGACCCACATGGAGACCAGGAAGAGGGTGAGGGTGGCGGCGCTGGTCTCCGCGTCCAGGGCGCCTTCGCCGCTGTAGTGCCGGCGGGCCAGGAGGTATGTGGTGAAGGTGGCCGCCGCCGCGATGACGCCGCTGGGGATCGCGTACCGCATGACCCGCCGTACGAAGTTCGGCTTCGCCCGTTCCTTGTTGGGGGCGAGGGCGAGGAAGAACGCCGGGACGCCGATGGTGAGGGTGGAGAGGAGGGTGAGGTGCCGGGGGAGGAAGGGGTACTCCACCTGGGAGACCACCACCAGGACCGCCAGGAGGACCGAGTAGACGGTCTTGGTGAGGAAGAGGGTCGCGACCCTCGTGATGTTGCCGATGACCCGGCGGCCCTCCGCCACCACCGACGGGAGCGTCGCGAAGCTGTTGTTCAGGAGGACGATCTGCGCGACCGCCCTCGTCGCCTCCGAGCCCGAGCCCATCGACACGCCGATGTCGGCGTCCTTCAGGGCCAGGACGTCGTTGACGCCGTCGCCCGTCATGGCGACCGTGTGACCGTGGGACTGGAGCGCCGCCACCATGTCCCGTTTCTGCTGTGGGGAGACCCGCCCGAAGACCGCGTTCTCGTCGAGGACCCTCGCCATCTCCTCCCGGTCGGCGGGGAGGGTGCGGGCGTCCACCGTGTTCGCCGCGCCGGGCATGTCGAGCTTCGCGGCGACGGCGCCGACCGAGACCGCGTTGTCGCCCGAGAGGACCTTCGTGGCGACGTTCTGGTCGGCGAAGTAGGCGAGGGTGTCGGCGGCGTCGGGCCGGAGGCGTTGTTCCAGGACCACGAGGGCGGTCGGGTGGGCGTCGGCGGCGACGTCCGGGTCGTCGAGCTCGTGCCGCGTGCGGGCGAGGAGGAGGACCCGCAGTCCCTGTTCGTTGAGGTGGTCGATCTCGGTCAGGGTCGGGTCGTCGGCCGTGAGCAGGACGTCGGGGGCGCCCAGGAGCCAGGTGGAGTTCTCGCCGTCGCCCTCGCTGAAGGACGCCCCGCTGTACTTGCGGGCCGAGGAGAACGGCAGCGCCTGCGTGCACCGCCACTCCACCGAGTCCGGGTACGCCTCGATGATGGCCTGCAGGGAGGCGTTCGGGCGGGGGTCGGACTCGCCGAGGGCGCCGAGCACCTTCCGTACGTACGTCTCGTCGCTGCCGTTGAGGGGACGGAGCCCCGTGACGTCCATGCCGCCCTCGGTGAGCGTGCCCGTCTTGTCCAGGCAGACGACGTCGACGCGGGCGAGCCCCTCGATGGCGGGCAGTTCCTGCACCAGGCACTGCTTGCGGCCCAGGCGTACGACTCCGATGGCGAAGGCGACCGAGGTGAGCAGGACGAGGCCCTCGGGGATCATCGGGACGATGCCGCCGACCGTGCGGGCGATCGAGTCCTTGAGGTCGTTGTCCTTGACGACGAGCTGGCTGATGATCAGCCCGATCGCCGTCGGGACCATCATCCACGTCACGTACTTGAGGATCGTGGAGATGCCGGAGCGCAGTTCGGAGTGGACGAGCGTGAAGCGGGAGGCCTCTTCGGCGAGCTGCGCCGCGTACGCCTCGCGGCCGACCTTGGTGGCGGTGAAGGCGCCGCCGCCGGCGACCACGAACGAGCCCGACATCATCGGGTCGCCGGGTTTCTTCACGACCGGGTCGGCTTCGCCGGTGAGGAGGGATTCGTCGATCTCCAGGCTGTCGGCCTCGGCGACGACGCCGTCGACGACGACCTTGTCGCCGGGGCCGAGTTCGATCAGGTCGCCGAGGACGATCTCGGAGGTGGAGAGTTCGGCGGTCACGCCGTCCCTGCGGACGGTCGGTTTGGCCTCGCCGATGACGGCGAGTCCGTCGAGGGTCTTCTTGGCGCGGAGTTCCTGGATGATGCCGATGCCGGTGTTCGCGATGATCACGAAGCCGAAGAGGCTGTCCTGGATCGGTGCGACGCAGAGCATGATCACCCAGAGGACGCCGATGATCGCGTTGAAGCGGGTGAGGACGTTGGCGCGGACGATGTCGGTCGTCGAACGGGAGCTCCGTACCGGGACGTCGTTGACCTCGCCGCGCGCGACGCGCTCGGCGACCTCGGCCGAGGTGAGCCCGGCGGCGCGGTGCACGACGGGCGGGCCGGCCGCCTCGGTCTCACTGCCGTCCGTGTCGATCTTCGCCCGCTGAGTCATGTTTTCGACGGTACGACCGGAACGGGGCGTTCACCTGCCGGGGAGGGCGAAGATCGGACCGGGGGAGGAGGGGAATGGTCCCCGGGTACTACACGCCGGGCGCCTGGGCGCCGGACCCCGCCGTCCCCGCCGTTCGCTCCGCCTCGTGCCGCTTGATCGCCGCGTCCCGCTTCCGTACGTACCAGATGCCGATCAGGCCGAGTCCCGCGCCGGCCAGGCAGGTCCACACCCACCAGGTGAGGTCCCGGTCGTCGAACCAGCCGTAGAAGGGGACCTGGACGACGAAGAGGACGAACCACAGGATCGTTCCGCCGGTGATGGTGGCGACGACGGGCCCTTCGAGGGGCTCGGGTGCCTCGTGCTTCGGTGTCCACTTCGCCATGGGGTCAGTCTAGGTGGCGGGAAATCGTACCTACGCATGGTCTACGCGCGGAGATAGACGCTGGCTCGTTCATGTGTTCATACTGAAACGGTTTGCCTCTGGCAGGTTTCCTTCGTACGAACCGCCAAAAAAGGACTTCTCCGCTCCGAAGAGGAACCCACCCCCATGAGCACCACGGCCACCGCCAAGGCCACGTCCCCCGAGGGACCCCAGGGCCCCGAAGCCCCCGTCTCGGGCCTCGACCGCTACTTCAGGATCTCCGAGCGCGGCTCGACCGTCGCCCGCGAGGTCCGTGGCGGCTTCGCCACCTTCTTCGCGATGGCCTACATCATCGTGCTGAACCCGATCATCCTCGGCAGCGCCAAGGACATGTACGGGCACCAGCTCGACGGCGGCCAGCTCGTCACCGCCACCGTCCTCACGGCGGCGTTCTCGACGCTCCTCATGGGCGTCATCGGCAACGTCCCGATCGCCCTCGCCGCCGGCCTCGGCGTGAACACGGTCGTCGCGCTCCAGCTCGCGCCGAAGATGTCCTGGGCCGACGCGATGGGCATGGTCGTCCTCGCCGGTGTCGTCGTCATGCTGCTCGTCGCGACCGGTCTGCGCGAGCGCGTGATGAACGCGGTCCCGGTCGGCCTGCGCAAGGGCATCGCGATCGGCATCGGCCTCTTCATCATGCTGATCGGCCTCGTCGACTCCGGCTTCGTCTCCCGCATTCCCGACGCCGCGCACACCACCGTCCCGCTTCAGCTCGGCGGCGACGGTCACCTCACCGGCTGGCCGGTTCTGGTCTTCGTCCTGGGCACGCTCCTCACGCTCGCCCTGATCGTCCGCAAGGTGCCGGGCGCGATCCTCATCTCGATCGTCGTCATGACGATCGTGGCGATGGTCATCAACGCGGTCACGACCGTCCCCTCCTGGGGCCTCACGACCCCCGAGTGGCCGGGCAACCCCGTCGCCTCGCCCGACTTCGGCCTGGTCGGCGAGGCCAGCCTCTTCGGCGGCTTCGAGAAGGTCGGCTACCTGACCGGCGTCCTGTTCGTCTTCACCGTGCTGCTGTCCTGCTTCTTCGACGCCATGGGCACGATCCTCGGTGTCGGTGACGAGGCCAAGCTGATCGACAAGGACGGCAACTTCCCCGGCATCAACAAGGTCCTCCTCGTGGACGGCCTGGCCGTCGCCTCCGGCGGCGCGACCTCCTCCTCGGCCACCACCTGCTTCGTGGAGTCCACGGCGGGCGTCGGCGAGGGTGCCCGTACGGGACTCGCGTCGGTGGTCACCGGTGGTCTGTTCTCGGTGGCGCTGTTCCTCACGCCGCTGGCCACGATGGTCCCGTCCCAGGCGGCGACGCCCGCGCTGCTCGCGGTCGGCTTCCTGATCCTGGCCGGTTCGGTCAAGGACATCGACTGGAGCGACTTCACCATCGCGGTGCCGGCGTTCCTGGCCATGGTGATGATGCCGTTCACGTACTCGATCACGAACGGCATCGGCATCGGCTTCATCGCGTTCAGCGTGCTGCGGCTCGCGGCCGGCCGGGGCCGTGAGGTCCCGGTGGCCATGTACGCCGTGTCGGCTGTCTTCGTCTTCTACTACGCGATGCCGGCGCTCGGCCTCACGTGATCGGGGGGCGCGGCGGCCCCCGGGCCGTTCGCGCCGTCCTCCCCGTCCTCCCCGTAGAACTTCTCCGTCTCGTCGACGGCGGTCTGGAACCGCTCGTCGAAATCCTCCCGAATGAGCGTCCGGACGACATAGTCCTGGACGCTCATTCCTCTTTTCGCGGCGTGGCTTCTGAGCCGGTCGAGCAGCTCACCGTCGATGCGCAGGCTGAGCACTGTCGATCCCATGTCGTTCAGGGTCGGGGCAGCCGGGGCGTCTTTGCGTCACTTTCTGGATCGGACTCACTCGTTCGGGTGATACATGGAAGCTGGAGTGTGATCTGCCCGGCGCTGTGCTGCCGCCGGGTGTCCGGCGGGGGTGTGATCCGTGCGACGTCGGCGCGTTCCCGTTGGTATTTAGCGAGAGTAATGAGTTAGGCTAACAAACATGCCTGACCTGTCCCACGGCACCGCCGACGACGACGCGGCCGTGAACGCGCTCCGCTCCTCCGTCATGCGGCTCGGCCGACGCCTCAAGCACCAGCGCGTCGACGAGTCGCTGAGCCCCACCGAGATGTCGGTGCTCGGCACCCTCGCGCTCTGCGGCTCCGCCACCCCCGGTGAGCTGGCCCGCAAGGAACACGTTCAGCCGCCGTCGATGACCCGCATCGTCGCGCTGCTCGAAGCCAAGGGACTGGTCCGGCTCGAGCCGCACCCCGACGACCGACGGCAGAAGGTCGTCAGCCAGACCGAGCGGGCCGAGGCCATGCTCGAAGAGTCCCGCCGCAAGCGGAACGCCTGGCTGGCCACCCTCGCCGAAGGCCTGGACGAGGACGAATGGGCCAAGCTGCGCGCCGCCGCCCCGGTCCTGGAGAAGCTCGCCCACCTGTAATCCACGCGCCAAGGAGGCGACGCACTTTGAGTACGGGACCCGGAGCAGACTCCGCACCCGTCCACAAACCCACCCTCAAGACCCGTGGGCGGGGGGAAACCTTCTCCTCGCTCCGCATCCGCAACTACCGGCTGTTCTTCACCGGAGCGATCGTCTCCAACACCGGTACGTGGATGGCCCGTATCACCCAGGACTGGCTGGTCCTGAGCCTCACCGGCTCGGCCGCCGCCGTCGGCATCACCACGGCCCTGCAGTTCCTGCCGATGCTGCTCTTCGGCCTGTACGGCGGTGTCATCGCCGACCGCTACCCGAAGCGGCGCCTGCTGCTCTTCAGCCAGGCAGCCCTCGGCCTCTGCGGCCTCGCGCTCGCCGTCCTCACCCTCTCCGGGCACGTCCAGGTCTGGCACGTCTATCTGATCGCCTTCCTCCTCGGCATGGTGACGGTCGTCGACAACCCGGCCCGGCAGGCGTACGTCTCCGAGATGGTCGGCCCGAAGCAGCTCCGCAACGCCGTCTCGCTCAACTCCGCGAACTTCCAGTCCGCGCGGCTCATCGGCCCCGCGGTCGCCGGTGTCCTCATCGCAGGGGTCGGCAGCGGCTGGGCCTTCCTCCTCAACGGCCTGTCCTTCCTCGCGCCCCTCATCAGCCTCCTGCTCATGCGGACGAGCGAACTCCACAAGGTGGACCGCGCCCCGCGCGGCAAGGGCCAGCTGAGGGAAGGACTGCGGTACGTGGCCGGGAGGCCGGACCTGATCTGGCCGATCGTCCTCGTCGGCTTCATTGGCACGTTCGGGTTCAACTTCCCGATCTGGCTCACGGCGTTCTCCGGCGACGTCTTCCACGTCGGCGCCGGCATGTACGGCTTCCTCAACACCCTGATGGCGGCCGGCTCCCTCGTGGGCGCCCTCATGGCGGCCCGGCGCGGCTCGACCCGGCTGCGGATGCTGGTCCTCGCGGCCGGCGTCTTCGGGGTCCTGGAGATCGCGGCGGCGCTCTCGCCCACGTTCTGGCTGTTCGCCGTGCTGCTCGTCCCGATCGGCATGATCGGCCTCACGGTGAACATCACCGCGAACTCCGCCGTCCAGATGGCGACGGACCCGGCCATGAGGGGCCGGGTCATGAGCCTCTACATGATGGTCTTCGCCGGCGGCACCCCGATCGGCGCGCCGCTCCTCGGCTGGATCACCGACACGTACGGCGCCCGAGTCGGCTTCGCCACGGGCGGTGTGATCTCGCTGCTTGCGGCGGTCCTCGTGGGCCTGGTCCTGGCCAGGGTCGGCGGCCTCAAGGTCGCCTGGGCCTGGCACCACGGCCACCCGCAGGTGCGGTTCGTGGCGCGGGAGCGCTTGGCGACCGCGGCGTAGCCCTTGGGCGGGCGGCGGCCCGGGTGGGGGGTGGTCCGGCTCGTCCGGGCCTGGAGGGGGCTGCCTCGGGGCCCGGGGCCTCCCTGCTCCGGGCCGCGCTGCTCCGGGCTCGTCCCTACGGGGCCTCCTGCTCTGGGCCCGTTGCTACGGGGTCTCCCGCTCCGGGCTCGTTGCTACGGGATCTCCCGCTCCGGGCTCGTCCCTAGCGGGCCTCCCGCTCCGGGCCCGTTGCTACGGGGTCTCCCGTTCCGGGCCCGTTGCTACGGGGTCTCCCGTTCCGGGCTCGTCCCTAGGGGGTCTCCCGTTCCGGGCTCGTCCCTAGGGGGTCTCCCGTTCCGGGCTCGTCCCTAGGGGGTCTCCCGTTCCGGGCCCGTTGCTACGGGGTCTCCCGTTCCGGGCCCGTTGCTACGGGGTCTCCCGCTCCCGGCTCGTTCCTACCCGGCCCGTCCCTGGGCGACCCGGCGTTCCAGGACCTGGCCCTCCCAGTCGCCGACCGTGAAGGTCTCCGTCCGGGTGAAGCCCTGGTTCTCGTAGTACGCGATGAGCCGGCCCTCGCTGCCCGCGAAGCAGTCCACCCGCAGCAGCGACACCCCCTGCCGCCGGGTCTCCTCCGCCGCGTGGGCGAGCAGCGCCGCGCCCACCCCGTGCCCGTGGAACCGCGCGTCCGTCGCGAGCAGCCGTACGTACACCTCGGGCTCGCCCGCCGGCTCGACGTGCTGCCCGGGGAACGGCGTCAGCGTCATCGTCCCCGCCGGTACGCCGTCGATCTCGGCGATCCACGGATCGCCCGCGACCATGGTGTCCTCGACCTGCCGCACCGCCTTGGGCCGCGCCGAGAACGGCTCCGTGCCCCACTGGGCGGTGATCCCCTTGCCGTTGAGCCAGACCACGGCGCTGTCCAAGACGCCGAGTATCGCGGGGAGGTCCTCCGCCCGGCCCTTCCTGATGCTGATCTTCATGCCCGCGAGGCTAACCGCTGCCACACTCGCCCCATGAGGCTTTTCGCCGGCGTCCTGCCGCCAACCAGCAGGCTCGACGAGCTCGGAGACGTCGTCGACCGTCTGCACCGGCTGCCCGGGGCCGAGGGGCTCCGCTGGACCTCGCGGCCCGGGTGGCACCTCACGCTCGCCTTCATGGGCGAGGTCGACGAGGAGCTGCTGCCGGAGCTGCGGGTGCGGCTCGCCAGGGCCGCGCACCGCACCCCGCCGTTCCCGCTGCGGCTGCACGGCGGCGGGCACTTCGGGCGGCGCGCGCTGTGGACCGGGGCGGCCGGGGGCCTGGACGAGCTGCGGCTGCTCGCCGAGCGCGCGGACGCCGCCGCGCGCCGGGCCGGGGTCCCGATGGAGGAGCACCGGCGCTACCAGGCGCATGTGACGGTCGCCCGGGCGCGGACGGGCGAGGTGGACCTGCATCCCTTCCTCGATGTGCTCGGAGGTTTCGAGGGCACGCGGTGGGAGGTGGGCGAGCTGGCCCTGGTCCGGTCGAACCTGCCGGTGAGCGGGGTGCCGGGCGAGCAGCCGAGGTACGAGGAGGTCGACGGCTGGCCGCTGGAGGGAGCCGGGGGCGGGCGGGACGGCCGGGCGGGTTAACCTCGAAGGGTGGATCCCAAGACCCGTAACCGAATCATGGCCGGCGTGCTCGTACTGATGTTCGCGATCATCGCGGTGGCATCCGTGGCCGGTCTGTAGCCGTCGTGCGCCGTTGAGGCCGTACGCCATAGCGGCCGTACGCCGTAGTCGGCCGTGGTCGGCCGGTTGGCCGCCGTACGACCGTCGCGGGCCGTCGTCCGTCACCCCGTGGGAACCCCCTTGCTTCGAGCGCACTCGAAGCAGTTGGCTTGACGCCCATGGAGTACACGCAGCTCGGACGCACCGGACTCAAGGTCAGCCGACTCGTCCTCGGGACGATGAACTTCGGCCCCCAGACGGACGAAGCCACCAGTCACGCCATCATGGACACGGCGCTCGACGTGGGGCTCAACTTCTTCGACACGGCCAACGTGTACGGGTGGGCGGAGAACAAGGGGCGGACGGAGTCGATCATCGGTTCCTGGTTCGCGAAGGGTGACGGCCGTCGTGACAGGACCGTCCTCGCCACCAAGGTCTACGGGAACATGGGCCTCGACGGCGAGGCCTGGCCCAACCACGACAAGCTCTCCGCGCTGAACATCCGCCGGGCGGTCGAGGGCAGCCTCAAGCGCCTCGGCACCGACTACATCGATGTCTACCAGTTCCACCACATCGACCGCTCGACCCCCTTCGAGGAGATCTGGCAGGCCGTCGACGTCCTGATCCAGCAGGGCAAGATCCTCTACGCCGGCTCCTCCAACTTCCCCGGCTACAAGATCGCCCAGGCCAACGAGACCGCCGCCCGGCGCGGCTCGGTCGGCCTCGTCAGCGAGCAGTGCCTCTACAACCTGTACGAGCGGCGTGCCGAGATGGAGGTCATCCCGGCCGCCCAGGAGTACGGCCTCGGGGTCATCCCCTGGTCCCCGCTCCACGGCGGCCTGCTCGGCGGCGTCCTGAAGAAGGAGACCGAGGGCAAGCGGCGCACGGAGGGCCGTGCGGCTGCCACGCTGGCCGACCCGGTGGCGCGGGCGCGGTTCCAGGCGTACGAGGACCTGCTCGACAAGCACGGTCTGGAGCCGGGGGAGACGGCTCTGGCCTGGCTGCTCACCCGGCCGGGCGTGACGGGCCCGATCGTCGGCCCCCGGACGCCCGAGCAGCTGACGAGTGCGCTGCGCGCCCTGGAGCTGGAGCTGAGCGAGGAGCTCCTGGCCGGGCTCGACGAGATCTTCCCGGGCCCGGGTCCGTCGCCGGAGGCCTTCGCCTGGTAGTCGCTCGTGAGGCCTTCGCCTGGTAGTCGCTCGTGAGGCCTTCGCCGGCGGGCGCTCGGCGGGTGCTCTTCAGGCGCCGCCCAGCCAGCTGATGGCGTCCAGGCGGAACGCCGTCTCGGCGGGGACGACGTTCCGCAGGGACGTCTCGATGTCCCGTACGCGGTCCGCGCCGAGGGCCGCGACCCACTCCGCCCGCAGTTCGTCGAAGATCGCCGCGGAGCGGGCGAGGGCCTCGTAGCCGCGCGGGGTGAGGTGGACGAGTTTGCGGCGGGCGTCGGCGGGGTCGTCGGCGCGCTCGGCGTACCCGAGGGTGAGCAGCCGGTCGACGGTCTTCCCGGCCGCCTGCTTGGAGACGCCGAGGCGGCGCCCGATCTCGCTGGCGGTGGCGCCGTGGGTGCCGATGGCCTGCATGGCGAAGCCGTGCGCGGGACGCAGGTCGGGGTGACCCTCGGCGGCGAGACGGGTGTGCAGCCGGTCGATGAGGGTGCGGAAGCCGCCGAAGAGGAGCAGGGGGAGCTCGAATCCGGGGCCGTCGCCGGATACCCCCTTGCCAGTATCGACAACCTGGTTTACTTTTTCCCTCGCGACATGGTCAACCATGTTGTCGATTCTATGCCACCTCCACCGCCACCGCTCATCGGAGATGCCTTGTCCGTAGACCTGTCCGCCCGCACCGCCGACGCCGTCGCCCTCCTCAAGGAGTCACCCGAGACCCTCGACGGCTTTCTGAAGCTCAGCCAGATCTTCGAGTCCACCACCCTCGACCCGCACGCCCGAGAGACGGTGATCCTGACCGTCGCCGCCCGCAACCAGTGCCACCTCTGCGTCGACATGCACGAGGTCAAGATGGCCGCCCTCGGCCCGGCGCCCGAGCCCGAACGGCTCGACGCCGTGCGGACGTTCACCCTCCAGGTGCTCGCCGCCTCCGGCGCGGTGAGCGACGGGGACCTGGCCGCCTTCGAGAAGGCCGGCTACACCCGCCGCAACGCCCTGGAGGTCGTCCTCGGCATCGGCGCCTACACCCTCTCCACCTTCGCGAACCGCCTCACGCGGGCGTCCTGAGGGGCCTGGGCGTCCTGAGCGTCCTCGGGGGGTTGCCCGTACGGGCCGCCCAGGCCCCACGCCTGGTGCATCGCGTCGGCGAAGGCGGCGGCCAGCTTGTGTTCGCCGGAGGGGCCGGGGTGGGTGCCGTCATAGGTGTCGGTGCCGAGGTCGTACGACTCCGGGATCGTCGCGAGGAGCAGCGGCGACGCGGCCGTGTCGAGGTCGGCGACCGCCTTCGCCAGGAGCTCGTTGAAGCGGGCGCACTCGGCCGCGAAGGGGGCGTCGTACCCGGCACGGACGTTGGGGATGACCGGCAGGAGCACGGCCCGCACCCGCGGGTTGGCGGCGCGGGCCGCGGCGACGAACGCCCGGACGTTGGCGTGGGTCTGGTCGCTGTCGGTGTAGAAACCGAGGTCGATCAGGCCGAGGGAGATCAGCAGCACGTCCGCCCCGGTCGCCGTGACCGTCTCGCCGATCACCGGCGCCATGTGCAGCCAGCCCTCGCCCCAGCCGGCCAGATGGCGCCGGGCGGGGGCGGGGAAGCCGGGATCGGCGTAGGCGTCCGATGCCGGGGCGTCGGCGGCGGGCTCGTACAGCCGGGTGCGGGGGCCGACGATCTCGTACCCGCCGGGGAGCGTCGCCTCCAGGTGCCGCCACATGCGGTACCGCCAGGTCCAGTCGCCGGCGCGTCCGATGGTCATGCTGTCGCCGACGAACAGAAAACGCATGGTCATATCATCGCGGACGCCGTCCCGGACCTGCGACGTGATCCGGGACACGGGCCGCAGGCCACCCGGCCCCGGCCCCGGCCCCAGCCCCGGCCCCGGGCTTCGGGGCTCGGCCCCGGACTTCGGGCTGCGGGCGTCGGGGTCATCCGTTCAGGAACGAGTCCACCGTCTTCGCGAACCGCTCCGCGTCGTCGTGCCACGGGAAGTGCCCCGCCCCGTCCAGGACGGCCAGGGTGGCCTTCGGGAACAGTTCCGCGTACGCGGCGGCCGTCGGGACCGGCGTGTTCACGTCCCCCTCCCCGGCCACCACGAGCACCGGACGCGCGAACTCCGCGAACACCGCGCGCGTGGCGGCCGTGTCGAAGGCGCCCTCACTCGCGAAGACGCCCGCGCCCTCGCGGTTCCGCTGCCCCTCCCCGGCCGCGTGCCGCTCCCGCGCCGCCTCGTCCCAGGTCCCGTGGAAGAACGGAGCCACCGCCCCGAACGACTCGGCGGTACCGCGCCCCGCCGTGACGTCCTCCAGAGCCGCGTACGCGGGCCCGAACCACGGCTCGTCCCGCCGCAGCCGCGCCGCCGCGAGCCGCTCCTCCGGGGCGGTGTCGAGCCCGACGGCCGCCGTGCCCGGGGTGACGAGCACGAGCCGGCCGACCCGCCCGGGGTACCGGGTGACGTAGAGCGCGGCGAGGTTCGCACCCGCCGAGTGACCCAGGAGGTCGACGGTGTCGAGGCCGAGGTGCGCGCGCAGCGCCTCCACGTCATCGACGAGCCGGTCGCAGCGGTACGCGGCCGGGTCGTCCGGCACCGCCGACGCGCCCGTGCCCCGCAGATCGAGCCGGATCAGCCGGCGGCGGGCCGCGAGGCCGCCGAGGTCGCCGAGGTAGACGGAGTCCTGGAGCGGACCGCCGGGCAGGCAGATCAAGGGCTCTCCGGAGCCGGAACCGAACTCGTGGTAGGCGAGCACGGTGCCGTCGGGAGCGGGGAAGGTAGGCATGATCGCGACGATGGCAGGGCCTCCCGAGCCGGTCAATCAGGTTTCCCCCGCCCTGACACGGCTCGACTCCGGCCCTGGCACCGCTCCAACCCCAGGCCTGGCACCGCTCCGACCCCGGACCCTGACACCACTCCGACCCCAGCCCGGACCCCGCCCCTGACTCCGACCCGGACCCGGCCCCGGCGCAGGTCAGGGAGGTTTCAGGGGCAGCGGACCGGACTCCCGCCCCCGCGCCGTGGCAGGCTGGGGGGCATGCGATCTGCTCTGTGTGCCCTCGGCGTGGCGGTGGCCCTGGTGCTGCTCCCGGCCGGTCATGCCCGTGCCCAAGGGCAGGAGCCCGACCAGGACTTCACGATTGAGGACTCCCGCGTCACGGAGTCCAGCGGTCTCGCGGCGAGCCGCGCCCACCCCGGGATCTACTGGACGCACAACGACCAGGACGCGCCCCTGATCTACGGCATCGACTCCCGTACGGGAAAGACGGTCGCGACCCTCACCCTGCGGGGTGTCGGCACCCCCCGGGACATGGAGGCCATCGCGGTCGGACCGGACGGCGACATCTACGTCGGCGACATCGGGGACAACCTCGACGGCTCCTGGGACCACGTCTGGATCTACCGTTTCCCCGAGCCGAAGGCGCTGAAGGACCAGCAGGTGGCGGCGGAGCAGTACGTCGTGAAGTACGCCGACGGGCCGCGCAACGCCGAGGCCCTGATGGTCCATCCGAAGACCGGCCGGGTGTACATCGCCAGCAAGAACGAGGACGGCGGCGGGCTGTACGCGGGCCCCGAGCGGCTCTCCTCTTCCGGGACCAACGTGTTCCGGCGCGTCGGCGAGGTGCCGTGGGTGACCGACGGCGCCTTCTCCCCGGACGGCGGCCGGCTCGTCCTGCGCGGCTACTTCAGCGCGAGGGAGTACGTGTGGAAGGACGGCCGTACGGAAGGGGACGGCACCTCCGTCGGAGCCCCCTTCCAGGGGCAGGCGGAGTCGGTGACGTACACGACGGACGGCTCGGCGTTCATGTTCGGCTCGGAGGGCGGGAGCAGCAGGGTCGTCCGGGTCGACCGGCAGGAGCCGGCGCCGAGTCCCTCGGACGGACCGGCGGACCCCCCGGGCGGCGCGCCGGAGTCCCCCCGCTCACCGGCCGCCGACGGCGAGGGCGGAAACGCCACGGTGGGCTTCCTGGTCCTCGGGGGCGCCTTGGTGCTCGTCTTCGGCGCCAAGCGCCTCCTGCGCCGGGACTGACATCCGCCGGCGCTTCTCCGGGCCCCGCGCTTCTAGGCCCCGCGCTTCTCCAGGCCCCGCGCTTCTAGGCCCCGCGCTTCTCCGCCCCCTGCCCGAGCTACCCCTGCCGCCCCCGCTTCCCCGTGTCGACCGGGCGCGGTCCCGGGTCGAGACTGGAAGGAGACCGGACACGCCGGGGACGAGCCGTGGAGGAGTCATGACGGCATTCACTCGCGAGGGCACCCCCGTCGCCATGGAAGGCGGCGGTGTGGACTTCCGTACGCAGGAGGCCGGCGGCGACATGAGTGTCGCCTTCATCCACCTCCCGAAGGGCACCGACATGGCCCCGGCGCTGAAGGGCCTCGAAGGCGATCTGTGCCAGTGCCCCCACTGGGGATACCTCCTGAACGGCCGGATCAGGATGCGGACCGCTTCGGGCGAGGAGATCTACGAGGCGGGACAGGCCTACTACTGGGGCCCCGGGCACGCCCCCGAGGCGCTTGAGGACGTCGACGTCGTGGAGTTCTCGCCGACCGCCGAGTTCAACGCGGTGATCGACCACGTGAAGGCGCAGTCGGGCTGATCCGCGCCGCCGGACACGGCGGGGCACGTGTCCGGGCCGAGGGGCGCCGGACATGGCGGAGGGCCCGGTGCCGGTCGTGTCCGACGCCGGGCCCTCGTCCGAGAACCGGTTACAGCTTCTCGATCACGTAGTCGACGCAGGCCGTCAGGGCGCGCACGTCCGCCGGGTTGATCGCCGGGAACATCGCGATCCGCAGCTGGTTGCGGCCCAGCTTGCGGTACGGCTCGGTGTCCACGATGCCGTTCGCGCGCAGCACCTTCGCGACGGCCGCCGCGTCGATGTCGTCCGCGAAGTCGATCGTGCCGATGACCTGCGAGCGCTTCGCCGCGTCCGTGACGAACGGCGACGCGTACTTGGACTCCTCGGCCCAGCCGTACAGCGCGTCCGAGGACTCCTTCGTCCGGGCCACGGCCCAGTCGAGACCGCCCTGGCCGTTGATCCACTTCAGCTGCTCGTTGAGCAGGAAGAGGGTCGAGAGCGCCGGGGTGTTGTACGTCTGGTTCTTCAGCGAGTTGTCGATCGCCGTCGGCAGCGAGAAGAACTCGGGGATGTGCCGGCCGGACTCGTGGATCTTCTTCGCGCGCTCCAGGGCGGCAGGGGAGAAGGCCGCGAGCCACAGGCCGCCCTCGGCGGCGAAGGACTTCTGCGGGGCGAAGTAGTAGACGTCCGTCTCGGTGATGTCGACCGGGAGGCCGCCCGCGCCGGAGGTCGCGTCGACCAGGACGAGCGCGCCCTCGTCGGCGCCGGCGACCCGCTCGATCGGGGCGGCGACACCGGTGGAGGTCTCGTTGTGGGTGTACGCGTAGACGTCGACGCCCGCCTCGGCCACCGGCTCCGGGTGGGTGCCCGGGTCGGAGGAGATCACGGTCGGATCCGCCAGCCACGGGGCCAGCTTGGCGGCCTTCGCGAACTTGGAGGAGAACTCGCCGAAGGTGAGGTGCTGCGACTTGTTCTCGATGAGACCGTGGGTCGCGACGTCCCAGAAGGCGGTGGAGCCGCCGTTGCCCAGGATCACCTCGTAGCCCTCGGGGAGCGAGAAGAGGTCACGGATGCCGGTACGTACCTCGCCGACCAGGTTCTTCACGGGAGCCTGGCGGTGGGACGTGCCGAGGAGAGAGGTGCCGGTGGCGGCCAGGGCGTCCAGCGCCTCCGTACGCACCTTGGAGGGGCCCGCGCCGAAACGGCCGTCGGCGGGCTTGATGTCAGCGGGAATCTGGATATCAGCCACGAGGCGGAGAGTATCGGGTCGGGAAGGGGCCGGTCGCCGTATGTCCGCCCGATGAGACGAGCTCTGAGACATCCTGGGCCTGTGGGAAGACACGAGGAACTCGCCGCCGCCCTGCGCGCCGCCGTCGCCGGAGACGTCGACTTCTCCACCACGGCCAGGGCGCTGAACACGATGGACGCCTCCAACTACCGCCGTGTTCCGGACGGTACGGTCGCGCCGCGCGACGCCGACGACATCGCCGCCGTCCTCGAGGTGTGCCGGGCCCACGGGACGCCGGTCGTCGCGCGCGGCGGCGGTACGTCCATCGGGGGCCAGGCCACCGGAACGGGGGTCGTGCTCGACCTCACACGGCACATGGCGCGCCTCGTCTCCCTGGATCCGGAGGCGCGGACGGCGGTCGTCCAGCCGGGGCTCGTCCTCGACCGGCTGAGGGAGGCGGCGCGGCCGTACGGGCTGACCTTCGGCCCCGACCCTTCCACCCACAGCCGCTGCACCCTCGGCGGCATGATCGGGAACAACGCCTGCGGGGCGCACTCGGTCGCCTGGGGGACCACGGCGGACAACGTGCGCTCGCTGGAAACGGTGAGTTACCGGGGCGCGAGGTTGACGCTGGGGCAGGAGGGGCGGGGTGCGCCGCCCGGACTCCTCGACCTCGTCGGCGGCCACCTCGCCCTGCTGCGGACCGGCTACCCGGAAGGCCTTCCGCGCCGGATCTCGGGGTACGCGCTCGACGCGCTGCTTCCCGAGCGGGGGGTCGACGTGGCCCGCTCGTTCTGCGGCAGCGAGGGCACGCTCGGGGTGGTGACGGAGGCGACGGTACGACTGGTCCCGCTGCCGGAGGAGCCGGTGCTCGTCGTCCTCGGGTACGCCGACGAGAGCGCGGCGGCCGAGGCGGCGGCGGGACTCCTGGAGTACGGCCCGCTCACGGTGGAGGGCATGGCGGCCGATCTCGTACGGGGTGCGGAAGGGCTGCCGAGGGGCGGGGCCTGGCTGTTCTGCGAGGCGGACGGGGGCGCGGCGGCCCGGCGTCTGGTGAGGGCGGCGGACGCGCTCGACGCGGCCGTGGTGAGGGATCCGGTGGGGCAGCGGGCGCTGTGGCGGATCAGGGAGGACGCGGCGGGGACGGCCACCCGGATGCCGGACGGGCGGGAGGCCTGGCCGGGGTGGGAGGACTGCGCGGTGCCGCCGGCCCGGCTCGGCGCGTACCTCCGCGAGTTCCGTGGGCTGCTGGCCGATTTCGGCCTCCGGGGAGTCCCGTACGGGCACTTCGGGGACGGCTGTGTGCACGTCCGGATCGACTTCGATCTGTGGACGGGGAAGGGCGTACGGGAGTTCCGCGGGTTCTCGGAGGCGGTGGCGGACCTGGTGGTCGCCCACGGCGGCTCGCTCTCCGGGGAGCACGGCGACGGGCAGGCGCGGGCCGAACTCCTGCCGAGGATGTACGGGGAGGAGCTCGTCGGTCTCTTCGGCGCGGTCAAGGACGTGTGGGACCCCGACGGCGGCCTCAACCCGGGGATGCTCGTGCGGCCGAAGCCGCTGGACGAGGGGCTGCGGTTCACCGGCCTTCCGCTGGTCGGGGTGGGAAGGGCGGCGGCCCGCTGTGTCGGTGTCGCCAAGTGCCGGGTGGGCGGGCCGAGTTCGGGTCCGGGGGTGATGTGCCCGTCCTACCGGGCGACGGGGGAGGAGAGGCATTCGACCCGGGGCCGGGCGCGGCTGCTGCACGAGATGGCCCTTGGTGAGGTCATCACGGACGGCTGGCGCTCGGAGGAGGTCCGGGAGGCGCTCGACCTCTGCCTGTCCTGCAAGGGCTGTCGCAGCGACTGCCCGGTGGGCGTCGACATGGCGGCGTACAAGGCGGAGTTCCTCGACCGGCACTACGCGGGACCGGCGGGCTTCCTGCGCCGGCCGCGCTCGCACTGGACGATGGGCCGGCTGCCGCGCTGGCTGGACCTCTTCGGGCGGGCGCTGAACCCGGCGATGGGGCTGCCGTTCGCGGCGCGCCTCGCGGGGGTGACGCCGGAGCGGACGATGCCGCGCGTCGCGGAACGTTCCTTCACGTCGTGGTTCGCCGACCGGGGATCGACCCGCTCGCCGGACGTGACGCTGTGGCCGGACACCTTCACGGACCACCTGGCGCCGCAGGTGGGCAGGGCTGCGGTCCGTGTCCTGGAGGAGGCGGGCCTCGGGGTGACGCTGCCGCAGGGCAGGGTCTGCTGTGGGCTCACGTATGTGTCGACGGGGCAGCTGGGGGCGGCACGGAGGGTCATGCGGCGGGCCCTGGACGTACGGGAGGGGGCCGAGGGGCCGGTGGTCGTACTGGAACCGTCGTGCGCGGCGACCCTCCGCACCGACCTGCCGGAGCTGCTGCCGGACGACCCCAGGGCGGCCCGCCTGGCGGCGTCGGTCCGCACCTTCGCCGAGACCCTGGAGACCCTGGCGCCGGAGTGGGAGCCACCGCGTGTGAACCGCCCGGTCACCGGTCAGACCCACTGCCACCAGCACGCGGTCCTGGGCGACGCGGCCGACCGCCGCCTCCGCGAACGCGCGGGCCTGACGGGCGAACTGGCGGGCGGCTGCTGTGGTCTCGCGGGCAACTTCGGCTTCGAACCGGGCCACTACGAGGTGTCGGTGGCGTGCGCGGAGGACCAGCTGCTCCCGGCCCTGCGAGCGGCCACCCCGGAGACGACCGTCCTGGCCGACGGCTTCTCGTGCAGAACACAGATCGAAGACCTGACGGAGGTCCGGGGCCGGCATCTGGCGGAGGTGCTGGCGGAGGCGCTGGACAGCGGACTGGGGCCACCGGCCCTTTGACGTCCCCGGTCACTCGTCGATGACGTCGAGCGGGTCTCCCGCGCGCTTGCGCGTGCCGTGGTCCGCTGGGGCAGGATGCGCCCATGAACGTGGACGCGGAAAGCGGTGTGGCCGAGGCCATCGCGGGGGAGTTGCAGTTGATGAGTCCGGCCGTGCGGTCGTCCAGGGCGTTGGTGGAGCAACTCCTGGATCCGGAGTTCGTGGAAGTGGGTGCCTCGGGGCGCAGATGGGATCGCCGGTCGATGCTCTCGGCGCTGCCGGTCATGCAGGGCGCGGACGAAGACGGCCCGCAGTACGTGCCGACCGGGATGACGGGCACCGTATTGGCGCCGGGGATCGTGCACCTGACGTTCGAGACCGTGATCGACGGCAGGCGAGCCCGGAGGAGCTCGATCTGGCGGAAGTCGGACGAGGACGCCGGGTGGCGGATGTACTACCACCAGGCAACGCCCGTGCCGGACGCATGAGGCGGTGACCGGCTTCGCCGTTCCCGTGACGGCCGCGAGGCCGGTGAGCGTGGTGCGGTGTGGCGGGTGCCGCCGTGGGTTGTGATGGGGGAATGGACACCGGTCTCGGGTATCGGCCCCTCACGAAAGTCCTCCACTGGAGCGTGGTGGCCGTGTTCGCCGTCCAGTTCGTCATCGGGTACGCGCTGGACACGTCGGAATCCGGGCGCGGCCGGGGCCGGGGCCGTGGTGGAGAGTCCGGGCGGGGGCGCGGACGCGGTGGCGGTGACGAAGCCTTCGGCGAGGACGCTCTGCTCACCGCCCACGTGCTCGTAGGAGCCGTCATCGTCGCTCTGGGCGTGACGCGACTGATCTGGCGGCGCCGCACCACCCTGCCGCCGTGGGCACCGACGCTCACGTCTTTCGAACGCCGCCTCGCCCACCGCACGGAGGCCGTGCTCTACGTGCTGACGTTCGTGGTCCCCCTCACCGGGGTGCTGCTCCTCGCCTCGGGCGACGATGACCTCCTGTGGGTGCACGTGGCGGCACAGATGTCCTTCTTCGCCGCGCTGGCCGGCCATGTCGGCCTGGTCCTCAAGCACCAACTCCTCGACCGTGACCGGCTGCTCCACCGCATGCTGTGAAACGGGCGGGGCCGGACGTCCGCTTGCTGCCCGGCACCGATGCGCGCGCCCGCGTGCCCAGGCCCCTTCGAGCGGAGGGCGGTTGCTCCTCGGCGGGGAGGGGAACGCCCTCAGCTCCCGCTGACGATCTCCCGCGCCATCGCCACCAGCGCCCCGGTCGCCGGGTGGGGGAAGGCGTCCCGCCAGGCCAGGACCACCGGCAGCGGCGGCGCGTCGGGCAGGGGACGGTAGCTGACGCCCGGGTGCGGGTGCAGGGCGGCCGTGGACGCGGACGAGACGCCGACGCCGCGGCCCGCCGCGATGGCGGTGAGCCAGTCGTCGGTGTTGGCGACGGTGACGGTGGCCGCCGGGCGGCCGGCGGGGGGCCAGAGCGTGAGGGTGGTCGTACCGGAGACGGTGTTGAGGACGACGGTTCCGCCGACCAGGTCGTCGAGGGTGAGCCGTGCCCGGTCGGCGAGCGGGCTGTCGGAGGGGACGGCCGCGACCCGTTCTTCCGTGGTGAGCTCCTCGGTGACCAGGCCCGGCGCGTCGACGGGCCCTCTGAGCAGGGCCGCGTCCACCTCGCCCCGGGTGAGGCCGGCGGTGCGGTCGTCGACGCGGAGGAGTTCGAGCGGGGTCTCGGGGTGCGCGCGCTGCCAGCGCCGGAGCAGGGGGGTGGTGTACGGGCCGAAGGCCGACCAGGCGTGCCCGAGGCGCAGAGGGCGGTGACGCAGCCGCGCCGGGTCGACGGCGGCGTCGAAGGCGGCGAGCGCGGCCTCGGCCCGGGCGTGGAAGGCCCGGCCCTCGGCGGTGAGGGCGAGGTGGTGGGTGGAGCGGTCGACGAGGCGGGCGCCGAGGTGCTGTTCGAGGGCGGCGAGCGTGCGGGAGACGGCGGGCTGGGTGAGGTGGAGCCGGGCGGCCGCCCTGGTGAGGCTCGATTCCTCGGCGATGGCGAGGAAGCAGCGGAGGTGGCGCAGCTCGATGCTCATGCGTCCGGAGCATAACCGCAGCGCAATCGGCATTTCCGGCGCCGCGCGGGGCCTCGTAGCGTGAGAGGGAAGTCCAGGGTCCGGTTATCGGGTGGTTCAGTTCTCTGTACTACGAGTACAGTGTGTTGAACTGAAATCGCGGCAGCCGTGAGAGTCGTACGAGTGCGGAGGAGGGGTCGGTGGACAGTCCGGTCAAGGAGGTGACCCCGGCGGCGGCCGTGGCCGGCGCCGTGTCGGCGGGTGGCCCCGCACCGGGGCGGATGGCCGGTCACCGGTTCGGCCCCGTGGCGCTCGTCGTCACGGGCGGCCTCTCCGTACAGTTCGGCTCCGCCGTCGCCGTCCTCCTCATGCCGCGCGCCGGCGCCCTCGGGGTCGTCACCCTGCGGCTCGTGCTCGCCGCGGCCGTCCTGCTGATCGTCTGCAGGCCCAAGGTGCGCGGCTACGGCCGGGCCGACTGGGGGACGGTCGTCGCCTTCGGCATCGCCATGGCGGGCATGAACATCCTCTTCTACCAGGCCGCCGACCGGATCCCGCTGGGCGCCGCCGTCACCCTGGAGGTGCTCGGCCCGCTGATCCTCTCCGTGATCGCGTCCCGCCGCCTCATGAACCTGCTCTGGGCCGGACTCGCGCTCGGCGGTGTCGTCCTCCTCGGCGGCGGCGGCTTCGACCGCCTCGATCCGCTCGGCGCGGCCTTCGCGCTCGCGGCGGGCGCCATGTGGGCCACGTACATCGTGTTCAGCGCCCGTACGGGCCGGCGCTTCCCGCAGGCGGACGGGCTGGCGCTGGCGATGGCCTTCGGCGCCGTCCTCAGTCTGCCGTTCGGCATCGTGGAGGCGGGCGACAAACTCCTCGTACCGTCGACGATCGGCCTCGGCCTCGCCGTCGCGCTGATGTCCTCGGTCCTGCCGTACACCCTGGAACTCCTCGCCCTGCGCCGCCTGCCCGCCCCCACCTTCGCGATCCTGATGAGCCTGGAACCGGCCATCGCGGCGGCCGCCGGCTTCCTCGTCCTCAGTCAGTCCCTGTCCGCCCTCGACGCCCTCGCCATCGCCCTCGTCATAGCGGCCAGCATGGGCGCGGTCCGCAGCCAGGTCAGGGGCGCCCCCTAGGAGGTGTCTTGTCGATCAGGCCGGGCTCGCGGGTCCCCCTGAGCCCTGCCCCTAGGATCCGCGCATGATCGCTGAACTGCAGTGCGTCGTCATCGACTGTCCCGCGCCCCGCGCGCTCGCGGAGTTCTACCGGGCCGTGCTCGGAGGGGAGGTCGACCGGCCCGACCGGCGCTGGTCCCTCGACGCGGGCTGGTCCACCCTCCACGTGCCCGGGGGGCTCGTCCTCTGCTTTCAGGGCGTCGCCGACCACCACCCGCCGGCGTGGCCCGACCCGGAACGCCCCCAGCAGTTCCACCTCGACTTCGGTGTCGCCGACCTCGACGCCGCCCACACGGAGGTCCTCGCGCAGGGGGCGACCGTCCTTGACGAGGGGGACGGGAAGCGTGGTTGGCGCGTGTTCGCGGACCCCGCCGGCCATCCGTTCTGCCTGGTCAGGCATTGACCCGATTCGGTTGGTCCTTGACCGTCCGGGGCATTGAGGGGGTCCTGGCGGGCGCGGACGATGGGGGTTCACGGACGTACGAGGGAGGGGGCCGACCATGGCTCTGGAGATGCGGGACAAGTGTGAGCGCTGCACGACGGCGGTCCTGACGCCGGACGGGCCCGCGCGCATCTGTTCGTACGAGTGCAGCTTCTGCGTTCCCTGCGCCGACTCCATGGCGGATGTCTGTCCCAACTGCGGCGGCGAGTTGGTCCCCCGGCCCCGGCGCACCCCCTAGTAGTAGGTGCCGTACGGGGGGTGGACGGGCAGGCCGGCCCCAGCCCTGGTCGCCGACGCCGATGATCTGGGTGAAGTTCTGCCGGCCGCCGCCGATGCGGGTGCGGGAGGCGAAGGTGCCGTCGCCCGTGCAGCCAGGCGATGGGCTTCCACCCCCGCAATGACTCGGGCAGTAGCGGCCGCGAAGTAGCGCCCGGAGCCGGCCCAGCCCGGAGTCGGCCCGGCCGGAACCGGCCCAGCCCGGAGCCCGTCCCGCCCGGAGTGCGTGTCCGGGCGGGAGGATCCGGCGGAACGGGTCCTTCCCGAGGGGTCTATACACCTCATGTATACATAGTGCGTATAGTCGCCTCCATGGCAGCGTCCTCCACCACTCCCCTCGCCCCCCGCCTGCTCAAGGCCGTCATCGTCTCCTCGGTCGCCGTCGCGGCGTCCCATCTGGTCCTGTCCGACACCCTGTTCCTGTCGTTCAGCGGTCAGGCGGCGGCGACGCTGGGGGCCGGGCCCGGGTACTCCTCGGACCAGGCGTTCACCGCCGCCGTCGTGAACACGGTCCTGCTCATGCCGCTCGTCCTCTGGATCGGCATGCGGGTCACGGGTGAGCGGAGGGTCGGCCCGATGGTGCTCGTGGGCGCGGTCGGCTGGGTCATCGCCGTCGGCGACGGCATCGACCTCCTCGACGACGCCCCGGGTGCGCTCCTCCCCCTCCGCTCCCTCGCCCTCGTCGTCCTCGTCACGGCCCTGGCCTCCGCGATCCGGCGGAAGCCCCGGAAGCCGTCCGGGGTCACCTCGGCACCCCCGATCTAAAGCAAGCACGCTTGATTGTTTCTGGTGTCGCTGTCATGCTCCTCGGCGAAGGCCCGTGAACGCCCGTCCCCCGAGGGGAGCGCACCGTGTCCGACCCCGTCGCCGTGCTCGACGACCTGCGAGACGAGAGTGGCGAACTCGACCGGATCGTCGGCGAGTTGAGCGAGGAACGGTGGGGGACGCCCACCCCCGCGCCCGGCTGGACCGTCGCCCACCAGATCGCGCACCTCGCCTGGACCGACCGCGCCGCGCTCCTCGCCGCCACCGATGCCGAGGCCTTCGCCGCCGAGACCGAGAAGGCCCTCGCCGCCCCCGATCGCTTCGTCGACGAAGGCGCCGAGGAAGGGGCGAAGCTGCCGCCCGGCGAGCTGCTCGCCCGCTGGCGCGAGGGCCGCGAACGGCTCCAGGAGGCTCTGCGCGCGGTGCCGGACGGCACTCGTTTCCCCTGGTACGGGCCGCCGATGAGCGCCCCCGCCATGGCCACCGCCCGGCTCATGGAGACCTGGGCGCACGGCCAGGACATCGCCGACGCCCTCGGCGTCGTCCGCGTGCCCACGGCCCGCCTCCGACACGTCGCCTGGATCGGCCACCGCGCCCGCGACTACGCCTACCTGGTACGGGGCCTCCCCGCCCCCACCGAACCCTTCCGCGTCGAACTCCTCGCTCCCGACGGGCAGATGTGGACGTACGGGCCCGAGGGCGCCGCCCAGAAGGTCACCGGCACCGCACTCGACTTCTGCCTCCTCGTCACGCAGCGCGTCCACCGCGACGACACGGCGCTCGTCGCCGAAGGACCGGACGCCGGGCACTGGCTCACCATCGCCCAGGCCTTCGCGGGCCCGGCCGGCCCGGGCCGCGCTCCCGAGGGGGCCTGATGGTCCTCCGTATCGGCAACGCCTCCGGCTTCTACGGCGACCGTTTCGACGCCGTCCGCGAGATGCTCACCGGCGGCGGGCCCGGCGGCGGACTCGACGTCCTCACCGGCGACTACCTCGCCGAACTGACCATGCTCATCCTCGGCCGCGACCAGCTGAAGGACCCGGCCGCCGGATACGCGAAGACCTTCCTGCGCCAGATGGAGGAGGGCCTCGGCCTCGCCCACGAGCGCGGGATCCGGATCGTCACCAACGCCGGCGGCCTCAACCCCGCCGGGCTCGCCGACGCCCTGCGCACCCTCGCCGCGAAGCTGGGCCTGCCGACCCGGATCGCGCACGTCGAGGGCGACCGGCTGCCCGCCACGGACGGCGTCCTCGCCGCCAACGCCTATCTCGGCGGCGCCGGGATCGCCGCCTGTCTCACCGCGGGCGCCGACGTCGTCGTCACCGGCCGGGTCACCGACGCCGCCCTCGTCACCGGGCCCGCCCAGTGGCACTTCGGCTGGGGCCCCGAGGAGTACGACCGGCTGGCGGGCGCGGTCGTCGCCGGGCACGTCCTGGAGTGCGGAACCCAGGCCACCGGCGGCAACTACGCCTTCTTCCGCGACCACGACCCGAGCGTCCTGCGCCGTCCCGGCTTCCCGGTCGCCGAGCTCCACGCGGACGGCAGCGCCGTCATCACCAAGCACCCCGGCACCGGCGGACTCGTCGACGTCGGTACGATCACGGCCCAGCTCCTGTACGAGACGGCAGGCGCCCGCTACCCCGGCCCCGACGTGACCGCCCGGCTCGACACCGTACGGCTCACGCGGGAGGGCCCCGACCGGGTCCGGATCGACGTCGTACGGGGTGAGGCGCCGCCCCCGACGCTCAAGGTCGGGCTCAGCAGGCTCGGCGGCTTCCGCAACGAGGTGGTGTTCGTCCTCACCGGGCTCGACATCGAGGCCAAGGCCCGGCTCGTGCGGGACCAGGTCGAGGACGCCCTCGCGAAGTGCCGCCCGGCGGAGGTCCGGTGGGAACTGGCCCGTACCGACCGGCCCGACGCCGGCACCGAGGAGACCGCGAGCGCCCTGCTCCGGCTCGTCGTCCGCGACCCCGGCCCCGAGGCCGTCGGCCGGGCCCTCACCGGCGCGGCGATCGAACTGGCCCTGGCGAGCTACCCCGGCTTCCACGTCACCGCCCCACCCGGCAGGGGCGCCCCCTACGGCGTCTTCGAGTCCGCGTACGTACCGGCCGCCGAGGTCCCGCACACGGCCGTCCTCCCGGACGGGACCCGCAGGGAAATCCCCGTACCGGTGGAGACCCGGGAGCCGGAGCCCGTACCCGGACCGGACCTTCCCGAGCCGCTCCCCGACGGGCCCGTCCGGCGCGTCCCGCTCGGCCGGGTCGCCGGGGCCCGCAGCGGCGACAAGGGCGGCGACGCCAACGTCGGCGTCTGGGTGCGGACGGACGAGGAGTGGCGCTGGCTGGCCCATGCCCTCACGGTCGACAGGCTGAAGGAGCTCCTCCCGGAGACGGCCGCGCTGACCGTCACCCGGCACGTCCTCCCGCGGCTCCGCGCGCTGAACTTCACCGTCGCCGGGATCCTCGGCGAGGGCGTCGCCTCCCAGGCCCGCTTCGACCCCCAGGCCAAGGCCCTCGGCGAATGGCTCCGCTCCCGCCACATCGACGTACCGGAGGAGCTCCTGTGACCGCCGTACCCGACGCCCTGCCGGAGGGATCCCCGTGACCGCCGTGCCCGACGACGTACCGGAGGAGCTCCTGTGACCGCCGTACCCGACGACCTGCCGGAGGGACCCCAGTGACCGTCCTCGCCTCCGCCCTCGACACCGGCGGACCCGAGTACCGGAGCAACCGCGCCGCCATGCTCGACAAGCTGGCCGCTCTCGACACCGAGCACGCCAAGGCCCTCGCGGGCGGCGGCGAGAAGTACACGGCCCGGCACAGGAAGCGCGGCAAGATGCTCGCCCGTGAGCGGGTCGAGCTGCTCGTCGACCCCGACTCGCCCTTCCTCGAACTGTCGCCGCTCGCCGCCTGGGGCAGCGCCTCCCCCGAGTACACGGTGGGCGCCTCCCTGATCACCGGGATCGGGGTCGTCGAGGGCGTCGAGTGCCTGATCACCGCCAACGACCCGACCGTGCGCGGCGGCGCCTCCAACCCGTGGACGCTGAAGAAGGCGCTGCGGGCCAACGAGATCGCGTACGCCAACCGGCTGCCCGTCATCTCGCTCGTCGAGTCCGGCGGCGCCGACCTCCCCTCCCAGAAGGAGATCTTCATCCCCGGCGGGGCGCTCTTCCGCGACCTCACGCGCCTCTCGGCGGCCGGCATCCCGACCGTCGCCGTCGTGTTCGGCAACTCGACGGCGGGCGGCGCGTACGTCCCCGGCATGTCCGACCACACCGTGATGATCAGGGAGCGCTCGAAGGTGTTCCTGGGCGGTCCGCCGCTCGTGAAGATGGCGACGGGCGAGGAGAGCGACGACGAGTCCCTCGGCGGCGCCGAGATGCACGCCAGCACGTCGGGGCTCGCCGACCACTACGCCGTCGACGAGACCGACGCGATCCGGCAGGCCCGCAGGATCGTCGCCCGCCTCAACCACCGCAAGGCGCATCCCGATCCGTTCACCGGAGAGCCTCCGAAGTACGACGGGGACGAGCTCCTCGGGATCGTCCCCGGCGACCTCAAGACCCCGTTCGACCCGCGCGAGGTGATCGCCCGGATCGTCGACGGCTCCGACTTCGACGAGTTCAAGCCGCTGTACGGGCCCAGCCTGGTGACCGGCTGGGCGGCCCTGCACGGCTACCCCGTCGGGATCCTCGCCAACGCGCAGGGCGTGCTCTTCGGCCCGGAGTCGCAGAAGGCGGCGCAGTTCATCCAGCTCGCCAACCAGCGGGACATCCCGCTCGTCTTCCTCCACAACACCACCGGCTACATGGTCGGCAAGGAGTACGAGCAGAGCGGCATCATCAAGCACGGCGCCATGATGATCAACGCGGTGTCGAACTCGCGGGTCCCGCACCTGTCCGTCCTCATGGGAGCGTCGTACGGCGCCGGGCACTACGGCATGTGCGGCCGGGCCTACGACCCCCGTTTCCTGTTCGCCTGGCCGAGCGCCAAGTCCGCCGTCATGGGCCCGCAGCAGCTCGCCGGCGTCCTGTCGATCGTGGCGAGGGCGAGCGCGGCCGCCAAGGGCCAGCCGTACGACGAGGACGCCGACGCCGGTCTGCGGGCGCTCGTCGAGGCGCAGATCGAGTCCGAGTCGCTGCCGATGTTCCTCTCGGGTCGGCTCTACGACGACGGGGTCATCGATCCCCGTGACACCCGCACGGTCCTCGGACTGTGCCTCTCCGCGATCCACACGGCACCGGTCGAGGGCGCGCGCGGCGGCTTCGGCGTCTTCCGAATGTGAGGCACCCCCGTTGACCACATCCGAGGTACCCACGTCGACCACGGCCGAGGCACGCACGTCGACCACATCCGAGGCGCCCACGTCGACCACGACCGAGGTGCCCACGTCGATCAGCTCCGAGGCACCCATGTTGATCACCTCCGTCCTCGTCGCCAACCGCGGCGAGATCGCCTGCCGCGTCTTCCGCACCTGCCGTGAGCTCGGGGTCTCCACCGTCGCCGTGTACTCCGACGCGGACGCCGGCGCCCTGCACGTCCGCGAGGCCGACGCGGCCGTACGGCTGCCGGGGGCCGCGCCGTCGGAGACGTACCTTCGCGGCGACCTGGTGGTGAAGGCGGCGCTCGCGGCGGGCGCGGACGCCGTCCACCCCGGCTACGGCTTCCTCTCCGAGAACGCCGCCTTCGCACGGGCCGTGCTCGACGCGGGTCTGGTGTGGATCGGGCCGCCGCCGGAGGCGATCGAGGCGATGGCCTCCAAGACCCGCGCCAAGGAGCTCCTCGGCATCGCCCCGCTCACCGACGTCACGGAGGCGGATCTGCCGGTCCTGGTGAAGGCGGCGGCGGGCGGCGGCGGCCGGGGCATGCGGATCGTACGAGAACTGTCCGCTCTGGAAGGCGAGTTGGAGGCCGCGTCGGCGGAGGCGGCGAGCGCCTTCGGGGACGGGGAGGTCTTCGTCGAGCCGTACGTGGAGAACGGCCGGCACGTCGAGGTGCAGGTCCTCGCCGACACCCACGGCACGGTGTGGGCACTCGGCACCCGCGACTGCTCCCTCCAGCGCCGCCACCAGAAGGTCGTCGAGGAGGCCCCCGCGCCCGGCCTGCCCGAGGCCCTGGAGGCCTCCCTCCTCGACACGGCCGTACGGGCGGCGAAGGCCGTCGGCTACACCGGCGCGGGCACCGTCGAGTTCCTGGTCGCGGACGTCCCCCGAGCTCTCGGCTCCGCTCGAGCAGGGGGGACCCCCAGGGCGCACTTCCTGGAGATGAACACCCGGCTCCAGGTCGAGCACCCGGTGACGGAGGAGGTGTACGGGGTCGACCTCGTCGCCCTCCAGTTCGCCGTCGCCGAGGGCCGCGCCCTGCCCCCCGAGCCGCCCGCCCCGCACGGCCACGCGGTCGAGGCCCGCCTCTACGCGGAGGACCCGGCCGGGGAGTGGGCGCCGCAGACCGGCGTCCTGCACCGTTTCGACCTGCCACGGGAGGGCCGGCTCCGGGTCGACACCGGGTACGCCTCCGGGGACACGATCGGCGTCCACTACGACCCGATGCTCGCCAAGGTCATCGCCCACGCCCCCACCCGCGCCGAGGCCGTCCGCAAGCTCGCCCACGCGCTTGAGCGGGCCCGGATCCACGGCCCGGTCACCAACCGGGAGCTGCTGGTCGCCTCGCTCCGGCACCCCGAGTACGCCCGGGAGGAAGCCCTCGACACCGGCTTCTACGACCGGAACCTGCCCGTCCTCGCCGCTCCGGGGGAGGGTGAGGAGTACGCGGCGGTGGCGGCGGCCCTCGCGGCGGCGGCCGCGCGCGCGAGCCGCTTCGGCGGCGGCTGGCGCAACCTGCGCTCGCAGGACGGGACGCGGGCGTACGGGGAGCACGAGGTCCGCTACCGGCCCACGCGGGACGGCGGATACGAGGTCACCGCCCCCGGAGGGGTCCGGGTCGTATCGGCCGCGCCCGACCGGGTGCGCCTCGAAGTCGGTGGCGTCGTAAGGGACTTCGAGGTCGCGCGGTACGGCGAGACCGTCCATGTCGGCCCGCACCGGCTCACCGCCCGCCCCCGCTTCCCCGACCCCGCCGGCCGGCGGGAACCCGGCTCCCTGCTCGCCCCCATGCCCGGCACCGTCGTCCGGGTCGCGGACGGCCTCGCCGTCGGCGACCGGGTCGGCGCCGGGCAGCCGCTCCTCTGGCTGGAGGCCATGAAGATGGAGCACCGCGTCGTCGCCCCCGCCTCCGGCACGCTCACCGCGCTCCACGCCGCCCCCGGCCGCCAGGTCGAGGTCGGTGCCCTGCTCGCCGTCGTACAGACCGATGTCCCGACCGAAGCACAGGAGGAAGACTCCGTATGAGCACCGACATCGAGCCGCAGGAACACTCCGAACTCCGCGCCGCCGTCTCGGCCCTCGGGCGGCGCCACGGCGCCGGTTTCGACCGGGCGGCCCTGTGGGCGGAGGCCGGGAAGCTCGGCTACCTCGGGGTGAACCTGCCCGAGGAGTACGGCGGCGGGGGTGGCGGCATGGCCGAACTCTCCATCGTGCTGGAGGAGGCGGGCGCCGCCGGGGCGCCGCTCCTGATGATGGTCGTCTCGCCCGCCATCTGTGGCACGGTCATCGCCCGCTTCGGCACCGAAGGGCAGAAGCGGGAGTGGCTGCCGGGGCTCGCGGACGGTTCGCGGACGATGGCTTTCGGGATCACCGAGCCGGACGCGGGCTCCAACTCGCACCGCATCACCACCACCGCGACCCGCACGGAGGAGGGCTGGGTCCTCAACGGCCGGAAGGTCTTCGTCTCCGGCGTCGACATCGCGGACGCGACCCTGATCGTGGGCCGTACGTCCGACGCCCGCACCGGCAACCTCAAGGCCTGTCTCTTCATCGTCCCGCGCGACACCCCCGGCTTCGGGCGCCGCCGCATCGAGATGGAACTGGCCGCCGACGAGAAGCAGTTCGAGCTGACCCTCGACGATGTGCACCTGCCGGCGGACGCCCTCGTCGGCGACGAGGACGCGGGCCTCCTCCAGCTCTTCGCGGGCCTCAACCCGGAGCGGATCATGACGGCCGCCTTCGCGATCGGGATGGGCCGCTACGCCCTCGCGCAGGCCGTGACGTACGCGAAGGAACGCCAGGTCTGGAAGGCGCCCATCGGCGCCCACCAGGCCATCGCGCATCCCCTGGCCCAGGCGCACATCGAGCTGGAACTGGCCCGTCTGATGATGCAGAAGGCGGCGAAGCTGTACGACGCGGGCGACGACCTGGGCGCGGGAGAGGCCGCGAACATGGCCAAGTACGCGGCGGCGGAGGCATGCGTGAAGGCCGTCGACACCTCCGTGCACACCCTCGGCGGCAACGGCCTCACCAAGGAGTTCGGCCTGGCCCGGCTGATCACGGCGTCCCGGGTGGCGCGGATCGCGCCGGTCAGCAGGGAGATGATCCTGAACTACGTGTCGACCCACTCCCTGGGGCTGCCCAAGTCGTACTGAGGCAGGGTGGGGAGCCCCCTGGTACCTGGACGCCGACCGCCCCCGGGCCCGGGGGCGGCCCGACCATGGCCGGTGTGTCCGGGCGGTGCACGCCGGCGGTCGGCTGCTCCGCCCGGCTGTCCTGCTGCACCGGCCGGGTGGAAGCAGCCGCAGAAGATGTGGCGACCGTGCTGTCCGGCCGCGAGAACTGACGGTTCCGGGAGTCCGCCGCGGCCCCGTCGGGCAGCCGTAGCGGACGTTTCGGCGTCAGCTGATGTGGTCGTACTTCCAGCCCGACGCGATCTTGACGCGGGGGGCGAAGGTGGACGTGCCGCGCAGGCCGGTGGCCGAGTAGCGGTAGACGTCGCCGGACGGGGTGACGGCGACCAGGTCGGACCGGCCGTCGCCGTCCATGTCGCCGGGCGAGGCCAGGTACGCGTACGTCTCCCAGCCCTTGCCGACCACGATGGGCGTCCCGAACGGCGCGGTGGCCGAGCCGGTGCCCGGGAGCACGTGCAGGTAGATGCCGTCGTGCCGGGTGACGAGGTCGGGGCGCCCGTCGCCCGTGACGTCCCCGGCGGCGATCAGGATGTCGTTCGTCATCCCCGTGCGGATCTTCACGGCCGCACCGAGGTACGCCGGACTGTGGCTCTTCAGGCCCGGGTGGAGGAACAGGTCGCCGGAGGAGCCCAGGCCGATGAAGTCGCTCTCGCCGTCGGCGGTGACGTCGCCCGGGGCGATCATCGTGAGGTAGTTCAGGAAGGCGCTGCCGGTGGAGACCTCGTGGCCGAGGCCGTCCCTCCACATGTGCATGCCCCGGTTGTCGGCGGTCAGCAGGTTGGACCGGTCGACCCCGTCCAGCGAGTGGCCGTTGACCGTCTCCCAGTGGTAGGCGTGGTCTCCGGCCGCGCCGTACTGCTGGGGCGCGGTGAACCTGCCGCCGGCCAGCGTCCTGTACGTGAAGGCGGTCCCCGCCTTGTCGACGACGAACAGGTCGTGCTTGCCGTGGTCCGGCAGGCCGCCCTGGCCGAGGTAGTACGAGAGGTTCTGGCCGCCGCCGCCGAAGTACGTCCGGGTCGCGAACTTGCCGCCGCCCGCGGAGAGGTACCGGTAGAACGTGCCGCTGTGCGTGCGGGCCAGCAGGTCGGCCCTGCCGTCGCCGTTCAGGTCGTCGGCGCCGATGACCTGGTTGTAGGTGTTCCAGCCGCCGCCGATCCTGACGCGGGGCTTGAACGGGGCGGTGGCGGAGCCGGTGCCCTTGTAGAAGTAGAGGTCGCCCGTAGGGGTCTTGGCGACGAGGTCGGCGATCGTGTCGCCGTCGATGTCGTTGGTGCCGACGAGCTGGTCGTAGATCTGCCAGCCGCCGCCGACCCTGACACGCGACCTGAACGGGCCGCCTTCGTACGGCGACAGTGTGCCCTTGCTGCCGTAGAGGTAGAGCGTGCCGTCGGGGGTACGGGCCAGCAGGTCCTGGAATCCGTCCCTGGTGAGGTCTCCGGGGGCGAGGACCTTGTTGTAGATGTGCCAGCCTCGCCCCTGCCACGGGACTCCGTCGGTGGCCGTGGGGCTCACGGTGGAGTGCAGCGCGAGGGTGCCGTCAGGGTGGAGCGTCAGCACTTCCGGGGTGTCGCTGCCCGTGAGGTCGTCCGCGGGCAGGATCTCCAGGCTGTCGGCGGCCAGCGTGAACGCCGCGCTGGTGCCCGTCTTCGACAGGGCCACCGACAGCTTGCCGGTGGCGGCCGACCGGTAGATCCGGTCGCTGCGGCCGTCACCGTCCAGGTCGAACCGGGGCTTCGCGGCGGCGGTGGTGCCGGCCGGTGCCGCGACGGCGGTGGAGACCGGTCCTCCGGTCACGAGGCCCACGGTGAGCGCGAAGGCCGTGCAGGCCGCGAGCCGGTGGCTTCGGCGGGGGTGGAGCGCGTGGTGCAAAGTCCCTCCTGGGACGTGGCGAGGGGAACGGGAGCTGGAGGCGGGGGTTCCGGAAACGTCCGGATCGTAAGGCCCGCGGGGGGCGGAAATGAAGATCTGTCGCGTACAACCTTTTCATCGGACCGCCGATCCGGTATGCGCGGTACTCGCGAGACCCCCCGCGGCCCCCTGAATCATGCATGCGTGCTTGATTGTTTCGGTGGAGTGCTGCCAAGGTCTCCCCAAGCCGTACCGGCACGAGCGATCCTGACGACTCCGATCACCGTCCACCGCTCCCTCCCCATCCACGACGCGGTCCTCGGCCGTGCCGCCGAGCGCGGCGACACGCCCGCGCTGATCGACGGCACCGGCGAGTTCACCCTCACCCACGCGCAGGTCGACGCCTTTCACCGGCTCGTCGCCGCCGGCCTCGCCGAGGCCGGTGTGCGGAAGGGGGACGTGCTCGCGCTGCACAGCCCCAACACCGTGCTGTTCCCCATCGCCTTCTACGCCGCCACGCGCGCGGGTGCGGCCGTCACCACCGTGCACCCGCTCGCCACGCCCGAGGAGTTCGCGAAGCAGCTCCGCGACGCCGCGGCGCGCTGGATCGTGACCGTGTCGCCCCTGCTGCCCGCCGCCCGCGCGGCGGCCGAACTCGCGGGCGGCATCGAGGAGATCTTCGTCTGCGACCAGGCGGAGACGGGTGACGTCCGCTCGCTACAGGACTTCCTGGGCTCCACCGGACCCGTGCCCGAGCCCGACGTCGACCCGGACGAGGACGTGGCGGTCCTCCCGTACTCCTCCGGCACCACCGGCGTCCCCAAGGGCGTGATGCTCACGCACACCTCCATCGCGACCAACCTGGCCCAGCTGGAGCCGCTCATCCCGATGGGGCCGGGGGACCGCATCCTCGCCGTGCTGCCCTTCTTCCACATCTACGGGCTCACGGCCCTCATGAACGCGCCCCTCCGCCAGGGCGCCACCGTCGTCGTCCTGCCCCGCTTCGAACTCGACACCTTCCTCGGTGCCGTCCAGAAGCACCGCATCAGCGGCCTGTACGTCGCCCCGCCGATCGTGCTCGCCCTCGCCAAGCACCCGGCCGTCGCCGACTACGACCTGTCCTCCCTGAAGTACATCGTCAGCGCCGCCGCGCCGCTCGACGCGGCCCTCGCGGAGGCCTGTTCGGCGCGGCTCGGGCTGCCCCCGGTCCTCCAGGCGTACGGCATGACGGAGCTGTCCCCGGGCACCCATGTCGTCCCGCTCGACGCCCCGAACCCCCCACCCGGCACCGTCGGCAGGCTGCTGCCCTCCACCGAGATGCGGATCCTGTCCCTCGACGACCCGTCGAAGGACGCCGCCCCGGGGGAGGAGGGCGAGGTCGCCATCCGGGGGCCGCAGGTCATGAAGGGGTACCTCGGGCGTCCCGACGCCACCGCCGCCATGATCGACGACGACGGCTGGGTGCACACCGGTGACATCGGGCGGGTCGACGCCGACGGCTGGCTGTTCGTCGTCGACCGCGTCAAGGAACTCATCAAGTACAAGGGCTTCCAGGTCGCCCCCGCCGAACTCGAAGCGCTCCTCCTCACCCACGAGGGCGTCGCCGACGCCGCCGTCATCGGCGTCACCGACGCGGACGGCACCGAGATACCCAAGGCCTTCGTCGTACGCCAGCCTGCCGCGCCCGACCTCTCGGCGGAGGACGTCATGGCGCACGTCGCCGCTCGGGTCGCCCCGTACAAGAAGGTCCGCGGTGTCGAGTTCGTCGACACCGTCCCCCGGGCAGCCTCCGGGAAGATCCTCCGCAGGGAGCTCCGCGACCGGGCGCGCTCCGAGACCGAGAGTTGAGGGACCGCACATGACCCTGGTCGCCGTCGCCGAGGAGCGGGGGATCACCACCCTCGCCCTGGACTCCCCGGCCACTCGCAACGCGCTCTCCGCGCCGCTCGTCACCGAGCTCGCCGACGCCCTCACCGCCTGCGGCAAGGACCCGGCGGTCCGGGCGGTGGTCCTCACCCATACCGGGACCACCTTCAGCGCGGGCGCCGACCTGAAGGCGCCGCCGAGCCCGTACGCCTTCGTGGACCTGCTCCGGCAGGTCGTCGAGCTGCCGAAGCCGGTCGTCGGCCACGTCACCGCGGGCGGTCACACCCGGGCCGGCGGCCTCGGGCTGCTCGGCGCCTGCGACATCGTGGTGGCGGGGGAGGGGGCGGACTTCGCCCTCACGGAGGTACGGATCGGGGTCGCGCCCGCCGTCATCTCCCTCACCCTCCTTCCGAAGCTGGAGCCGCGCGCGGCTGCCCGCCACTATCTGACGGGGGAGCGGTTCGGCGTTCCCGAGGCCGTCGCCATGGGCCTCGTGACGGCGGGCGAGGACGCCCTTCCCGGCATCCTCGACTCCTTCCGCGCCGCTTCCCCGCAGGGCCTGCGGGAGGCGAAGCGGCTGGTCACCGCTAGAGTCCTGGAGACCTTCGAACGCGACGCGGAGGACCTGGTGAGGACCTCGGCCACGCTCTTCGCCTCCGCCGAGGCGCGCGAGGGGATGACGGCCTTCCTCGAACGACGGGACCCCGCATGGCGGCTCTGACCGCACCGAAGCCGGACCGGAACCCCCAGCAGGCGGGGAATCCCAAGCCGGACCGGAACCCCAAGCAGGACAGGAGCCGCGCCACCCGGCAGCGGCTCCTGGAGGCGGCCGTGGCCTGCCTGGCCGAGCACGGCTGGGCGGGGTCGACGGTCGCCGTCGTCGCGGAACGGGCCGGGGTGTCCCGGGGCGCGGCCCAGCACCACTTCCCGACCCGCGAGGACCTGTTCACGGCGGCCGTCGAGTACGTCGCGGAGGAGCGTTCCCAGGCGCTGCGGAACCTGCCGTCCCGCGACCGGCACGAGGCCGTCGCCGCGCTCGTCGACCTGTACACGGGGCCGCTGTTCCGGGCCGCCCTGCACCTGTGGGTGGCCGCCGCCGACGAGGACCAGCTCCGCGACCGGGTCACCGACCTGGAGGCCCGTGTCGGCCGGGAGTCGCACCGCATCGCCGTCGAGGTCCTCGGCGCCGACGAGTCGCGCCCCGGTGTCCGCGAGACCGTCCAGGGACTCCTGGACATGGCACGCGGTCTGGGTCTCGCGACCCTCCTGACGGACGACCGCGCCCGCCGGGAGCGGGTGGTCTCCCAGTGGGCGCGGCTCCTTGACGAGGCGCTGGCGTAGCGGATCCGGAGGCCCACCCGCCCGGGACCACCGCCCCGGCTGACCCGCCCGGGGCCACTGTCCGGGCTGACCCGCCCGGGGGCCACCGCCCCGGCTCACCCGCCCGGGATCAGTCGGGCGCGGGCCCTGCGGGTCACATGCCCGGGATCTCCCGGGCGTGGAAGGCCGCGCGTACGGCGTTCGCCGCCGACGTGCCGTACATCTTCTGCGCGGTCTCGACCGTCGTGCGGGCCGCGTCGGCGAAGCTGGTGTCGGGCGCGAAGCCGAACTGCGCGTTGACGATGATCCGGTCGGCGGTCCTCGCTCCGAGGGAGGTGCGGATGTCGAGGAGCGCCCGGGACCAGATCTCGCCGTCGGCGTGGACCTCGCCCTCCCGGTCCGCGTACGTCTTGGTGCCGTCGAGGCGGCGCAGGCAGTGCGGCGCCTCGCTGTAGCCGGTGGCGTCCCAGTCGGCGACGCAGGCCTGGTCGGCCTTGAGCGGCCAGTCGTACTTCTCGATCGCGTGCGTGCCGACGGCCACGGCCAGGTAGTCGCCGAAGGCCTCGCCGATCGCGCCGGACTCGGCGGTGGTGCCGAAGCCGGGCACCTGGGCGTGGTGCACGGCGTGGCCGTACTCGTGGACGATGACCTCGGCGTCCTCGGCGTCGTCCACGCCGCCCTTGCCGAAGCGGATCTCGGCCTTCTTGTCGGTGAAGTACGAGTTGTCGGCGCCCCACTGGTTGAGCCGGACCGGCTGGACGCGGTCGTTGGCCCCGGGGAGCTCGGTGCCGAAGCCGAGGCTCTGGAGGTACTCCTGTGACTCGTTGACCCAGAAGTACGCCATGACCTGCTCGAACTGGTCGTCGGAGCGGTTGTACGCGGTGGCGCCGGCGATCGTGGCGGGCTTGCCGGTCTCGGAGCGGACGTCGGCCCACCGGCCGGAGAGCCCGCCGCTCGCGTCGAGGTTCCGCAGCGTGACGAGGGCGTACGCGGAGGCGGGGACGTCGCTCACCGCGTCCTTGTGGTCGGTGAGCGACTGGTCGCCGGTGGACTGGACCGGGTTGACCATGAAGACGCGCGCCTGCGGCAGCGAGGCGGCGGAGGCTCCGGCCGACGGGAACAGCGCGGCGGTGGCGACGGCCGTGGTGGCGACGGCCGCGGCGACCAGGCCACGAGAGGTGCGGCGGGTCATGGACATCCTCCTGCGATGGGATGCTGCGACGGGAAGCTTGGCGTGTACTCACCACGCGGTGGCGGCGATCTTCGCGTACGCCCGGCACTTTGAACAGACCCGGAGGAGGATGCGCCGGACGTGACCCGGGCCACAGTCGATCGCCGGGGCCCGCAGTACTCTGGTCGCATGCCTACGCTCGTACGCCGTCGCCACGTGGACTTCGTCCGCGTCACGAGCATGAGCTGTCGCCGCTCCGCCTGACCCTCCCGGGCACCACCACCGCCCCCCAGGGTCCCCGTCAGAGCCCCAGCCGACCGGCACCCGTGGCCCCCGCCCCACCCTCGGCGGCCGCCCCGGGCACCCGTAGACCCCGCGGATGCACCCATGACGAACAGCTCGTACCCGTCCCAGCTCCCCATCGTCGACCTCTCGGCAGCCGACCGTGATCCCCAGGCCCGGAGGCTCCTGCGCGCGCAGCTCCACTCGGCCGCCCATGACGTCGGCTTCTTCCAGCTCGTCGGGCACGGGGTGACCGAGGCCGAGACCCGGGCCCTGACCTCGGCGATGCGTGCCTTCTTCGCGCTGCCCGAGGCCGACCGGCTCGCCCTCGACAACCTCAACTCGCCGCACTTCCGCGGCTACACCCGCATCGGCGACGAGCGCACCCAGGGCTCCCGTGACTGGCGCGACCAGCTCGACATCGGCGCCGAGCGCCCCGCGCACGCCCCCGCGCCGTGGGAGGCCCCGTACTGGTGGCTCGAAGGCCCCAACCAGTGGCCGGCCGCGCTTCCCGAGCTGCGTACCGCCGCCCTGCACTGGATCGAGCGGCTCAGCGGGGTCGCCGAGCGGCTGCTCCACGAGCTGCTCGCCTCGATCGGGGCGCCCGCGGACTTCTACGACGACATCTTCGGCCCGCGCGCCCATCCGCAGCTGAAGCTGGTGCGCTACCCGGGCAGCAGCGGCGAGGGCGACGACCAGGGCGTCGGCGCGCACAAGGACTACGGCTTCCTCACGCTGCTGCTCCAGGACCAGGTGGGCGGGCTCCAGGTCCAGCGGGAGGACGGGAACTTCCACGACGTGCCGCCGCTGCCGGGCGCGTTCGTCGTGAACCTCGGCGAGCTGCTCGAAGTGGCCACGAACGGCTATCTGATCGCGACGAACCACCGGGTGGTCTCACCGCCCGGGGCGACGGAACGATTCTCCGTGCCGTTCTTCTACAACCCGCGGCTCGACGCCCGGATCGCGCCGCTGGCCTTCCCGCACGCGGACACGGCACCCGGTGTCACGGCCGACCCGGCGAACCCGCTGTTCGCCGAGTACGGGTTCAACGCCCTGAAGGGGAAGCTCCGCGCCCACCCGCTGGTGGCGGCGCGCCACCACGCGGACCTCCTCCTGCACCCGGACGGCCGCCCGACCCAGCCGATCCCGCAGGCTCAGCTGGTCTAGCTGGTCTAGCTGGTCCAGCCGGTCCATCGGTCCCGGTGGACGGAGCGGTCCGGCGGGCCTCACCGGCCCGGCCGGCGCCCCGGATCCGTCCGGTCTAGCCGGTGATGTCGCCGTAGCCCTCGATGTCGCGCGGGTCCCGCTTGCCGGGGCCCGTGTAGCGGGCGGACGGGCGGACCAGGCGGCCGGTGCGCTTCTGCTCCAGGATGTGCGCCGACCAGCCGGCCGTACGGGCGCAGCTGAACATCGACGTGAACATGTGCGCCGGGACCTCGGCGAAGTCGAGGACGATGGCCGCCCAGAACTCGACGTTCGTCGCCAGGATCCGGTCGGGCCTGCGGTTGTGCAGCTCGTCGAGCGCGGCCTTCTCCAGGGCGGCGGCCACCTCGTAGCGCGGGGCGTCGAGCTCCTTGGCGGTGCGGCGCAGCACGCGCGCGCGGGGGTCCTCGGCGCGGTAGACGCGGTGGCCGAAGCCCATCAGGCGCTCGCCCTTGTCGAGGGCCTGCTTGACGTACGCGGTGGCGTCGCCGGTGCGCTCGATCTCCTCGATCATGCCGAGGACGCGGGAGGGCGCGCCGCCGTGCAGCGGACCGGACATCGCGCCGACGGCGCCGGAGAGCGCGGCGGCCACGTCGGCACCGGTGGAGGCGATCACGCGCGCGGTGAACGTGGACGCGTTCATGCCGTGCTCGGCGGCGGAGGTCCAGTAGGCGTCGACGGCCTTGACGTGCTTCGGGTCGGGCTCGCCGCGCCAGCGGATCATGAAGCGCTCGACGACGGACTGGGCCTTGTCGATCTCGCTCTGGGGGACCATCGGGAGGCCCTGGCCGCGGGCGGACTGGGCGACGTACGAGAGGGCCATGACGGCGGCGCGGGCGAGGTCGTCGCGGGCCTGCTCGGCGGAGATGTCGAGGAGCGGTTTGAGGCCCCACACGGGCGCGAGCATGGCGAGCGCGGACTGGACGTCGACGCGGATGTCGCCGGAGTGCACCGGGATGGGGAACGGCTCGGCGGCGGGGAGTCCGGGGTTGAAGGCGCCGTCGACGAGCAGGCCCCAGACGTTGCCGAACGAGACCTGACCGACGAGGTCCTCGATGTCGACGCCGCGGTAGCGGAGGGCGCCGCCTTCCTTGTCGGGTTCGGCGATCTCCGTCTCGAACGCGACGACTCCCTCGAGGCCGGGTACGAACTCGGACATCAGGCGGCTCCTCTATCGATGATCGATCAACAGGGTGGTGGTCGATGGTGGGGATTCAACAGTCGTCCAGCCCAAGAGTCTGTACGGTTCCGATGATGCGGGGAAGCGTGACATCCGGCACACTGCGCCGATCCGGCGAGTGAGGGTTGACGGCACGGGGTGCCGGGCAGAATGAGGCGCTGCGGCAGGATGGGCCTCGTGACCGACGCACTGGATCCCGCCGACATGCGCGAGCAGTACCGCACCACCGAGCTGTCGCCGGCCGACCTCGCCCCCGAACCGATCGCCCAGTTCACCCGCTGGTTCAAGGAGACCGCCGAGAACCCGGCGATCCACGAGCCGAACGCGATGATCGTCTCCACGGCCACCCCCGACGGCCGCCCCTCCTCCCGCACGGTGCTCCTGAAGCACTACGACCGGGCCGGCTTCGTCTTCTTCACCAACTACGGCTCCCGCAAAGGCGCGGAGATGGCGGCCAACCCGTACGTCTCGCTGCTCTTCCCCTGGCACCCGCTGGCCCGCCAGGTCATCGTCACCGGCCGCGCCGGGCGCGTCGGACGCGACGAGACGGTCGCCTACTTCCGCACCCGCCCGCACGGCTCCCAGCTGGGCGCCTGGGCGAGCACCCAGTCCTCGGTGATCGAGTCCCGCGCGGAACTCCTCGCCCGGTACGGGGAACTCGCCGCCCGCTACCCCGAGAACACCCAGGTCCCGGTCCCGCCGGAGTGGGGCGGCATCCGGGTCGTCCCGGACGCGGTCGAGTTCTGGCAGGGGCACGAGAACCGCCTCCACGACCGGCTGCGGTACGTCCGCGAGGACGGCCCCGACGGCGCGGCGGGCGAGACCTGGCGGGTGGAGCGCCTGGCGCCCTGACCGGCGCACATGCCTCTGGCGTACCCACTCCCGTGCCCGTACCGGAATGCGTTTCCGCGGTGCAACGATTTCGGTGAACCTGATGTGCTCTGCGTCACGTTCCAGTTGAATGGCCGCAGCATGGGGGGTGCCGGAATGAGTGCTTTCACGGGGTCCGCGAGCGAGACCGCATCCGTTTCCGGGGCGGGGGCCGATCTGCTGGCCGCGCTGCTCGACGGGATGGACGCGGCGCTCTGCGCCTTCGACGCCGACGGGACGATCACGCACTGGAACCGTGAGGCCGAGCGGATCCTCGGCTGGTCCGCGGGAGAGGCCGTCGGGCGGCACGGCTTCGAGGGGTGGGCCGCGCGCAGCGCGGACGCCGAGGAGGCCCTGCGCCGGGTGATGGGGGCCATGAAGGGCCCCGGGCGGCAGGTCCACGAGCTGGCGCTGCTCCGCAAGGACGGCGGCCGGGTGCTCGTACGGAGCCAGGCCGCCGGGGTGCGCGGCGCGGACGGCAGGCCGGCGGGGGTGTACTGCGCGTTCAGCGAGGTCCACGTCCAGCTCGACCTGGAACGTTCGGTGGCCCTCAGCGAGGCCCTCTTCGAGGACGCGTCCTGGGGGGTCGTCCTCGTCGACGCCGATCTCCGCCCGGCCATGGTCAACGGCCACGCGGCCCGCGCCTTCGGTACGGGGCGTACGTCCCTGCTCGGGCGCCCGCTCGGCGACGTCGTCGTCCAGGGCGCGGAGGAGCTGGAGGGTGCGCTCCAGCACGTCCTCGCGGAGGGCTCGGCGCCCGCGCCCGCGGAGGTGTGGGTGACGCTCAGGACGTCGGCGGGGGAGCGGCGCAGGTGCTGGCGCAGCGGTTTCCTGCGCCTGTCGTCGCCGATGGCGGAGGAGCCGGTGCCGCTGGGTGTGGCCTGGCTGTTCCAGGACGTGACGGAGGAGCGGCTCGCGGCGCGCGGCGCGGACCGGCTGCGGTTCCGCTGGAGTCAGCTGCACCGCGCGGGCGCGGCGGCGGCGGAGTGCGAGGACCCGGCGGAGGCGGCGACCGTGCTGCTCGACTTCGCCCTGGCCGGGTTCGCCGACCACGCCCTGGTCGACCGGGTCGCGGGCGAGCGGCGCCTGACCCGGGCCCTGGCCACTCCGGCGGGCGCCCCGAGCCCCGCCTCGCCGGTCGTGGGCGGCGGCATCCCGCTGCGGTACGGCCCGAGGCATCCGGCGCTCCAGGCCTGGGACCGTCTCGGCACGGTACGGGCGAGCGCGGGCCGGACCGCCGAGGTGTGGGCGGAGGCCCACCAGTGGCCGGGGGACGCGGCGCACGCGGTCTGCGTGGTGCTGCGTTCCCGTGGCCGGACCCTCGGCGTCCTGACCTTCCTGCGGGCCGCCTGCCGCGCGCCCTTCGAGCGCGAGGACGTGGTCTTCGCGGAGGCGGTGGCGTCGAGGGTGGCGGCGACGCTGGACCTGGGGGACCGGCCGGGGGCGCGGTGAAGGAGGTGCGGGGGCGTTCAGTGCCGGTAGAAGATCCGGTCGGCGTACTCCGTCATCACGCGGCCGTTCCACTCGTGTCCGCCGTCGACGTTCCCCGAGCGCAGCAGTGGCGGCTCGATGCCCCGCCGGACGAGGTCCTCGGCGGCGGCGGCCATCGTGGCCTGCATGAGGGCGCTGGTGACGACGGTGGAGGCGGGGGCGAAGGGGGCCTCGATGCCGTCGTGGGTGAGTTCGGCGTCCCCGACGGCGATGCGCGAGTCGAGGACGATGTCGCAGTGGTCCTTGAGGTACGTCCCGGAGACGTGCCGGGACTTGGTCTCCGTCGCGTACGCCACGGAGGTGACGCCGATGACGGTGAGGCCGAGCGCGCGGGCGTTCATCGCCATCTCCACGGGCAGGGCGTTGCGTCCGGAGAGCGAGATGATGATCAGGACGTCCCCCGCTGTGGCGGGGGAGGAGTCCAGGACCGCTCCGGCGAGGCCGTCCACGCGTTCGAGGGCGGAGCCGAGCGTCGCCGGCATGACGTCGACGCCGACGACGCCGGGGACGACGAGCAGGTTCATCAGGGCGAGGCCGCCGGCCCGGTAGACGACGTCCTGGGCGGCGAGGGAGGAGTGGCCGGCGCCGAAGGCGAAGAGCCGGTTGCCGTGGGCCACGGCCTCGGCGATCGCGGCTCCGGCGGCGGCGATCTCCTCGGAGTCCCCGTCGCGGACCTCCTTGAGCAGACCGATCGCGGCGTCGAAGAACTGTCCGGCCAGCTTGCTCTCGCCCATGGCGTGGCTCCCTCTCGTCGTGGTCGCCGATCACGGTGCGGTCTGGACCATTGCTCTGTCAATACCGCCTTTCGGTCGTGCGGCCCGGTTGTCCGCCCGATGCGTCAGAATTGGTGGAGGGCCAGCGCACGACTCATCGAGGGGCACGTATGTCCGGACTGATCGACACAACGGAGATGTATCTCCGCACCATCCTCGAGCTTGAGGAGGAAGGCGTGGTCCCCATGCGCGCCCGGATCGCCGAGCGGCTCGACCAGAGCGGCCCGACGGTGAGCCAGACGGTGGCCCGGATGGAGCGCGACGGTCTGGTGGCCGTCGCCAGCGACCGGCACCTGGAGCTCACGGACGAGGGCCGCCGCCTCGCCACCCGCGTCATGCGCAAGCACCGCCTCGCGGAGTGTCTGCTCGTCGACGTGATCGGCCTGGAGTGGGAGCAGGTGCACGCCGAGGCCTGCCGCTGGGAGCACGTGATGAGCGAGGCCGTGGAGCGGCGGGTCCTGGAGCTGCTGCGCCACCCGACGGAGTCGCCGTACGGCAATCCGATCCCGGGCCTTGAGGAGCTGGGCGAGAAGGCGGAGGCGGAGGCCTTCCTCGACGACTCGATGGTGTCGCTCGCGGAGCTGGACGCGAGCGGCGGCAAGACGGTGGTCGTGCGCCGGATCGGCGAGCCGATCCAGACGGACGCCCAGCTGATGTACACGCTGCGGAGGGCGGGCGTGCAGCCCGGTTCCGTGGTGTCGGTGACGGAGTCGCCGGGCGGTGTCCTGGTGGGCAGCAGCGGCGAGGCGGCGGAGCTGGACGCGGAGGTCGCGGCGCACGTGTTCGTCGCGAAGCGCTGACGGACGTGCGCTGAGGCGGTTACGGAGCATGGGACGAGGGGCGCCCCGCCGGTCGGCGGGGCGCCCCTCGTCCGGTTCACCGGGTCAGATGCAGGGGGCGACGTCCACCAGACGTGGCCGGCGTGGGCCGCGAGGACGGCCGCGCCGCCCGAACGGCTCGCGGAACGGTCTCGATTCCGCGTCAACCTCCCGCCGTGCGCCCCGCTTTACGCCGGAATGGCCCCGCGCGCGCCCTTGTCGTGCCACGCTGAGTGGAGCGGTGCGGTGCCGGGGAGGGGTGGGGCCATGCGACGGACGGATTCCGTACGCCGGATGCCGCTCGCCCCGGTGGGCGGAGCGGCCCTGACGGCTGAGGGCCCCGGCGCCCTGGGGCGCCGGGGCCTGTCCTCCCCTGTTCCGACCTGGAGCCCCGAGCTCTCAAGGTCGTTCCCTTCGGACCGGTTTCCCCGAGCGGTCCGCCTCCCGTTGAAGATCTCCCCTCGGCAGTGGCTGTCAATCCTTGAGCCCTGTCACTCGAACGAGGGGTGTTGCGTGGCAGGAGCGCATTTTCGAATGCGAGTTCGATAGTCTGGCGGGGTCAGACGGGAAACAGAGGGGGTGCCAGGGATGGCGCGACGACTCGACGTCACCGGGGCCGACGGCGTACGCCTGGCGGCCTGGGACTTCACGCCCGGACCAGGGACGACGACCGCCCCGCGGATCGCCCGCCAGGCGACCCCCGGCGCGGCCCCCGGCCCGGTGCCGGGGCCCGTCCGGCAGCCCGCCGTGCCCCAGCCGGCAAGGCAGACCGCCGCCCCAGCGGCCGGACCGTACGCGGCCTCGCAGGGACCCGGCCCCGCCCCCCTCACGGATCTGCGCGCCCCCGCCCCCGTCGCCGTACCGGCCACCGCCCCCGGCGTCTTACTCCTCCACGGTCTGATGGGGCACGCCGGCCACTGGGCCCCCGCCGCGCGCCGGCTCACCGGCGGGCACCGCGTCATCGCCCTCGACCAGCGCGGCCACGGCGCGAGCGAGAAGCCGGCCGGGGGCCCCTTCACCCGCGAGGCGTACGTGGCGGACGCCGCCGCAGCCGTCGAGCAGCTCGGCCTGGGCCCTGTCACCCTCGTCGGCCACTCGATGGGCGCCCTCACGGCCTGGCAGCTCGCCGCCGACCGCCCCGACCTCGTCCGGGCCCTCGTCATCTGCGACATGCGGGCCTCGGCCCTCGGCGCCGCCTCGCAGCGCGCCTGGCAGGACTGGTTCCGGAGCTGGCCCGCCCCCTTCCCGTCCCTCGACGCCGTCCGCCGCTGGTTCGGCGAGGAGGACGCGTGGGCGGAGCGCCCCAACCCGGCCAGGGGCGCCTTCTTCGCCGAGGTCATGGCCGCGCACCCCGACGGCTGGCGCCCGGTCTTCGACCCGGCGCAGATGCTGACCTCTCGCGCGACCTGGGTGCACGACGCCCACTGGGACTCGCTGGCCCAGGTCCGCTGCCCGACCCTCGTCGTCCGGGGCCTGGACGGCGAGCTGGGCCGCGCCGAAGCCCAGGAGATGGTCCGCGTCCTGCCCCACGGGGCGTACGCGGAGATCCCCGACGCGGGCCACCTCCTCCATTACGAGCACCCGGAGGCCTGGGCGGAGATCGTGGAGCCGTTCCTGAACGGCGTCCTCACGCCGTAGACCGTGGAGCCCCTTCCCGAGCGGCGTCCTTACGCCCCTGACCAGGCATTCCGGGGCGCGCACGGCCCCTCGTGTCGGAGGCGGCCGTGCCACCGGATACCGTCTCCTACTCGCGGCGCGTCCGAGGTCTTCTCCGCGCCGCCTCAAGGAGGACATGCATGCGCACATCCATGCTGCGGCGCCTGGCCACGGTGGCCACGGCGCTGGGGCTCACGTCGGCCGGGTTTCTCGGTGCGGGCGCGGCGCCCGCACAGGCCGCGATCGCCGACTGCCCGGCGGGCTACTTCTGTGCCTGGAAGACCGACAACGGCACCGGCACCATGTACAAGACCACCGTGAACGCGGCGACGCTCGGGACGTGGGACAACACGTTCCGCTCGGTCGTCAACCGCACGAACAAGTTCGCCTGCCTCTACGACGGCGCGAACTACGCCGACGACGCCGGTGCCGTCGTGATCGACCCGAACCCGTCGGGCTCGGAGTGGGGCGGCCCCGGCAGCAACTCGATCAGCTCGCTGAAGCTCGTGCCCACCGAGCGCGAGTGCGTCCTGCCCGCGTACCCGGAGTGGCACGCCTCGACCGCCACCAAGGCGGCGGGCTTCGGCGACCTCAACGCCGACAAGAAGTCGGACGTCCTCGCCCGCGACAAGGCAGGCCGTCTCTGGTTCCTGGCCGGCGACGGCACGGGCAAGCTCGTCGGCGCCGGCGGCTGGAACGTCATGAACGCCCTCACCCGGCACGGCGACTTCACGGGCGACACCCGCGAGGACGTCATCGCCCGTGAGACGGCCACCGGCAAGCTGTGGCTGTACCCGGGCACGGGTACGGGCGCCCTGGGCACCCGCAAGCTCATCGGCTCGGGCGGCTGGAACGCCATGGACAAGCTCACCGCCTTCGGTGACCTGACCGCCGACGGCCGCTCGGACCTGCTCGCCATCGAGAAGGCCACGGGCAAGCTGTGGCTGTACCCGGGCACCTCGGCGGGCACCCTGGGCGCGCGCAAGCTGCTGGGCGCGGGTGGCTGGAACGCCATGAACACGCTGGTCGGCACCGGTGACCTGAACGGCGACAGCCGGGCCGACCTGGTCGCCCGCGAGGGCTCCACGGGCAAGCTCTGGTTCTACCCGGGCACCGCCACCGGCACCCTCGGCGCCCGCGTGCTGATCGGCTCCGGCGGCTGGAACGTCATGGCCTCCTTCCTCGCGGTCGGCGACTACAACGCCGACGGCCGCAACGACCTGGCGACGGTGACCAACGGCAGCTACTCCTCCGCCGAGTGCGAGGGCGACGGCTGCCTGGTGCTCTACACGGGCAAGGGCACGGGCGCGTTCAACGCGGGCGTGCCGGAGGACGGCAACTGGTGGGGCCTGAACGGCACCTTCTGATCGTTCTGCCGTGAAGCAGTGAAGCAGTGAAGCGGAGGCCTCCATCCCGGTACGCCGGGGTGGAGGCCTCCGTCGTCAGAGGCCCGCAACGACCTGCTCGCCGCCCTCGGCCTCCCTCGGCCTCCCCCGCCCCCTTGACCTCCCTCGCTCCCTCGGCCTCCCCCGCCCCTGGCCCGTCCGCGTCCCGCCCCCGTCCCAGCGGACGGGGTATCCGCCCAGGTCAGGCCGCTGAGAACGTCCCACCATCCCACGGGGACGGTGTTCGTTGCGGCGGTTCGGTACGTCCTGCCAGCGTCGTCCTCGTCCGACACGGGCAACGCACCGAACGAAGGGAAAGCACATGCGACCGAGCGTTCTGACGAGGGCCATCGTCAGTGCCACCGCCGTCGCCGGCCTGGCGGCGGGAACCCTCGCGACGGCGGGCACCGGCTTCGCGGCAGCCCCGCAGGCGCCTCAGCAGGCGGTGAGCGCGGAGGCCTTCGGCACGCTCGCGACGAACAACCTGGGTCTGACCAGCGACCAGGCCAAGGGCATCCAGCGCTGGCTGGCCATGGACTGGGACTACGAGGGATCCATCGACGGTCTTCTCGGCACCAACAGCTGGAAGGCGATCCAGCGTTACCTGGCGAAGCGCTGGGACTACAACGACTCGATCGACGGGATCCCCGGCCCCAACACGATCAAGGCGCTGCAGCGCTTCCTGAAGGAGCACTCCATCTACGACGGTCCGATCGACGGCATCGCCGGGCCGGGCACCAGGGCCGCGTGGTCGAACTGGGCCAACTACATCGGCTGAGCAGGACCGGCCGACCGAACGAACGAAGGAAAGCAGGGGGAAAGTATGCGATCCATGACGAGGCCGATCGTCAGCGCCACCGCCGTGATCGGGCTGGCGCTCGGGACCCTCGCGGGGGCCGGTACGAGCTTCGCGGCGTCCGCTCCGGCGGCCGAGGCGCCGGCGGTGAGCGCCGGGTCCTTCGGCGCGCTCGCCACGTACAACTTCGGCCTGAGCAGCGCGCAGGCCAAGAACGTCCAGCGCTGGCTGGCCCCGCGCTACGACTACGAGGGACCCATCGACGGGCTCCTCGGCAGCAACAGCTGGAAGGCGATGCAGCGCTTCCTGGCGGCGCACTGGAACTACACCGACCCGATCGACGGGATCCCCGGCCCCGACACGACCAAGGCGCTGCAGAAGTTCCTGGCGGCGGCCTTCGGTTACGACGGTCCGATCGACGGCGTCGCGGGCACGGGCACCAGGGCTGCGTTCGCGCAGTTCGCCGACGCCCTCGGCTGACCCGGACCGAACCAACGAACGAAGGGGGAAGTATGCGATCCATGACGAGGTCGATCGTCAGCACCACCGCCGTGATCGGGCTGGCGCTCGGGACCCTGGCGGGTGCGGGCACCAGCTTCGCGGCATCCGAACCGGCTGCCCAGCCGGCCGTGAGCGCTGAGGCCTTCGGCACGCTCGCGACGAACAACCTGGGCCTCACCAGCGCGCAGGCCAAGAACGTCCAGCGCGTACTGGCCGACGTCTGGGGCTACGAGGGATCCATCGACGGCCTTCTCGGCACCAACAGCTGGAAGGCGATGCAGCGCTTCCTCGCGAAGCACTGGAACTACACCGACCCGATCGACGGGATCCCCGGCCCCGACACGATCAGGGCACTGCAGAAGTTCCTGGCGGCGGCCTTCGACTACAACGGTCCGATCGACGGCATCGCGGGCACGGGCACCAGGGCGGCGTTCGCCAGGTTCGCCGACGCCCTCGACTGACCCGCGCCTCACGCACGCACGAACGAGCGAACGAACGAAGGGAAGAGAACGCATGCGACCGAGCGTCATGACGAGGTCGATCGTCAGCGCCACCGCCGTGGTCGGGCTGGCGATCGGCACCCTCGCGGGTGCGGGCACCAGCTTCGCGGCATCCGAACCGGCTGCCCAGCCGGCCGTGAGCGCCGGGGCCTTCGGCACGCTCGCGACGAACAACCTCGGCCTGGACAGCGCGCGGGCCAAGCAGCTCCAGCGCTGGCTGGACCTGCACTACGACTACAAGGGAAACATCGACGGCCTCCTTGGTACCGAAAGCTGGAAGGCGATGCAGCGCCACCTGGAGGCGGCCTGGGACTACAACGACGCGATCGACGGGATCGCCGGTCCCAACACGATCAAGGCGCTGCAGCGCAGCCTGCGGGGCTACGGCTACGACGGTCCGATCGACGGCATCGCAGGACCGGGCACCAGGGCCGCGTTCGCCACGTTCGCCGGCGGCCTCGACGCCTGATCCGTACGCGCCCGCCTCACCTCTTCAGGGGGGAGGTGAGGCGGGCGCGCCCGGCTTCAGGAGCTCGGCTCCGGACTCGGTTCCGGACTCGGCTTCAGGGCCCGCTCGCAGTGGGGCCAGTCGCCGAAGTCGCGCTCGCGGCTCCACAGTTTCCGGGCGGCCTGGATGTTCCACTCGGGATCAAGGGCCTGGCCGGGCGTCCCGCCGAGTTCCGCGAGACGCGCGTCGGAGATCTGGAACAGCCCCCAGTTCCTGGTGCCGTTGGTGTTCGGCAGGATGTGCAGCGGGTCCAGGAAGGACTGGCAGTCCGCGATGGCCACGGCGTCGTCCGGGACCTCCGCGAACACCTCCCGGACGCGCTGCCGGACCCGCTCCGGGGACCAGGTCTCCATCCGTACCGGCGACTCGTAGAGCGCCTTCTTCGTCGGCGCCCCGACGACGCCGTTCGGTACGAGCCCGGTGAGCACCTGGAAAGCCGTCACCCGGCGCAGGGTCTCCGGCCCGAAGGATCCGTCGACGCCGATGCGGGCTCCGTGCTCGCGGAGCCGCAGCTGTACTTCGCGTACGCAGGCGTCGTTCTGGCCCATGCTGACGACGGGCCCGCAGGCGTCCGCGAACAGCGGCCGGGCGTCCGCCGGTCCGTCGTCCTTGGCGGAGGGGGAGAAGGCGGAGACGAGGCCCCAGGCCGTGAGGCAGAGGACGAGGGTGGTGACGGCGGTGATGGCCGTGCGATGCCGCCTGTTCGGCCTTCGTACGGCCGCCTCCTCGTCCGGCGTCTCCTCGCCACCGTCCTCGGGTACGGGGACGGGCGCGGGGACGGGTGTGGGGTCCGGCGCGAGGGCGGCCTCTTCCGCCTTCGCGCTCTCGGGGCCCTCCGAGTTCCGTTCCGTGTCGGCCAGAGCCCAGAGCCGGTGCAGCTCGCGAAGCTCGGTGGGGGTGGCTCCGCAGGAGACGGCGATGCGGTGGGCGGGGCCGTAGTCCGGAGGGACGGAGGCGCCCGTGCAGTAGCGATGCAGGCTGGACCGGCTGATCCCGGTCTTCTGGGCGAGCGTCTCGTAGCTGTAGTCGGCTCTCTTCCGTAACTCGCGCAGCCGGGACGAGAACCGCTCCGCTTCGGTGAATCGTTTCACAATGAACTCCGTTTGCCCCAGTCCACGACGTCGGCGACGCCCGGCCACCAATGTGCCAGAACTGCCGTGGTGAGTCCCGTCGTTGTGGCCGACCTGCATGTTGCCGGGCAACGGCCCGGACATCGGAACGCAAGAGACAGATCCGAGAGACAGGAGACAGAGATGGGACGAAACAAGCTCCGCGAGGCACTCACCCTTACGGGGGTGGCGCTCGCGCTGATGCTCGCGTCGTCGGCGACGACGGCCGGCGCGACCGCGCGCCCTGCCCCGGAAGGGTCAGGGGCGGTCGCCGCGTGCGGATACTCCGACGCACGGCCGACACTCCGGCGCGGTGCGACCGGCGTCGACGTCAAGGAGGCCCAGTGCCGGCTGAACCTGACGATGGAGCCCGGCCATTACCCGCCGCTGGTGGTGGACGGCGACTTCGGCGGAGGGACCGAGGCCAGGGTCGCCCAGTTCCAGTCGTGCGCGGGTCTCGGCAAGGACGGGATCGTCGGCCCGAACACCTGGGCCGCGCTGGCCGACTGGTCGGCCCGGGGCGCCTACTGTGAACCGCCCCGCCCGGCGGGCTACGCCGTCGACGGCGTCGACACCTCCGTGTACCAGCACCCCGGAGGCGCGGCGATCGACTGGAAGGGCCTGCGCGCCGAGGGCGTCGAGTTCGCGACGGTCAAGGCCACGCGGGGCCTCAACGTCACGGACCCGTACCTCGCCACCGACCTGGAAGCGGCCCGCCAGGCGGGCCTCGCGGTCGCCCCGTACCACTTCTACACGGCCGCGACGGCGCCGACCGGGCCGGCGCAGGCGGACCGTTTCATCGCCGCCGTCCGTGCGACCGGCTACACCGGCCACCGCCCCGGTGACCTGCCGCCCGTCCTCGACCTGGAGCGCATGGACGACGGCACCGGCCGCTGCCCGGTCTACGGCTCGGTGGCCGACGTGACGGCGTGGCTGGACAAGGTGGAGACCGCGTTCGGCCGGAAACCGATCATCTACACCCAGAAGTCGTTCGTGGACGACTGTATGGGCTCGACGACGGCCTTCGCCGGGTACGGCCTCCAGCTCGCGGACTACCGCCACTCGATCACCCAGCCGCCGCTGCCGGCGGGCTCGGCGAGCTGGCTGATGTGGCAGTACACGGAGTCCGCGCTGTTCGACGCCATCAAGGCCCCGGTGAACGCGGACGTCTTCAAGGGCACCCAGACGGACCTGAACCGCCTCGCGAACCGCTGAGGTCAGCCGATACGCGCCACGAAGGCGGCCCAGGCGTCGGGGGAGAGCTCCAGGGACGGGATGTCGACGTCCTTGGAGTCCCGGACGTGGACGGAGTGGGGGCAGGCGGCGACCTCGACGCAGTCGCCACCCTGGGGGCCGCTGTAGCTGCTCTTGAACCAGTTGAGGTCGTTGCTCATAGCTTCCGTGCCACCTGTTCGATGAAGTCTGCTGATTCTTCAGGGCTGAGTGCCTGGGCCCGCAGAGAACCGTATCGAGCGAAGGCATCACCCAACTCGGGCTGCTCAGTGAGAAAGTACCTCCCGCTCTGCCCCTCGACATAGACGAGTTGCTCTTTGCGTCCTTCCGTCTCCAGCAGCGTGAACGGGCCGCTCAGCCCTGCATGTGTCTCCCGGTCCTCCGCCATGACCTGGATCTCGACATTGCGGAGACGGGCGACATCGAGGATATGAAGAAGGTTCTCTTTGAGGACCTGCGGTCCGCCGATGGGGCGGGTGAGCGCGATCTTCTCCAGGACGAACCTGATCAGCGTGAAGGGTCTGCGGCGGAACACCGCGTGTCTTGCCATGCGGGTCTCGATCATGGACTCCCGCTCGTCGTCCTCCCAAGGCGGGTTTGCACAGTTGAAGACCGCTCGTGCGTAATCCGGGATCTGTAGCAGTCCGGGGATCAACTGGTTCTCGTACGCGTGGATCCCGGCGGCCTTCGCCTCCGCCTCCAGGTAGTCCTCGAACCAGGCGGCCACCGCGCTGAGCGGTACCTCCTCGGCCACCTCCAGAAGTGCACCTTGTGCACTCAGCATCTGGTCGGCGACGGCGACGAAGTTCCCCTTCGCACGCCGCTCTCCGCGCTCGATCATGGCCACCTGGGACTTGGAATATCCGGTCTCCCGCCCCAGTGCCTCCTGCGAGACGCCCGCCCGTTCCCGGTAGAACCGCAGCAGTCTCCCGAAGGCCTTCGCGGCTCCTGGACCCGCGCTGTTCCCCTTGTTCACAGCCCACCTCCCCGAGTGCACAGTCCTGCACAACCGGACTATGTCCCTGGTCACAGCACACCACGCCCTCCAAGCTGACCGCATGAATCTGCGCAAGTCGCTTGACATCGTTCCCTCTTGGGTGCCCGCCACCGGTCACGCCCTCCGTCACGTGGGCGTGCACTTCGACGCCGTACGGATCGAGGGTTTCCTCGGTGAGGACGTGGCATACCGGCTGATGGCCTTCACGGACTTCCAGGCGGGCCCGATCGTGCGGGAGGCCACCGGCGGGAGGAACCTCTACTTCCTCGTGCCGCCCGGGACCGTCGCCGGTTACGACTGGCCGGCTCCGGCGCGGGCGTTGAGCGGTGGAGGCCGGAGCGAGTCGTACGTGGGGATTCCGGCGCTGCATGGGCTGACCTGGCCGCTGGACTGGAGGTCGCGGCCGACAATCGAAGATCCGTTCGTGGAAACGGAGTTGCTCCATAGGACCGTGAAATGTGCGGTACGGTAACCGCAAAATTACGCTCCGTGAGATATGGGGCGGCCCTCGGGGGTGCGCCAAACACTCCCCGAGGGCCTTCATCACCAGTGGTCAGCGAGGTCCACCAGAAATGCTTCGTCATGCTATCGACCCTGTTCGCTGTTTCACCAAGGTCTCGAACAGTGTCGTGCGACACCCGCGTCTGAACAGCGACGCGAAGCTCCTCCTGATCCACGTCCAGGGCCTCCCCGGGATCGCGAGCGAGAAGCCGCTCGGGGAGCACGCCACCGACCTGGGCATGCGCCCCCGGGCGTACCACCGGGCGAAGGAGTGCCTGACGGCGTGCGGGTACCTCCACGAGTGGAAGTACCAGAGCAGGCGCGGACATTGGATCACCGAGCAGCTGCTCTCGAACGTCACCCTCACGCGTGAGGAGGCGAACGCGGTCCGGGACGGGATTCCGGCCGACTCTCCGGACGACGCGGGACCGACTACCGGTTTTCGGAGTCCCCGGTGGGCCGGACCTTCTCCTTCGGTAGAGAAAGACGGAGAGAAGAAGACCTCTCCCCACCCACCCGCCAAAGCGCACGCGCAGGCGCAGGCTCCAGAACCGGAAGCGACCCCGGAGCCGGACCCCGCCCGGGATTCCGAAACCGCCCAGGATTCCGAAACCGCCCAGGATTCCGAAACCGCCCGGGAGTCCGGGACCGCCCAGGAGTCCGGGACCGCCCCGGAGCCCGAGACCGCCCCGGCAACCGACCCCGCCCCCGGCGACCCCGCTCCCGAAGTCGTCGAGGCCGAGCGCGTGCTGCTCTCGCTCCGGCACCAGAACCGGGACCTGCTGCTGGGAGTCCGGGAGGCCCGTGGGCTTGCGGAGACGGCGGCGGAGTGGCTGCGGCGGGGCGTGTCCGTCGCGGACCTGCGCCATGCGCTGACGGCGCATCTGCCGCGTACCGGCGTCCGTTCGGCGGTGGGGTTCCTCCGGCACCGGCTGACGGAGAAGCTCCCGGCCGAGCCCCTCCCGGCGGCGCCGTCCGCCCCGGCCACGGCGGACGCGTGGGAACCGGTCGCGGCCCGGGCCGCCGCCCTGGTGACCTGCGAAGGCCCGGGGAACACCCACGCCTTCCGCCCCGCCGGCGACGAGACCCTCTGCGGCTCCTGCCGTCAGGAGGCCGCCCGTCAGGCCCACGCGCACCTCCAGAGGCCCGCGGCCGAGCGCCGGCCGGCCTGGCGTGACCTCGTCGCGCGGGTCGGTCAGGAGAGCGCCTGTCAGCCGTAGACGGGGGGCGGCCTGGCGGTCACGCCATCGCTTCTTGATTTGAAAGTGACCACTTCACATTCAGGTAGCTCACGTTTACAGTCAAGGGGTCGGCATGCGTTGACGGCCCAGCGCGAGGAGCGCCCATGACCACGTACGTACTCGTCCACGGCGCCTGGCACGGACCCTGGGCCTGGGACCGGGTCGTGCCCCTGCTGCACGCCTCCGGCGCCCGTACGCTCACCCCCGACCTCGGCGCGTCCGGCGACCACGGACTCCACGACGACGCCCGTACGGTGGCCGCCGCCCTGGACACCGTCCCGGAGGGCGAGGAGCTCGTCCTCGTCGGCCACAGTTACGCCGGTCTCGTCGTCCGGGAGGCGGCGGACCTGCGGCCCGGCGTCGTCGACCACCTCGTCCTCGTGGACGGCTGGGCCGGACCCGACGGGGCGAGCCTGTTCGGACTGGCGTCCGATGCCTTCGTCACCGCGATCCGCGCGGCGGCGGCGTCCGGGGACGGACGGCGGATCCCCGCCCCGCCGCCGACCGCCTTCGGCGTCGTCGGCACCGAGGACGCGGCCTGGCTCGCCGACCGCCTGGTCCCGCAGGCGCTGCGCACGTTCACCGAGGCGACGCGGCTGACCGGCGCCGTCGACCGGGTCCCCGGCACGGCGATCCACTGCCGGCCCGCGGCCTACCCGTTCGACCGCTTCGCCACCGCCCTCGGCTATCGGACGCTCCCGCTCGACGGCCCGCACGACGTGATGCTGACCGATCCCGAGCCGCTCGTCAGGCTGCTCCTCGACGGGCCAGGGCGTCCGGCGTGCTTCGAGAACCGGAAGGGCGAAGTCTAAAATGAGGGAGTGGAGCAGCGAATGTACAACCAGTACTGCGCGACGGCGCGGACCCTCGACCTCGTCGGCGAGCGCTGGACCCTGCTACTCGTCCGCGAACTGCTCACCGGACCCAAGCGGTTCGGCGATCTCCAGGCAGGTCTGCGGGGACTCGGCACCGGACTGCTCGCGACCCGGCTGAAGCACCTGGAACGCGAGGGGCTCGCCCGCAAGGTCACGCTGCCGCCGCCCGCCCGTACCCCCGCGTACGCGCTCACCGAGGCGGGCGAGGAACTCGCCCCCGCCGTCCTGGCGTTGGCCCGGTGGGGCATGACGTGGGCCATGGACGAGCGCCGCGCGGGCGACACCTTCCACGCAGGCTGGGCCGTGCTGGGCCTGCGCGCCTGCTTCGCCCCGGACGCCGCCGTGGGGCTGCGCGCGGTGTATGAATTCCGCGTCGGCGACGAGGTCCTCCACGCGCGCGTCGACGACGGTACCGTCGAGACGATCCACGGGCCGGCGCAGTACCCGGACGCGACGATCACCATGACGGAGGAGGCGTTCGTCGCCATCACCGCCCGCAGGCTCACCTTGTCCGCCGCGATCGAGGCGGCCACCGCGGCGGTGACGGGCGACGAAGAGGCCCTGCGCAGACTGCCGGGCCTCTTCCGGCTGCCCGCCCCGCGTTCCCGCCGGGCGGACTGAACCGATCCGTTCCCCGGCCGTCAGGTGAGGGGCCTCGACTGCCCGGAGAGCGCCCGGCAGTCCATCGCCCGACCCCCGGTCACCCCGCCGCCCGCAGGTACCAGACCTGGACCTCGCCGGTCTCCGCCGGAGCGAGCGCTTCGGCGGGACGCCGTCCGTCCTCGGTGAAGCCGAGGCGGGCGGGGACGGCGCCGCTGGCGGTGTTGGCCGGGTCGTGGACGATCTCGACGCGCTCCACACCGGGAAGGCGGAAGGCCTCCTCGGCCAGGGCGCGGGCGGCCCGGGTGGCGATACCCCGCCCGGTGGCGGCGGGGTGCAGCCAGTAGCCGATCTCGCGGGTTCCGGCGGGGGTGTCCGCGAACCGGTGAAGGCCGCAGGAGCCGACGATGGCGCCGTCGAGGACGATCGCGTAGCTGCACTGGGCCCCGCTCGCCCAGAGTTCCGCGCGCCCGGCCAGGAACTCCCTGACGCGGGCCGGGCTGTGCTCGGCGACCCACGGCATCCAGGGGCGCAGATGGTCGAGCGACTCCTCGACGACCCGGGAGAACTCCGGCAGATCCGCCTCGGCGTCGTGCGCGCGCAGCGTGAGCCCGCCGTCGAGGGCGAGCACGGGCTGCGGCAGGGGGAGCGGCTGCGGGACGGGGAGGCTCATGCGGCGAGGATCGTACGGCGGACCCGTGCGCGGCAAGGGGATTGCGCGGTACGACCCCGCCCCTGCCGTCGTGAGGCGCAGGTCACATCAGGTCATGTCACGACGCGGCGGGCCCATTCCGTCCTGGGTGTGGAGGCAACGACAACACCCCACGGAGGAAGCCGCCATGAACGCTCGCCTGAACATGTTCGAGAGCCCCATCGCCGCCAAGGTGTGGAAGCACATCATCATGGCCGGCAAGGCCCTCGACGACTCGACGCTGCCCGCCGCGACGCGGGAGCTCGTGAAGATCCGCGCCAGCCAGATCAACGGCTGCGGTTTCTGCCTCGACATGCACACCAAGGACGCCGCTGCCGCCGGCGAGAGCCAGCTGCGCCTCCACATGGTCGCGGCCTGGCGCGAGGCCACGGTCTTCACCGACGCCGAGCGCGCCGCCCTCGAACTGACGGAGCAGGGCACCCGCCTCGCCGACGGCGGCCGGGTCACGGACGAGGCGTGGGCGAACGCCGCCAAGTACTACGACGAGGAGCAGCTCTCCGCCCTGGTCGCCGCGATCGCGATCATCAACGCGTTCAACCGCGGCAACGTGATGATCCAGATGCCCGGTGGCGAGTACAAGCCCGGCCAGTTCGGCTGAGTCCCACCCGCCGCCGGGTCCGGCGGGCGGCACGCGGACGGCGGTACGCGCTCGGGGCGCGTACCGCCGCCGGCGGCTGTCCTCCCGGTGCCGGGACTACCCCTTGCTGACCGCCGCCAGGATCTCCGGCAGCCGCCGCGCCGTCCGGGGAGCCGCCAGCTTGAGGCCCGCCCAGGTGAGGAGCGCGCCGTAGAGCGTGCCCACCGGGAGGAGGAGCCACAGCAGGGAGCCCTGGTCGGACAGGTGCAGGTAGACCGTCGCGCCGATGAGCGGGCCGCAGAGCAGCGGGGCCGTGAGCATGCCGCCCAGGATCGAGATCCAGGCGAGACCGGCCTGCCCGGGGGCCACGTTCTTGTAGCCGCTGTCCTGGGGGATCGAGTACGGGAAGAACGCCGAGGCCACCGCGCCCGTCGCCAGCATCGCGCCGAGCAGTGCGAACGACAGGCCCAGCGCCTCGGGGAGCCGCGACCAGTCACCGATGACTGCGGTGGTGAGCACCGTGACGAGGGTCGCGTACGGCAGGGTCACGGCCAGCAGGGCCAGGGCACGCGCGCGGAGTTCGGCGTACGCGTCGGCGGCCGTCGACAGGGTCTGCGCGACCATCCAGAACGCCGAGGTGTCCTGGCCGAACTGGTTGTACATCAGCATGCCGAGCATCCCGGAGGCGAAACAGGCCCAGTAGATCGAGCCGTTGCCCTGGAAGGCGTAGAACAGCGGCACGATCAGACCGAGGGCGAGCGAGGTCACCCACGAGGCCTTCGTCTTCGGGTCGCGCCACATGTAGCGCATGCTCCGCTCCATGACCGCGCCCGTACGCCCGCCCGGCAGGATCCGGCCCAGGAGCCCCGTACCGGCGGACTTCTCGCGGACGCCCGCGTCCGAGGCGGCGCCGATCGTGGAACCGTCCGGCTCGACCATCAGCCGGACCAGGCTCCGCTGCCACCAGTACACGAGCGCCGCGAGCGCGGCGGCGGTGAGCAGCAGCCGGGCCGCCGCCGACCCGTAGTCGCCGGTGCTCGCCGCGTCGACCGCGCCGATCGCCGCCGCGGGCGGCAGCCAGTCGGCGACGGCCGCCGCCGGTTCGAGGGAGGTCAGACCCCCGGGCCGGCTGAGGCGCTGGGCGCCGAAGTTCACGAGCTGGATGCCGACCGCGACGAGGAGCCCGCTCAGCAGCGCCAGGTCACGGCCCTTGCGGGAGGTGAGCAGCCGGATGTTGGCGGCGGCGACGGCCCGGGACAGTGCCACGCACACGGCGACCGTCAGCGGCACCGCGACGACGGCGGCGACCACGCCGGCCGTGCCGTGCGCGACGGACAGGGCCGCGCCGAACGCCAGGAACAGGGTGAGGGCGGGGCCGACACCCACCAGGGAGGCCACGAACAGGGCCCGGATCAGCGGCCGGGGCCGCAGCGGCAGCATCACGAGCCGCGACGGATCGAGCGTCTCGTCACCGCCCGGCACGAACAGCGGCATCACCGCCCACGAGAGCGCGGTCACCCCGGTGAGGAGGACGGCGATGGTCCCGGCGTCGGAGCTGCCCCGCACCAGCGCGAAGGCCAGCACCATGCCCGCGGCGAAGAGCAGCCCGAAGACGATCGAGACGATGTACGCGGCGGTCCGCCCGCCCGACTGCTTGAGGCCGTTGCGCAGCAGCGACAGCTTGAGCCGTACGAAGACGGACGTGAGGGACGGCACGGAGGACGCGGCGACGGCCGCGGTGGGGGTCGTCACGGCACTCATCGCTGCGCCCCGCCGCCCAGCCAGTCCAGCGAGTCCCCGGCCGCCTCGCGCCCGTTGGCGCCGACGAGTTCGAGGAACGCGGCCTGGAGGGAGGGCGCGTCGCCCCGGACCTCGGCGAGCGGCCCCTGCGCCCGGATCTGGCCCGCCGCCATCACGGCGACCCAGTCGCAGAGCGACTCGACCAGTTCCATGACGTGGCTGGAGAAGACGACGGTCGCGCCGGAGGCGGTGTACCGCTCCAGGACGCCGCGGATGGTCTGCGCCGAGACCGGGTCGACGCCCTCGAAGGGCTCGTCGAGGAAGAGCACCTCGGGGTTGTGGAGCAGGGCGGCCGCGAGCCCGATCTTCTTCCGCATGCCGGTCGAGTAGTCGACGACGAGCTTGTTCTGCGCACCGGTCAGGTCGAGGACGTCGAGGAGCTGCGCGGCCCGCTTGTCGACCTCGGCGCCCGGCAGACCCCGCAGCCGGCCGCTGTACGCGAGGAGTTCACGGCCCGAGAGGCGCTCGAAGAGCCGCAGGCCCTCCGGCAGGATGCCGATCCGCGCCTTGACCTGCGCGACCGACTCCGGGTCGGCCCACACGTCGTGCCCGGCGACGTGGATGCGGCCCTGGTCGGGCCGGAGCAGGCCGGTGATCATGGAGAGGGTGGTGGTCTTTCCGGCGCCGTTGGGTCCGACGAGCCCGATGAAGCGGCCCGCGGGCAGGACCAGGTCGATCCCGTTCACCGCGATCTGCTGGCCGAATCGTTTCCACAGTCCCTCGACACGCACAGCGGGCGCCGCACCTTCCCCCGGTGCGGCGCCCGCCTTGTCGAAAGTTCCCTCAAATGCCTGGTCAGGCATGGTGCTTCAACCCCTTTTCGGTCCCCGTGTGTACGGGCCCCACCCTAAGGGCGGGCCCGCCGGGGGTCCCAGGGTCACGTCGTGCGGCTTCTCGCCTCCGCCGCTTCCCGGCCGCACGCGTACGCGAGGGGGCTGATCAGCTCCTCCGCGTCGGGCAGCCAGCGGTTCGCCGGAGTGGGGCGGCGGGCCCACTGGACCGCGCCGGAGCCGCCGATCCGGGTCGGCGGGGCCGCCACGTAGTGGCCCTCGCCCCGGGTGGTGAGATCGAGGGAGGAGGGGACCCAGCCCAGCTTGCGGACGAGGTCCGGCACCTTCGTGGCGGCGCCGGGCAGCACGAAGAAGTACATCCGCCGGTCCGGGGTGCAGGTCACCGGGCCGAGCGTCAGCTCCATGCGCTCCATCCGAGCGAGCGCCAGGAAACCGGCCGACTCGGAGACCTCGATCGCGTCGAACGTGCGGCCCGTCGGCAGCAGGATCGACGACTTCGGCTGCTTCGACCACATGCGCCGGGCGCCGACCCCGCTGCCGGTCGCCTGGGTCGACCAGTCGGGCCTGATGGCGTGGGCGCCGGGCCGGGCGCACGCGTCAGCGCCGCACGAGCAGCGTTCCCTGCCTTCGACGGCCTCCAGCCAGGTCCCGGGGAACACGTCCCAGTGCCGCTCTTCCGCGTACCGCACGGCGCTGTCCAGCAGCTGCTCGCCTCGCTGCTTGGGGATCTGTGCGGCTTCCGTGACTCCGATGGTCTCTTCCACGGTGAACACAACTTCCCCCGTCACCCGGGGTTACGGGCGGGACGCCGAGCGGTGTGAGGCATCGATCCTGCACGCGGGGCGCATCGGTGCACGGGCGGGGGCGCGCGGAGGGCCGGGGAGCGGGGGTGGGTACGCAGAGGTGGGGGCGCCGGCGGCGAGGACGCGGCCGACGTGTCCGGTTTCGCGTGTTCACATCGGCATTGACCGGATATTCACCGGGCAGTGATCAGTTCTCTTGTGATCACCGCACGGCCTCAGGGGGTACTCATGGCAGCCAGGCCACTCGTTCCGCGTCAGCTCAACGAACGGCTCCAGGCGCTCATTCAGGAGGCGGCCTGTTCCAACGCCGGTCTCGCCCGCAGGGTCAACATGGTCGGCGCGGAGCGCGGCCTCGACCTGCGGTACGACAAGACGTCGGTGGCGCGCTGGCTGCGCGGGCAGCAGCCGCGCGGCCGGGCGCCGGGGATCATCGCCGAGGCGCTCGGCCGCAAGCTGGGCCGTACCGTCACGATCGACGAGGTCGGCATGGCCAACGGCCGCAACCTCGCCGCGGGCGTCGGGCTCCAGTTCGCGCCGACCGTGGCCGGGGCGATCGAGCAGGTCTGCGAGCTGTGGCGCAGCGACGTCGGCCGCCGTGACTTCCTCTCCGGCTCCACCATCGCGGCCTCCGCCCTCGTCGAGCCCAGTCGGGACTGGCTGATCACGGTGCCGGACACGCACGTGGCCCGGATGGCGGGGGCCCGCGTCGGCGTCGCGGACGTGACGGCCGTACGGGAGATGACGGCCGCGCTCGTCGGCCTCGACCGGCGGTTCGGCAGCGGCCATGTGCGGCCGGTGGTCGTCCACTACCTCAACAGCGTGGTGGCGGGCATGCTGTCCGGCTCCTACCGGGAGGCGGTCGGCCGGCAGCTCTTCGCGGCCGTCGCCCGACTCACCGAACTCGCCGGGTACATGGCGGTGGACACCGGCGAACCGGGCCTCGCCCAGCGGTACTACATCCAGGCGCTGCGGCTCGCGCAGGCGGCCGGCGACCGGGGCTACGGCGGATACGTCCTCGCCGCCTCGATGAGCCACCTCGCCGCACAGCTCGGCAGCCCCCGGGAGATCGCCCAGTTGGCGCGGGCCGCGCAGGAAGGGGCGCGGGGCAAGGTGCCGCCGAGGGCGGAGGCGATGTTCCTCGCGGCCGAGGCCCGCGGGCACGCGCTCCTCGGGGACGTCCGCGCCTTCGAGACGTCGGCGGGACGTGCCGCACGGGCCCTGGAGCGGGCCGACCCGGCGGCGGGCGACGACCCGGCGTGGATCGCCCACTTCGACCACGCCTACCTGGCGGACGAACTGGCCCACTGCCACCGGGACCTGGGGCAGGATGAGGCCTGGGCGCGGGCGGCCGAGGAGTCGATCGCCGGGCACCCGGAGTCGCGTGTGCGGCGGCGGGCGATCGGCCTCGCCCTGCTCGCCTCGGCGCAGGTCCAGCAGCGGGAGGTCGAGCAGGCCTGCCGGACGGGGACGCGGGCGCTCGAACTCCTCGGCACGCTGCGGTCGTCGCGGGGCACGGAGTACCTGGACGACCTGCGGGACCGCCTGGAGCCGTACGCGGGGGAGCCGGTGGTGCGGGAGTTCGGGGCGCGCGTCGAGCTGTACGCGGCGTAGTCCCTGGTGGGGGCCGTCCCGTGCGGGAAGGCCGTGTAACCGGGCTCACACGTGTGTGCGGAGCCCGGCGCCCACCCGGTAGCGTGAGCCGACGATTCCGTAGGTCCATCAGTAGGAGTCCCGGTGACGCAGAACGGACAGGGTCCGGAGCCGCAGTACCCGGCGGTGCCCCCCGCGCAGAACGGCCAAGGGGGAGCACAGTCGTACGGTGGCGCCTGGGGTCCCGCCGGCGCCGCGCCGGGCGGGCAGCCCCTGCCGCCCGCGCAGCCGCTGCCTCCCGAGGCGCCGCCGGGCGCCGCCGACGCGCAGTCCACCCAGTACCTGCCGCCGGTCCCGCCGCAGCCGGGCTACGGCTACCCGCACCAGGGCGCCCCGGGCGCCGCCGACCTGCAGGCGACGCAGCACATCGCCCCGGTGGCGGGCGGGATGCCGCCGGTGCCTGGCGCGATGCCGCCGGTGTCGGGCGGGATACCCCAGGGACCGGGCGGGATGCCGCAGGCCTCCGGTCCGCAGCCGGGGTACGGCTACCCGCCGCCGGTGTCGGCCCCGCAGCCCGGGTACGGATACCCGCCGCAGGCCGCCGGGGACATGCAGGCGACCCAGCACATCGCCCCGGTGCCGCCCCAGCAGGGCGGCGGCTCCCACACCCAGTTCCTCGGCACGGGACCGCTCCAGGCGCAGGGACAGCAGGGCCCCGGCCCCGCGGGCGCCGCCGACGCGACCCAGTACATCGCGCCCGTACCGGCGCAGGAACCCGGTGAGCGCCAGCCGCCCGCCGAGTTCGACAACCTCTTCCGTACGGAGGCCCCGCGGCCGCCGCAGCAGCCGCAGCCGCACACGCAGGCGTACCAGCAGCCGCCGGCCCCGGCCCCGTACCAGCAGCACCAGCCGCCGCAGCACCACCAGCCGCCCGCGCCTCCCCAGCAGTACGCGTACCAGGGCGCCTACTACGAGGGTGACGAGCCCGAGCCGCCGCGCCGCAAGTCACCGGTCGCGCTGATCGCCGCCGTCGTCGTCGGCTGCGCGGTCGTCGGCCTCGGCGCCGGTGCGCTCCTGAGCGGTGGCGAGGAGGAGAAGGACCCCGAGGCCGGCGGGCAGAACGTGGCGGCGACCTCCTCCGCGCCGCCGTCCACCGAGGCGCCGCCGCCCGCCGAGAAGCCCGTCGACCCGGCCGAGCCGCAGGCGCGGGAGCTGAGCAAGCTGCTCGCGACCAGCAGCAGCAGCCGTGACACGGTGATCCGCTCGGTCGAGTCCATCAAGCAGTGCAAGAACCTCGACAAGGCCGCCGCCGACCTGCGCGGAGCCGCCGCCCAGCGCCGGGGCCTGGTCACCGAGCTCCAGTCGCTGTCGGTCGACAAGATCCCGAACAACGGCGCCCTGACGGCGGCGCTCACCAAGGCCTGGCGGGCCTCGGCGTCGGCCGACGACCACTACGCGGCCTGGGGCATCCAGATGAAGGCCAAGAAGGCGTGCAAGGGCGGCAAGGCCCGCTCGACGAACCACCTGGTCGAGGCGAACAAGCAGAGCGGCGTGGCCACCACCGCGAAGAAGGAGGCGGCCTCCCTGTGGAACCCGACCGCCTCGAAGTACGGCCTGGAGAAGCGGAGCTACTCCCAGCTGTGAGCCGGCCCCGCCGGAACGGAGAAGGCCGCGCCGGAACCGGCGAGGCCTTCTCCCGGTGAGGGGAAGGATTCACGGGGCGCTGAGGACCGTCTCGCCGACGTCGACGAAGCCGGGCTTCTGCGCCACGAGCCGCCCCTGGCGGACCACCTGGAACGTCACCTCGCGGTTGACGATCCGGGGGAAGCTGGGGGCGCCCAGCAGGTCCTCGTACTTCCACCGCAGGGCGGGCGTCAGGCCGCCGGTGTCGATCCGCGCGCCCCGGTCCAGGGCATGGGCGATCTTCGTGGCCGTGACCCGGTCGGAGCCGAGGGCCTCGACGACCTCCTTGAGCACCGTGTAGGCGATCCAGGTGGTCTGGACGCCCGCGTCGGCCGGGTCGACCCGGTTGTCGGCGAACGCGTGCTCCTGGATGACCTTGCGCATCGGCGCCCAGCTCTTGTCGGACGACTCCGGGTACCAGCCGGTGACGAACGCGCCCTCGAAGGGGCTGCGGGCGCCGCCGGTACGGTCGATCACCGGCTGGCCGACGCTGCCGAGGACCGACGAGATCCGTACGGCGTCCCGCTTGCCGTCCGAGCCGCCCTCGCCCTCCTCGGGCAGTCGGCGGAAGGAGTCGAAGAACGTCTGGGTGCGCTCGCCGAGCACGGCGGTGACACAGCCGTCCTCGTCACCGGCCTTCTCACGGGCCCGGTCGGCCTGCGCGGTGTACTCGGCCGCGTCCTCGACGGCCGGGATGTCGACGGCGCCGCGGTGACGCGCCGTGCGGAGACCGGAGTTGAGGAGCTCGGGGAGCTTGTCGCCGGCGAGGGTGTCGGGCCGGACCAGGGAGACCGTGCGGCAGGACTCGGCGAGCTGCATGCCGTGACCGGCGATGAGGGACGCCTGTCCGCCGTTGACGGGGTAGGAGAGCGGGCTGGTGAACTCGTCCTCCGAGATGCCGTAGCCGCCGATGTACGGGATGCCGGCGGCCTCCAGGGGTGCCATGAAGGCGCGCCCGTTCTGGCTGTACGAGCCGACGACGGCGACCGCGTTCTCACGGACGGCCCGGCGGGCACAGGCGGCGGCGCCGGTGCCGGTGTTGTGTTCGTTACAGGTGAGGACGCGCAGTTCGTGGCCGTCGATACCGCCCTGGGAGTTGACCCACCGCGCGAAGGTCTGGGCCATGGCGGGCATTCCGGGCATGTTGGTCGCCCGGGTCTGGTCGGGGGCCCACGTCATCACCGTGACGGGCTCCCTGGAGCCCCCCGTGGCTCCAGGGAGCACGCCACACCCGGTGAGCAACGAGGCTCCGGTCGCCGCGGTCGTGGCATACGCGAGGAGTGAGGTCAGTCGCCTACCGGTCATGGGCATGCACATTTCCGCCTCATGGGTAACGCGGGAGTGTGCACGGTTCAACGGTGGGTGACGTGAAGGTGAATTACGGGGGCCGTGAGGGGTGGGCACCGCTTACCGGACAAGGGAACGTACGATCGAAACGTGTCCAGTCCAGTCTCCGGTTCGGTTAACTCTTCCCGTCGCGGCCGTCGCTCCTCCACCATGGGCGGCATGCCGCTCAATGACATGCCGTGGTGGCGCTGGCGCAGCAACGTGCGCTCGGCGCTGCACATGCTCTCCGACCCCGGGTTCCACGAGACGACCTGGCTCGCCGGCCTCGAGGGATACGGCGACGTCACCGACGCCGTCTACCGCCTGGTCGAGGACACCTGGCTCGACAACTGGTCCGCCGAGAAGTACGTCGGCTCGATCTTCCGCGACACCGGCGAGGCCGCCCTCGTCGACGTCGCCGTCCTCCGGGTGCTCCGCATCATGCACCAGGTCGGACCCGACGCCCCCGTCTCCGCGTACCTCGAACACCACGGCTGGCCCGAAGCCGTACGGGCGGCCCGCGAGGCCCACGTACGCCTCGCGCAGGCCGACGGCGAGGACCCCGACACGCCCCCGCGCTCCCTCGACGTGCTCCGCATCATGACCCGGTCCGCCTGACGGACAGTCGGCTTCGTGACCCTCCGGGGTGTGGCAGGCTGACAGGATGACCGACCAGTACGTCCTCACCCTCTCGTGCCCCGACAAGCAGGGCATCGTGCACGCCGTGTCGAGCTATCTCTTCATCACGGGATGCAACATCGAGGACAGTCAGCAGTTCGGAGACCGTGACACCGGTCTCTTCTTCATGCGGGTCCACTTCTCGGCCGAAGCCCCCGTGAACGTCGACAAACTGCGGGCCAGCTTCGCCGCGGTCGGCGACTCCTTCGCCATGGACTGGCAGATCCACCGCGCCGACGAGCGCATGCGGGTCGTCCTCATGGTGTCGAAATTCGGCCACTGCCTGAACGACCTGCTGTTCCGGTCCAGGATCGGGGCGCTGCCCGTCGAGATCGTCGCCGTCGTCTCCAACCACACGGACTTCGAGGAACTCGTCGGCTCCTACGGGATCCCCTTCCGGCACATCCCGGTGACGAAGGACACGAAGGCGGCGGCGGAGGCGGAACTCCTGGAGCTCGTCCGCGCGGAGAACGTCGAGCTGGTCGTCCTCGCCCGCTACATGCAGGTCCTCTCCGACGACCTCTGCAAGCAGCTCTCCGGCCGGATCATCAACATCCACCACTCCTTCCTCCCCAGCTTCAAGGGCGCCAAGCCGTACCACCAGGCGCACATGCGCGGCGTGAAGCTGATCGGCGCGACGGCCCACTACGTGACGGCCGACCTCGACGAGGGCCCGATCATCGAGCAGGAGGTCGAGCGGGTGGGCCACGAGGTGACCCCTGACCAGCTGGTGGCGGTCGGCCGTGACGTGGAGTGCCAGGCGCTGGCCCGCGCGGTGAAGTGGCACGCGGAACGCCGCATCCTCCTCAACGGCCGCCGCACGGTCGTCTTCGCGTAACCCACGCCTCCCGCCCCCCGTGCCGCGAGCCCGGCCTGATCGGCAAGACACCCCCTAGAGGCGGCTCAGGGACGCTGCCGCCGAGAGGACGTCCCTGATGGCCTCCCGGTCGCCGTCCTGGCCCACCGCCGCCTCCTCCGGCGGGACGTGCCCCGCCACCAGCTGGCAGAACTCCACCCCGTCCATCGCCACCTGCGCCACCGCGCGGTCCGGTGACCCCACGGCCGCGGGGGAGTCCAGGGGGATGTACCAGTGGCCACCGCCCGCGCCCTCCACCTCCAGGTGGAGCGAGCGGCCCGGCGCGCCCGCCGCGACCAGGTGGCGGGCCGGGGCGGCGAGGCCCGTGCGCCGCCGTCCGGCCAGGGCCGCCGGGAGCAGCCTGGCCGCCAGGTCGATCATGCCGTGGAGGTGCGGGCCGCTCGGCGGCGCGTACGGGTACGCCACCGCCTGCGCGATGTCCTCCGCGTGCACCCAGCACTCGAAGGCCCGCTCAAGCAGCGAGTCCCGCAGCGGCAGCGCGAAGTCCTTGTAGGTGACCGTCAGGTCCGCCACTCCCCGGTCCGCGAACGAGACCGTGCGGATCAGGGCGTGGCTCTGCTCCCGCCAGGGCCCCCGCAGCGACCGGTTCGCCGGCCGGTCGAGGCCCGACCAGAACTCCTCCGTCCGCTCGGTCGGCGACAGTTCCGGCGTGCCCCTGCCGAGCGGGTCGTCGAGGCCGAGTGCCGCCGCCACCAGGCCGTCCACGGCGAGCAGGTGGCCGATGACCCCGGCGACGGTCGCCTTCCGGCGTACGACCCGGTCCTCCTCGTACCACTTGAGCCGTACCGGCGCGTGCCACTCGGACTCGCCGATGTCCCGCAGCAGCGCGTCGAGCCGTGCGGTCTCCGCGTCGTACGGGGTGACCCAGCCGGGGATCGGGATACG
>NZ_JBHVZO010000004.1:342409-495839 GCF_042879855.1 Streptomyces sp. NPDC058326 | reverse complement strand
CGTACCGGCGCGTGCCACTCGGACTCGCCGATGTCCCGCAGCAGCGCGTCGAGCCGTGCGGTCTCCGCGTCGTACGGGGTGACCCAGCCGGGGATCGGGATACGTGCCGGGCGGCGGCCCAGGCAGTTCTCCAGGACGCGGGACCGCAGCAGCGGGTCGAGGTCCAGGTCGCGGTCCTCGTGGAGCAGTGCCACGGCGTCCCGCAGCCGCAGGGCTTCGTCCGCGCACGGCGCGCAGGCCGTGAGGTGGTCCTCGACGGCCCTCGTCTCCCCGGCCGAACACGCCGAAAGCGCCCAGGCCCCGAGGAGGGACTTGAGCACACCGTGGGTGAGGACCGGCACCTCCGGCTCGGGTTCCCCGGGCTTCTCCTCCGTCCCGTACCCCTCCGCCGTCAGGTCCGCGTGGTCGTCCGCCGACCGGCGCGGCCCCGGTATCCAGGGGGCGCGTGCGACGTCGTCCCCGTCGCCGTCCGCCCCCGTCACAGGGCCCGTCCGTAGCCGGGCGGTCCGCCGCCCTCGGGGTGCCGGGTGTTCGCCGAGGAGAGCAGCTGGAGGCCGAGACGGAGGCGCCGCCGCGCCTCGTCCTCGGTGACGCCGAGGTCGGCGGCGGTCTGCCGGTAGTCCCGCCGCTGGAAGTACGCCAGTTCGAGCGCGGCCCTCAGCGGCGTCGGCATGGACGTCACGATGTAGTCGGCGCGGGCCGCGACGGAGGCCCGGCGGACCTTCTGCTCCAGTTCCTCGACGGAGCCCCGGCCGGTCTCCGCGTACGCCGTCGCCTCGGTCTGCCGCAGCCGGTGCACGGCCTGCGACTGTGTCAGGCGGGCGACCCACCCGCGCATGTTGCCCTGCTTGGGGTCGTACGCGTCGGGGTTCTCCCAGATGTAGCCGAAGACCTCGCGGGTGATCTGGTCGGCCGCGTCGTCGTCGTCGAGGACCCGGTGGGCGAGGCTGTGGACCAGGGAGGCGAACCGGTCGTACAGCTCGCCGAGCGCGGCGGCCTCCCCGCGCGCGAGCCGCTGCTGCATCCTGCGGTCCCAGCGCGGCGGTGTGTCCTTCGCCATCCGACCCTCCGCTCTCCCGGCTTCCGGCTCCCCTCCCGGCTCCCCGGCTCCCCTGTTCTCCTCCAACGTAGTGCGCCCCGCCGACAACGTACGTCCGTTTGCCGCAAGTGCGCCCTTGACGCGGATCCGGGTGGTAAGGAAAGCGTCATCCTTCGGCCCGGGGGTTTCGCGGCGTTCCGGCGGGGCAGGCGGCGTCCGTGACGACGATCGAGGTCGACGAGGACGAGTACGGCTCCTGGACGGTGTTCCGGGTGCGAGGAGAACTGGACCTGGTCACCTCCCCCCGGATACGCCGCCGCGTCCACGACGTGGTCGCGGGAGGCCGCCACGACCTGGTGGTCGACCTGTCCGCCGTCCGGTTCTGCGATTCCAGCGGGGTCGGCATGCTGATCGCGGCCCGCCGGCTGCTGCGTTCCTGTGGCGGCAGGCTCCGGCTGATACTGCCCGAGGACCGGGAGGGTCACGTCGGCCGGGTGCTCGCCGCGCTCGGCGTCCGGCGCCTCTTCGAGGTGTACGAGAACGTGCCGGCGGCGCTCACGGGCACGGATCCGATCGAGGCGGCGCTCACCGACACGACGGCCCTGACCGCGAGCGGTCTCACCGCGACGGACCGAATCGCTCCCTGAGCCGGTACTTGAGCACCTTCCGCAGCGTCTCGTTGCGGGGGAGCGCGTTCACCACCTCCAGCTGTTCCGGCAGCTTGTGGACGGAGAGGCCGGCGGCCCGCAGGAAGGCCGTCACCGAGGGCAGGGTCAGCGGCGCGGCGCCCGGCGGCTGTTCGACGACGGCGCAGACGCGTTCGCCGCGCTCGGCGTCCGGGAGGCCTATGACGGCGGTGTCGCCGACGTCCGGGTGCGTGTGGAGGAGGTCCTCGATCTCCTTGGCCGAGATGTTCTCTCCCTTGCGGATGATGATGTCCTTCACGCGGCCCGTGAGGACGAGGTGCCCGCTCGGGGTGAGGTGTCCGAGGTCCCCGGTGATGAGGAAGCCGTCCTCGTCGAAGGCGGCGGCCGTCTGCGCCGGGTCCAGGTAGCCTCGGCAGACGGCCTCGCCGCGCAGGCGGACCTCGCCGGTGCCGGTGATCCGGATCTCCATCCCGGCGGGCGGACGGCCCTCGGTGGTCGCGAGGTTCTCGGCGGTGTCGTCGGGGGAGCCCATCGTGATCATGGGGACCTCCGTCATGCCGTAGCCGTGGGTGAGCTGGCAGCCCAGCTCCTTCCGTACGGCGTGGTAGATCTCGGGCGGTTTCGGCGCCCCGCCGCCCGCGAGCAGCCGCAGCGTGGGGATGACCGGCCCGTCCGGGTGCCTGCGCTGTTCGGCGAGGAACATCGCGTAGAAGGCGGTGGAGCCGCCGGCCACGGTCACCCCGTGCCTGCGGTACTCGTCCAGGGCGTCCGGCAGCGCGAACTGCTCGAACATCACCGCGGGGAACCCCTGGAGCAGCAGCATCACCGTGTAGTCGGGCCCGGCGATGTGCGCGTACGGGAAGGCCATCGAGCCGACGTCCGCGTCGGTGAGCCGCAGCGCGTGGGCGAGGCAGGAGCCGCCGGCGAGGAGCGAGCGGTCGGTGTGCAGGACGCCCTTGGGGTCGGAGGTCGTGCCGGAGGTCCAGTAGATCCAGCGGACGTCGGTCCCCGAGGAGGGCGGCGGGGGCAGCACGGCCGGGTCGCCGTCGGGGAGGGAGGCGTACGCCTCGAAGACGCCGCGGGCGCCGAGCCGCCGGGCCATCTCCGTGTGGTCGAATCCGCGCCAGACTCCGGGGACGGCGAAGAACTCGGCCTTGGACTCGCGCAGCGCGAAGCCGACCTCCTTGTCCCGGTAGAAGGGGATCACGGGTGTCTGCACGGCTCCGATGCGGGCGAGCGCGAAGGAGAGCACGGCGGTCTCGACGCGGGTGGGCAGCTGCCAGGCGACGACGGTGCCGGGCCGCACGCCCATGCCGTACAGACCGGCGGCGCAGCGCTCGGCGCGCTCGCGCAGGCCGCCGAAGGTGAGGACGCGGTCGCCCTGGAGGAGGACGGGCCGATCGGGGGTGAGGGCGGCGCGGCGGGTGACGAGCTCCCAGAGCGTGCGGGAGTCGCCGAGAGTGTGTGCGGTCTCATTCATCCCGTACTCCTCTTGGCTGACGTTCCGTCAGATCGTGCGGCGAGCGTAGAGGCCCGGCGCTTGTCGGTCCAGGGGTGCGGGGCCTAGCCTGAGTCAGATCTGACGGTCCATCAGAAACATGGAGGGGTCATGACGGAACTGCCCCGCATCATCAGCGTCGACGACCACGTGATCGAGCCGGCCCACCTGTTCGAGACCTGGCTCCCGAAGAAGTACCGCGACCGGGGCCCCCGGCCCCTCACCGCCGGCATCGGCGAGCTCGCCTACGTCGCCGGCAAGTACCAGATCACGATGGACCCCGAAGGCCCGCCCACCGACTGGTGGATCTACGAGGACCTCAGGTTCCCGTACAAGCGCAACATCGCCGCCGTCGGCTTCGACCGCGACGACATGACCCTCGAAGGCATCACCAGGGAGGAGATGCGGCGCGGCTGCTGGGACCCGAAGGCCCGCCTCGCCGACATGGACCTCAACCACGTCGAGGCCTCCCTCTGCTTCCCCACCTTCCCCCGCTTCTGCGGCCAGACCTTCGCGGAGGCCCAGGACAAGGAAGTGGCACTCGCCTGCGTCCGCGCCTACAACGACTGGATGGTCGAGGAGTGGTGCGGCGACAGCGGCGGCCGGCTCATCCCGCTCTGCCTCATCCCGCTCTGGGACATCGACCTCGCCGTCGCCGAGATCCGGCGCAACGCCGCACGGGGCGTCAAGGCCGTCACCTTCTCCGAGATCCCCACCCACCTCGGACTCCCGTCCATCCACTCCGGCTACTGGGACCCCTTCTTCGCCGTCTGCCAGGAGACCGGGACGGTGGTCAACATGCACATCGGGTCGAGCTCCCAGATGCCCGCCGCCTCCCCGGACGCGCCACCCGCCGTCCAGGCCTCGCTCAGCTTCAACAACGCGATGGCCTCGATGATGGACTTCCTCTTCTCCGGCGTCCTGGTGAAGTTCCCGGGACTCAAGCTCGCCTACAGCGAGGGCCAGATGGGGTGGATCCCGTACGCCCTCGAACGCGCCGACGACGTGTGGGAGGAGCACCGCGCCTGGGGCGGCGTCCGCGACCTCGTCCCCGAGCCCCCGTCCACGTACTACTACCGGCAGATCTTCTGCTGCTTCTTCCGCGACAAGCACGGCATCGCCTCGCTCGACGTCGTCGGCCGCGACAACGCCACCTTCGAGACCGACTACCCGCACGTCGACTCGACCTTCCCGCACACCAAGGAGGTCGCCCTCGACCACGTCCGGGGCCTCGACGGCGAGACCGTCTACAAGCTGATGCGGGGCAACGCCATCCGCATGCTGGATCTGGGCATCGTCTGATGGACCTGACCTGCACCGACGAGGAGGAGGAGTACCGCGCCCGGCTGCGGGAATGGCTCACCGCGACCCTGCCCGGCCTTCCCGGGCGGCCCGACCCGCTCGACTGGCCCGCCCGCCGCGCCTACGACTGCGGCTGGCAGCGCAGGCTGTACGACGCCGGATACGCCGACACCCACTGGGACGCCTCCCCGACGCAGCGGCTGATCTTCCTTGAGGAGACAGAACGCGCCGGAGCGCCCTACGTCGGCGCCAACTTCGTCGGGCTCCTCCACGCGGGCCCGACCATCGCCGCCGAAGGCACCGCCGCGCAGCGCGAGCGGTGGCTGCCGCCGATCCTGCGCGGCGACGCGGTCTGGTGCCAGGGCTTCAGCGAACCCGACGCCGGCTCCGACCTGGCCTCGCTCAGGACCCGCGCGGTGCGGGACGGGGACACGTACGTCGTGAGCGGCCAGAAGATCTGGACCTCGCACGCCGAGGTCGCCGACTGGTGCGAACTCCTCGTACGGACCGACCCGGCGGCCCCCCGGCACCGGGGCATCAGCTGGCTCGCCATGCCCATGGACACCCCCGGCGTCACCGTACGGCCGCTGCGCACCCTCGCCGGCTCGACCGAGTTCGCGGAGCTGTTCCTCGACGAGGTACGGGTGCCCGTCTCCCACCGCGTCGGCGAGGAGAACGACGGCTGGCGGGTCACCATGGTGACGCTCTCCTTCGAGCGTGGCACCGCCTTCGTCGGCGAGGTCGTCGCCTGCCGCCGCCTCCTCGGCGAACTCGCCCGCACGGCCCGGGAGAACGGCACCTGGGACGACCCCGTCCTGCGGCGGCGGCTCGGCAGGCTCTCCGCCGAGTTCCAGGCCCTCTGGCGGCTCGTCCAGGCCAACGTCAGCGAAGCCCAGGCCACCGGCGGCGTTCCCGGCGCGGGCGGCTCCGTCTTCAAACTCCACTACTCCCACGCCCGCCAGGAGCTGTACGAGGCCGCCGCCGCCGTCCTCGGCCCCGACGCGCTCGACCTGGACCGCGACTGGACCCTCGACCGGCTCACCTCGCTCTCGTACACGATCGCCGCCGGCACCTCCCAGATCCAGCGCGACATCGTCGCCGAGCGCATCCTCGGCCTCCCGAAGGGACGGTGACCCCCGCCATGGACTTCCGACTCACCGAGGACCAGCGGGCCCTGCGGCGGGGCGCGCGGGACCTGCTCCTCCGCCGCTTCGACCGGGACGCGCTCCGGGCCGCCGCCGCCTCCGGCGCACTGGACCGGAAGCTGTGGCGTGAGCTCGGCGCGGCCGGGTTCTTCGCGCTGCGGCTCCCGGAGGAGGAGGGCGGGGCGGGGCTCGGCCTCCCGGAGGCGGTGCTCCTGTTCGAGGAGGCGGGAAGGGCGCTGCTGCCCGGGCCGCTGGTGGCGACGCACATGGCGGCCGGGGCCGTGCCGGGGGCGGCGGAGGGAGAGACGGTGGTGACCTCCGTCGACGAGGGGCTGGTCCCTTGGCTGGACGAGGCGGACGTGGTGCTGGGGGAGGTGACGGGAGCCGTCCCGATGAGGTCGGTGGATCCGCTGACGCCGCTGCACCGAGTGCCCGGACGCGGGGGCGCGACAGGGCCCCTGGAAGCCGTCCTCCTCACCGCCGCCGAGCAGGTCGGGAGCGCGGAGGCGAGTACCGAGGCGGCCGTCGGATACGCCCGGGGGCGCAAGCAGTTCGGGCAGGCGATCGGCGGGTTCCAGGCCGTCAAGCACCTCTGCGCCGGGATGCTCGTCCGTACCGAACTCGCCCGCGCCGCCGTCCGCGCCGCGTCCGTCACCGCCGACCCCGTCGAGATCGCCGGGGCCAAGCTGCTCGCCGACGACGCCGCCACGGGCAACGCCCGCGACTGCCTCCAGGTGCACGGCGGCATGGGCTTCACCTGGGAGGCGGACGTCCATCTGCACCTCAAGCGGGCCTGGGTGCGGGCCCGGCTCCGGCTGCCCGCCGCGCGGGCCGAGGAGGCGGTGGCCGCCGCCCTGTAACCGGCGGTGGCGCTCCGCACCCGCCGGGTCACGCAATGTCGATACCGGGTTGTGTCCTGCGGCGGGGCCGTCACGGCCCGGAGTCGGCCTCCGGCTCCGGTACGCTCCGTGGGATGCGAGCGCATGTTGACCCGGATCGTCCCGGTGTCGCCCGTTGGGTGACTCCGGTGCCGGGAATGCGCGCCGCTCGCGCCCCGAGGACGCGCCCTGCGCGCTCCTGTTCGACTCCCCGCAGCGCGCGTCGCACAGTATGGACTACGCGTACTCCTTCGCGCTGGAATATGCCCGAAGCGCTTGTTGCGGTGACTGTACGTCAACCATGCTGTCTCGCAAGGAAATCACGTTCCGTCAGGGCGTCGATGGCTGTGAGGCGCGAGGCGATGTGTCCGCCGGTTCGGATGGTGTGAGCGGTGCAGGTGCTTCAGGTTCAGTTGGAAGTCGGGCCCGACCCGGCAGAGGTGGGGCGAGCCCGGAGGTGGGCGCGGTCACGGCTCGCCGGTTCGGGCATAGGGGATGACGAACCGCTGGCCGAGACGCTGGTGCTGCTCATCTCCGAGCTCGTGACCAACGCGGTGGTGCACACCGGCTGTCCGGCCGTGCTGCGGATGCTGTTCGTGGCGGAGGGCGGGGTGCGGGTCGAGGTCGCCGACGCCAGCGACCGTCCGCCGAAACCGCGGCACGCGGAGGGCGAGGACACCAACGGGCGCGGCCTTGAGCTGGTGGACGGCCTCGCGGACCGGTGGGGCTGGCAGCCCGAGGGTGCGGGCAAGAGCATCTGGTGCGAGGTGGACCGGGCGCCGGTCGGGCCCGTCCCGGGCCCGGGGCTCCCGGTGTCGCCCGGCCGGGTGCACTGTTGACGGTTCGTTCCGTTTTGCCCACTCTGGTGTGAGCGATGCGCGGCGAGGGGAGCCGAGGGCCGCGGGCCCTCGGCGTGTGCGGGTCGCTGCCGGGTGGCGGCGGCTCTGCCGCCGCCCGCCGGCCCGATCCGGAAGGCAGGCCTCACAGGATCGCGACCGGTGCCACCGGTGTGCCTGTGCCGCCGACGAAAGGTTCCGGCATCGCGGAGAGCAGGAACGCGTACCGCCGCTCTTGTGCACAGGCTGTGGACAGGGATTCCAGATTCCAGTTCTGCCCCTGGAGCATTCCCATCTCGACGAGGTCAAGGGCGTGCACGGGAAGCCACAGGTCCTCGATCTCCGGCGGGAAGATCTCGAAGGTGAGAGTGTCGTTGGCGACGGCCGCCACGTCATGGGCGTGGAACCACTCCGGCGTACGGACCGAAAGGCCTGGTGACGGGAAGGCGTACCCGTGCCGGTCCCCGGCCAGGTACAGCCGCATCTGACCCGTCCGTACGAGCACGATGTCGCCGGAGCGGACCGTCACTCCGCCGAACTCCGCCGCCTCGTCCAGGTCCTCGGGGGTGACCGGGTGGTTGCCCGGCAGCCGGTCCAGGCCCTTCGCGGCGGCCACGTCGAGCAGCACCCCACGGCTCACGAGGTGCCGGGCGGTGTGGATGCCGCTGAACTCGGAGCGGCCGTGCGGGGTGATGGAGGCGGCGGGCCGGCCGTTGTAGATGCGGCCCGAGTGCGAGACATGGGTCAGGGCGTCCCAGTGGGTGCCGGCCTGGAGGCCCAGGGTCACGGCGTCGTCGCTGGTGGCGACCGTGCCGGGGCCGAAGAGCTCCTGGTTGATCTGGACCATGACGTGGAGCGGATTGACCCGGCCGGGGATCATGCCGGTCTGCACGCCGTCCTGCCTGAGGTCGACGGCGAGCGGGACGCGGCGGCCGGTGCGGACGGTGGCGACGGCCTCCCGTACCACCTCGTCCGTGACGAGGTTGAGGGTGCCGATCTCGTCGTCCTGGCCCCAGCGTCCCCAGTTGTTGACGCGTTTGGCCATCTCGTGGAATGCGGCGGGCAGAGACATCGGGGGCCTCCGGGGTCTTGTTTTCCGGTATCTGACGGACCGTAGAATCCTGACGACGAACGAATCTAACGGGCCGTCAGAAAATGCGGGAAGGGGCCGGGCGTGGGGAACTTCTTGACTGGCAAGGTCGTCGCCGTCACGGGCGCGGGACGGGGTATCGGCCGCGCCGTCGCCCTCGCGTGCGCGGCGGAGGGCGCGAACGTCGTCGTCAACGACTACGGGGTGTCGATCGAGGGCGGGGAACCCACCTCCGAGATCGCCCTCTCCGTCGTGAAGGAGATCGAGGCGGCGGGCGGCACGGCCGTCGCCGTCGCCGACGACATCTCGACGATGGCGGGCGGACAGCGGGTCGTCGACACCGCCCTCGCGGAGTACGGGCGGATCGACGGCGTCGTGTGCGTCGCCGGCATCCTGCGCGAACGGATGCTCTTCAACATGACCGAGGAGGAGTGGGACCCGGTCGTCGCCACCCACCTCAAGGGCACGTTCACCGTCTTCCGGGCGGCCTCGGCCGTCATGCGGCGCCAGGGGACCGGCACCCTGATCGGCTTCACGAGCGGCAACCACCAGGGGTCCGTGGCCCAGGCCAACTACTCCGCCGCGAAGGGCGGGATCATCTCGCTCGTACGGTCGGCGGCGCTCGGCCTCCACAAGTACGGGGTCACGGCGAACGCGGTGGCGCCGGTGGCGCGGACGCGGATGTCGGCGAACGTCCCCATGGAGCTCAAGGAGATCGGGGAACCGGAGGACGTGGCGGCGCTCGTCGTCTACCTGCTCTCCGAACGGGCCCGGGAGGAGCGGATCACCGGCCAGGTCTACACGATCGCGGGCCCCAAGATCGCGGTCTGGGCCCAGCCGAGGGAGCTGCGGGCGGGGTACGCGGAGGGCGGCGGGTGGACCCCCGAGCGCATCGCGGACTTCCTGCCGGGGACGGTGGGGGTGGACCCGATGCCGATGCTGGCACGCCTTGAGGAGATGGCCCGGGCGGCGGCGGAGGGCTCACGGCCCAACGCGGTCGGGGAGGGCTCTCGCTCCGGCGCGGTCGCGGAGGGCTCCAGCTCCGTTGCGGACGCGCCGACGGGCAGCAAGGGGAGCGGCTCATGAGGGGAGTGGTGTTCGACGGGAAGCAGGTCCAGGTCGTCGACGACCTGGAGGTACGGGACCCCGGCCCCGGCGAGGTCCTCGTGGGGATAGCCGCCGCCGGTCTCTGCCACAGCGACCTGTCCGTCATCGACGGAACCATCCCCTTCCCCCCGCCCGTCGTCCTCGGGCACGAGGGCGCCGGAGTCGTCGAGGCGGTCGGGCCAGGGGTCACGCACGTCGTCCCGGGCGATCACGTGGCCCTGTCGACCCTCGCCAACTGCGGTGCCTGCGCCGACTGCGACCGGGGCCGGCCCACCATGTGCCGGAAGGCGATCGGGATGCCGGGGCGGCCGTTCTCGCGCGGCGGGCGGCCGCTGTACCAGTTCGCGTCGAACTCGTCGTTCGCCGAGCGGACGGTCGTCAAGGCGGTCCAGGCGGTGAAGATCCCCCAGGACATCCCGCTGACCTCGGCGGCGCTGATGGGCTGCGGCGTCCTCACCGGAGTCGGGGCCGTACTCAACCGGGCGAAGGTCGGCCGGGGCGAGACGGTCGTCGTCATCGGCACGGGCGGCATCGGCCTCAACGTCCTCCAGGGCGCGAGGGTCGCGGGCGCGCTGACGATCGTCGCCGTGGACACGAACCCGGCGAAGGAGGCGGTGGCCCGGCAGTTCGGAGCGAGCCACTTCCTGACCTCCACCGACGGCGTACGGGACATCCTGCGCACCGGCGCCGACCACGTCTTCGAGTGCGTCGGCCACACCGGCCTCGTCCGTACCGCCATCGACCTCCTCGACCGGCACGGCCAGGCGATCCTCCTCGGCATGACCGCCCCGAAGGCGGAGGCGAGCTTCCTCCCCGCGGCGATGTTCCTGGACAAGTCGATCCTGGGCTGCCGCTACGGCTCCTCCCGCCCCCAGCGGGACATCCCCCTCTACGCCGAGCTGTACCGCTCGGGGCATCTGCTCCTCGACGAACTGGTCACCACCACCTACCCGGTGGAGGAGTTCGCGCGGGCGGTGGAGGACGCGGAGGCGGGCAAGGTGGCCCGGGGGGTGCTCACTTTCTGACCGGCCGGGTCCGGCATCCGAGGTCCCGGCGGGACCGCTTCCGGGCCGCGCGGCGGCGCTGCTTTTGGGCCGCGTGGCGGGGTCGCTCCCGGGCTGCGTGGCGGGACCGCTCCCGGGCCGCCCGGCGGCGCCTCTCCCGGCCGGCCGGGTCCCTCGAAACAGGCTGGGCACAGGGGCGTACGGCCGTTACGGTCCTGATCATGTCCTACCGTGAGCTCGCCACCCGGCCCGTCCTCGCCTGGTGCGCCGTCACCGCCGCCGGGCGGCTGCCCGTCGCCATGGCGCCGCTCGCGCTCGTCTTCCTTGTGCGCGAGCGGCCCGGCGGGTACTCCCTCGGGGCCGTGCTCGCCGCCGCGTACGTCATCGGGGAGATCGTCGCCGCACCCGTCCTCGGCCTCCGCATGAACGCCGAACGGGCCCGGCCGCAGCTCGCCGCCGGGCTCGCCGTCGGTGCCGTCGGGTTCGCCGGGCTCGGGGTCGCGTCCGACGCGCACCCCGTCGCCCTCTCCGCCCTCGCGGTGCTCGCGGGCGCCGGTCCCGCGGCCGTGGCGGGCGGGCTGCGCGCGCTGCTCACGAGCATGGTTCCCGAGCGGGCCGTCACGCAGGCGATGAGCATGGAGTCGATGCTGACCTTCGGCGTCTGGGCGGCCGCCCCCGCGCTCGCCACCGGCCTCGCGCTCGGCGCCGGCCCCGCCGTACCGCTGCTCCTCATGGCCGTCCTGACGGGGCTCGCCGTGGCCGGGATGTGGCTGCTGCCGGCCGGCTGGGCGGCCGAGCCGCCGGAGAAGGGGGTCTCCGCGCGGCGGGCGCTGCTGCGGGCCTGGCCCGTGTACGTCCTCGGGGCCGCCGGGCTCTCGCTGCTCGCGCTCGCCGAGCTGCTTTTGCCCGCCCTGCTCGAACAGCGCGGGATCGCCATCGGCTGGGCCGGTGTGCTGCTCGCCGGGTTCTCGATCGGCTCGGCGGCCGGCGCGTTCGTCTACGGCCTGCGGGGGCACTGGCCGGGCCCGCTGCTCGTGCAGTCCGTCGTCCTGGTGCTCGCCGTGACCGCGGGAGTCGCCCTCGTCGCCCTCCTGCCCTGGACCGCCGCCATCGGCGTCGTCCTGGTCGCCGCCGGGCTCCTCCAGGCCCCCGCCGCGCTCACCCGCAACCTCGCCCTGCGCCGGCTCCTCCCGCCGTCCGCGCTCGCCGCCGGGTACTCGGTCATGTACGCGGCCGTCGGCGCCGGTTACGCGGCGAGCGGCGCCCTCGCAGGAGGCCTGCTGAAGGTCGCGGCCCCGTCGACCGCGATCCTCTGCGGCGTCGCCCTGACCGTGCTGCTCACGGCGGTCGGCGCGGTGGGCGAGCGGCGGCTGACCCTCCGGGCCGGGGACGCTCAGGAGGAGGTCGCGCCCGTGGAGGAGCGGAAGGTGCGCCGGTAGGACGTCGGGGTCACCCCGATCGCGCTCATCAGGTGGGTGCGCAGCGACTGGGCCGTGCCGAAGCCCGCGTCCCGGGCGATGCGGTCGACGGGCAGGCCGGTGGACTCCAGGAGGTGCCGGGCGCGTTCGACGCGCTGCTGGGTGAGCCACTGGCCGGGGCTGATGCCGACCTCGTCACGGAAGCGGCGGGTGAACGTCCGTACGCTCATCGACTCCTTGCCGGCCAGGTCCCGCAGCTGGATCGGCTCGTGGAGGTGGGCGAGCGCCCACGCGCGCGCGGTGGTCGTGGTGTGGGTGCCGGCCTCCGGCAGCGGCCGCTCGATGTACTGGGCCTGGCCGCCGTCCCGGTGCGGCGGCACGACTGTCCTGCGGGCGACGTCGTTGGCGACCGCCGTGCCGTGGTCACGGCGCACGATGTGCAGGCACAGATCGATCCCGGCGGCCACGCCCGCCGAGGTGAGGACGTCGCCGTCGTCGACGAACAGGACGTCCGCGTCGACCCGTACGCGCGGGAAGAGACGCTGGAAGTGCTCGGCCGAGGACCAGTGGGTGGTGGCCGGGCGCCCGTCGAGGAAGCCGGCGGCGGCGAGCACGTACCCGCCGGTGCAGATGGAGACGAGCCGGGTGCCGGGCCGGATGTGGGCGAGGGCGGCGGCCAGCTCGTCGGTGAGCCTGCCCTCGTCGTAGACGGGGCCCAGTTCGTACGAGGCGGGCACGACGACCGTGTCGGCGGTGGCGAGCGCCTCCGGGCCGTGCTCGACGTGGACGGAGAAGTCGGCGTCGGTCGGGACGGGCCCGGCGACCGGGGCGCAGGTGACGATCTCGTAGAGCAGCCGGCCCTCGGGGTCCCGGGCGCGGCCGAAGATGCGGTGCGGGATGCCCAGTTCGAAGGGGAGGAGGCCGGGCAGCGCGAGGACGGCGACGCGGTGCGGGGGCGGTTCGGACGGCGACGGCACGGGCGGTGCTCCCTCCGGAGGTCGGTCGAAAAATCAGTGGTGGTCCAGACCACTCGGGTGATAGGTCAGCTGTCCGTGACGGACAACACGTACAAGTCTGAGGCCCCCGAGCGGATTCCCGCGCCGGCGGAGCCGCCCGCCGAGTCACCCGCCGGGCCGCCCGTCGAGCCGCCCGCACTGTGGAACCGTAACTTCCGGCTCTTCTTCGTCGCCCGGGGCGTCGCCGTCTTCGGCGAGGGCATGGTCCCGGTCGCCTTCGCCGCCGGCCTCCTCGGCGCCGGCCACCCCGGCTCCACCGTCGGCTACGCGCTCGGCGGCTGGACGGCCGCCTTCGCGCTCTTCGTCCTCTTCGGCGGCGTCCTCGCCGACCGCTTCACCGCCCGCCGCATGATGATCCTCGCCGACCTGCTGCGCCTGCCGGGAGCCGCCGTCCTCGCCGTCTCCTTCACGCTCGGCAGCCCGCCGCTGTGGGCGGTGTACGCCCTCTCCGTCGCCGCCGGCATGGGCGCCGCCCTCTTCCAGCCGGGCGTCGCCTCCACCATCCCGCGCATCGCCCCCGACGTGCAGCGCGCCAACGCCGTCCTGCGCGTCGTCGAAGCCCTCATGACCATGGCGGGCCCGGCCGCGGCCGGCCTGCTCGTCGCCCTGTGGGACGCGGGCGCCGCCTTCGCCGTCAACGGCGTGACGTTCGCGGTCAGCGCCCTCTGCCTCGCCCTCATGCGCATCCCGCCCCTCCCCTCCGACTCCCGGCGCCGCGACTCCCTCGGCGCCGAACTCGTCGGCGGCTGGCGTGAGTTCAGGTCACGGAGCTGGCTCTGGGGAGTCATCTCCATCTGGACGGTGTACGGGCTGACCGTCGCGGGCCCCATGGTGCCCCTCACCGCGAGCCTGGTCACCGGGGATCACGGCTCGGCCGCGTACGGCGTGCTCATGGCCGTCAACGGCGCCGGCAGCGCCGTCGGCGGCCTGCTCGCGCTCCGGCTGCGCCCGCGCACGCCCCTCGCGGCGGGCGCGGTCGCGCTCCTCGGCCTCCCCGTGAACCTCGCCCTGCTCGGCCTGGGCGCGCCGGTGGCCCTGCTCGGCGCCGGGCAGTTCATCGGCGGCGCGGCCTTCGCGTTCTGGCTGGTGATGTGGTCGACCGCGGTGCAGACCCATGTACCGCAGGAGGCCCTGAACCGGATGCACGCGTACGACGTGGCCGGCTCGCTCCTCATGATGGGCGTCGGCCGGACCCTGTCGGGGCCGGTGGCGGCGACGGTCGGCACGGAGGCGGTGCTGCTCACGGGGGCGGGCATCGCGGTGCTCGTGGTGGGGGCGCTGCTCGCGGTACGCCCGATCAGGACGCTGCCGAGGATGTGAGCTGCTCGCGGTGCGCCCGATCAGGACGCTGCCGAGGGCGTAAGGGGGCGGGTGTCCCGATCCTTTGCAAACCTGTCATTCGGGCCAATGGCGGGGCGGTGGTGGAGACGGGAGCCTCGGTGGCATGGCCCAGACAACCGAGAGCCCCGCAGGTCGCGCCCCCGACCGCCCTCCCCTCCGCACCCCCCGCTTCCACCGCGCCTGGTTCGTCGCTGCGGTCACCTTCGTCACGATCATCGGCGCGGCCGCCTTCGCCTCCCTGCCGGGCCTGCTGATCGAGCCGCTGCACGAGGATTTCGGCTGGTCGCGGGGCACCATCGGCTTCGCCGTCTCGGTGAACCTGGCCCTCTACGGCCTGACCGCCCCCTTCGCCGCCGCCCTCATGGACCTCTTCGGCATCCGCCGGGTCGTCGCCGTCGCCCTGACGGTCATCTCCCTCGGCTCGGTCCTCACGGTGTGGATGACGGCGGCCTGGCAGCTGGTCCTCTACTGGGGCGTGCTCGTCGGCCTCGGCAGCGGCTCCATGGCCCTCGCGTTCGCCGCGACCGTCACCAACCGCTGGTTCGTCGCCCGCCGGGGCTTGGTCACCGGCATCCTCACCGCCGCAGGCGCCTCCGGGCAGCTGGTCTTCCTCCCCCTCCTCGCCTGGCTGGTCGAGCACCACGGCTGGGAGCCGGCCGCCGTCACCGTCTCCCTCGCCGCCCTCGCGGTCGTCCCCTTCGTGTGGCTGCTGCTCCGCGACCACCCGGCGGACGTCGGGCTCGCCCCGTACGGCGGGGAGTACGCCGACAAGCCCGCCCCCGTCACGGGCGCGGCCCGCCGCGCGGTCACCGTCCTCCTCAAGGCGGCCCGCACCGGCCCGTTCTGGCTCCTCGCGGGCACCTTCGCGATCTGCGGCGCGTCCACGAACGGCCTCGTCAAGACGCACTTCGTGCCCGCCGCCCACGACCACGGGATGCCGGTGACGGCGGCGGCCGGACTGCTCGCCGTGATCGGCGTCTTCGACGTCGTCGGCACGATCGCCTCGGGCTGGTTCACCGACCGCTTCGAGGCGCGCCGGCTGCTCGCGGTCTACTACGCGCTCCGAGGGATCTCCCTCCTCTTCCTCCCGATGCTGCTGGCCCCCTCGGTCCACCCCCCGATGCTGTTCTTCATCGTCTTCTACGGCCTGGACTGGGTGGCCACCGTCCCGCCCACGATCGCCCTGTGCCGCGAGCACTACGGCGAGGACTCGGCGATCGTCTTCGGCTGGGTCCTCGCGTCCCACCAGGTCGGCGCGGCGGCCGTCGCCTTCGCGGGCGGCGTGGCCCGCGACGTCTTCGGCACGTACGACGTCGTGTGGTACGCCTCGGGCGCGCTGTGCGCGGCGGCGGCGCTGATGGCACTGGTGATCAGGCGGCCCCGGACGGAGGGCCTGCCGTCGGCTGGAGCGTGAGGGCGCGCCGGGTTCAGCCGGCCTTGTCCAGCGGCTCGAACCCGACGTGAAGGCGCATGCCGAGCGCGACGGCGAGGCGTTCGAGGAGCGGCAGGGTGGGCATGGTGCCGCCCGCCTCGAACCGGGCGACGGCCGGTTGCTGGAGCCCCGCCGCACGGGCGAGCTGCGTCTGTGTCATGCCGAGCTCCTCCCGGCGCTCCCGCACCGCCCGACCCAGCTCGAACCGGACCCGAGTCGCCTCGCAGGAGGCCCGTGCCTCGGGATGCACCAGGGCCTGCTCACGCAGCCCGTCCCAGTCCGTACGGTCGCTCATCGAGTCACCCCTCGTCGACGGTGTGTTCCTGCGTGACGCACGCCGCCCACGCGCGCACAGCCCGGTCCAGTTCGGCGGCCTCGTGCTGCCGGGTCTTGCGGAAGACGGTCAGCAGGATGATTCTCCGGCCGGGAGCGATCTTGTACTCCACCTCCGGCTCAAGTTCGACATGGCCCATGGCATAACAGGGACGTTATGGCGAGCGTACTCCGTGTGCGCGTCGTTCGCCGGGGAGTACCCGAAAGGGTGAGGGCGCGGGCTACCCCCTGAACCGCCCGAACCGCCCCCGGTGGAACAGCAGCGGGTCGCCCTCGTCGGCCGCGCCCAGGGACTCCACCCGGCCCACCACGATCAGGTGGTCGCCGCCCGTGTGGACGGTGGTGATCGTGCAGTCGATCCAGGCGGGGGCGTCCGGCAGGCGGGGGGAGCCGGTGGCCGGGGCCGGGGTCCACTCCACGCCCGCGAACTTGTCCGCGCCGCTCACCGCGAACGACCGGCACAGTTCGCCCTGGTCGGCGCCGAGGACGTTGACGCAGAAAGTCCCGGCCGCCGCGATCCGGGGCCAGGTCGTCGACGTGCGGGCGACCATGAAGGCGACAAGCGGCGGGTCGAGGGAGAGCGAGGCGAAGGACTGGCAGGCGAAGCCCGCCGGGCCTTCGGCGTCGAGGGCCGTCACGATCGTGACCCCGCTCGGGAAGTGGCCGAGGACGCGGCGGAACTCGGCCGGGTCGACGGGCGGCCGCTCGTCCTCCCGTACCGCGCGCAGTACCGGCCGGGGCAGTGGTTCCACGGCCGTCGGCGAACCGGCCGCTCTCAGGTGTCGGACGGCGGTGGCCGCCATCCCCGCGTGTCCCATCACGTCGTCCATTGAAGCTGACGGGCCGTCAGATGGGAAGCCCCGGGTCGGCCGGGGAATCGCCGTCCGGGGGAGCGGGTCAACGCCCCTCGTACCGCGCCTCCCGTCGCTCCACGAAGCTCGCCACCCCCTCCCGCGCGTCCCTCGTCGCCATGTTGAGCTCCTGCGCCGCCGCCTCCGCGGCGAAGGCGGTGGAACGGTCGACGTCCAGGGACGCGTTCACCAGCTGCTTCGTGAGGGCGAGGGCCCGCGTCGGGCCCTGGGCCAGGCGTTCCGCCCATTCCCGGGCCGTCTTCGCCAGGTCCTCCGCCGGGACGACCCGGTTCACCAGGCCCAGCTCCTTCGCCTCCGCCGCCCCCACCGCGTCACCGAAGAACAGCAGCTCCTTCGCCCGCTGCGGCCCGATCAGCCTCGGCAGCAGATACGCCCCGCCCCCGTCGGCGACCAGCCCCCGCCGGACGAACACCTCGATGAACCGGGCCGACTCCGCCGCGAGCACCAGGTCGCACGCGAAGGCGAGGTGTGCGCCGATGCCCGCCGCCGTTCCGTTCACCGCCGCGATCACCGGTTTCTCGCAGTCCAGTACGGCTCCGACGAAGCGCTGCGCCCCGCGCCGGATCGTGCGCGTCACGTCCCCGGGGACGGTCTCCGAGACGGCCGGCGCGCCCCGCAGGTCGGCCCCCGCGCAGAAGCCCCGGCCCGTCGCCGTCACCACCACCGCCCGGACGTCGGGGTCCGCGGACGCCTCGGCGAGCAGGGCGATGATCCGTTCCCGCTGGTCCCAGGTGACGGCGTTCATCGCCTCGGGGCGGTTGAGCGTGATCCACGAGACGCCGTTCTCGATGCCGTGGAGTACGTCGGACATGGCTCTCCTATCGGCAGACCGCCAGCGCGTCCAGGGCCACCGCGCCCTGCCCGCGCGGCAGCACCATCAGCGGGTTGATGTCCAGTTCGGCGAGGTCGCCGTCGAGTTCGAGGGCCATCCGCTGCACCCGCAGGACGACCTCCACCAGCGCGTCGACATCGGCCGGCGGGGCACCCCGTACCCCGTCGAGGAGGGCCCGGCCCCGCAGCTCGGCGAGCATCGAACGGGCCTCCCGCTCACCGAAGGGCGGGACGCGTACGGCCGTGTCGTTCAGGACCTCGACCAGGACCCCGCCGAGCCCGACCGTCACCGTCGGGCCGAACAGCTCGTCGCGGGTCACGCCCACCACCATCTCGACCCCACGCCCCACCATCTGGCAGACCAGGATGCCGTCGAGTTCGACCGACTCGTAGCGGGCGATGTCGGTGAGCTCGCGGTACGCGTCCCGCACCTGGCTCGCCGACGTGAGACCGACCTTCACCAGGCCGAGCTCCGTCTTGTGGGCGAGCTGCGCGCCCGAGGCCTTCATCACCACCGGGTAGCCGACAAGACCGGCGGCCCGCACGGCCGCCGCCGCGCTCGTGACGAGCTGCTCGCGCGGCACCCGGATCCCGTACGCCCGCAGGAGCTGCTTCGCCGCGTGCTCGCTGAGCCGCCGGCCGGGCCGCATGAGCGCCCGCGCCTTGCGGAGGGACGGGGAGGGCGTGCGGGGTGCCTCGTCGAAGGGGGAGCGATAGCCGGTGGTGAAGCGGTGGTGGTCGAGGTAGGCCTTCACGGCCCCGATGCAGTTGGAGAACGTACGGAAGGTGGCGAGGCGCGAGGAGCCGAGGAGGGTCGTGCGGTACGCCTCCTCCGTGCCGACCGGGGAACCCCAGACCACGCACACCAGCTTGTCCGTCTCCTCGGCCGCGTCGACCAGGTCCTGGGCGAGCCTGTCGCTCATCGGAGGGAAGGGGCCGGTGATGGGACAGATGAGGACGCCGACGGACGGGTCGGCGAGGATCGCGTCGATGATCTTCCGGCCGCGCCAGTCGCCGACCGGGTGCCCGCCGTTGTCGACGGGGTTGGCGACGTTCAGGTACTCCGGAATCCACTGGTGGAGTTCGTCCTGCTTGGTCACCGGGAGGGTGGGCAGCCGGAGGCCCGCCGCCGTGGCCAGGTCGGCGAAGTGGGCGCCCGTGCCGCCGGAGATCGAGTAGACGACGACGCCCTCGGCGACCGGCTTGCGGGCGCGGGCGAGGAGCGTCGCGGTGTCCTGGAGCTGGTCGAGCCCGTCGACGCGGATCACCCCGAACTGGCGCATGGCCGCGTCGACGACCTGGTCGGCGCCGGTGAGCTTGCCGGTGTGGGAGGCGGCGGTACGGGCCCCGGTCTCGGTGCGTCCGACCTTCACGGCGACGACGGGGACGCCGTTGCGGGCCGCGCGGTCGGCGGCGAGGAGGAAGGAGCGGCCGTCCTTGAGCCCTTCGACGTAACAGGCGATGGCGCCGACCTCGGGCCGTCCGGCGAAGTAGGAGAGGAAGTCGGCGGTCTCCAGGTCGGCCTCGTTGCCCGTGGGCGCCCAGTGGGAGAGGCGGACACCGAGCTCCTGGAGGGTGAAGACGGGCCGCCCCTGGTGGCCGGACTGGGTGATGAGCGCGACGGCGGGTCCTTCGAGGTCCTCGCGGAAGCGCTCGAAGGCGTTGAGGTTGGTGTTGGGGCCGAGGAGCCGGAGTCCGGAGCGGCGTACGGCGGCGGCGAGACGTTCCTGCGCGGCGGCGCCCGCCTCACCCGTCTCGGCGAACCCGGAGGCGAACGCGACGGCGAACCTCACCTTGGTGGCGGCGAGTTCCTCGATGACGGGGAGCGGGTCGGCGACGAGGAGGACGGCGAGGTCGACGGGCTCGGTGAGCGCGCCGACGGAGGGCACGCAGTCGATCCCGAACACGCTGGTACGGGTGGGGTGGACGGGCACGATCCGGGCGCCGACCCGCTCGGCCCAGGCGAGCAGCTGCCGGGTGATCCCGGTGTTGGGCCGCCCCTCGGTGTCGGAGGCGCCGACGACGGCGACGGACTCGGGCCGGAAGAACCGGTCCAGGTCGGGCACGGGCGCGTACAGCGGGCGTCCGCTGACGTCCTGGTCGCCGGCGACGGCGAGGACGCCGTGCACGGCGGTCCCCGGCGACTCCCCGCAGGCGACCACGCGGGCGCGGAGGTCGGTGGTGAAGGTGCCGTGAGTCGATCCAAGCATGGGGGAGCCCGCCCTTCACCCGTCCGTATACACCTGACGCTCAGTCAGATTAGCGAACTGACGCTCAGTCAGGAATGGGTGTGCGGGGACCGGCCCGCGGATGTGCGAAGCGGACCGGGCCCGCGGACGTCCGTGGACCGACCGCGGATGTGCGCAGCGGACCGGCCCGCGGACCTCCGTGGACCGGCCCCCGGACGCCCGCGGACCGGTCCGCGAAGAAGGGCCCGCCGGACGGCCGGAGGGCCCCTCGTGGGTCACGGACCGCCGCACACCGGGCGGTGCCGCTCCCCGCTCACGACCCCGTGTCAGCCGTTGTCGTAACGGTTCACGAAGTTCACGCGCGCGAAGGTCCATGAGTCCGGCGACGCGTTCGTCCAGCCGATGACCGCGGTGGTCGCGAGCGTGCCGCCCGCGAGGGCCGGCCAGGTGAACATCCGTTCGCCGCCGTCGGCGTAGCCGTACATCGCGCCGAGGTCGTCGCGGCCGTCACCGTTGTAGTCGCCGACCACGATCTTCATGTTCGCGCGGTGCAGGTCGCCGGCCTTGACGTTCAGGGCCACCTGCAGCGTGCCCACCGTGCCGTCCCGGTTGCCCTTCAGGACCTGGAAGCCGTCGTGGCCGTCGACGTAGTCGTACCAGAAGCCCGCGTCGTCGCGGCCGTCACCGTCGAAGTCGCCCGTGTGGATGTCGGTGCGGTCGAGCGCGCCCCAGGTCTCGGAGCCCCAGACCTGCCGGCCGGAGCCGAAGGCACCCGCCGGGGTGGCCGTCCACATCCACAGCTTCACGGCCGTGTCGCCGTACTTGTAGAGGGCCGCGACGTCGTCGCGTCCGTCGCCGTTGAAGTCGCCGGTGGCGTACTTCGCGTTCGCCGCGGTCCAGGAACCGGCCGGGGCGGTCCAGCCGACGACGGGCGCGGCGAAGGTGCCGTTGGCGGCGGACCGGAACGTGAACATCGAGTCGTGGCCGTCGGCGTAGTCGTACCAGGCCATGAGGTCGTCGCGGCCGTCGCCGTCGAAGTCGCCGCTGTGCAGCCGGACCCGGGAGAAGGTCCAGTGCCCGGGCGCGACCGACCAGGAGGAGACCGGGGTCGCGAACGTGCCGTTCGCCTGGCCGAGGAACGTCCACAGCTTCACGGAGCCGTCCGCGTAGCCGTAGAAGACGGCGACGTCACCGCGTCCGTCGCCGTTGAAGTCGCCGGACGCCTTCTTCATGTTGTCGTGGTGCCAGTTGCCGGCGGGCGTCGAGAAGGCGGAACGGGGGGTGCCGAGGGCGCCGGTGGCGCTGCCGCCGAAGACGTGCATGCCGTCGTGGCCGTCGGCGTAGTCGTACCAGTTGACCATGTCGGCCCTGCCGCTGCCGTCGACGTCGCCCCGCACGGCCGAGCCGTTCGTCCACTGGGACTGGCCCTGGGCGTCGTACACGACGAGGTTGCCGCGCTCCTGGAGCACGACCTGGCCACCGGCGGCCGTGGTGCCGGACTGCCACAGGGTGGCGGTGCCGGCGGCGTCGCGCACGACGAGGTTGCCGTCGGCGCCGAACAGGGCGGTGGCGCCCGCGTTGCCGGCCGTGTTCGACGACCAGAGCACGTGGCCGGCCTTGGCCGTGACGACGAGGTTGCCGTCGGCGCGCATGGTGAGCGTGGCGGCGGCGGAGGCCAGCGTGTCGCCGGAGGCCAGGCGCTGCCCGGCGGCGAGCCGGAAGCCGGTCACCAGGCCGTCGGTCCGTTCGGCCACGGCTCCGTTGCGGGTCTCCGTCACGCCGAAGCAGCCGCCCTGCCAGGAGCGGCTGCTGACGCCGACCAGCTCGACCGCGCCGTTTCGCTCGCGCAGGACGGGGCCGCCGCTGTCGCCCTGGCAGATCGCGTCGTCGGCGGAGCTGCCGGCGATGCCGAGCGTGGTGGCGTCGACCGTGTTCACGCCGAAGGAGGCCACGTGCAGCCGGTCCGGCACCCACTGGGTCTTCGTCCGGCCGAAGCCGGCGACCTTGAGGGTGTCACCGGCCGCCGCGGGCCCCGAGGCCAGGGCCACCGGCTGGATCCCGGTCGCGGGGGTCGCGAGCCGGGCCAGGACGAGGTCGCGCCCGGCACGCGGCACGAGCTCGGTGATCTCCGTGACGTGCCCGCCGGTGGTCGCGGTCAGATCGGCGCGGCCGATGGTCGCCACGGTCCGCAGAGCGGGTGCGCCGGCCGCGACCTCGCCACCCTGTAACGGGCTCGCGGCGAAGCAGCTGGCGGCGGTGACGATCCACTGCGGGTCGACGAGCGCGCCGGAGCAGCCGCGCAGCTGGTCGCCGCTGCCTATCTGGAGCTGCGCGGTGAAGGCGTACGAAGTGTCCGTGACCGCGGTGCCGGAGACGGCCTGCGCGGGGGCGCCCGTCAGGACGAGGGGTGCGGCGATCAGAGCGGCCGACAGTGCGGCGAGACCCGCGGGTCTGGTGTGTCGCATCAGTGAGTTCCTTGGTGGCAGGTACGGCGAAGGGGCGTGACCGGGGACTACTTGGAGGTCCTGATCTCCACGAGCATGTGGGGACGGCCCTCGGGGTCCGCGGTCTCGCCCACCGGCTTCCAGGAGTTCGCGGGGATGTCGTACGTCTTCTCCTCGGTGCCGACGGTCATGTCGAGCTCCGTCGCGTACGCGTTGCTCTTCACGCCGTACACCGTGGGGATCTCCAGCGTCAGCCAGCCGCTGTTGCCGGTGGCGCGGAAGCAGACGCGGGACTTCTCGCGGGACCAGACCTCGAGGAGGCCCGTCCCCGAGGCGCAGTCGGCGAGCAGGATGTGACCGTCACCGCGCTTGAGGGTGATGCCCTGCTCCGCGAGGATCTTGTCCGCCTGCGGATAGTCGTAGCTCTCGACGGCGAAGCCGGGGGCCTCGTCGGCGACGGCCTCCGCGGTGGTGGCGTGTGCCGGGGCGGGGCTGCCCGCGGGGGCGGCCGTCACCGCGATCCAGGCCAGGGCGCCGGCGGCCGCCGAGGCGCCCAGGATGCGCCCCGCGAGGCGCCCCGCTCTGGACGCCGTGGTGGTGCGTGCCTTCATCTCAGTCCTCGTGGTCGGTTCCGCCCGAATGGCCGGAACATGCTCGAAAAGGGCGGTAAGGCTGCGGTACGGCACGCCGGAAAACCTTTCCGTCCGACCGGACGAATAAGGGTGCTGAATCAGCCACCGGCACCTCCGAATTTCAGCGGGAGCCACCCCTGGGAGGGGGTGGCGTCATGAAGATCACGCCCGCAGCCCCAGGTATGTAAGACCGCCCGTCGCATGCTTGTCCATATGGCAAACCATCAGAAACGGTGCAGATCAACGAGTTTGAGTATGACCTGCGTCACCCCGCGAAAGGGATGCCCTGGACTCGGTGAAGAATTGATGGAGCTATCCGGAATGCAGGAATTCGCCTCTGGGAAAGCAGGTGGACGGCCCGAGGTGGCCAGGTATCGTGCCCGGCTGTACCGACGGAATTGACACCGTCGTATCCCGATCGGGAAGGATGCTTACTTTGTCAGCGTCATTGTGGAGCAGGCGCCGGATACTCACGACCGTCGCCGCGGCGACCGCCGCCCCCGCCCTGCCGTCCATCCTCACCCTGACCGCCACGCCCGCCCACGCGACCGGCACCGTCGACGGCACCCCCGACACCGGTCTGCCCGACAGCGAGCGGGGCCGGGCCGTCTGGGCGTACAAGATCGGAGGCCGGGCGGTGCGCGAGGCAGCCGCCGCGGCACTCGTCGGCTCCCCGGCCGCCGTCTCCGCCTTCCTCGCCACCCAACTCCCCGCGGCACGCGCGGAGGACAACCGCTTCGCCGTCCTCACCAGCCTCCCGTACGCGGGCACCTCCGCCCGCGGGTCGGCCGAGGCCGCGTTAACCGCGGGAGACGCCGCCGTCGCCGCGTTCCTCCGCGACGGCTACTCACAGGCCGTCGAGACGGACCTCAGGGCGTCGGTCTTCACCATCATGAACAACGGCGGCACCGCCGTGCGGCGCGACGCCGGTGCGGCACTGGACCAGGGCACCGCGGCGGCCCTGCGCACCTTCCTGGTGGAGACCCAGCACACGGCCCGGCAGGAGGACGAGCGGGTCGAGACCCTCGCCATCCTCAACACCGCATCCCCGGAGGTGAAGAAGTACGCCGAACGCGCCCTCAACGACGGATCGCCCGAGGCGATCCGCCAGTTCCTCGCCTCCGGTCAGTACATCGCCCGCGCCCGCGACGAGGAATCGGCCACGATCGGCCAGCTGGTCGCCATCGTGGAACGCGAGGGCGAACGAGCGAGACTCAAGACCGAACAGGCCGTCGCCGCCTCCGACCGCGCCAAGGAAGCCGCCGAGAAGGCCAAGGCCGCCGCCCTGCTGGCCGCCGAGAACGCGCGGAAGGCCCAGCAGGACGTGGCCAAGTCGGCCGCCGCGGCCAACGACGCCGCCAGCGCCGCACGGGGAGCCGCCGACGCCGCCTCCACCGCCATCGCCGCCTCCCGCACCGCCCAGTCCGCCTCCCACCGGGCGGCGCTCGCCGCCCAGGCCGCCGCCGCTGCCGCCGCCTCGGCCGGAAACGCCGCCTCCCGCGCCTACAACGCCGCCATCGCCGCCTCCAAGGACGCCACCAAGGCCGCGGCCGCCCGCAGCGCAGCCCAGGGCGCCCGGGACGCCGCCGCCCGCGCGACCACCGCCGCGAACGCCGCCGACCAGGCCGCCATCGCCTCCCAGCAGGCCGCCGGCGCCGGCTCCGCGGCGGCGAGCGCCGCCCAGAACGCCGCCGCCGCGGCGAACGCGGCGGCCGACGCCGCCGCCAGCGCCGGCGCCGCCAAGACCCAGGCCGCCAAGGCCCGCCAGGCCGCCGCCGAGGCCAACGCCGCCGCCGCCCGCGCCACCCGCGCCGCGTCCACCGCCCAGATCCTCGCCGGCCGGGCCGCGGCCGCCGCCCGGGTCGCCCGCGACGCCGCTCGCAGCGCCGCGTCCCACGCGCTCAAGGCCGCCGCCGCGGCCGAGGACGCCGCCGACAACGCGGGCAAGGCCATCGAGTACGCCAAGCGGTCCACCGAGTACGCCGCCGCCGCCGTCGAGGCCGCCACCACCGCGGCCAACGCCGTCAAGGAGGCCCAGGCCGTCGAGAAGGCCGCCCGCGAGGCCGAGACCGCCCGCATCACGGAGGACACCGAACTCGGCGTCCTGGAGGCCCGGCTCAAGGCGCAGGCCGAGATCGACGACGTCGCCCGGGCCGAACGGGAACGCACGGAGGCGGACAAGACCGCCACCGAGATCAAGGACCTCATCGCCGCCGCCGAGACCGCACTGCGCGCCGGAGACACCGCCAACGCCCTCACCGCCGGCCGGAAGGCCGCCGTCCGGCTCCTCGACGCGACCGGCACCTGGACCCGCGAGGCCGCCGAGTACGCCATCGCCGGCACCGACCAGGACATCCTCAACTGGATCGACGCCGACCGGCTCCTCGCCCAGCGCACCGACGACCGGGAAACCGTCCTCGCCATCGCCAAGGCGGCCAAGTCCGCCGTCGCCGATGCCGCCAGGGCCGCACTCGCCAGTGCCGACCCCGACGCCGCCCGCGCCTTCCTCGACCACGGGGTCATCGAGGCGGCCGCCACGGACAACCGCGTGAACGTCTTCAGGATCCTGGGAGAGAACCCCGGCACGGCCGTCCGCACCAAGGCCGAGGCCGCCCTGAACGACGGCCGGGCCATCGCCCTGCACCGCTTCCTCAGCGTCGAACTGCCGGCGGCGGTCAAGGAGGACGACGCGGTCGAGGTGTTCCGGCTCCTCGGCGCCGGCGGCCCCTACATGAAGTCGGCGGCGCAGATCGTCCTGGAGGGCTCCGCCCGCATGCGGCGGGCCTTCATCAGCCACGACCAGCACGACATCGCCCGCCTCGACCACGACCACGCCACCCACGTCTCCGCCATCCGCGCCGCCATCGCCCACGCCGCGAAGGTGGCCGCCAAGGCCCTGGAGGACGCGGCCCTGGCGTCCAAGGCCGCCGCCGAGGCCCGCCAGGCCGCCCAGGAGGCGGCCGACTGGGCGACCAAGGCGCAGGGCTACGCCGACGACGCCGCGAACTCGGCCCTGCAGGCGAAGGCGAACGCCGACGCCGCCGACAAGTCGGCCGCCGACGCCGCCGGTTCGGCCGCGCGGGCGAAGGCAGCGGCGTCCGTCGCGCGAGGCGCGGCCCGCTCGGCGAACTACTCCATGCGGCAGGCGGCGGCCTCGGCCGCCCAGGCGGTCTCCTCGGCCACCAGCGCCCAGGCCTCGGCCTCCCGCGCCCAGGCCTCCGCCACCCAGGCCGGCCAGGACGCGAAGGCCGCCGCCGACGCGGCCAGCCAGGCGCGCTCCATCGCGGTCGCCAAGCGGGAGGCCGAACTCGCGGCCGCCGCGAAGGCCGCGGCCGAGGCGGCCAGGCAGCACGAGCAGTCCGGGACGAGCCCCGTCGCACCGGACGACGACGCCGACACCAAGTTCTGGGGCCTGTGGCCCGAGGACATGTCGGACCCGAAGGACTGGGCCGCCGTCACCGGCCACTGGAGCACCATCGCCGGCACGGCCGCGGTCGTCCTCGGCATCGGTGCGCTGTTCTTCCCGCCGCTCGGCGTGGCCGCCGCGGTCGCCGGCGTGGTGTCCTGGGGCCTCCAGGGGGTGAGCGCGATCCTCAGCGGTGTCGGATACGGCTGGGACAGCAGCCAGTTCAAGTCGGCGCTCGGCATCTTCGTGATCGGCGGCCTGTTCCTCGGCAAGGGCGCGCTGTTCAAGAAGTTCGGCGTGGCCGAGGAGATCGGCGCCAAGGTGTCGACCATCGCGAGCGACGTGACGACCACGGTGATCGGCTGGCTGACCTGGTAGAGGCGCCGCGCCGCACGCCGCCGTCCCCGGCCGGGGCGGGAACCTCCCGAGGATCCCGCCCCTGTCGGCCCGGGGCGGGAGCTGCCGAGGCCCCCGCCCCTGCCGGGCCGGGGCGGGAGCCTCCCCGCCCCCTACGCCCCGCGCCGTGCGATCCGCCGCGCGATCTTCTCCGCGTCGCGCGCCAGCTCCCGGAGCATCCCGCTGATCGGGTTCGTGAACCCGGTGAAGTACAGGCCGGGCGCCTCGCTCGGGCACCGCGCCCCGCTCACCACCGGCATCCCGCGCCCGTCGAGAACGCCCAGGTGGCCGAGGAGCGGTTCCAGGGCGCGCCGGTAGCCGGTCGCCGCGATCACCGCGTCCGGGGCGATCCTGCTGCCGTCCGCGAGGACCACCTCGCCGCCCTCGAAGGCCTCGACGGCGGCGACGATCTCGACCTTCCCGGCCCGTACGGCGTCGATCAGGCCCACGTCCTGGACGGGGACGGCGCCCTCGCGCTGGCGGGTGGCGAGGCCCTTCTCCGGCCGGGGCAGTCCGTACGCCGAGAGATCCGGCGTCGCGAACCGGGCGAGCAGGGCGCCGAGGCGGTCGACGAAGGCCACGGGCAGCCGCCGTATCAGGATGGCGGAGCGCTGCGCGGGCCAGCCGGCCGTCGTGCGGCGCACGATGTGCGGGGCGGTGCGCACCGCGAGCCGTACCCGCCCCGCGCCGCCCTCGGCGAGGTCGGCGGCGATCTCGGCGCCGGTGTTGCCGATGCCGACGACGAGGACGTCCTTCCCGGCGTACGGCCCGGGGGCGCGGTAGGTCCTGGCGTGGCTGAGCTCGCCCGTGTACGCGTCGCGGCCGGGCCACTCGGGAAGGCGCGGGGTGTGGTTGTAGCCGGTGGCCACGACCACCGCGCGTCCGGTGAGGCGCCGCCCGCCGGTCGCGTGCAGGACCCAGTCCTCACCGGCCCGCTCGATACGGAACACCTCGACGCCCGTCACGATCTCGAGCTCGTGCTTCTCGGCGTACGTCTCCAGGTAGCGCACCACGTCCGCGCGGGCGACCCAGCGTCCGGAGGAGCGGGGTATCCGAAGCCCGGGGAGGGCGGAGAGCCGCCGTGTGGTGTGCAGCCGCAGCCGGTCGTAGTGGGCGCGCCAGGAGGCGCCGACGGCGTCGGATCTCTCCAGGACGACGGCCCGGACGCCTCGCGCGCGCAGGGCGGCGGCGACGGCGAGTCCGCCGGGTCCGCCGCCGATCACGTACACGGGGTGGACGGGCGGTTCATGGGGGGTGGTGACCATGAATGCTGAGCGTAATGACGTGTACACGTAGTGGGTCTCGACCAAGAGGGATTTCGGTTGCGAATCGGTCACGCGTGCCCACCCCTTGCGCCGGCGGCCGGGCCTGCGCTGAACTGACGTACCGTCAGATCCGGCTCGTCGAGGGGACAGGACACCCATGCAGACCGTCTGGCTCACCGGCGCCGAATGGCTCGCCGTCCTCCGCATCGGCCTCGGCCTGTGGTGGCTGGAGAGCTGGCGCCACAAGGACAGGAAGGGCTGGTTCGAGCGCGGCACGGGCATCGCCTGGGCCGCCGACGTCGCTGCCAAGCACCGGTGGCCCCAGGTCGGGAAGGGCTTCGACACGGTCGTCGCGCCCCGCCCCAGGCTCATGGCGTACGTCGTCGTCTACGCCGAACTCTGCGTCGGCCTCGGCCTGGTCACCGGCCTCCTCACCCCCGTCGCCCTCGCCGGCGGCCTCCTCCTCAACCTCCTCTACCTCGTCCTGATGATCCACGACTGGGCCGAGCAGGGGCAGAACGCGATGATGGCGCTGATCTCGCTCGTCGCCCTCCTCGCGATGTCCTGGCAGACCTGGTCCCTCGACTCCGCGCTCGGACTCTTCCCGTGACGGCGACGGAACGCGACCGGACAGGCCCGATGACGGCCGCCGACCCCGACATCGACGCCTTCACCCGGCCCTACTGGGACGCCGCCGCCCAAGGCCGGATGCTCCTTCGCCGGTGCGCGGACTGCGGCCGCGCCCACCACTACCCGCGCGAGTTCTGCCCGCACTGCTGGAGCGAGGACGTCCGCTGGGAGCGGGCGAGCGGCCGGGCCACCCTCTACACCTGGTCGGTCGTCCACCGGAACGACCTCCCGCCCTTCGGCGAACGGGTGCCGTACGTCGCCGCCGTCGTCGGCCTCGCCGAGGGCCCGCGCATGATGACGCAGGTCGTCGGCGTGCCGGAGGAAGACCTCCGGATCGGGATGGACCTGGAGGTCGCCTTCCGGGCGGAGGGCGAGGTCACGGTCCCGGTCTTCGGGCGCCCGCGCTCAGAGGGCTGAGATGTTCCGCCAGAGGTGGGCGCGGTCGCTCGGGTCGCAGGTGTACGTCATCGCGAACGGCGGTCCGGTGAGCAGGCAGTAGCCGCTGTTCACGTTCTTGATGGTCCGCCCGGCGGACGTCGACGTGCCGATCTTCCAGGACTGGACGTCGGAGCCGTTGCAGGCGGCGACGGTGACGGTGGAGCTCGACGGCTGCAGGCACTTGCCGGAGATCTTGCTGATGAGGCGGAAAGTGCCGTTCGCCCCGGGGGAGTACGTCCAGGAGTAGGCGAGGTAGCCGCCGTTGGTGGGCTTCGAGCCGCACTCGTACGTGTCGACGAGGACGGCGTAGCCCGCGTCGTTCTCCGCCAGGCACTGGCCGTTCGAGGCGTTCTGCAGGGAGTACGTCCCCGAGGGCGCCGAGCCGCCGGAGGAGGGCGGCGGGGGTGCGGGCTGCTGGGTCGTCGGGTCCGGCCGGGGAGCGGGACGGGTCGTCGTACCGCCGCCGGAGGTGCTGGTGCTCGAACCGCCCCCGGACCCGCTTCCCGACCCACTGCCCGATCCGCTGCCGGACCCGCCCCCTCCACCGGGCACGGTGCCGGTACCGCCCACGCCGCCGCCACCGCCGGGCGGGGGCGGGACGGCCGGGGAGGTGCCCGGCGGCTTCGGGCCCGGCGGCTTGGACGACGGGGTCTTGGCGCCCGGCGTCTTCGCGGACGGCGAGCCGGGCCCGGTCGACGAGGGGACGTTCGCGGGCTGCGAGGCCACGCCGGACGGGGGCGCGGAGGAGGTCCCCGGGTTGGCGCCGAGGCGGCCGATCTCGTACGGGCCGAGGGCGACGGTCAGGGTGGTGCCCGTCGCCACGACGACGGGCACGGCCAGCATGACGAACCGGTTGCGCCGCCCCTCGCGCTTGCCGGGCGCGGCCTGTCCGGTGACGGCCAGGGGATCCGGCGAGGCGGTCGCGGGCTCACGCCCGCCCTGCGGGGTGAGCGAGGCCGTCGCCACGTCCTTGGCCGGCTCGGCCTCCTCCAGCTCGGCGAGCTGCTCGGCCGTGGGCGCCCCGGCGGCGAACGCCGCCCGCTCGCCGATCCGCTCACTGACGGCCGCCGGCCACACGACCCCCGCGGCCTGCTCCTCGGTGAGCCCGACGAGCTCCTCGGCGGTGGGCCGGTCCGCCGGGTCCTTGGCGAAACACCTCTGTACGAGCGCCGCCAGCTCGGGCTCGGACTCCGTGAGCCGGCCGAAGTCGGGCTCGCCGTGGACGACCCGGTAGAGCAGGTCGGGCCCGGAGCCGTCACCGAAGGGCGGACGGCCGTTCGCCGCGTAGAGGAGGAGGCTGCCGAGCGCGAAGACGTCGGCGGCGCCGGTCAGCCGGCGGTCGGCGACGGCCTGCTCGGGCGCCATGTAGGCGGGGGTGCCGATGACCATGCCGGTCCTGGTGAGGCGGCTCTGGTCGGCGGCGCGGGCGACGCCGAAGTCGATGAGCGAGAGGCCGGAGGAGGTGAGCATGACGTTGGAGGGCTTGAGGTCACGGTGCACCATGTCGGCGCCGTGCACGACACGCAGCCCGGCCGCCGCCCCGTGGAGGAGCCGCCACAGGGCCTCGCCGGGCAGCGGGCCGCCGTTCAGCCGGATGGCCTCGCTGAGGGTGATGCCCGGTATGAACTCGGTGGCGAACCACGGCGGCTTCGCCGTGCGGTCGCTCGCGAGCAGCTTGGTGTTGGCCCCGGCGGGCAGCCGGGCGAGGTTGTCGAGCTCGTGCCCGAAGTGGCTCAGGAAGTCGGTGTCCTCGGCGAGCACGGGCAGTACCCGCTTCACCGCCGCGAACGTGCCCGGAACGGCGCCGAGATAGACCCGCCCCATCCCCCCGGACCCGAGGACGCCGAGCAGCCGGAACGCCCCGATCTGACGAGGATCCCCCGCTTCCAGCGGCATGGCCCCGCTGCCGCTCAAACTGTCCGGATGCGAATTGTTTTCCGATTCCCCCTGCATGGGCGACACAGTAGCCGAGCGGGCCGACGATCTGAATGTGGGTCAAGTGCGCGTCAGGCAGCTCCGGTTGCCGCCGGTAACTGCCGGGCGGGATCCGTCTCCCGCGCCTCGCGGGCTTCCCCCGCCGGGAATGACCAGCGGGGCCTGAAGCCGGCCGCCCCAAGGGCCTACACCCGCGCGGTCAGCGCCAGGATCTCCGGTGCCGCCTCCGCCAGGGACGGGAAGTGGCGATGGGCCTCGGGGTGCGGGGCTTCGGTGTTGACGGTCCACACCGTCATGCCGGCCGCGAGCCCGGACCGTACGCCGGACGGCGCGTCCTCGATCACCAGACATTCCGCCGGGTCCGCGCCCAGCTTCTCGGCGGCGGTCAGGTACGGGACCGGGGACGGCTTCCCCTCCGCCACGGAAGCCGCGTCGATGACGAGCGCGGGTATCGGAAGCCCGGTCCGCTCGAACCGGCCCCGCACCCGGTGCTCGTAGTTCGACGTCACGAGCGCCCACCGGTCCGCCGGCAGCGCGGCGAGCAGCTCGGCCGCCCCGTCGAAGGCCGCGTACGTCCCCGTACGCACGTCCTCGTCCTCCAGCTCGTGCAGGAGGGCGAGGCACTCGTCCGGATCGGCGTCCGGCGCGACGGTCGCGAAGGTCTCGACCGGCCGCGTCCGCAGCGCGACGGCGTACACCTCGTCCCCGTCGAGCCCGTACCGCGAGGCCCACGCGTGCCACACGCGGCGCTGGTTGGCGACGGCGTCCACGAGGGTGCCGTCGACGTCGAAGAGGAAGAACGTCGTGGGGATCACGCCCCGGAGGCTACGACGAGCCGTCCGGGGCGCGACCGCCCGGTACCGCGCTACGCGGTTTTCACGACACCGACGTGAACTTGGTCCCCTCGCCCGCGTACAGCGAGGTCGCCGTCTTCGTGAACGGCGTGGCCCACGCCCCCGTCCCCAGGTACACGTGCGTCCCCGCCGCCCCGTAGGCGACGAGGTCGGGCCGCCCGTCGTTGTTCGCGTCGTCGACGCCCACCAGCTGGCTGTACGCGCCCCAGCCCGTGCCGATCTTCGTCCGGGCCGCGAACGTGCCGTCGCCCTTCCCGAGGTACAGCCACAGCACGCCCGCCGTGTCGCGGGCGACGAGGTCACCGGCCGGGCCTCCGGCGAGGTTCCCGACGGCCGTCAGCTGGTTGTGGACGCCCCACCCGGAGCCGACCCTGGTGCGGGTGGCGTAGGGAGTGGTGGCGCTGCCCGTGCCCTTGTACAGCCACAGCACGCCGGAGGCGTCCGTCGCGACGAGATCGGCCCTGCCGTCGCCCGTCAGGTCGGAGCCCGCCGCGAGCTTGTCGTAGATGCCCCAGCCGGATCCGACCCGCACACGGGCCGCGAACGTGCCGTCGCCCTTGCCGAGGTAGTTCCACAGCACGCCGGTCGTGTCCCGGCCGATGAGGTCACCGGCGGCGCTGCCCGCGTTGTTCCCGGCCGCCTCGATCAGGTTGTACGTGTTCCACCCCGTACCGACCTTCACGCGCGGCTTCGCGGGCGTCACCTGACCGGCCACCGGCCAGTCGAGGGTGTCGTCCCGCCACAGCGTCCCCGACGCGTCCCGCGCGAGCAGGTCGGGCGAGCCGTTGTCGCTGAGGTCGTGCGCGTTCGCCTTCCGGGTCACCTTGAACGAGCCCGTCGCGTACCCCGGGTACCCGATGCCGTTGGTCGGCGTGAGGGTGACCTGCCAGGTGTAGTCGCCGTTCGGGGCGCTGATCCCGCCCGTCAGGCCGTCCCACGTGAGCCTCACGGGCGCCGACGGCCGCGAGAGGCGCTTGGTGAACGTCCGCCCGGTCACGTTGTGCCGCAGGGTGACGTCCACGTTCACGTTGTACCGGGAGAGCTGCCACTCCATGGGCACCAGACCGCCGTTGCGGTCGAGCTCCGCCACGGCGGGGACGGCGCTGCGGAGTACGGTCGGCGAGGTGGACGCGCCGGGCGTGCCCGCGACCAGCGAGGCCTGCGGGTAGCCGCCCTCCCCGATCTTGAACAGCCCTTCCCCGTCGGTCGACTTCCCGCCCTGGACGTAGATGCTTCCGTCGGGCGCGGTCGACGTGGACGTGAAGTGGTCGAGCAGCGGCATCGTCTCGCCGGTGAGGACGTTCTGCGCGGTCAGCGCGTACAGCGGGTCGGGGGAGGGGGCGGTGAGCCCGCCCGGCACCCCGTACAGCACCCAGTCCCCGCTGAACCCGGCGACGACACCGCCGGTGCCCGCGCCCAGGGAGATGTACTTGAAGGGCTCGTACGCGCTCCGCTTCTGCACGGCCACCCGCATGACGCCGTCCACGGTCTCCGTCCACGCGAGGTACGCCGGGCTGACGGCGCCGGTGACGGTGGCCGGGTCGAAGGGCCGGGTCGCCTGCTCCGGCGCGTGGAAGTTGCCGAGGAGGTTCGTCAGGGCGCGCCAGTACGTGGTGGTGCTGACCGCTGTCTTCCTGAACATGAGGGACACGTCGGCGCCGGAGTGCGCGACGATCCTGTAGTCGCGCGCGTAGGGGAGGTACGAGATCCTCTCCTGCTGCTGCACGCCGTTCACCCGGGTGAGCCGGTAGAGGTCCTCTCCGCCGGCCGTGTTGGGCACGGCCAGGTAAAGCGTCGATCCGGCTGCCCCGGCGACCCTGTAGTTCGTCCCGAGCGACGCGGACGGCTCGACGAAGGACGTGAACATGCTGACGCTCATGTCCCGGAGGACGAAACGATTCCCCTCGCGGGTGATGACCGTGTCCGAGCGGCTCGGGTGGGCGAGCGTCCCCGGAATGTCGGTCCTGCTGCCGTCGGACAGCCTCGTCCACGTCAGCGCGGTCCCACCCGTGCCGTCGTCCTTCGAGGTGAGGAAACCGGTCGTCCCGGCACTGACGAGCTTCTCGCCGGCCGGGAGGGTGACGGTGGTGTCCTGCGTCGCCGCCACGGCGGCCACGGCCGTCGGCGCGGCGACCAGCGCCGTCCCGCCGACGGCGGTGACGGCGAGCACGGCGGTGACGGCCACGACGAGCCGACGACCGGATCTGTGCGCGTGATTCATGGTGCGTGTCCCCCCCCAGGGATACGGGCGCGGTGTCGGCAACACCGCGCCCGTTCCTCATGATTGCGTAGAGGCCGCAGCGTACGAGACGAAGGACGACCACGTCGCGGGGGAGACGGCGAGCTGGGGGCCGTGGGGGTTCTTGGAGTCGCGGAGGTGGATGGTGGTGGGGTGGGCGGCGACTTCGAGGCAGTTGCCGCCTTCGGAGTCGCTGTAGCTCGACTTGCGCCAGTCGTAGGCGACTTCGACGCACTCGCCGCCTTCGGAGCTGCTGTAGCTGCTCTTGAACCAGGCCAGACCCGTGGTGTTCATCGTTCTCCCAGCAGTTTCTCGATCCAGGTCAGCGACTCGTGTTGCGTGAGCGCCCGCGACCGGATGATCCCATAGCGCTCGGCGTGCTGGCGGACCTCCTCCGGGTCGGTGATCAGCCGGGCGTGCCCGTAGATCTCGGTGTACGCCGTCTCCCGTCGACCCTTGGGCGTGAGCAGGGTGAAGGCGCCGTCCAGGTAGGGGTGTTCGTACCCGTCCTGGGGCATGATCTGGAAGTCGACCGTCCGTCGACGGGCCACGTCGAGGATGCGCCTCAGCTGCTCACGGTGGACATCGGGGCCGCCGAACGGCCGGAGCAGAACGGCCGCCTCCAGGACGAAGCTGATGGTGGGTGCGGGCCACTTGTCGAGCAGCACCTGACGGGAGATCCGGTCGGCCACCCGCTTCTCGACGGTCGCCTCGTCCAGCATCGGACGGCGGTCTCTGAAGAGGGACAGTGCGTAGGCGGGCGTCTGCAGAATGCCCGGCACTGCCTGCACCGCGTAGTAGTGCAGCGCCACCGCCTCCGACTCCGCCTTCGCGAAGTCCTGGAACCAGTCCGGGTGCCGTACCCGCGCCTTCGCCTGCGCCTCCCGCACATCATCGACCGCTGCCACCAGCACCCCACCCGCATGGAGCACAGGGTCCGCCCGCAACAGGAAGTCCGGCTGCGGAATCCGTACCCCCCGCTCGATCGCCGAGATCAGGTCCTCGCTGCAATGAGTGATCGTCGCCAGTTCCGCCTGGCTCAGGCCCGCGTTCTTCCGCAGCACCTTGATGATCTTCCCGAGCGCACGGAACAAGTGCGCCGTACCGTCTGCTTCCATCGGCCGTTCCGGCCGTTCCGCCTCGTTCTCCGACATCCGTACCGCCCTCTTGGCGCACCCGTACAGTGACTCAGCGTCGTCGCGTCGCTGCTGTTCAGCGTAGGGCGCACCCACCACGCTCAGGGGCATGAAGTCCGAAACAGCCACCCCAACCAGTGAGTTCACGCTCCGGCTCTCGGCGACGCGCCGGGGCGCGCGCCTCGCCCGGCTACTCGCCGTGCAGCAGCTCCACGACTGGGGCGTGACCGGTTCCGCCGCCGATGCGGCCGAGGTGGTCGTCGCCGAGCTCGCCAACAACGCGGCCCTGCACGGACGGGTCCCCGGCCGGGACTTCGAGGTGCGGATGGCTCTGGACGACGAGCACGACCACGTACGGATCGAACTCTCCGACGCGCGGGGCGAGCGCCGGCCGTTACCGTCCGCGCACCCCGACGAGGGCGGCTACGGGCTGCTGCTCGTCGCCGCCCTCGCCACCGCCTGGGGCGTGAAGGACCGCTGTCGGCAAGACGGTCTGGGCGACCGTCCCGCTGACCCGTCAGAACACGGTCTCGCCCCCCAGATAGGCCGCCAGCCGAAGGTCCTCGAAGGGAGCCCTCCAGTCGCCGGTTCCCCTGGCGAAGTAGACGTCCCCACCGGAGGTGTACCCCGCCAGATCAGCGCGGCCGTCGCGGTCGACATCGCCCACACCGACCGGAAGGAAGGGACCCCAGTTGTCACCGATCCGGCTACGGGCGGTGAAGGTGCCGTCGCCCTTGCCGAGGTAGAGCCAGAGGACACCGGCCGTGTCACGGGCGACGAGGTCTCCGGCGGCGGCGCCGCCGATGTTCCCGGTGGCGGTGATCTTGTTGTAGATGCCCCAGCCGCCGCCGATTCGGGTGCGCGTCGCGAAAGGGGCGGTGGTGGATCCTGTGCCCTTGTAGAGCCAGAGGACGCCGGTCCTGTCGGTGGCGAGCAGGTCCGGGCGGCCGTCGCCGGTGAGGTCGCTGCCACCGGTGAGCTGGTTGTAGATCTGCCAGCCGCCGCCGACGCGGACACGGGGTGCGAGCGTGCGGCCGACGCCCTGGTGGTGCCAGAGGACGCCGGTCTTGTCGCGGGCGACGATGTCGGCGTACGCGGAGCCGACGACGTTCCCGGGGGCGACGAGCTGGTCGTAGGTGTTCCAGCCCGTGCCGATCCGTACGGCGTCCTCGTCCTGCCAGGTCGGTCCCCAGCGGGTCGTGTACCCGTCGTGGACGAACAGTTCGCCCCTGTGGTTCCGTACGAGCAGGTCCGAGCTGCCGTTGTCGTCGAAGTCGTGCGAGGTGGGCTTCCGGACGACCTTGAAGGCGCCGGAGACGACGAGGTCGGGGCCGATCCCGTCGTGGGGAGTGGCCGTCATCTTCCAGGTGTAGTCGCCGTTGTACGCGGTGAGGGAGTCGCCCAGGAGGCCGTTCCACTTCACGGTGCGGCTTCCGTCGGAGAAGTGGGCCGGGACTGTCGCCCGCTTTCCGGTGGCCTTGTGGACGAGTTCGACGCGTGCGGTGGCCCCGATCCGGCTCAGAGTCCAGGACAGGGAAACCGGGGCGGGGGTCCGGTCGAAGTCGATCGTCTCGGGGACGTCCTGCTTCACCAGCTCCAGCCTCGTGGGCTCGCCGGTGCTCGCCACCAGGGTGACCACCGGCCGGGCGCCCTCGGTGCCGGGGGCGATCCGGTACAGGCCCTCGCCGTGCTCGACGGTCCCGCCCCGTGCCATCTGGACTCCGTCGGCGCCGGACACGGAGCTCGTCGTGTGGTCCAGGAGCTTGACGGTCTCACCTGTTGTGAGGGAGCGGGCGTACAGCGCGTACAGAGAGTTCGCCCGCAACGACAGGTACGGCGTCGAGAACTGCCGGTACGTCACCCAGTCACCGATCAATTCGATGGCGACGGAGGCCGTGGTGCCCAGGTCGTGGCGTACGGTCTCGTCGGTGCCCCGCCGGGTCGCGGTCACCTTCACCGTGGAGTCCGGCGACTTCTCGACCCAGGCGATGTGGGTGGCCGACAGGGTGGTGCTCCCCACTTCGCCCTCGGGCAGCTCGTACTCCTCGACGACCGCGGCTGTCGCGATGTCCACGACTGCCGCGCGATTCCGCTTCATCCCGTCCACGGTGCCCGAGTAATGGATCACGGCGCTGTCGGGCGACTCCACGTAGAGGTAGGTGATCACGGCGTCGGCCGGCAGACCGGTCACCGTCTGATCGACCAGGGCACCCTGCGGCTTGCCGACGATGTGGATGTCGGTGCCGCCGGTGGAGTTGGCCTTCTTCATGACGAGGCGGGTGCCCGCGTACCTCGCCAGGGTGTAGCCGCCGCCCAGAGGGCTGACGTCGATCTCCAGCGGCTCACCTCCCCTGGCCATGTCGTACAGCGTGAACACGCCGTCCTTCGAACCCCCCGACACGATGTCCGTCCCGTGGGCCGACGCGTACGAGCCGGGAAGGACCGTCGTGGCGCCGTCCGCATACCGCGTCCACCGGTAGGTGAGGGGTGTGTTCGTGATGCTCTGGGCGCTCAGGAAGCCCGTCGGGCCGGCGCCGGCGACCCAGGCGTCGACCGGGAACGGAGCGACGTCCTCCGTCGACTGCACGGCCGTCGTCACGGCCCCCGTCGTCGCCATGGCCGCCGGCGCCGCGCCCGTCGCCGCCCCGCCCGCCGTGACGGCGAGGGCGACGGCGACGGCGGTGGTGAGCCGGTACCGGGATGCGCGTGCTGTGGACACGTGTGTTTCCCCCAGAGGTGTGGGCATGGCGGGTGATCCGCCATGCCCACATGACTCACGAGGGAGCCGAGAAGTTGTACGCCGGTGTCAGAAGAGCTCGACGGTGCCCTCGCCCAGACCCGGGTTGTAGGGCGCCCAGCGGGACGTGAAGGGGGCGCGCCAGTCGCCCGTGCCCCGGTAGCGGTAGAGGCTGCTGTAGGAGCCGCCGCCGTTGTTGTACGCGATCAGGTCGTTCCGGCCGTCGCGGTCGGTGTCGCCGACGCCGACCAGGCTCGTGTAGGGGCCCCAGCCGCTGCCGATCCTGGTGCGGGGTGCGAAGGTGCCGTCGCCCTTGCCGAGGTACAGCCACAGCACGCCCGCCGTGTCGCGGGCGACGAGGTCTCCGGCGGCGGCGCCGCCGATGTTCCCGGTGGCGGTGAGCTGGTTGTAGATCCCCCAGCCGCCGCCGACCTTGACGCGCGTGGCGAAGGGATCGGTGGCCCTGCCCGTGGCCTTGTAGAGCCAGAGGGTGCCCGTGGTGTCGGTGGCGAGGAGGTCGGGGCGGCCGTCGCCGGTGACGTCGGAGCCGGCGGTGAGCTTGTTGTAGATGCCCCAGCCGCCGCCGATCTTCGTCCGGGGGGCGAGGCCCTTGCCGTTGCCCTGGTGGAGCCAGAGCACACCGGTCCTGTCGCGGCCGACGACGTCCCCGGCGGTCGTGCCGGTGATGTCGCCGGTGGCCGTGATCCGGTCGTACGTGTTCCAGCCCGGCCCGATGTCCATCGGGTCGAGGGCGTGGATGGTGGAGGAGCCCTCGATCTGACGGAAGTCGTACGCGCGCAGGAAGCCCGTCCCGTCCCGGGAGAGCAGGTCCGCCGAGCCGTTGTCGTCGAAGTCGTGCGGCTTCGGCGCGCGGGCGACGGTGAAGGTGCCGGTGCGGACGACGTCGGGGCCGATGCCGTTGGCGGGCTTCGCCGTCATCGTCCACGTGTACTCGCCGTTGTACGCCGGGACGCCGTTGGTGAACATTCCGTTCCAGGTGATCGGGAAGTCGGTCACTCCGGCGCGCGGGACGCCGTAGCCGCCACCTCCCCTCAGGCCTGACGCGGTGTGGGTGATGGCCAGGCTCACGCGGGTGTTGAACCGGCTGAGCGTCCATGACGCCGTCACCGCCGTGCGGTCGAGGTCGATCACGCCGCTCGGCGGGAGGGTCTCCTTCTCCACGGTGAGGGCGGTGGGCCGGCCCGCGCTCGTCACGAGGGTGGCGACCGGTGTGCCGTCGGCCCCGGGGGCGACGCGGTAGAGGCCCTCGCCGTGCTCGACCGTGCCGCCGAGGACGAGCAGGGCGCCGTCGGCGTCGGTGGTGCTGGACTGGACGTGGTCGAGGAGTGCGACCGGGTCACCGCCGGCCGACGGACGGGCGGTCAGCGCGTGCAGGGCGTCGGTGACGACGGCCGTGCCGCCGCCGTTCCTGTTGTACGTCACGTGGTCGCCGACCACGCGCAGGAGGATGCCGTCCGCGTTCCTGAGGGTGTCCAGCGGTGTCCGCTCGACCGTCGTCCCGCCCCGGCGGGCCACGGCGAGGGTCGCCTTGCCGCCTGCGGGCGTCTCGGTCCAGGCCACATGGGTCGGGGAGACGACGGTGGAGCCGGTGACCGTGTTCGGGGCGGTGTCGTACGTCTCGGCGAGCGCGCCGGTGGCGAGGTCCACCACGCTCACGTGCTTGGTGGTGACCCCGTTCACCACGCGGTAGTGGTGGAGCACGAGGGTGCCGGGCCCGTTGCTGTGGTTCAGCAGGGCGGTGGAGCCCTCGGGCAGGGCGACCTTCCGGTCGACGACCTGCCCCTCCTCCCGGGAGACCAGGTGGTATTCCCGGCCGCCTTCGGGGCGGCTCACCGACATGACGAGGGTGGAGCCGACGACCCGGTGGAGGACGTACGGGGCGGCGGTGGTGCTGAAGGCGGACGTGTCGATCACGAGGGGGTCTGCGGCCCCGCTCATGTCGGTGAGCGTGTACGCGTTCCCGTTCCGGGTGGCGACGGTGTCCGTGCCCATGGCACCCCAGTGGGTGCCGGCGGGCAGCGTGGTGGTGACGCCGTCGGAGAAGCGCGTCCAGCGGTAGACGATGGCGGCCCCGTCGGTGGCGCTCAGCATGCCGGAACGGCCGGCGCTGACGAGCTTCGAACCGGCCGGGAGCGTCAGCGTGTCCTGTTCACCGGAGGCCGCCGTGACCGCCGCCGGCGGGGTGGCCGGGGCGGCGGCGAGGGCCGGGGACGCGAGTCCGGCCGTGGTGGTGACGGCGAGCACGGCCGCGACGGCCGTGCCCAGTCGTCTCCCGGTGGTGCGCATGTGCATCAAAGGGTGTTCCTCCCCCAGTCCTGTGGGCATGGCGAGTGACCGCCATGCCCAGAGGACCGATGAGGAGGTCGAACGGTTGTACGCCGGTGTCAGGACACCGAGGTGAACTTGCTGCCCTCGCCCGCGTACAGGTTGGTCGTCATCCGGCTGAAGGGCGTGAGGGCGGAGCCGGTGGAGCGGTAGACGTACGTGCCGCCCGCCCCGTACGCGATCAGGTCCGGGCGTCCGTCGGCGTTCACGTCACCGGCGCCGACGAGCTGGGAGAAGGCACCCCAGCCGCTTCCGACCCGCACGCGGGTGGCGAAGCCGCCGGTGCCGTTGCCCTGGTAGAGCCAGAGGACGCCGGCGGTGTCGCGGGCGACGAGGTCGCCCGCGGACGAGCCGGCGATGTTCCCGACGGCGGTGAGCTGGTTGTAGATGCCCCAGCCGCCGCCGACCCGCACGCGGGTGGCGAACGGGGCCGTGGTGCTGCCCGTGCCCTTGTAGAACCAGAGCGCGCCCGAGGTGTCCGTGGCGAGGAGGTCCGCACGGCCGTCGCCCGTCAGGTCGGAGCCGCCGGTGAGCTTGGTGTAGCCGCCCCAGCCGCCGCCGATCCTCACGCGGGTGGAGAGGGTGCCGTCGCTCTTGCCGAGGTAGTGCCAGAGGTAGCCGGAGGTGTCGAGGGCGAGGAGGTCGCCGTGTGCGCTGCCGGCGATGTTGCCGACGGCTTCGATCTGCTTGTACGTGTTCCAGCCCGTGCCGACCCTGGTCCGCTTGGCGGTGGTGACCTGGCTGCCCGACGGCCAGTCGAAGAGGTCGTCCCGCCACAGGACACCAGAGGCGTCACGGGCGAGGACGTCCGTCGAGCCGTTGTCGTTGAAGTCGTGCGGATTGGCCTGGCGCGAGACCTGGACCCTCCCCGAGGCGGTCGCCGGGCTGCCGAGGCCGTCGGCCCGGGTGGCGGTGATCTGCCAGGTGTAGGCGCCGTTCGGGGCGCTGACGCCGTCCAGGAGGCCGTTCCAGGAGAAGGCGACCGTGCCGGCGGGGCCCGGCGGGGACAGGCGCTGGGTGAGCTTCCTGCCGGTGGCCGTGTGGGTGAGCGTCAGGTTCGCGGTGGCGTTGGTGCGGGACAGGGTCCACTCCATGGGGACCGTGGTGCCCGGCTTCTCCAGGTTCACCGAGGCGGGGACCTTCGAGCCGGTCACCTGGAGGGACATGACCCGGCCCGTGTCGGCGGTGAGCATGACGTCCGGGTGGCCGTCGGGGCCGGGAACGATACGGAAGATCCCGTCGCCCGCGCCGGAGAAGCCGCGTACGAGCACGGCGCCGTCCGGGGCGTGGGCGACGCTGGAGAAGTTGTCCAGGACCTTGTACGGGGCGGCGGTGGCGTCGGTGAGGCTCCGCGCGTACAGCGGGCTCGGCGGCTCGCCGGCGGTCGTGCCCGGGACGCCGTACAGGAGGATGTCCCCGACGATGCCGGCGACCACGACGCCGCTCATGGAGCTGTCCATGACGAACCGCTTGGAGCCCGCGGCGATCACGACGCCCTCGTCCTCCGGGTACTGGACCCATGCCTGATGGGCGGTGGTGTAGGCGCCCGTCGAGCTCTGGGTCCACCGGTAGGTGCCGTACGAGCCCTCCCAGTCGATGACGCTGTTGCTGAGGGCGCTGGTGGTCGCCCTCCACCACGAGGGCCTGTAGGCGCTGGCCGGCGTGGACCGCGTCATCTCGGTGCCCAGGACGATCAGGTTGTTTCCGTCGGATGCGACGACCTTGTAGTCCGTGTTGCGGGTGCGGGACGACAGCTTCGACTTCTGGGAGACGCCGTTGACCTTGGCGAGCTTCCACAGCTCGCGGTAGCCGTCGGTGTTGGGGACCGAGACGCTCACGTAGAGGTTCCCGCCGACGGCGCCGACCAGCTCCGACGACGCCCTGAACTCGGAGTACAGGTCGATGTACGTGGAGAAGGACGCGCCCGACCTCATGTCCCGCAGCCAGACCGCACCGCCGCTGCTCGTCACGACGATGTCGGAGTTGCTGTCGTGGACCCTGGTGCTCAGGCCCGTGCTGACGGGCACGATCGAACCGTCGGAGTACTTGTGCCATTCCAGGACGGTGTTGCCCTCCTCGTCGTGCCGGGACGTGAGGTAGCCGGTCGTGCCGGTACTGACGACCTCGGCGTCGAGGGGCAGGTTCGCCTCGGCGGCCGTGGCCGGAACGGCCGCCGGGACGGCCGCGAAGGCCGGGGCGGTGACGAGGGTCCCCGTCACCGCGGTGACGGTGGTGACCGCGAGGACGGCGGTGACGGCGGCGGCGAGACGACGAGTGGATGAAAGGTGCACGGTGTGAATTCCCCCCAGGCCAAACGGGCGTGGCGATCGCCACGCCCGTTTGGACTCATGATCGGCGCCAGGGGTTGTACGCCCGGCTCGAACAGCTGGGCGGTTCAGGAGAGCGGGCCGTACGCGTCGGCGCCACCGTCATCGGGGTCGTCGGCGGGCCGGGACCGCCCCGGCCCTCAACCGCGCTCCACCACACCCCGCACGTACGCCGCCTGCCCCGCGTGCTGGAGGTCGTCCGCGATCACCGACACCAGCCGGACACCGAGGGTGACCGGCGGGTCCCAGGTGGTGTCGACGACCCGGTCGAGGTCCGCGTTCGTGACCGTGCCGACGAGCTCCTCCGTACGGGCGTGCACGGCGTCGTGGTAGCCGAGCAGCAGCTCGGCCGGGGCGCGGACCTTTCCGGCCTGGGCGCGCGACTGTCCGTAGCCGGTCGCCGCCGGGGGGAACGGGAGCCCGAAGCGGTCCCGCCAGCCGTCCGTGTCCCACAGCTGGTCCCTGCCGAAGGCGCCCGCGAGGTGGTCGTCCTGGATGCGGGTGAGGTGCCAGACGAGCCAGGCGATCGAGTTGGCGCCGGGATCGACGCGTACGGCGAGCTGCTCCTCGGTGAGGCCGTCCACGGCCTCGTGGACGGCCTCACGGATCCGGCCGAACGAGTCGGCCAGCAGACCGGCGCTGTTCATGGGGGACTCCTCACTGCGACGACTGTCGGAATCTACGACGGATCCGGGTCGGCGGGAGGAGGCGCACCGGCGGACCTGCGACGGATCCCCCGAAGTCAGGCCCCGCGAGCCCGGCCTGATCGACAAGACACCCCCTAGGACCGCTTCCTCCTCCGCCACGCCTCCACCGCCGCCTCCACGTCGAACGGCCTCAGGTGCAGCGGCGGCCCGGCGGGCGGGCGGAGCAGGGCTTCGGCGATCTTGGTGTTGATCTCTCCGAGGATCCGGCGGACCTGGCTCTCCGAGACGGCCGCGGCCGCCGCCGCCTCCGCGTCCTCGGCCTCCTTGCGCAGGGCGAGGGAGGGCGGCAGCACGGACGCGCCCTCGCGGTGCATCTTGCCCTTGATCCACCACAGCTCGTCGTAGGGGGCCGAGTCGTCGGGCAGGGGCTTGCCGAAGCCCGCCAGGCTCCGGAACTCACCTCGTTCCGCGGCCTCGCGGATCTGCTTGTCCACGAACGACTCGAAGCTGACACCGGGCGGCTTCCGTTCGGTCATGTGTCCAGACTACGTAAGTCGCGGCGCCCGGGTGTGGTGTTCACGGTCTACTGCGGCACGCGATCTTCCGGCACGCTGTGGTCCGTTCAACGCGCGTCAACTCTTGTCCCGTCTCGGTACCCGGAGGATGCATGCGTGCCCGGATCACCCCCCTCGGCACCCTGCTCGCGCTCGTCGCGGGCCTGCTCACCGCGCTCGTCACCACCACCCCCGCCCAGGCCGCGCCCGCCTTCAAGGCGCCCTACCCCTGCGGCCAGACCTGGACCTACAGCCACCACTCGGCCGAGGTCCGCCAGGCCCTCGACTTCATCCGCTCCGACGGCGGCACGACGGCCGGCACCCCGGTCCTCGCCTCGGCGTCCGGCACCGCCTACCGCTACTCGCAGCCGTCCGGTGCGGGCAACTACATCGTGATCGACCACGGCGGCGGCTGGAAGACGTACTACTTCCACCTCAACGCGTACTCGGTGGCCCACGGCACCCAGGTCGCCCAGGGCCGGCAGATCGGCACCACCGGCAGCACGGGCAACAGCTCCGGCGCCCACATCCACTACGAGCAGCTGTACAACGGCGTCGGCCAGCCGATCGTGATCAACGGAGCCTCCCTCGCCCCCTATCCGGGCTCCTACGGCTCCAAGTCCCTGACCAGCGACAACGGGTGCTCGGGCGGGGGCGGCGGAAAGTACTGGGTCGACACCTTCGCCAACGCCACCGGCTACGCCCAGGCGAACACCACCTCCCCGCAGGGAGTCCTGAACGCCGGCACCAACTACGTCTACTGCAAGGTCTGGGGCCAGGAGATCCGCGACGCCTCCGGCAACTACAACCACTGGTGGCTGAGGACCGACCTCGACACCGTCTACGCCGGGAAGAACGGATACGGGGCGTACGTCTCCGCCTACTACCTGTCCCGCTGGGGCAACGACGAGGCCCGCGACAACAACGGGACGGTCATCCCGAACTGCTGAGAACCCCGAAGGGGCCCCGGGCCCCGGGGAGTCCTGAGCCCGCCGGCCCCGCAAAGGGCAGGAGCCCCGCTCGTGCCCGAAGGCACGGAGCGGGGCTCCTTGGGTACTGCTCTAGTCGTGCTTCGCCGACCCAGGCACCTTAGGCCGGGGAGACGTTCTCCGCCTGCGGGCCCTTCGGGCCCTGCGTGACGTCGAAGGTCACGAGCTGGTTCTCCTCGAGCGAACGGAAGCCGTTCGCGTTGATCGCGGAGTAGTGGACGAAGACATCCGGGCCGCCGCCGTCCTGGGCGATGAAGCCGAAGCCCTTTTCAGCGTTGAACCACTTGACGGTTCCGGTAGCCATAAGCCCTCCTTGGGCCAAAGGGTTGCCCTGCTCCAGAACCTGCAAACAAGTCTGAAAACTACAAAAGCCTGCGGGTCACATGCTCCGCAGGCTCTGTACTGCAAGGGAAACCAAACTGCAACTTGCGTCGAGCCTAGCACGCAGGACGCTCGGGACGGAAGAGCGAAAGATCACGTCACCCGCATGTTTGATCTCGCTCCGTGCGCTGACGCGCGTGCCCCGGCGATGCCCACGGTACGAGACGGGTCTAGCCTCACGATGTGGACAATGCAACCGACGACCAGCAGCGAAGCCGGCCCCGCGTCGGGCACATCCAGTTCCTGAACTGCCTCCCCCTCTACTGGGGTCTGGCGAGGACCGGAACGCTCCTCGATCTGGAGCTGACGAAGGACACCCCGGAGAAGCTCAGCGAGCGGCTCGTCCGGGGCGACCTCGACATCGGCCCCATCACGCTCGTCGAGTACCTGCGCAACGCGGCGGACCTGGTGGCGCTCCCGGACATCGCCGTCGGCTGCGACGGTCCCGTCATGTCCTGCGTGATCGTCTCCCAGCGGCCCCTGGAGGAGCTGGACGGGGCGCGCGTCGCCCTCGGCTCCACCTCCCGCACCTCCGTACGCCTCGCCCAGCTGCTGCTCGCGGAGCGGTTCGGGGTGGCGCCCGACTACTACACCTGCCCCCCTGACCTGGGCCTGATGATGCAGGAGGCCGAGGCGGCCGTCCTCATCGGCGACGCCGCGCTCCGGGCCTCGCTGCACGACGCGCCCCGGCTCGGCCTCCAGGTCCACGACCTCGGCCTCATGTGGAAGGAGTGGACGGGCCTCCCCTTCGTCTTCGCCGTGTGGGCGGCCCGCAAGGACTACCTGGCGCGCGAACCGGAGACCGTCCACGAGGTCCACCAGGCGTTCCTGGCCTCCCGCGACCTCTCCCTCGAAGAGGTCGCCAAGGTCGCCGAGCAGGCCGCCCGCTGGGAGACCTTCGACGCCGAACTCCTGGAGCGGTACTTCCGTACGCTCGACTTCCGCTTCGGCCCCGAGCAGCTCGCCGGAGTCCGCGAGTTCGCCCGGCGCACCGGCCCCACGACCGGCTTCCCCGCGGATGTCGGGGTCGAACTGCTTCCGGCGTCTTCCCTTTAGATCCGCCGGCCCTTTCAGGGCCTCCGAGGTCTGCTCGGATCTCCCGGGAATTCGCCGCCGGGTCCCCGCCCGGTAAGCGGCCGGTAATGCATTCGTATATCCGTGGTCCGCGCCCGAACCGTCCGTATTCCCGTCGCGGGCCCCCCGGGGCACCCAGCGGAAGCCGGGAAGACCCCTGGCGTACGCTGGTTCGGTCCGTCAGAACCCCTCCGAAAGGGACACATCCGGTGACCGAGAAGGCCGAACTCCAGTCTGTTCTCGACCGCGCTGCCGCGGGTGGCCGGATCACCCCCGAGGAGGCGCTCGGCCTCTACCGCTCGGCGCCCCTGCACGCCCTCGGCGCCGCGGCCGACGCCGTGCGCCGCCGCCGGTACGCGGGGACCGAGCACATCGCGACGTACATCATCGAGCGGAACATCAACTACACGAACGTCTGCGTGACGGCGTGCAAGTTCTGCGCCTTCTACGCCGCCCCGAAGGACACGAAGAAGGGCTGGACCCGCGACCTCGACGACATCCTGCGCCGCTGCGCGGAGACCGTGGAGCTCGGCGGCACCCAGATCATGTTCCAGGGCGGCCACCACCCGGACTACGGCGTCGAGTACTACGAGAAGCACTTCGCCGCCATCAAGCAGGCCTTCCCGCAGCTGGTCATCCACTCCCTCGGCGCCTCCGAGGTCGAGCACATGGCCCGCATCTCCCAGGTCTCCGTCGAGGAGGCGATCACCCGCATCCACGCGGCCGGGCTCGACTCCTTCGCGGGCGCCGGAGCCGAGCTGCTGCCGGAGCGGCCCCGCAAGGCCATCGCCCCGCTCAAGGAGAGTGGCGAGCGCTGGCTGGAGATCATGGAGATCGCCCACAAGCTGGGCGTCGAGTCCACCTCCACCATGCTGATGGGCACCGGCGAGACCAATGCCGAGCGGATCGAGCACCTGCGCATGATCCGTGACACCCAGGACCGGACGGGCGGCTTCCGGGCCTTCATCCCGTACACGTACCAGCCCGAGAACAACCACCTCAAGGGCCGTACCCAGGCGACGATCTTCGAGTACCTGCGCATGATCGCGGTCGCGCGCCTCTTCCTCGACAACATCGCGCACATCCAGGGCTCCTGGCTGACCGTCGGCAAGGAGGCGGGCCAGCTCTCCCTGCACTACGGCGCCGACGACCTGGGCTCGATCATGCTGGAGGAGAACGTCGTCTCCTCGGCCGGTGCCAAGCACCGCTCCAACCGCATGGAGATCATCGACCTGATCCGCAAGGCGGGCCGCGTCCCGGCGCAGCGCGCGACCACGTACGAGCACCTCCTCGTCCACGACGACCCGGCGAACGACCCGGTCGACGAGCGCGTCGCCTCGCACATCTCGTCCATCGCGATCGAGGGCGGCACGGCACACCCGGAGCTCAAGCTCCTCGACGCCAACTGACGCGCGCGTGCTCACCATCCACGTCGCCGAGGCGTCCCCGGAGACCGCCGTCCTGGTCGACGGCGCCCTCGTCGCCGCCGTCGGCCCGTACGAGGACCTGGCCGCCGTACGGCCCGAGGCGCGGGTGCGGAACTGGCCCGGCATCCTCACCCCCGGGCTCCTCAACCCGTTCGGCCCCGAGCTCCTGGAGGGCATGTACCACCCGGACCCCCGGGAGGCCGCGGGCTTCGGCACCGAGCCGATCCCCGGGGAGCGGGCGCAGCGGATCTTCCGGGCCGACCCCGCCCGGCGCGGTGCCTCCGCGCGCCGGGGGGTGCAGCGGCTGCTCGCCCACGGGACCGTCGCCATCGCGGGCGAACTGCGCGGCGCGGCCGCCGTGGACGCCGTGCGCCGGGCAGGGCTCGCCATCGCCCGCCGTCCGGAGCGGCTCCCGGGGCCCCCGTCGTTCTCCCCGACGCCGCTGGTGCTCCTGCCCGGCCTGGTGCCGGGAGGTCCCGCCCGCTTCGCCGTCTTCGACGTCCCCGACCGGGCGGGCCTGGTCCGCCTCGGCGCGTCGACCTGCGTCGCGACCGTCCTCGGCGGCCGGCTGGTGTTCCGGCGGCAGTAGCGGGGCCGGTACCGGCGGCGGAGGCCGGTGGCCGGGGGCGCCGGCTCAGAGGGCCCAGGGCCCGCCCCCGTACGCTCAGCCGCCCTCGATCGGCGCCGGTTCCTTCGTCTCGACCGGGTTCTCGTCCGCGTACCGCACCAGGTCGAGGAAGCGCGGATCCTCGGCGACGGTCAGCAGCTGCCGCGGTGACACCGGCGCCGACACCTCGTCCGGATCGACGGACAGCAGGACGCGACTCCCGCTGTACCGGAAGCTCAGGTACGACCCCCACGTGTCCGGCTCGTTGACCGCCATCGAGACGAGTTGCGCCTCGCGGTTCCCGTCGAACGTGACCTCCTCGCACCGGAAGCCCCTGACCGGCTTGTCCACGCAGGGCTTGGGACCGTTCACGCCGAAGGGCCGTACCGACACCGTCATACGGAAGGTCTCGCCGCCCGAGGCGATCCGGTAGACGTGCACCTCGTCCTTCACCGGCCGGATCTCGGTCACGGTCGCGGGAAGCAGTTCGTCGAGCAGCGCCGCCACCCGCTGCTGGTGCGCCGCGCGGCGCTCGCGCTCGGGCTCGGACAGGCCCTCGGGGTTGTCGGGCGGTGTGACGCCCGGGGTCGCCTCGATCGTGACGGGGGCGTACGTCATGCTCGGGCCGGCGGTCGCGCTCGTGCCGGGCGACGACGGCACCGCGGCGGGTGTCGTGAGCTCAGGGCTCGATCCCGGCAGCAGCGTGAGGCCGAGCGCCCCCGCCGTGACCGCGCCGAACGCGGTCGTGACGATCGCGATCCGGGCCCGCGTCCGTCGCCTGCGGCCCTCGCGCACCGCGAGGGGGGCGAGGTCGGGAAGTGGGGGAAGGTCGTCCGCCGTGCGTTCCATGGTGCTGCGGAGCAGCGAGATGTCGTCGGTGTCCACGGTGGACCTCAGCTTCCTGTGGTGGAGAGCCCGGCGTCACCCAGGCGTTCGCGGAGTCGGGCGAGCGCGCGCGAGCACTGGCTCTTGACGGTGGCCTCGCTGCAGCGCAGGAGGGTGGCCACGGAGGCCACGCTCTGGTCGTCCCAGTAGCGGAGGACGACCATCGCGCGGGCCCGTGGCGGCAGCTCGGCGAGCGCCGCGAGCAGGGTGACGCGCAGATCGGTGTGGTCGGTGGCGGCCGCCGGGCTCATTCCGCCGGTGCGGGTGAGCGCGAGCAGGTCGCGCAGGCCGCGCCGCCGCTCGGCGAGGAAGGTGCGGGTGAGCACGGTCTTGGCGTACGCGTGCGGATGGTCGGCGGTGCCCGCGCGCCGCCAGTGCTGGTACAGCTTGGCCAGCGTGGTCTGGGTCAGGTCGCGGGCGGTCTCGGCGTTGCCGCAGAGGAGGTACGCCGTGCGGTACAGCCGCTGCTGCCCCGCCCGGGCGAACTCCTCGAACCCGTCGGCGGACGAAGGCGCTGCGGACCGGGCCGACACGCCGTCCGACTGCCGGGCGGACACGCCGACCGACTGCCCGGCCGACACGCCGACCGACTGCCGGGCGGACACGCCGTCCGACTGCCCGGCCGACACGCCGACCGACCCGTCGGCGGACGCGCCGACCGTTCCCCCCGTGGGCACGCCGTCGGCGGGACCGGTCGCCCAGCCGTCCCGCCCGGCAGGGGAGCCGGGTCTCACTTCGATCGGTACCGCCATCGCGTTCCTGCCTTCTCTCGCCTTCGGTTCCGGCCCGTGCCGGCCGGGGGTGTCGCACACTCATCCGTCCTTGAGCGCTGCCGCGCCGAAAAGGTTGAAGCGGTACGAGGAGAGATTTCGGCGGCTGCCACAATGACGGGGTGACCCGAGCCTCCCTGGACAAGCAGCCGCACGAAGTCGCCTCGATGTTCGACGACGTGGCGGCGAACTACGACCTCACCAATGACGTGCTCTCCCTGGGCCAGGACCGGCGCTGGCGCAAGGAGGTCGCCAGGGCGGTCGACGCCCGCCCGGCGCAGCGGATCCTCGACCTCGCCGCGGGCACGGCCACCTCCTCCCAGCCCTTCGCGCGGGCCGGGGCGTACGTCGTGCCCTGCGACTTCTCGATCGGCATGCTCCGCGTCGGCAAGCAGCGCCACCCGTGGATGCCGTTCACCGCGGGCGACGGGACGAAGCTGCCGTTCCGCGACGACGTGTTCGACGCCGTCACCATCTCCTTCGGGCTCCGCAACATCCAGGACACGGAGCAGGCGCTGCGGGAGCTGTACCGGGTGACGAAGCCCGGCGGCCGGGTCGTCATCTCCGAGTTCTCGCACCCGACCTGGGGGCCGTTCCGCACGGTGTACGAGGAGTACCTGATGCGTGCGCTGCCGCCGGTGGCCCGCGCGGTCTCGTCCAACCCCGACGCGTACGTGTACCTCGCGGAGTCCATCCAGTCCTGGCCGGACCAGCCGACCCTGGCGGGCATGCTCCAGAAGGCCGGCTGGTCGAAGGTGGCCTGGCGGAACCTGACCGGCGGGATCGTCGCGCTCCACCGGGGCTTCAAGGCCTGACGGCTACTTCGCGTACAGCCCGTAGCCGCCGACGCCGGTGTACACCGCGTCGCCCACCGCCCGATGGACGAGCGTGCCGTTCACGAGGTCCGTCGGCGGGGTGTGGACCTGCGTGCCCGTCATCAGGGTCGTGGAGCCGCCGCCGTCCAGATTGAGGGCGTCGACGATCGCGAGCTCCGGCGCGTCGAGGAGGGCGGCGAAGGTACGCAGGTAGTCGCCGTCCTCGTTGTCCTGCCCGGTGAGGGTGACGAGCACCGGGCGGCCGCGGACGTTGGTGCCGAGGGCCGTGCGCGAGTCGGTGCAGATGAGGGTCGTGCCGTCCGCGCCCTTCTCCGTGCCGCTGCACGAGTCGGGCAGCTCGGCGGGGACCTCTCCGTTCCGGAGCAGCGGGTGGAACGAGCTGACGACGTCGACCGAGTCGTCCAGCGGGATCTCCCGCTTCATCGTCACGTCGTGGAGCTTCTGGTCGATCGTCACCGTGTCGTCGCGGACGAGCCGGCCGCGGAGCCACTCGGCGCCGGTGCCGATGCCCTGGATCACGTGGCCGCCCGTCGGGACCATGGTGCCGCCGCGGCCCTCGCGGGCCTCGGTGACGACGCCGTGCGCGTCGACGACGACCTCGAAGCCGGCGTCGGCGGTGGCGGCGACGGCCGGGTCGGTTCCGGGGCGGGGGACGGGAGCGCCGTAGTCGTCGGTGAAGACGACGATCTCGTCGGCGTCGGTGTAGACGGGCGGGCTCGCGCTCACCTGGACGTCGTCGGTGTCGCGCGCGCAGTGCGGGGCGCGGCCGGGGGTCCGGTTGATGTCGTCGATCCGCAGGGTCTCGCCGGAGGGCGCGGTCAGGTTCAGCTCGGTGAGGAGCTTGGTGACGTACGGGATGCCGTACTGGATCACCGCGCCGGAGCTGCCCTTGCCGCCGCTCCAGCAGCTGGAGCTGTGGAGGGTGCCGTCGGTGGCGGAGACGCCGGTGTGCGCCACGGTCTTCTCGGCGCCGCTGTCGGCGGGTTCCCGCTGGAACAGGCCGCCGTTGACGCCGGCGTGCGGGTGGCGGGTCGGGACGGAGGTGACCCGGGCGAGCTGCTGGGGGAGGGTCTCGGCCGCGGAGTCGTTCGTTCCGATGGCGCTCTCCAGGGTGAGCGACCCGGCGGTGGGGTCGATCTCGACGATCTGGAGGACGCGGGCCTTGTCGCGGTTGTCGAGGGCCGTCTCGGTCCAGGTGGTGCGGGTGACGCCGGGGGTGACCGTGACGGGGGTGCCCTTGGTCCAGGCGGCGAGCGGGCTGGGGACCGGTGCGTCGGCGCCCGAGGCGGGCGAGGTGAGGGCGAGTGCGGCGCCGAGGGCGGCGGCCACGGCCACCCAGGGGCGGTGGATCCTGGTCACTGGCAGTCCGCCGTTCCGTTGACGAGCTCGTGCGAGCGGAAGGTGCCGGCGAAGGGCGCCGGGACGGTGGTGCTGTCGCCGCGCAGGACGACATAGGCGCCGAACCGCTTCAGGCCGGTGGAGTCCGAGGGGTCGGCCCAGGTGCCCGTGTACGTCGGCTCGGGGTAGAAGCAGACGTGCTTCGCCGTCCGGTTCCAGGCGGACTTGGGCGCGGGCTCGGTGCCGTAGCTGTTTCCGTGGTTCTGGGTGGCGGCGTCGGTCCTCGGGAGGTGGACGGTCATGGCGCCGCGTCCGTTGGGCTCCGTGAAGGTGCAGACCCGGTTGTCGGGGCAACGCTCGTAGCCGGTGAAGCAGAGGGCCCGGGTCGGGACCGCCTTGTGGGAGCTGAGGGTGCCGGTGAAGCGGGGGTCCGTCGTGTACTCGGCGGAGTTGCCCGGCTTGACGGTGGTGAGGAGGCCGCCGAATCCGGCGTCGACGTAGGCGCAGGCCCACAGGGCGGTGTTGTTCTTCGCCGACAGCGTCCTGCCGTCCCAGGCGGCGTCGTAGCTCTCCAGGCTCTGCCGGTCGGTGAAGTCCCGCCGCTCGCCGGTGCCGTCGGCCCCCGAGTAGAGGCAGAGGGTGGCGGGCGGGCAGTCGTCGAAGGGGGCGGGGTCGGCGTTCGCGGGGAGCACGAGGAACACCGAGCAGAGGAGGGCGAGGGCGGCGGTGATCAGCGCGCCCCGGCGTATGTCGATACGGAAGTCGGTCACGGATGATCATCGTGCCATCACTCTCGGCTCACGGGAACGCGTGCTCGCCGCAGGGGAAGCGCCGGGGAAGCCCTGGGGTGACCCTCCGGTCCCGCGGCGACCGCCCCCCATAGACTTCGACACGTCCTTCCATCGCCGAACCACCGGGAGAAACCGCCGTGAGCGAGCAGCCCCTCTCCGAGCACAGCGCGGACGTCATCGTCGTCGGAGCGGGCCCGGCCGGCTCCACCACCGCGTACTACCTCGCGAAGGCCGGACTCGACGTCCTCCTCCTGGAGAAGACCGCGTTCCCCCGTGAGAAGGTCTGCGGCGACGGCCTCACCCCCCGCGCCACCAAGCAGCTCGTCTCCATGGGCATCGACATCTCCGAAGAGGCCGGCTGGCTGCGGAACAAGGGCCTGCGGATCATCGGCGGCGGCGTCCGCCTGGAGCTGGACTGGCCGGAGCTCGCCTCGTACCCGGACTACGGACTCGTCCGCAAGCGCGACGACTTCGACGAGCAGCTGGCCCGCCAGGCCCAGAAGGCCGGCGCGCGCCTGTACGAGCGCTGCAACGTCGGCGCCCCGATCATCGACGACCGTACGGGCCGGATCACCGGCGTCCACGCCAAGCTCGGCGAGGAGAAGCGTGAGGTCACCTTCCACGCCCCGCTCGTCGTCGCCGCCGACGGCAACTCCACCCGGATCTCCCTCGCCATGGGCCTGCACCGGCGCGAGGACCGGCCGATGGGCGTCGCCGTCCGCACGTACTTCACGTCCCCCCGGCACGACGACGACTACCTGGAGTCCTGGCTGGAGCTGTGGGACCGGCGCGGCCCGCAGGACCGTCTGCTTCCCGGCTACGGCTGGGTCTTCGGCATGGGTGACGGCACCTCGAACGTGGGCCTCGGCATCCTCAACTCCTCGAAGGCCTTCCGCGAGCTGGACTGGCGCGAGGTCCTCAAGGCCTGGTGCGCCTCGATGCCGGAGGACTGGGGCTTCACCCCGGACAACATGACGACGCCGATCCGCGGCGCCGCCCTCCCGATGGCGTTCAACCGCCAGCCGCACTACACCAGGGGCCTGCTGCTCGTCGGTGACGCGGGCGGCCTGGTCAACCCGTTCAACGGTGAGGGCATCGCGTACGCCATGGAGTCCGGCCAGATCGCGGCCGACGTCATCGTCCAGGCGCACGCCCGCTCCACCCCCGCCCAGCGCGAACTGGCCCTGCGGAACTACCCGCAGGTCCTCAAGGACACCTACGGCGGCTACTACACGCTCGGCCGCGCCTTCGTGAAGCTCATCGGCAACCCGAAGGTCATGAAGATCGCGACCCAGCGCGGTCTGACCCACCCGCTGCTGATGAAGTTCACCCTGAAGATGCTGGCCAACCTCACCGACCCGACGGGCGGCGACGCCATGGACCGCATCATCAACGGCCTGTCGAAGGTGGCCCCGAAGGCCTGACCGCCGGGACCGCGCGTACGAAGAAGGGCCGTCTCTCCCCCGAGGAGTGACGGCCCTTCCGCGTGGCTGCGCGGGTTCGTGCGGGATCAGAGGATCCGGACGGCGCCCGACGGGGTGTCCCAGTCGAGGGAGCGCTCGACGACACCCGTGGACGGGTTCTGCGCGCCGACGTACATGCCGCCGCCCACGTAGATGGCGACGTGGTACGAGCCGCTGCGGCTGCCCCAGTACAGGATGTCGCCCGGCTGGAGGTTGCTCAGCGAGACGGACGTGCCCATGCTCGACTGGGAGCTGGAGACGCGGGGGAGGTCGATGCCGGCCGCGGCGTAGGCGGCCTGGACGAGACCGGAGCAGTCCCAGGAGTTGGGGCCGGTGCCGCCGCTGACGTACGCGTCGCCGACCTGGGCGCGCGCGAAGGCCACGATCGAGGCGGCGGTGCCGGAGGGCGCCTGCGTCTCGGTGGTGCCGGAGCCGGCCGTGGAGCCGCTGTCGAAGGACGACGACGAGCCGCCGTCGTTCGACGAGACCGCGGACCGGGCGGCGAGCCGGGTGCGCTCACGGTCGCGGGAGGCGCGCTCCTCGGCCTCCTGACGCTCCTGCTCGGCCTTGAGGCGGGCCTCCTCGGCGCGCTCGGCCGCGGCCTTGCGGTCCGCCTCGGCCTTGGCCTTCTTGGCTTCCTTGGCGGCCTTCTGCAGCGCCGCGTTCTCCTGCGCCTGGAGGCTCTGGTCGAGCGCCTCCTGGTGGGAGGCCTCGGCGGAGGCGGCGACGGCGCTGGCGAGACCGGCGCCGGACTCGAGGGAGCCCAGGGTGGGCATTTCGATGGTCTCGGTCACCGGCTCGGCGTTCGCCGGCCCGGCAGCACCGGCCACCGCGATGGTGCCGAGGACGCCACCGGCGACTCCGGCTCGCAGCGCGAGCTTCGAGGCGCTGCGGCGGGGCTTCCGGTGGCTGGGTATGTGAGCGGTGTGGGACATGGGTACAACCGCTATCAGGGCTTCACGGTTCCCTTCAAGAAACGTGGGGTGCGCCACAGTTGCGTTTGGAGTCGGCTAATCCGCTTCTGTGGGGCCTTTATTGACGCCGTAACGGGCAAAACGGGCAGGGCGCACTCGGCCCTTGATCATGGGTTTTCATTGAAACGCCCGAATTGCCCGACGCTTACCACCTCTTGACGCCGATGGCCAAGCCCCACACTTTCTCCATCTCTCCGGTGTGGCGCAGGTCACATCCGCGTCTCACGAAGGCTCGTGAAAGCGCTCACGCGTCCATCCCCGTCCACCGGACCCCCCGACCGGGCGACCGGCGCATGCCTTATCACCCGGACGCGTCCATCACCAATTTGCTTGTAGGGGGCATCTCTTGATAGAGCGACACCCCCTCCGATCAGCGATTTCCGGTCCGGATGTCACATCTGGTGATCACCTGGGCGCTTCGCGCGACAAGATCACCGCTCATCCGACTTCATGATCCTTCGTCAGGTGGTGGAGATCACAAAGTCCTTGGCGCACCCCGTGTCGCAGATCACAGAGGGGCGGGCATAAGATGCGGGGCAGCCGGGCTTGTGAACTGCCTCACATGGGGGCGATCTTTCACGGTCCGGCCGTGCGGTCCAACGGTCAAGGACGACTGGAAGGAGCGAGGAGCGTGAATGCGTACGCGCCCGTCCTCGTGCTCGGTGCCCTGGGTGCGGGGTTTGCGATCTTCTCCGTGGTCATGGCCACGCTTATCGGCCCAAAGCGGTACAACAGGGCAAAACTTGAGGCGTACGAGTGCGGCATCGAGCCGACGCCCACTCCCGCCGGAGGCGGCCGCTTCCCGATCAAGTACTACCTGACGGCGATGCTCTTCATCGTCTTCGACATCGAGATCGTCTTCCTCTACCCCTGGGCCGTCACCTTCGACGCCCTGGGGCTTTTCGGGCTCGTGGAGATGCTGCTCTTCGTGCTCACCGTCTTCGTCGCCTACGCCTACGTGTGGCGTCGCGGCGGCCTGGAATGGGACTGAGGGGCTGAGGGGCACCTATGGGACTGGAAGAGAAACTCCCGAGCGGCTTTCTGCTGACGACGGTCGAACAGGCCGCGGGCTGGGTGCGCAAGGCGTCCGTGTTCCCCGCGACCTTCGGCCTCGCCTGCTGCGCCATCGAGATGATGACCACGGGAGCCGGCCGGTACGACCTGGCCCGCTTCGGCATGGAGGTCTTCCGCGGCTCGCCGCGCCAGGCCGACCTGATGATCGTGGCCGGCCGGGTCAGCCAGAAGATGGCACCCGTCCTGAGGCAGGTCTACGACCAGATGCCCAACCCCAAGTGGGTCATCTCCATGGGCGTCTGCGCCTCGTCGGGCGGCATGTTCAACAACTACGCGATCGTCCAGGGCGTCGACCACATCGTGCCGGTCGACATCTACCTGCCCGGCTGCCCGCCGCGCCCGGAGATGCTGCTCGACGCGATCCTCAAGCTCCACCAGAAGATCCAGGGCTCCAAGCTCGGCGTGAACGCCGAGGAGGCGGCCCGGGAGGCGGAGGAGGCGGCGCTCAAGGCGCTGCCGACGATCGAGTTGAAGGGCCTTCTCCAGTGAGTGACGAAACCCCGAACCCCGAGAAGGAGCTGAGCGAGCAGAACCTGCCCGGTCAGCGCGGGGACCACGGCGAGGAGGTCCGCGTCCAGCGCGGCATGTTCGGCGCCCAGAGCGGCGCCGACACCTCCGGCTACGGCGGCCTCGTCCGCTCCATCCGCCTCCCCGGCCCGGCCACCCGCCCCTACGGCGGCTGGTTCGACGAGGTCGCCGATGAACTCGAAGGCGCGCTCGAGGAGCAGGGGCTGCTTCCCGGGAACGCCATCGAGAAGACCGTCGTCGACCGCGACGAGCTCACCTTCCACATCGAGCGCGAGCACCTCGTCCGGGTCGCCCGCACGCTGCGCGACGACCCGGCGCTCCGCTTCGAGCTCTGCACCGGCGTCTCCGGCGTCCACTACCCCGGGGACAAGGGCCGCGAGCTGCACGCCGTCTACCACCTGCGTTCGCTCACCCACGGCCGGCTGATCCGTCTGGAGGTCTCGGCCCCCGACGCCGACCCCCGGATCCCGTCCCTCGTCGCCGTCTACCCGACGAACGACTGGCACGAGCGCGAGACGTACGACTTCTTCGGCATCGTCTTCGACGGCCACCCCGCCCTCACCCGGATCATGATGCCGGACGACTGGCAGGGGCACCCGCAGCGCAAGGACTACCCCCTCGGCGGCATCGCCGTCGAGTACAAGGGCGCCCAGATCCCGGCTCCGGACCAGCGGAGGTCGTACTCGTGACAACTCCCCACGCGTCTCCCCGCGAGACGACAGAAGGCGCCGTCTACACGGTGACCGGCGGTGACTGGGAAGAGGTCGTCCAGTCCGCCGCCAAGGCCGACGACGAACGCATCATCGTCAACATGGGCCCCCAGCACCCGTCCACCCACGGCGTGCTCCGGCTCATCCTGGAGATCGACGGCGAGACCGTCACCGAGGCCCGCTGCGGCATCGGCTACCTCCACACCGGCATCGAGAAGAACCTCGAATACCGGACCTGGACGCAGGGCACCACCTTCGTCACGCGCATGGACTACCTCACCTCGTTCTACAACGAGACGGCGTACTGCCTCGGCGTGGAGAAGCTGCTCGGCATCACCGACCAGATCCCGGACCGGGCGAGCGTCATCCGGGTGCTCCTCATGGAGCTCAACCGGCTCTCCTCCCACCTGGTGTGCATCGCCACCGGCGGCATGGAGCTCGGCGCCACCACGATCATGATCTACGGCTTCCGGGACCGCGAGATGATCCTGGACCTGTACGAGCTGATCACCGGCCTGCGCATGAACCACGCGTTCATCCGCCCCGGCGGCCTCGCCCAGGACCTCCCGCCCGGCGCCGTCGACGCCGTCCGCGAGTTCGTGAAGACCATGAAGAAGAACCTGCCGGAGTACGACAAGCTCGCCACCGGCAACCCCATCTTCAAGGCCCGCATGCAGGACGTCGGCTACCTCGACCTCACCGGCTGCATGGCCCTCGGCGCCACCGGACCGATCCTGCGCTCGGCGGGCCTCCCGCACGACCTGCGCAAGACCGACCCGTACTGCGGCTACGAGAACTACGACTTCGACATCCCGACCGCCGACACCTGCGACTCCTACGGACGCTTCCTCGTCCGCCTGGAGGAGATGCGCCAGTCCCTCCGGATCGTCGAGCAGTGCCTCGACCGCCTGGCGCCGGGCGACGTCATGGTCGGCGACAAGAAGATCGCCTGGCCCGCGCAGCTCGCCCTCGGCGCCGACGGCCTCGGCAACTCGATGGACCACATCAAGAAGATCATGGGCACCTCCATGGAGGCCCTGATCCACCACTTCAAGCTGGTCACCGAGGGCTTCCGGGTCCCCGCCGGGCAGGCCTACGCGGCCGTCGAGTCGCCCAAGGGCGAACTCGGCGTGCACGTCGTCTCGGACGGTGGCACCCGCCCGTTCCGGGTCCACTTCCGCGACCCGTCCTTCACCAACCTCCAGGCCATGGCCGCGATGTGCGAGGGCGGCCAGGTCGCCGACGTCATCGTCGCCGTCGCCTCCATCGACCCCGTGATGGGAGGCGTCGACCGATGACCGACCAGATCAGCCTGGGCATGCCCCAGCTCCCCGCCCCGGCGTACCCGGCGGACGTCCACGCCCGTCTCACCGACGACGCGAAGGCGATCATCGCCCGCTACCCGGACTCCCGCTCCGCGCTCCTGCCGATGCTGCACCTCGTGCAGTCGGAGGAGGGCCACGTGACCCGGACCGGCATGGCGTTCTGCGCCGACACGCTCGGCCTCACCACCGCCGAGGTCACCGCCGTCGCCACCTTCTACTCGATGTACCGGCGCAAGCCCTCCGGCGACTACCAGGTCGGCGTCTGCACCAACACGCTCTGCGCGGTCATGGGCGGCGACGCCATCTTCGAGGAGCTCAAGGCCCACCTCGGCGTCGGCAACGACGAGACCACCGAGGACGGCAAGATCACCCTCGAACACATCGAGTGCAACGCGGCCTGCGACTTCGCGCCCGTCGTGATGGTCAACTGGGAGTTCTTCGACAACCAGACCCCCGAGTCCGCCAAGAAGATGGTGGACGACCTCCGGGCCGGGCGGACCGTCGAGCCCACCCGCGGTGCGCCGCTCTGCACCTTCAAGGAGACCGCCCGCATCCTCGCCGGCTTCCCCGACGAGCGCCCCGGCGCCGTCGAGGCCACCGGCGGCGCGGGCCCCGCCTCCCTCGTCGGCCTGCGCCTGGCCAAGGGCGAGAACCCGTCCCACCGAATCGTCCATCCGCGCGGTGAGTCCTCCGGTCAGGAGGGGGAGTGATGACCTTGGCCGCCGAGATCAACAACAGCAGCCCCGAGAAGCTTCTCGCACCCGTCCTCTCGGCCTTCTGGGACCAGCCCGACTCCTGGACCCTGGAGACCTACGAGCGCCACGAGGGGTACCGGGGACTCCGGCGGGCCCTCGCCATGAGCCCCGACGACCTCATCGCGTACGTCAAGGAATCCGGCCTCCGCGGCCGCGGCGGCGCCGGCTTCCCCACCGGCATGAAGTGGCAGTTCATCCCGCAGGGCGACGGCAAGCCGCACTACCTCGTCGTCAACGCCGACGAGTCCGAGCCCGGCACCTGCAAGGACATCCCGCTCCTCTTCGCCAACCCGCACTCCCTCATCGAGGGAATGATCATCGCCTGCTACGCGATCCGCTCCGAGCACGCGTTCATCTATCTGCGCGGCGAGGTCGTGCCCGTCCTGCGCCGTCTGCACGAGGCGGTCCGCGAGGCGTACGACGCCGGCTACCTCGGCCGGAACATCCTCGGCAGCGGCCTGAACCTCGACATCACCGTGCACGCGGGCGCCGGCGCGTACATCTGCGGCGAGGAGACCGCACTGCTCGACTCGCTCGAAGGGCGGCGCGGCCAGCCCCGGCTGCGACCCCCCTTCCCCGCGGTCGCCGGTCTGTACGCCTGCCCCACTGTCGTGAACAACGTCGAGTCCATCGCGTCCGTTCCCGCGATCCTCAACCGCGGCAAGGAATGGTTCACCTCGATGGGCAGCGAGAAGTCCCCGGGCTTCACGCTCTACTCGCTGAGCGGGCACGTCACCTCGCCCGGCCAGTACGAGGCCCCCCTCGGCATCACGCTGCGCCAGCTCCTCGACATGAGCGGCGGCATGCGCGCCGGCCACCGCCTCAAGTTCTGGACCCCCGGCGGCTCCTCCACCCCCATGTTCACCGACGAGCACCTCGACGTGCCCCTCGACTACGAGGGAGTCGGCGCCGCCGGATCGATGCTCGGCACCAAGGCGCTCCAGTGCTTCGACGAGACCACCTGCGTCGTCCGGGCCGTCACCCGCTGGACCGAGTTCTACGCCCACGAGTCCTGCGGCAAATGCACCCCCTGCCGCGAAGGCACCTACTGGCTCGTCCAGTTGCTCCGCGACATCGAGGCCGGCCGGGGACAGATGTCCGACCTCGACAAGCTGAACGACATCGCCGACAACATCAACGGCAAGTCGTTCTGCGCCCTCGGCGACGGCGCCGCCTCGCCGATCTTCTCCTCGCTCAAGTACTTCCGCGAGGAGTACGAGCAGCACATCACCGGCCGGGGCTGCCCCTTCGACCCCGCCAAGTCGACCGCCTGGGCGGACAACCACAAGGAGGTGACCGCATGACCGTCATCGCGTCCACCCCCAGCGGCGGCGGCAGCGCGCCCGTCCCGCCCGAGGACCTCGTGACGCTGACCATCGACGGCGCCGAGATCTCCGTCCCCAAGGGGACGCTCGTCATCCGCGCCGCCGAACAGCTCGGCATCGAGATCCCGCGCTTCTGCGACCACCCGCTCCTCGACCCCGCCGGCGCCTGCCGCCAGTGCATCGTCGAGGTCGAGGGCCAGCGCAAGCCGATGGCCTCCTGCACCATCACCTGCACCGACGGCATGGTGGTGAAGTCGCAGCTCACCAGCCCGGTCGCCGAGAAGGCGCAGCACGGCGTGATGGAGCTGCTGCTCATCAACCACCCGCTGGACTGCCCCGTCTGCGACAAGGGCGGCGAGTGCCCCCTGCAGAACCAGGCCATGTCCCACGGGCAGGCCGAGTCCCGCTTCGAGGGCGTCAAGCGGACGTACGAGAAGCCGATCCCGCTCTCCACCCAGGTGCTGCTCGACCGCGAGCGGTGCGTGCTCTGCGCCCGCTGCACCCGCTTCTCCAACCAGGTCGCGGGCGACCCGATGATCGAACTGGTCGAGCGCGGTGCTCTCCAGCAGGTCGGCACCGGCGTGGGCGACCCCTTCGAGTCGTACTTCTCCGGCAACACCATCCAGATCTGCCCGGTCGGCGCCCTCACCTCGGCCGCCTACCGGTTCCGCTCCCGCCCCTTCGACCTGGTCTCCTCGCCGTCGGTGTGCGAGCACTGCGCGGGCGGCTGCGCCACCCGGACCGACCACCGGCGCGGCAAGGTCATGCGGCGGCTCGCCGCCGAGGACCCGGAGGTGAACGAGGAGTGGATCTGCGACAAGGGCCGCTTCGGCTTCCGGTACGCCCAGCAGCGCGACCGGCTCACCACCCCCCTCGTCCGGAACCCCGGCACCGGTGAACTGGAGCCGGCGTCCTGGCCCGAGGCCCTGGAGGCCGCCGCCCTCGGCCTCGTCCGCGGCCGCACCGGTGTCCTCACTGGCGGCCGGCTGACCGTCGAGGACTCCTACGCGTACGCCAAGTTCGCCCGCGTCGCCCTCGACACCAACGACGTCGACTTCCGGGCCCGGATCCACTCCGGCGAGGAGGCCGACTTCCTGGCCTCCGCCGTCGCCGGACGGGGCCGCGACCTGGACGGCACGGGTGTCACGTACACCTCGCTCGAAGCCGCCCCCGCGGTGCTCCTCGTCGGCCTGGAGGCCGAGGAGGAGGCCCCCGGCGTCTTCCTGCGGCTCCGCAAGGCCTGGCGGAAGAAGGGCCAGAAGACGTACGCCGTCGCCGCCTTCGCGACCCGGGGCCTGGAGAAGGCGGGCGGCACCCTGCTGCCCGCCGCCCCCGGCACCGAGACCGAATGGCTCGACGCGCTGACCTCCCGGGTCGGCCTGGAGGGCGACGGCCTCGCCGCCGCCCAGGCCCTCCGCCAGGACGGCGCCGTCATCGCCGTCGGCGAGCGCCTCGCGGGCGTCCCCGGGGCCCTCACCGCCGCCCTGCGTACCTCGGCCGCCACCGGCGCCCGGATCGTGTGGATCCCCCGCCGCGCCGGCGAACGGGGAGCCGTCGAGGCCGGTGCGCTCCCGGCGCTGCTGCCCGGCGGCCGGCCGGCGACCCACCCGCGCGCGCGTGAGGAGGTCGCCGCCGCCTGGGGCGTCCGCGAACTCCCGCACCGCTACGGGCGTGACACCGGCCAGATGATCGAGGCCGCCGCCACCGGCGAACTCGGCGCCCTGCTCGTCGCCGGCGTCGAGGTCGCCGACCTGCCGGACCCGGCACGCGCGCGCGAGGCCCTCGAAGCGGCCTTCGTGGTCTCCCTGGAGCTGCGGCCCAGCGAGGTCACCCGGCACGCCGACGTCGTCCTCCCGGTCGCCGCGGTCGCCGAGAAGTCCGGCACCTTCCTCAATTGGGAAGGCAGGGCCCGGCTCTTCGAGGCCGCGCTCAAGCCCGAGCAGATGACCCGGCCCGTCGCCCCGGGCGACGCGCGCGTGCTCCACATGCTCGCCGACGCCCTCGACGTCCATCTGGCCCTGCCCGACCTCAGGGCCGTACGGCGGGAGCTGGACCGGCTCGGCGGCTGGACCGAGGAGCGGGCCTCCGAGCCCGTGGAACCCGCCCAGGCCGCGCCCCGGGCCGGCGAGGGCGAGGCCGTCCTCGCCGGGCACCGGCTCCTGCTCGACCTGGGCCGGCTCCAGGAGGGCGACACCGCCCTGGCCGGCACCCGGCACGCGGCGGTCGCCCGGCTCTCCGCCGCCACCGCCGCCGACACCGGCGTCAAGGACGGCGACGTCCTGGAGGTCACAGGACCCGCCGGCTCGGTCGCCTTCCCGCTCCAGGTCACCGAGATGCCGGACCGCGTCGTCTGGGTCCCGCTGAACTCGGCGGGCCGCGGCGTCCTCTCCGACACCGGCGCCCGCCCCGGCGACCTGGTCCGCATCGGCGCGGTCACCACGACGGAGGTCAAGGCATGAACACCCTCGCCGCCGAAGACCTGTCCATGTTCGGCACGGACCCCTGGTGGCTCGTCCTGATCAAGGCCGTCTTCTGCTTCGCCTTCCTGATGATCACCGTGCTCTTCTCCATCGTGTGGGAGCGCAAGGTCGTCGCCTGGATGCAGCTGCGCGTCGGCCCGAACCGGCACGGCCCCTGGGGCCTCCTCCAGTCCCTCGCGGACGGCATCAAGCTGATGCTCAAGGAGGACGTGATCGTCAAGAAGGCCGACAAGGTCGTCTACGTCCTCGCCCCGATCGTCGCCGCGATCCCCGCGTTCATGGCGATCGCCGTGATCCCCTTCGGCCCGGCGGGCAACGAGGTCTCGATCTTCGGCCACCGCACCGCGATGCAGCTCACCGACCTGCCGATCGCGATGCTGTACGTCCTGGCCATCGCCTCGGTCGGCATCTACGGCATCGTCCTCGCCGGCTGGTCCTCGGGCTCCACGTACCCGCTCCTCGGCGGCCTGCGCTCCTGCGCGCAGATGATCTCGTACGAGATCGCCATGGGCGCGGCCTTCGCCTCCGTCTTCCTCTACTCCGGGTCGATGTCGACCTCGGCGATCGTCGAGGCACAGGCGGACCGCTGGTTCATCATCCTGCTGCCGGTGTCGTTCATCATCTACATCGTCACGATGGTCGGCGAGACGAACCGCGCCCCCTTCGACATGCCGGAGTCCGAGGGCGACCTCGTCGGCGGCTTCAACACCGAGTACTCGTCCATCAAGTTCGCGATGTTCATGCTCGCCGAGTACGTGAACATGGTGACGGTCTCGGCCGTGTCGGTGACCCTCTTCCTGGGCGGCTGGCGGGCTCCGTACCCGGTCTCCACCTTCTGGGAGGGCGCCAACCACGGCTGGTGGCCGATGCTCTGGTTCGTCCTCAAGGTGCAGCTGCTGCTCTTCTTCTTCATCTGGCTCCGCGGCACCCTGCCCCGGGTCCGCTACGACCAACTGATGAAGCTCGGCTGGAAGGTCCTCATCCCGGTCTCCGTGGTCTGGCTCATGCTGGTCGCCACCGTCCGGGCCCTGCGGAACGAGAACATCGCCTTCACCAACATCGTCCTGTACGTCGCCGGAGCCGTCCTCGGGCTGCTGCTGCTCTCCTTCGTCGTCGACGTCTTCCGCGACCGGAAGGCGAAGGGCGCGGCGGCCGGACCCGCCGACGAGCCCGCCTTCGACCCGATGGCCGGCGGCTTCCCCGTACCGCCCAAGCCCGGACAGTCCCTGCCGCCCGTGCCACGGCGCAGGCCGCGGCAGGACCGGGACCTCGTTGTCAGTGGCGCCCCCGATACTGCTACTGCGAGTGATGGAAAGGAGACGGACGGTGTCTGACTTCCAGAATCCGGTGGCCGGCTTCGGCGTGACCTTCAAGGCCATGTTCAAGAAGCGGCTGACCGAGCAGTACCCGGAGCAGCAGAAGACGACGGCGCCCCGCTTCCACGGCCGGCACCAGCTCAACCGTCACCCCGACGGTCTGGAGAAGTGCGTCGGCTGCGAGCTGTGCGCCTGGGCCTGTCCCGCGGACGCCATCTACGTGGAGGGCGCGGAGAACACGGACGAGGAGCGCTACTCGCCCGGCGAGCGCTACGGCCGCGTCTACCAGATCAACTACGCCCGCTGCATCCTGTGCGGCCTGTGCATCGAGGCGTGCCCCACGCGGGCGCTGACGATGACCAACGAGTTCGAGCTGGCCGACTCCTCCCGCGCGAACCTGATCTACACCAAGGAGCAGCTCCTCGCGGGCCTGGAGGAGACCATGGTCGACACCCCGCACGCGATCTTCCCCGGCATGACCGAGCAGGACTACTACCGGGGGCTCGTCGACAAGGCCGCGCCCGGCACCGTCCGCCAGGTCGCCGTGTCCAAGGGGGAGAACGGCGAGCCGGAAGAGGTGGACGCATGAGCGCCGAACTCGCGGCGTACACGACGTCGGGCGGTGAGGCCTTCCAGTTCTGGGTCCTCGGCACCGTCGCCGTCGTCGGCGCGCTGTGCACGATCCTGATGCGGCGGGCCGTCCACTCGGCGCTCTGCCTCGCCGGAACCATGATCATCCTGGCGGTCTTCTACCTGGCCAACGGCGCGTACTTCCTCGGCATCGTCCAGATCGTCGTCTACACCGGCGCGATCATGATGCTCTTCCTCTTCGTCGTCATGCTGGTCGGCGTCACGGCCGCGGACTCGCTGAAGGAGACCCTCAAGGGCCAGCGCTGGTGGGCCGCCGCCTGCGGCCTCGGCTTCGGCATCCTGCTCGCCGCGGGCATCGGGAACGCGTCCCTGACGGAGTTCGCCGGACTCGGCGCCGCCAACAGCGCGTACGGCGGGAACGTGGAGGGCCTCGCCGCCCTCATCTTCACCAAGTACGTCTTCGCCTTCGAGATGACCGGCGCGCTCCTCATCACCGCCGCGGTCGGCGCGATGGTGCTCACCCACCGCGAGCGCACCGAGCGGGCTCGCACCCAGCGCGAGCTCTCCGAGCAGCGCGTACGGGAAGGCACGCACGTGCCGCCGCTCCCCGCGCCCGGTGTCTACGCCCGGCACAACGCCGTGGACATCGCGGGACTGCTGCCCGACGGCACGCCGGCGGAGCTCACCGTCATGCAGACCCTGCGCAAGCGGGGCCAGATCCGGGACGTCTCCACCGAGGCGCTCGCCGACCTCAAGGCCCTGGAGCAGCGCTCCGAGGAGCGGCTCGGCCGCGACCGGGACGATGAGGAGGCCACCCGGTGAACCCCGTCAACTACCTGTATCTCGCCGCCCTGCTGTTCACCATCGGTGCGGCCGGGGTGCTGATCCGGCGCAACGCGATCGTGGTCTTCATGTGCGTGGAGCTGATGCTCAACGCCTGCAACCTCGCGTTCGTCGCCTTCTCCCGTATGCACGGAAACCTCGACGGCCAGATCTTCGCGTTCTTCACGATGGTCGTCGCCGCCGCGGAGGTCGTCGTCGGGCTCGCGATCATCGTGTCCGTCTTCCGTGCCCGCCACTCGGCCTCGGTCGACGACGCGAGCCTGATGAAGCTGTGAGGGGCTGACCGTGGAAAATCTCATCGCTCTGCTCGTCGGAGCGCCCCTGCTCGGCGCGGCCGTCCTGCTCTGCGGCGGCCGGCGGCTCGACAGGATCGGGCACTGGATCGGCACGCTCCTCGCGGCCGTCTCCTTCGCCGTCGGCCTGGTCCTCTTCGCCGACATGCTCGGCAAGGGCGCCGAGGACCGGGCCCTGCACCAGCGGCTCTTCTCCTGGATCCCCGTCGAGGGTTTCCAGGCGGACGTCGCCTTCCAGCTCGACCAGCTGTCGATGACCTTCGTCCTGCTGATCAGCGGGGTCGGCACGCTCATCCACGTGTACTCCATCGGATACATGGAGCACGACGAGCGCCGCCGCCGCTTCTTCGGCTACCTCAACCTGTTCGTCGCGGCGATGCTGCTGCTCGTCCTCGCCGACAACTACCTGCTCCTGTACTTCGGCTGGGAGGGCGTCGGCCTCGCCTCGTACCTCCTGATCGGCTTCTGGCAGCACAAGCCCAGCGCGGCCACCGCCGCCAAGAAGGCCTTCCTGGTCAACCGGGTCGGCGACATGGGCCTCTCCATCGCCATCATGATCATGTTCACCACCTTCGGCACCTTCGCCTTCACCCCGGTGCTCGGGGCGACCGAGGAGACCGGTCAGGGCACGCTCACCGCGATCGGTCTGATGCTGCTCCTCGCCGCCTGCGGCAAGTCGGCCCAGGTGCCGCTGCAGTCCTGGCTCGGGGACGCGATGGAGGGCCCGACCCCGGTCTCGGCCCTCATCCACGCGGCCACGATGGTGACCGCTGGCGTCTATCTGATCGTCCGCTCCGCGAACATCTTCAACGCGGCGCCGGACGCCCAGACGGTGGTCGTCGTGGTCGGCGCGGTCACGCTCCTCTTCGGTGCGATCGTCGGTTGCGCCAAGGACGACATCAAGAAGGCGCTCGCCGGTTCGACGATGTCGCAGATCGGCTACATGATCCTGGCGGCCGGGCTCGGACCCATCGGCTACGTCTTCGCGATCATGCACCTGGTGACCCACGGCTTCTTCAAGGCCGGACTGTTCCTCGGCGCCGGTTCGGTCATGCACGGCATGAACGACGAGGTCGACATGCGGAAGTACGGCGGCCTGCGGAAGTACATGCCGGTCACCTTCGTCACCTTCGGGCTCGGCTATCTCGCGATCATCGGCTTCCCCGGCCTCTCCGGCTTCTTCTCCAAGGACATGATCATCGAGGCGGCCTTCGCCAAGGGCGGCACCCAGGGCTGGATCCTCGGCTCCGTCACCCTGCTCGGCGCGGCCATCACCGCGTACTACATGACCCGCGTGATGATCATGACCTTCTTCGGTGAGAAGCGCTGGCAGCCGGCGCCCGACCCGGACAGGGCGGCCGGTGTCGAGCCCGGCGCCGAGGCCGCGCCCGGCGAGATGCCGCACCCGCACGAGTCCCCGAAGTCCATGACCATCCCGATGATCCTGCTGGCCTTCGGCTCGGTCTTCGCCGGCGGCGTCTTCGGCGTCGGCGACCGGTTCGTGAAGTGGCTGGAGCCCGTCACCGGCTACGCGCACGGCCACCCGCCGATCAGCGCCGCCGCCGTCACCTCCGCCACCGTCGCCGTCATGGTGATCGGCGTCGGCCTCGCCTACCTCCAGTACGGGCGCAGGCCCGTCCCGGTGGTCGCCCCGCGCGGCTCGCTGCTCACCCGGGCCGCCCGCCGCGACCTGCTCCAGGACGACTTCAACCACGCCGTCTTCGTCCGCGGCGGCACCCACCTGACCCGCTCGCTGGTCTACGTCGACCACAGCCTCGTCGACGGCGTGGTCAACGGCACCGCGGCCTCCGTCGGCGGACTCTCCGGCCGGCTGCGCAAGCTCCAGAACGGCTACGCCCGCTCGTACGCGGTCTCCATGTTCGGAGGTACTGCGGTGCTGATCGCCGCGACCCTGCTGATGAGGGCGGTGTAACTACATGTCCTTCCCGCTCCTTACGGTGACGGCAGCGGTTCCGGCGGTCGGTGCGATCCTCACCGCCGCCGTCCCCGCCGCCCGCCGCACCGCCGCCAAGTGGCTGGCGCTGCTCGTCTCGCTCGCCACGCTGGTGCTCGCCGCCGTCGTCTTCGTACGGTTCGAGCCCGGCGGCGAGCGGTACCAGCTGACCGAATCGCACTCCTGGATCAAGGACTTCGGCGTCCGCTACGAGCTGGGCGTCGACGGCATCGGGGTGGCGCTCATCGCGCTCACCGCGCTGCTCATCCCCTTCATCGTCCTCGCCGGCTGGCACGACGCCGACCAGGAGGCCTCCTCCAAGCGCTGGCGGCCGACGCAGGGCTTCTTCGCCCTGATCCTCATGGTCGAGGCGATGGTGATCCTCTCCTTCGAGGCCACCGACGTCTTCCTCTTCTACATCCTGTTCGAAGCCATGCTCATCCCGATGTACTTCCTCATCGGCGGCTTCGGCGACCGGGCCCACGCGGGCTCCGACGAGAACGCGGCGGCCCAGCGCTCGTACGCGGCCGTCAAGTTCCTCCTCTACAACCTCGCCGGCGGTCTCGTCATGCTGGCCGCCGTCATCGGGCTCTACGTGGTCGCGGGGAACTTCTCGCTCACCGAGATCGCCGAGGCCCGGGCCAACGGTTCCCTCGAGATGGCGACCAGCACGGAACGCTGGCTGTTCCTCGGCTTCTTCCTCGCCTTCGCGGTGAAGGCGCCGCTCTGGCCGCTGCACACCTGGCTGCCGAACGCGATGGGGGAGGCGACCGCCCCGGTCGCCGTCCTCATCACCGCCGTCGTCGACAAGGTCGGCACCTTCGCGATGCTCCGCTTCTGCCTCGGGCTCTTCCCCGAGGCCTCGAAGTGGGCCACCCCCGCGATCATCGTCCTCGCCCTCATCAGCATCGTGTACGGGGCGCTGCTCGCGGTCGGCCAGCGGGACATCAAGCGCCTGGTGGCGTACGCGTCGATCTCGCACTTCGGCTTCATCGTCCTGGGCATCTTCGCGATGACCAGTCAGGGCCAGTCCGGTGCCACGCTCTACATGGTCAACCACGGCATCTCGACGGCCGCCCTGATGCTCGTCGCCGGCTTCCTGATCTCCCGGCGCGGCTCGCGGCTCATCGCCGACTACGGCGGGGTGCAGAAGGTCGCCCCGGTGCTCGCCGGCACCTTCCTGATCGGTGGCCTCGCGACCCTGTCGCTGCCCGGACTCGCCCCGTTCGTCAGCGAGTTCCTCGTCCTGGTCGGCACCTACGCCCGCTACCCGGTGGCCGGGATCATCGCCACCACCGGCATCGTCCTCGCCGCGCTCTACACCCTCGTCCTGTACCAGCGGACGATGACCGGGCCGGTGAAGGAGGAGGTGCGGTCGCTGCCCGATCTGCGGGCGCGTGAACTGGCGGTGGTCGTCCCGCTGATCGCCGTCCTGATCTTCCTCGGAGTCTTCCCGAAGCCGCTCACGGACGTCGTCAACCCGGCGGTGCGGCACACCATGTCCGACGTACAGCAGAAGGACCCGCAGCCCTCTGCGCCCCAGAACGTGGAGGCGGCCAAGTGAGCACTTCCGTCGTCGCATCCTCCGTCCACAGCCTGTGGACGACGGCGGCCGATCCGCTGAACAAGATCGAGACGCCCCACATCGAGTACACCCAGCTCTCACCCGTACTCATCGTGATCGGCGCCGCGATCCTCAGCGTCCTCGTCGAGGCCTTCGTGCCCCGCAAGGCCCGCTACCACAGCCAGGTGTTCCTCAGCGTCGTCGCGCTCGTCGCCGCCTTCGCCGCGATCGTCGGCCTGGCGGCCGGCGGCTACGGCTCCACCAAGGCCCACATCGCGGCCATGGGCGCCATCGCCGTCGACGGGCCCGCTCTCTTCCTCCAGGGCACCATTCTCCTCGCCTCGATCGTCGCGATCTTCACCTTCGCCGAGCGCAGGCTCGACCCGGCCGACCACGGCCACAAGGTCGACTCCTTCGCCGCCGAGGCCGCCGCCGTCCCCGGCAGCGACCAGGAGAAGGCCGCCGTCAAGGCCGGGTTCACCACCACCGAGGTCTTCCCCCTCGCGCTCTTCGCCATCGCCGGCATGCTGGTCTTCCCGGCGGCCAACGACCTCCTGACGCTCTTCGTCGCCCTGGAGGTCTTCTCCCTCCCGCTGTACCTGCTCTGCGCCGTCGCCCGCCGCAAGCGGCTGATGTCGCAGGAGGCGGCCGTCAAGTACTTCCTGCTCGGCGCCTTCTCGTCGGCCTTCCTGCTCTTCGGGATCGCCCTGCTCTACGGCTACGCGGGCTCCGTCTCGTACGCCACCATCGCCGACGTCGTCGACGGCGCCGTCAGCTCCGTCAACCCGGCGCTCGCCGGCACCATGGGCAACGACGCGCTGCTGCTCATCGGCTTCGCCATGGTCCTGACGGGGCTCCTCTTCAAGGTCGGCGCCGTGCCGTTCCACATGTGGACCCCGGACGTCTACCAGGGCGCCCCGACCCCGGTCACCGGCTTCATGGCCGCCGCGACCAAGGTCGCCGCGTTCGGCGCGCTGCTCCGCCTGCTGTACGTGGTGCTGCCCGGCCTCACCTGGGACTGGCGGCCGGTCATGTGGGGCGTCGCCATCGTCACCATGCTGGGCGGTGCGATCGTCGCCATCACCCAGACCGACATCAAGCGGCTCCTGGCGTACTCGTCGATCGCGCACGCGGGCTTCCTGCTCGCCGGCGTCATCGCGGCCACGCCGAGCGGGATCTCGTCCGTCCTGTTCTACCTCGGCGCCTACTCCTTCGTGACGATCGGCGCGTTCGCCGTCGTCACGCTGGTCAGGGACGCCGGCGGCGAGGCCACCCACCTCTCCAAGTGGGCCGGTCTCGGGCGCCGTTCGCCGCTCGTCGCGGCGGTCTTCGCGGTCTTCCTGCTCGCCTTCGCGGGCATCCCGCTGACCTCCGGGTTCTCGGGCAAGTTCGCGGTCTTCAAGGCGGCGGCGGAGGGCGGGGCGGGTGCGCTCGTCGTGGTCGGTGTGCTCTCCTCGGCGATCGCCGCGTTCTTCTACATCCGGGTGATCGTGCTCATGTTCTTCAGCGAGCCGAAGGCGGACGGCCCGACGGTCGCCGTGCCCTCGGCCCTGACGACGCTCACCATCACGGCGGGCGTGGCCGTCACGCTGGTGCTCGGCCTCGCGCCGCAGTACTTCCTGGACCTCGCCAACCAGGCGAGCGTCTTCGTGCGATAGCCGCGGCGCGACAGAGGGCCCGGTCTCCGCGTGCGGGGGCCGGGCCCTTCGTCGTACGCCTACGCCTTCGGGTGGTCCTCAGGGCAGGGGGTGCAGTGCACCCGCGGGTTGTACGGGGCGAAGACGCCCTTCGGGTTCTTCTTGAAGATCCACGCGTGCAGCGAGTAGTGCGGCCCGAGGGGCTCGAAGTCGAACCGCCCGTCGAAGCCCCGGCCGAAGAGCTGCGGCCTGGGCCGGTTCTTGTTCGGGTCGGGGACGACCCACTCGACCGCGACCAGCTCGCGCTTGCCGGTCTTGTGGTCCTCCTCGTACAGCACCGCGGCCGGCCTCCTCGGGTCGGTCGAGCCGAGGTTCGCCGGGTTGACGTAGTGGTAGCCCATGCCGCCGAGCTTCGGGTCCTCGACGCAGTCGTCGGTGCGCATGAAGCCGTCGGCGATGGCCTTCTGCTCCGACCTGTACTTCACCGTGGCGTCGTACGTCTTCTTGAGGTCGGGGTGCGGGAAGTCGGTGACCGGCTTCGCGGCGGGGGCGGCGGAGACGGCCGGGGCGGTCCCCAGGGCCAGCGAGCCTATGGCGGCCAGCGCGAGCGCGGCCATCAGGGGACGGGGTCGTGCGGACATGTGAGTGTGCTCCTCGGAAGGGCGGGGCGCGCCGGTACGGGCGCCTGACGTGGGCGGGCTCCCCCCCGGCTCCCGCCCTCAGCAGCATCGGCCGCCCGCCCCGCCCCCGCACCCGGGACTGGCCCAGCGGAGTGGACACGCGGTGTGACCAGGGGTGGAACCGCCGAAACCGCCGAACGACCCCGCCCTCCGGCGGCTCCCTAGGCGGAGGGGGCGATCCGGCCCCGGACCTCGCCCAGTGCCACCCGGGTGCCGTCCGGGCCCGGAGCCCAGGCGGTGAGGACGACCTCGTCGCCGTCCTCCAGGAACGTCCGCTTGCCACCGGACAGTTCGAGGGCGTCGCGGCCGTTCCAGGTCAGCTCAAGGAGCGAACCGCGCTGGTTCACCTCGGGCCCGGAGACCGTCCCGGAGCCGTACAGGTCACCCGTGCGCAGCGAGGCGCCGTTCACCGTCATGTGGGCGAGCTGCTGCGCCGCCGTCCAGTACATGGAGGAGAACGGCGGCTCCGCCACGACCTCGCCGTTGATCTCCACCGTGATCCGCAGGTCGAAGCCGCCCGGCTCCTCCTCCGCGGCGTCGTCCAGGTACGGAAGGAGCGGGAGGTCACGGGCCGGCGGGGCGGTCCTGGCCGCGTCCAGCGCCTCAAGGGGCGTCACCCACGCCGACACCGAGGTCTGGAACGACTTGCCGAGGAACGGGCCGAGCGGCACGTACTCCCAGGCCTGCACGTCCCGCGCCGACCAGTCGTTGAGCAGCGTCAGACCGAAGACGTGCTCCCGGAAGTCGGCCAGCGGGACCGGCCGGCCCAGCTCCGACGGCGTACCGACCAGGAAGCCGACCTCCGCCTCGATGTCCAGCTTGATCGAGGGCCCGAAGACCGGGGCGGCGTCCGTGGGTGCCTTCCGCTGGCCCGAGGGGCGCACGACATCGGTCCCCGACACCACGACCGTGCCCGCACGGCCGTGGTAACCGATCGGGAGGTGCTTCCAGTTGGGGGTGAGCGCGTCGCCGTCGGGACGGAAGATGCGTCCCACGTTCGTCGCGTGGTGCTCGCTCGCGTAGAAGTCGACGTAGTCCGCGACCTCGTACGGCAGGTGCAGCGTCACCTCGTCGAGGGGGTGCAGCAGCGGCTCGACGTCCGCCCGGTGCGCGGGGACCGTCACCCAGGCCGTGAGCGCCCGGCGCACATCGCGCCAGGCGGTCCGCCCGGCCGCGAGCAGCGGGTTCAGGCTCGGCTTGGCGAGGAGCGCCGCGTACGGGGAGCCGAGCGCGTGCGCCGCGGCACCCGCGTCCAGCACGTGCCCGCCGATCCGGACGCCGAGCCGGCGGCGGCCGGGCTCGTCGGCGGTCGAGAAGACGCCGTACGGGAGGTTGTGCGGGCCGAAGGGATCGCCCTCGGCCAGGTCGAGCGGGCTGTGCTCGGACATCGGTACGTGCCTCGCTTTCCAGGTGTGTGGGGGACACGTTACGGGGCGGGCCGCCGGGCGCGGATGACATGGATCACAGAGAAAGTGCGGCCTCCGTGGGCAACTGTCCGGCTTCGCGCGGTTTGTGTGCGGGGTGGGGTCGGCACCCGGTTCCGAGCTGCGAAAACGGGGCTCCCGCAGGGGCGTTGCCAGGCCCTACGATCACGGTGGTATCGCGCCGCGTGAAGTCGCCGCAGGCGCGCGCCCGCACTTCTCTCACTCCTCCCTGACCAGGAAAAAGGTCCGCACTGTGAAGATTCGCCGCATTCTCGCGACCGCCGTGGCCGCCGCTGTGACCACCCCGGTCGTTCTCCTTTCCGCCTCGCCCGCGTTCGCGGACACGAAGCCGTCGTCCACGACGACGCAGAAGCCCGCGTCGGACGAGGGTGACTCCGAGGACGACATGCCGTCACTCGAGGAGCTGAAGGCGGCCGTCGCCGCGGCGCAGAAGGCGTACGACGAGGCTGTCGTCGACCTCGCCAAGGCCGAGGCCGACTTCAAGGTCCTGGACAAGGACGACCACCCGCTTCAGCTGGCGGTCCGCGAAGCCAAAAAGGCGGCAGAGGCGGCCGCTGCCGCCAAGACCGCCGCGGACGAGGCGCTCATCCAGGCCGAGAAGGTCCTGAAGGACCTGCCTGTCGACGCCACCGAGGAGCAGAAGACGGCTGCCGCCGCCGCCGTCACCGCCGCGAAGGAGGCGGCCGGCTCGGCTGCCGCCGCCAAGACCGCCGCCGACAAGAAGTACACCGATGCCGACACCACCCGCGACGACGCCATGGTCGCCGCCAGCAAGGTGATCGGCCTCGCCCAGAAGGTGAAGGAGGCCGCCGCCGAGGACCTCGCCGAGGCCCAGGAAGAGCTGGAGTTCTTCGAGGAGATCGGCGGGGAGTGCGAGGAGGACCCCTCCCTCGACATCACGCTGAGCGGCCCGAAGGCGGTCACCGCCGGTAAGCCCGCGTTCTTCTCGCTGCGTGTCACCAACACCTCCGACGGCGTCCTGGACGCCGTCAACGCCTTCGCCCACGCCTTCCGGGCCTACGAGCCCGGTGAGGTCATCGACGAGGAGACGGACCTCACCGGCCGGCTCATCCACGTCGAGTGGTCCTCCGCCGACAACCTCGAGTGGACGAAGTTCACCGAGGAGTTCGAGTCCATCGAGATCGGCGAGCTCGCCAAGGGCGCCAGCTACGACGTGAAGCTGCGCCTCACGGTCGCCGCCGACGCCCCCGCGGGCAAGGGCTCGGCCTTCGGCTACGCCGAGTACGAGAACAACGACGGCTCGTGCGGCATGGGCGACTTCGAGGACGCCGACTTCGACATCCTCGCGGCCAAGGGCGACAAGCCGAAGCCCACGCCCACGCCGACGCCGACCCCGTCGGCGACGACCGCGACGCCGACCCCGGCGCCGACCGTCACCGGCGGCAACAGCAACACCACCCAGCAGGGCGGCTCGTCCGGCACCCTCGCCGCCACCGGTGCGAACGACACCCTCCCGCTCGGCCTCGCCGCCGGTGCGGCCGTCGCCCTCGGCGCCGGCGCGCTGGTCCTCGCCCGCCGCAAGGCCGGCGCGAAGGCGTAAGCAGCTGGGGAAAGGCGCCCGTACCGACCCCGGTACGGGCGCCTTCCGCGTACTCAGCCCGCCGTGCGCGGGATCCGCTGCTCCCACGTCCGGTGGAAGACGACCTCCCCGCCCTCCTTGCACACCACCTCGTCCGTGGTGAGGAAGGAGTGCGCGTCGCAGGTGATCTCCGAGCGGGTGTCCACCGTGACGTCCCAGGCGTCCTCCGGCCGGTGCAGCCGGATCGACCATTCCGACCGGGTCCGGGCGGACAGGGGGCCGCTCTCGTCGATCGTGTACGTCTCCACCGCGTCCTCGGTGAACTCCAGGCCGTCCGGGTGGACCCGCGTACCGCCGTGCCTCGGGTCGACCTCCAGGGTCCACTCGCCCCTCGCCACGTCCCTGACCACCAGCCGCTCCGGGCGCGGTTCCTCCAGGGTGGCCGGGACGACCACGCCGAGCGGCTCGGACTGTTCCGGCTCCTGCCAGGTGACGGCGGCCTCGGTGGAGCGGCGCACCGGAAGGGTGAGGGAGGAGCCCGCCGGGTCGAGGGTGAAGCCCGCCGCGTCCGGCTGGGGCCAGATCCACGGCCAGTACGTGGAGGAGACGGCGAGACGCACCCGGTGGCCCGGCGGGAAGCTGTGCCCGATGCCGTTCAGCTCGAAGGCGAGGCTCTCGGTCTCGCCGATCTGGGCCTCCACGGCCCGGTCGCGGCCGTAGCGGGCGGAGAAGTTCAGCGCGCCCCGGGTGACGAGGGTGGAGGAGCCGTCCGGTGCGATGTCGCAGAGCCGGGCGACGACCTGTCCGGTGGGGGCGGCCGCGCGCACGGCGAGGTTCACGGACGGCCGGCCGAGGATCTCGATCGGGGGACCGTCCTCGGGGACGGGGAAGTCGAAGCAGGCCGCGTGGGCGTCCTCGCCCCGCTGGTCCGGGGGCAGGTCGGCGTCGTTGCCGAAAGGGAGGAAGCTGCCCGCGTCGAGCCCGGTCTGCTGGGGCGAGTCGACGACGACGGGGGCGCCCTGGAAGGCGTACGTGACGGGGGTGACGTGCGGGGAGGGCCAGGCGGGGTCGGTGACCCAGCGGCCCGGCAGCTCCTCGTACACGGTGGCCGGGGGGTGGGACTCGCTGATCCAGGAGCGCAGCAGCGGCTCGGCCATGACGTCGTTCTCGACGCCCTTGAGGTGGTGGTCCCACCAGCGGAGGGTCTCCTGGAGGAAGCCGATGGCGGGTCCGGGCGGCAGGCCGCGGTCGGGGTACTGGTGGCACCAGGGGCCGATGATGCCGCGCACCCGGTCCTGGGGGAGGTGCTCGGAGAGGCGGAGGACGGTGTCGCGGTACGGGTCGTGCCAGCCGCCGACGGCGAGGACGGCGGCCCGGATCGCGCCGTAGTCCTCGCGGACGCTGCCGTGCTTCCAGTAGGCGTCGCGGGTCTGGTGGGCGAGCCAGGTGTGGATGAGGGGGGTGACGGCCTCCAGGCGCTTCAGCCACATCGCGCGCCACTCCTCGCCCGCGTAGCGGGGGTCGGGAGGGCGGCAGACGAAGGCGAGCATGGTGGCGGCCCAGGCGTGCGTGCCGGCGCCGAGGACGGAGCCGCCCAGGGAGTGGACGTCGTTGTCGTAGCGGTCGTCGGTGGAGCAGACGGTGACGATCGCCTTGAGGGGTTCGGGGGCGAGGGCGGCGATCCGGAGCGAGTTGGAGCCGCCCCAGGAGATGCCGAACATGCCGACCTTGCCGGTGCACCAGGGCTGCTCGGCGAGCCAGTTCACGACGGCCACGCCGTCGGCGAGCTCGACCGGGTCGTAGGCGTCGCCCGGCAGGCCCTCGCTGTTGCCGTGGCCGCGGACGTCGACGCGTACGGAGGCGTAGCCGTGCCCCGCGTACCAGGGGTGGCGCTGCCAGTCGCGGGGTGCGGTCCAGTCGGTGAGGCGGTGGGGCAGGTACTCCAGGAGGGCCGGTACGGGGTCGTCGGTGAGCGGCCGCCACACGCGCGCGTACAGCCTGGTCCCGTCCGGCAGGGGGATACGGATGTCCTCGTGGCGGGTCTCGTACGGGAAGGCGGTACGGATTCTCATCACGGCTCCCTGGTGGACGGGGTGCGAGGGCGCTGTCGATCCCCGTTCGGGACAAAACGCCTACTCCTGGTCGTATGAGCTGATCACGAACATACCGGGGGTGACGGGAAGGCGCCCACGGTGATCGAAAGGTGACCGGATACGCTGGCTTGAGTGAATCCAGCGACACATCGACAATCCGTGTGATCTTCAACAGTCCATGTGAACCATCCGTGTGATCGTCAGCAGGCGTCAGCAGACAGGAGACCCCCTCGTGACCGTCGTCGGGCCGTTCGGTCTTAGCGTGCGGGACCAGGCTCTTGAGGCCGATGTGCAGACCGGGCTGGCGGCTGTGGAGGCGGGCCTCCTCGACGCCACCAAGAGCGACGTGCCCTTCATCACGGAGGCCGCGCAGCACCTCGTCCTCGCCGGCGGGAAGCGGTTCCGCCCCCTGCTCGTGATGCTCGCCGCCCAGTTCGGCGACCCCTACGCGCCGGGCGTCGTGCCCTCCGCCGTCGTCGTCGAGCTCACCCATCTGGCCACGCTGTACCACGACGACGTCATGGACGAGGCCGACGTCCGGCGGGGCGTTCCCAGCGCCAACACCCGCTGGGGCAACTCGATCGCCGTCCTCACGGGTGACTTTCTCTTCGCCCGCGCCTCGCACACGCTCGCGGACCTCGGTCCCGAGGCCGTACGGATCCAGTCCGAGGCGTTCGAACGGCTCGTGACCGGCCAGATCCTGGAGACCGCGGGTCCCAGCGACGGCCGTGACCCCGTCGCCCACTATCTCGACGTCCTCGGCGGCAAGACCGGCTCGCTCGTCGCCGTCTCCTGCCGCTTCGGCGCCATGATGGCCGGCGCCGACGAGAGCGTCGTCGACACCCTCACCCAGTACGGGGAGCGGCTCGGCGTCGCCTTCCAGCTCGCCGACGACGTCCTCGACATCGCCTCCGACTCCCACGAGTCCGGCAAGACCCCCGGCACCGACCTCCGCGAGGGCATCCCGACCCTGCCCGTCCTCCACCTGCGGGCCGCCGCGGCCGCCCACGGGCGCCCGGAGGACCTGGAGCTCGTCGCCCTCGTCGACGGCGACCTCAGCGACGACGAGCGGCACGCCGAGGCCCTGCGCCGGCTGCGCGCCCACCCCGCCCTCGAGCAGGCCCGCCGGGACACGGTGCGGTACGCGGAGGAGGCGCGCGCGATGCTGGCGCCGCTGCCCGACGGGTACGCGAAGGCGGCCCTCGCGGAGATGTGCGACGCGGTGGTCCACCGCGCCGGCTGATCCGCCCCGTCCGCCGCTCGGGTGACCCGGTCTCAGGGTCGGGTCATCCCGAAGCAGTACGTGAGGTTGATCCCCGGGGCTGACGTATCCACGCCGCCGCTTTGGTGAGATGGATCCATCGACCACGGAGGTAGCGGAGACCATGGCAGAGACCCGTAAGGCGAGCCGGTTCATCGTCCCGGTCGCGGTGGCAGGAGTGGCCGCGGCGACCATCGGACTCGTCCCGGCGCTGGCGGCGTCCGGCGACCCCGACCTGCCGGAGATCACGGCCCAGCAGCTCATCGAGAAGATCGCGGCTTCGGACACCCAGACCCTGTCCGGCACGTTCAAGATCTCCACCGACCTGGGGCTGCCGTCCTTCGGCGGTCTGGTGTCGGGCCTCGGGGGCGTCGGCGGTGGTGGCGGCTCGTCGGCCGACCCGTCGGAGAAGCTCACCGAGCTCGTCTCGGGCACCCACACGCTGCGTGTGGCGGCGGACGGCCCCGAGCGCCAGAAGCTGACCCTGCTCGACGGCTCCGACGAGTACAGCCTGATCCACAACGGCGACGACGTCTGGGCGTACGACAGCAAGTCGAAGGAGGTCTTCCACGAGAAGGCCCCCGAGGGCGCCGAGGCCCCGGCGGACAAGGAGGTGCCGACCACGCCGAAGGAGCTCGCGGACGAGGTCCTGAAGGCGGCGGGCGACACCACGTCGATCACCGTCGGCGGTACGGCCAAGGTGGCCGGCCGGGACGCGTACCAGCTGGTGATCAAGCCGAAGCAGACCGGTTCGACGGTCGAGTCGGTGAAGATCGCCGTGGACGCGGCGAACGGCACCCCGCTGAAGTTCACCCTCGCCTCGGTGGAGGGCGGCAAGCCCGTCGTCGACGCGGGCTTCACGAAGGTCGACTTCGCCAGGCCCGCGGCCTCCGAGTTCACGTTCAAGGCCCCCGAGGGCGCGAAGGTGACGGAGGGCGCCGCGGAGAAGGCGGCGGGGGAGTCCGGGGAGGAGAAGCTCCCCGAGGAGTTCGAGAAGGGCCTCGGTGAGCTGGAGAAGGGCTTCGGCGGCTTCGCCGAGGGCCTGAACGTCATCGGCGAGGGCTGGACGACGATCGCGAAGCTCGACACCGGGGCCCCGGCGCCGAAGACCGACGAGGCGCCGAAGGAGCTCCAGGGCTTCCTGGACTCCCTCGGCGACAAGGTCACCGGCACGTTCGGCACGGGCACCGTCTTCAAGACGAAGCTGGTGAACGCGCTCCTCACCGACGACGGCAGGATCTACGTCGGCGCGGTCACGAAGGACGCGCTCGTGGACGCGGCGAACGCCGGCAAGTAGCCGGCGGGGCAGGGCTGATTGGGACCCCGGGCGGGTCGGGGGCGATGGTCACCGGCCCGCCCGGGAGCTTTTCGCGCGCGGCTACGGGAACGTCAGCCTGAAGCTGTTGATGTAGCCGGTGTCGACCGAGGCCTTGTCCTGGGCGCGGAGCTTCCAGGCGCCGTTGGCGACCTCCGAGGAGGCGTTCACGGTGTAGGTCTGGACGATGTTGTCGGCGCTGCCGCCGGAGCGGTTGCTCAGGCTGTAGACCGAGCCGTCGGGAGCGACGAGGTCGACGACGAGGTCACCGCGGTAGGTGTGGACGATGTTCACGTCCACCTTGAGGGTGGCGGGGGCGTTGCCGCTGATGCCGGTGACGTCGACCGTGGAGGTCACCGCGGCGCCGTTGTCCGGGATGGACACGTCGGCGGTGTTCTCGAAGACCGTGCCGGTGGGCGGCGGGGTCGAGGAGCCGGACAGCGTCCAGATCGCGTGGGCGATGGCGTCGCTGTTGCGGTCGAGGGCGGTGTCGTTGATGTTCGCCGTCGTGTCGCAGGACGAGTGGTAGCAGCGGTCGAAGGCCGTGGCCGTACCGCCCCACTTCGACACCTGCGCGCTGGTCTTGACGCGGCTCGCGCCCGTGAAGAGACCGCCCACGGGTATGCCCACGTTCTTGAACGAGGCGTGGTCCGAGCGGCCGTCGCCCTCGGTCTCGATCTCGGTGGGGACGCCGAGACCCGCGAAGTAGTTCTTGAACGTCGTCTCGATCGTCGGGTCGTCGTCGTAGACGAAGTAGCCCGGGTTGGGCGAGCCGATCATGTCGAAGTTCAGGTAGCCGGAGAGCTTGGAGCGTTCGGTCGTGGGCAGCTGGCTCACGTAGTACTTCGAGCCGACCAGACCGAGCTCCTCCGCGCCCCACCAGCCGAAGCGCAGGTGCTTGGCGGGCTGGTAGCCGGAGCGGGCCACGGCGAGGGCGGTCTCCAGGACCGCGGCCGAGCCGGAGCCGTTGTCGTTGATGCCGGCGCCGGAGGAGACCGAGTCGAGGTGGGCGCCGGCCATCAGGACCTGGTTGGGGTCGCCGCCCGGCCAGTCGGCTATCAGGTTGTAGCCGGTGGCGCTGTTGGACGTGAACGTCTGGACGGTGGTGGTGAAGCCGGCGGCGTCCAGCTTGGCCTTCACGAAGTCGATGGACGCCTTGTAGCCGGCACGGCCGTGGGCGCGGTTGCCGCCGTTGGCGGTGGCGATCGACTGCAGGTCCGTCAAGTGCTGCTTGACGTTGGCCAGCGGGATGTCGGGCGCGGCGGCAGCGGCGGCCGGGCCGGCCGAGGCGCTGGTGCCGGTGAGTCCGCCGAGGGCGAGCGCCGCGAGGGCGGCGACCGCGGTGACGCGTCTGGGCACGGAGATGTTCATGTGGGGGCTCCGGATTCCGAACGGGGATGGGACGGAACGTGCGAGACGCCTCGGGCCGGGGAGCCACGAGGCGCTGGAGCTGTACGAGTGCGTGTGCGGTGTTCAGTTGTTCCGGCGATCGGTTGTTCTGTTGCGCGGTTGTTCTGTTGGGCGTGCTGAATGTTCAGGGGAATGTTGAGTTCACGTCAAGAGCGGAAACCGGTCAGGCGCGTTCGCCCAGCGGACGGTCGGCTGACGACGGGCTTCCGCGCGGGCGGGCCCCTGTTCGGCCGGAGGGTGCGCCCCCGCCGCTCGGCGAAGATCATCCCGGGTGCAGAATGACCCGTATGCCTACCTCGAACACACCGATAACGGCAACGCTCGACGACGCCCCGATGATCGGCCGCACCCTGGCACGAGCCTTCGGCGACGACCCGATGATGCGCTGGTTCTTCCCCGACGACGCCACGCGCGAGGCCGGTCTCGGCCGCTACTTCACCACGCTCTTCACCCGGCAGTACGGGCTCCACGGCTTCTGCGAGCGCACCGAGGCGGCCGCCTCCTTCTGGGTGGCGCCGGAGGGGCAGGAGAAGGCCGTCCCCGACGCCGACACCGTCCAGGAGCTCACGGAGATCCTCGGCGACCGGGCCGGGCTCTTCCGCGAGGCCGTCGAGGCGGCGGCCGCGCACACGCCGCCGGAGCCCCACTGGTACCTGGCGGTCATCGGCGCCGACCCGGCCGCCCGGGGCCGGGGCCACGGCTCGGCGCTGCTGCGCTCGGGCCTCGCCCGGGCCGACGCGGCGGGCCTCCCGGTCTACCTGGAGTCCTCCAAGCCGGACAACCTCCCCGTCTACGAGCACTTCGGCTTCGCCGTCCTGGGCGAGGCGTCCCTGCCGGGCGGCGGCCCGACCCTGTGGGTCATGCGCCGGGCGCCCCGGGACCTGTCCTAGGAGATGCCTCAGGGGGTGCCGACGCGCAGGTGGTCAAGCAGCCCCGCGGGCTCCGGATACGGCTCCTCGCGGGGGAGCAGCCGGCGGGCGGCGTCCGGCCCGCCGGTCCGTACGAGGTCGCGGACGCGGTGCGCGAGCGGGGTCACGTCGGTGACGGACACCGTCCACTCGTCGGCGTACCGGCGGGTGGCCTCGCCCGAGAGTCCGAGCTGGAGCGAGCGGTACGGGAGCGCCTGGAGGCGCGGATCGCGCTCCGGGTCCCACTGGACGCGCGTCGGGGCCTCCCTCAACTGCCGCTTCCAGGAAGCCTGGTCGGGGTGGAAACCGCGCTCGTAGTGGGAGAGGCAGGCCTTCCGCAGGGCCCACTCGAAGCCCTCGCGGCTGATCTCCACGGCGAGGACGGTCTCCTGGCCCTCCTTCGTCCCCCAGCCGGAGCGGTACATCATCCACAGGAACGACGGTTTGATCCACGTCATCCGGTCCCGCTTCCAGGCGGCCGGAAATCGGCCCTCGCGGGCCGCGGGCAGGCCGATTTCGGGTCGGTACGCCTGGTAGACGGTGACCGTACGATCGGTGTGGAGCGCGCGGATCCGGTACTTCGGCTCATCGGTGGCCGGCTTCGGTTCTTCCATGGGCCTCAGGATGGGTGAAGTCCCCCCGGGACGACCACCGGTTATCCGTGGGCCCTCCCGGCGGGACGTTCTCATGACACCGTCGCCGCCTCCTTCGCGTCGTACGCCTCCCGGGCCGCCGCGATCTCGTTCTGGTGCTGCTCGGTCCAGGTGACCAGGGAGCGGATCGTGGTGTGCAACGTGCCGCCGAGGGGCGTCAGTTCGTACTCCACGCGCGGCGGGACCACCGGGTGGACCGTGCGCTTCACCAGGCCGTCGCGCTCCAGCTGGCGCAGGGTCACGGTCAGCATGCGCTGGCTGACGCCGTCGATCTCGTGCTTGAGCTCCGTGAAGCGCAGGACCCGGCGGTCGAGGAGGGCGATGACGAGGAGCGACCACTTGTCGGCGACGCGGTCGAGGATCTGGCGCACCTCGCAGTCCTCCCGGGTGTCCCACTGGAAGGGGTCGGGGTCGCCCCCGGTTCCATAGGTTCCCGCGCAGTGACTCGGTTCCTTCAAAGTGCCTTCTTCCATGGCACCCGATGGTCCCGCAGGATGCAGGTGGTTACAAGAGGGAACCGACCCTCGGATCGGTAACCGGCCACCCCAACCCGTCCTGCCCAGGAGGCAGTTGTGTCCCTACGTGCCTGGCGTCTGCTCCTCGTCCTCTCCGGGACGATCTTCCTCGAAGGCATCGACGTCGCCATGCTCGCCGTCGCCGTCCCCTCCGTCCGCGCCGACCTCGGCCTCACCACCGGCACCGCCGCCTGGGTCATGTCCGCCTACGTCCTCGGCTACGCCGGCTTCACCCTCCTCGGCGGCCGCGCCGCCGACCTGCTCGGACGGCGCCGGATGCTCCTCGGCTGGCTCACCGTCTTCCTGCTCTTCTCCGGCCTCGGCGGCCTCGCCGACGAGGGCTGGACACTGATCCTGGCCCGCTTCGTGACCGGCGTCGCCGCCGCCTTCATGACCCCGGCCGCCCTGTCGATCATCACCACGTCCTACGAGGAGGGCCCCCAGCGCAACAAGGCACTCCTGGTCTTCGCCGGCACCGCCGCCGGCGGCTTCTCGCTCGGACTCGTCATCGGCGGGCTGCTCACCCAGCTCGGCTGGCGCTGGGTCTTCTTCGCACCGGTCCTGCTCGCCACCGCGATCCTGGCCGCCGCGATCGTGCTGATCCCGAAGGAGCCGCGCCCGGCCCGCGTCAAGGGCGGCTTCGACCTCGGCGGATCGCTCACCGCCGCCGGCGCGATGCTGCTCCTCGCCTACGGCGTCGTCCGCCTGGAACACGGCTTCGCCGGCTGGCAGGTCACCGTCGCCGCCCTCGCCGCGGGACTCCTCCTCGCCGGGGCCTTCGTCGCCGTCGAGCGCCGGGCCGCCACCCCGCTCGTCCGCCTCGGCATCCTCCGCAGGGCCTCGCTCGTCCGCGCCGACCTGGGCGCCCTGCTCTTCGTCGGATCCTTCTTCGGCTTCCAGTTCGTCGCCACGCTCTACCTCCAGGAACTGCGCGGCTGGTCCTCCCTCCAGACGGCGCTCGCCCTCCTGGTGATGGGCGTCGACGCGGTCCTCGCGCCCACCCTGACCCCGCGGCTCGTGGCCCGGTTCGGCAACGCCAAGGTGATCCTGGGCGGCTTCGTCCTCGCGGTCGTCTCGTACGCGTTGTTCCTGCCGGTCGGCCCGGACTGGTCGTACGCGGCCATGTTCCCGACGCTGTTCCTGACCGGGCTCGCGTTCGCCCTGGCGTACGGGCCGCTGACCATCGCCGGTACGGACGGCGTCGCGGAGGCGGAGCAGGGGCTCGCGAGCGGACTGCTCACGACGGCGACCCAGTTCGGCTCGGCGGTCGGCATCGCGGCGGTGACCGCGGTCCACGGACTGGCCGGCGGTGGCCTCGAAGGCTTCCGCGCGGCGCTCGTCGTCCCGCTGGTCATGGTCGCCCTGGGGGCCGTGATCACGGCGACGGGGGTACGCGCGGAGGCGGCCGGATCGCCGGAGGCACCGCAGCCGGAGGCCGCGGCCGACGACACCCCGGTGATCGCCGGGGCTGCGACGAAGGTCACGGTCTGAACGCCCCCGCCCGCCCCTAATGTGGAGGGATGGAGTTTTCGCCCGGCTGCCCGTTGATCGACGTCGCCGCCACGTACATGCCCCGGCTCTCGGAGTTCACCTTCGAGCCGGGGCTCGTGGCTGCCGTCGACCAGCACGCGGCCGCCGTGTGCGACGCACTCGTCCCCGCGCAGCGGGGGCCGGAGGGCCGGACCGTCCTGCGGGAGGAGCTCGCCGACTACGTCCTCGGGTTCACCGACTGGCTCTCCGAGGTCGACTGGACCGAGCCCGTCGGCCACGACTTCGCGACCCTCCGTCTGACGGCGGTCTGCTGGCTGATCCGGGAGCACGACCTGCTTCTGGACGCCTGAGCCCCCGGCCTACATCGGGTCCATCGGAGGCTCCTGGCCGGGACGGCGCTCCATGCGCTCCTGCCCCTCGCCCCGCTGCATCCGCTCCTGCGCCGACGGCATCCCGCTGCGGGCGTCCTCGCGGCCCCTCTGGTAGGCCGCCACCTGGTCCTTCGCCCGCCCGGTCTCCGACTCGGCCGCCGAGAGCCAGCGCTCCCAGCGTCCCCGCATCGGGGTGACGAGACCGCCGCCGACGCCGACGATCACGACGCCCGCGATCATCGCGAGCACGGCCGTGAGCACCGGGCCGGTCACCGAGGTGGCGATGCCCGCCTGGCTCAGCGCGGCGATCACGCCGAGGCCGACGATGAACGCCCAGGCCGCCGTGGCGAGGACCTTGCCGTAGGACGTCTGGCTCAGCGCGCCGCCCACGATGTCCCGTACCGCGCGGGCGATGGCCATGGCCACGACGACGATGACGCAGGCGACGATCGCCCTGGGCAGCCAGGCGACGATGCCGTTGATCATGACGCTGACCGGGTTGGGGCCGAAGACCCCGAAGGCCAGCTGGAGGGCGATCAGCAGGACCGCGTAGTAGAGGATCTTGGCGATGATGCCGGTGGCGTCGTACTTCGATCCCTTGAGGGTGTTCGCGACGCCGCTGCGCTCGGCCATCCGCTCGAAACCGACGCGGCGGAGCAGCCGGTCGGCGACCTTCGCGATCATCTTGGCGACGAACCAGCCGATGAGCAGGATCGCGAGGAAACCGATGAACTTCGGAACGAACTCGGCGACGGCGGACCACGCGTCCGTGAATCCCCGGCCGAAGTCGACCGAGAGGGCGAGGGGCTGCGACATGGAGCCATCTCCACTCGGGAGGGCCCCTTCCGTTCGGGGGCCTGGACCTCCGACGTAACTACGGGTGGTGCGCGCCCGCCCGCTGTCAGCGTCCCGGCTGGGCCGATGGGGTGGGAACCGGGGGCTCCGCCGCCGTCGCGGGACCCGTTTCCGCCGCCGTGGCCTTCGCCTTCTCGACCGCCGCCCGGCTGCGGCGGGCCGTGCGCAGGGCGTCCCAGGTGAGGATCGTCAGGGCCAGCCAGACGAGGGAGAAGCCGGCCCACCGCTCCGGCGGCATCGCCTCGTGGAAGTAGAGGATCCCGAGGAGGAACTGGAAGGTCGGCGCGAGGTACTGGAGGAGTCCGAGCGTCGACAGCGGTACGCGGATCGCCGCCGCCCCGAAGCAGACGAGCGGGACCGCCGTGACGATGCCGGTGGCGGCGAGCAGCACCGTGTGCCCGGCGCCGTGGCCGCCGAAGGCGAGGGTGCCCTGGGTGCCGAGCCAGACGAGGTAGCCGAGGGCGGGCAGGAACTGGACGGCGGTCTCGGCGGCGAGCGATTCGAGGCCGCCGATGTTGACCTTCTTCTTCACCAGGCCGTAGAGGGCGAAGGAGAAGGCGAGGGTGAGGGAGATCCAGGGCGGCCGCCCGTACCCGACGGCCAGGACGAGGACGGCGGCGAAGCCGATGCCGACGGCGGCCCACTGCGCGGGGCGCAGTCGTTCCTGGAGGACGAGGACACCGAGGGCGATGGTGACGAGCGGGTTGATGAAGTAGCCGAGGGAGGCCTCGACGACGTGCCCCGTGTTGACGGACCAGATGTAGAGGCCCCAGTTCACCGTGATGACGGCGGCGGCGACGGTGATCAGGGCGAGCTTGCGCGGGCTGCGGACGAGCTCGCGTATCCAGCCCCAGCGGCGCAGGGCGAGCAGGGCGAGGCCGACGAAGGCCAGCGACCACACCATCCGGTGGGCGAGGATCTCGATCGCCCCGGCCGGCTTGAGGAGGGGCCAGAACAGCGGGACCAGTCCCCACATGCCGTAGGCGCCGATCCCGTAGAGCAGTCCTGCTCGTTCCGTGGTCTCCGTGGTCTCCGTCTTCACCGGACCTCCTGCCCTGTGCCGCGCTGTCCTGTCGACGGTAGCGCCGCACGGGGCGGGTTGTCATGCCCGTACCGCTATACGGTCATGACAATTCGGTGTCGTCGTTCAGGAGGCGGCGAGCGCGGCCCTGATCGACTCGGCGATCGGCGTGGTCGGACGGCCGATGAGCCGGGCCAGATCGCCGTTCCGCCGGGCGAGCGCGCCGCGCTCGACGGCCCGGTCGACGTCGACCAGGATCTCGGCGAAGGGCGCGGGGACACCGGCGCCGGTGAGGATCGCGAGGTGGGTCTCGGCGGGGACGTTGCTGTACGCGATCTCCCGGCCGGTCTGCGCGGCGACCTCGGCCGCGTACTCGGCGAATGACCAGGCGGTGTCGCCGCTCAGCTCGTACGCCCTGTTCAGGTGCTCCTCGGCCGGGCCGGTCAGGACGGCGGCGGCCGCCGCCGCGTAGTCGGCGCGGCCCGCGGAGGCGACCCTGCCCTCGCCCGCGTTGGCGACGACGGCGCCGTGGGCCAGGACGGGGGCGAGGTTGGCCGTGTAGTTCTCGGAGTACCAGCCGTTGCGGAGGAAGGTGTACGGCAGGCCCGAGGCGAGGATCAGCCGCTCGGTCTCCTTGTGCTCGGCGGCCAGGTCGAAGTCGGCCTCGTCGCCGCCGAGGACACCGGTGTACGCGAGCTGGGCCACGCCCGCCGCCTTGGCCGCGCTGATCACGGCGGCGTGCTGGGCGACCCGCTGCCCGACCTCGCTGCCCGAGATCAGGAGCACCCGGTCACCGGCCTCGAAGGCGCCCGCCAGGGTCTCCGGACGGCTGTAGTCGGCGATCCGCAGCTCGACACCGCGCTCCGCGAGGCCGGCCGCCTTCTCCTTGTTCCGGACGACGGCGGCGACGGACCCGGCGGGGACGGTGGTGAGGAGGGTGTCGATGACGAGACGGCCGAGCTCTCCGGTGGCTCCGGTGACGACGATGCTCATGGTGCTTCCTTTCCCGTGGGCTGCGGCGGGCGATCCGCCCACCGGCACTCACCGTACGACGGGCGCTAACCTTTCGAAAGTACCCACTTTGACGTAAGGTACTGGCATGGAGGTAAGGGGAAAGGTGGACGGAAAGCCCATGAAGGCCGACGTGAACGAACCCATGTGCCCCTCGCGGCTCGTCCTCGAACACGTCACCAGCCGCTGGGGCGTCCTGATCCTCGCGGCCCTCCTGGAGCGCTCGTACCGCTTCAGCGAGCTCCGCCGCCGGATCGGCGGCGTCAGCGAGAAGATGCTCGCCCAGACCCTCCAGACCCTGGAGCGCGACGGCTTCGTCCACCGCGACGCCAAGCCCGTGATCCCGCCCCGCGTCGACTACACCCTCACCGACCTGGGTGCGGAGGCCGCCCGCCAGGTCTGGGAACTGGCCCGCTGGACGGAGCGCCGGGTCGGGGCCGTGGAGGAGGCCCGTGCGCGGTACGACGGCGAACGTCGCGAGCGCGCCACGGATTCGTCCCAATGATGGTGTAACCAGGGCGAGTTGACACCGCCAAGTCGTACGATCTGCTCACTGTCCGGGGAACCGTGAGGGACCGTGGGGGAACTGTGGCGTACGGGGACCGAAGACTGCTGCGTGCCTGCTGCGCCGTGCTGGTGGGCGGCCTGATCACCACCGGCTGCGGCGGCGGGGACGACGGGAAGAGACCCGACGGCAAGAGCGGCAAGGGGAGCACGAGCGCGTCGGCCGCCCCGACCACGGCCACGCCGGCACCGGCCCCCAGGCCGACCGCCCTCGACTTCGTCCCCGACCCGAAGCGCGCGCCGAAGAACAGGGCCGACGCCCGGCGCATCGCCCTCGCCGTCGTCGCGGGACCCGACGCCTGGGGCCCCGACTACGTCAAGCGCACCCCGCACCTCAGCGACCCGGACTACTGGCCCGTCCTCGGCGCCGACTGCTCCTGGGAGACGGCCACCCGGCCTTCCACCGTGCTCTACAGCGTCACCGCCTACAGCGAGATCCCCGCCCGGGGCGCCCTCGGGAACCTCAGGGTCGCCGCCACCGTCACCGTGCACCGGACCGAGACCGACGCGGACTGGGAGATGGCCGGAACCCTGGAGGAGGCACTCCGCTGCCCCGACCAGAAGCTGCGCGACGGCGAACGTATCTCCGGCCTCATCTCCCTCGGCAACCCCTTCGGCGTCGGCGGCAACTACACCGCCACGGACTCCCTCGGAGAGCGCGGGCGCTACCACAGCGACGCCGTGAAGGGGGAGCAGTTCTACAGCTGGTACCAGTCGCGGATCGGCCAGGTCACCGTCGCCACCGTCGTCAAGGGAGCACCCGGCTACAGCGAGGAGCAGACCAGCACCACGGCCGGCACCGTCGGCGGCCAGGTGCAGGCCCTCGTGACGATGATCGGACGCGCGCAGGACGAGCTGGAGGTCCGGTCATGAGCAACCCGACGACTCCCGAGCCGCCGGAACAGGGCCCCGGGCCGGAACAGGGCCCCGGGCCGGAACCGGGCCCCCGGCCGGAACCGGGCCCCCGGCCCGAGCCGGAATCGCAGCCCCAGCCCGGTTCGGGACCCCAGCCCCTGCCCGACTCGGGAACGCAGCCCCGGTCCGATTCGGGACCCCAGCCCCTGCCCGACTCGGGAACGCAGCCCCGGTCCGGGCCTCCGCCCCTCCCCCCGCACCCGCCCCGCCACCAGCCGGGTGCCCTTCAGCCGCTCCTGCCCTCCGACCCGTCCGCCATCGCCGGCTACCGGCTCCTCGGCCGCCTCGGTGCCGGCGGCATGGGCGTCGTCTACCTGGGCCGCACCGAGAACGGCGAGCTGGCCGCCGTCAAGGTCACCCACGCCGACCAGGCCGAACAGCCCGACTTCCGGGCCCGTTTCCGCCGCGAGGTCGAGGCCGCCCGCCGGGTCGTCAGCCCCTGGGCCGTGCCCGTCACCGGCGCCGACGCCGACGCCCCCGAACCGTGGATGGCCACCGCCTTCGTCCCCGGCCCCTCCCTCGGCGAGGCCGTCACCGCACACGGCCCGCTGCCCGAGCGCAGCGTCCGCCTCATCGGCTGGGCCGTCGCCCGCGCCCTCTCCGCCGTCCACGCGGCCGGGCTCGTGCACCGGGACGTCAAGCCCGGCAACGTCCTCCTCGCCGTCGACGGCCCGCGCCTCATCGACTTCGGCATCGCCCGCCTCGCCGGCGAGACCGCCCTCACCGCCACCGACATGGTCGTCGGCACCCCCGGTTTCCTCGCGCCCGAGCAGGCCGAGGCCCGCACCGACGCCATCGGGCCGCCCGCCGACGTCTTCTCCCTCGGCTGCCTCCTCGCGTACGCGGCGACCGGCCGCCCGCCCTTCGGCACCGGCGCCGTGGACGCCCTGATGTACCGCACCGTCCACGACGAACCCGACCTCGCCGGCGTACCGGCGGGGCTGCTCGACCTCGTCCGCGTCTGCCTCGCCAAGGACCCGGCCGCCCGGCCCACCGCCGCGGAGATCGGAGTCCGGCTCACCGAGGACAGCCCCGCCGGCGGCGCCGACTGGCTGCCCGGCCCCGTCGTCCGGACCATCGCCGAACGCTCCGCCCGGATGCTCGCCCTCCCCGAGATCGACTCCACCCGCACCGGCCCCGCACCGGCCGCGCCGCCGCGGCGCGACAGGCGCGGCTTCCTGCTGCTCGCCTCCGGCGCCGCCGTCCTCGCGGTGGGCGGCGGTTCCGTCGCGGCCTGGTCGGCCATGAAGGAGGACGACGACACCGAGGGGAAGAAGCCGGCTCCGCCCCGCACCCCGTGGAAGATCGGCGTCCTCGCCGACCTCTCCGGGCCCGACAAGGAGATCGGCCTCGCCCAGGAGCGCGGCGCCCGTCTCGCCGTCGAGCGGTTCAACGCCCGTAAGGACAAGCCGTACACGCTCGAACTCAAGGTCTCCGACGACCGCGGCGACCGCACCACGGCCCTCGCCTCGGCCCGCAGGCTCACGACCGACCCGCGTGTCCTCGCCGTCCTCGGCCCGACGTCCGACGGCGTCGGGCAGGCCGTTCTTCCCGCCTTCCAGGAGTCCGGCCTCGCACTGATCACGGTCTCCTCCGGGTACAACCTGCTCACCGTCGGCGACGGGGACAGCGCGCCCAACGTCACCGTGCTGCGGGCGATCCCGAACCACCCGTACGCCGGGATGCACCTCGCCTACGCCGTCACGCTCCTCTCCGAGGTCCGCAGACCCGGGGTTCTCCAGGACCGCACCGACGACCAGTACAGCTGGCAGCTCACCCGGGGCGCCCAGTTCGCCTTCGGGCAGGCCGGCCTCACGCCCCACTTCCGCGTGGTCCCGGCCGCCGCACGGGACTACCGGCGGGTCCTCGGCGAGATGATCGACGCCGGCATGGACGCCTACGTCCACTGCGGAGTCCGCGAGACCGCCGTCCTCGCCGCCCGCGCCCTCAACGAACTCCGCTTCACCGGGCCCCGGTTCGCCGGTCAGCACGCCTTCGGGCCGGCCTTCCTGAAGGAGGCGGGCGCCGACGCGGAGGGCTGGTTCCTCGGGGCCCCCGTGCTCGACGCCGTCACCCGCAAGGAGGCCGCCGGTTTCGTCGCCGCGTACCGCGAGCGGTTCGGCGCCGCCCCCGCGTACTACACGGGAGAGTCGTACGACGTCGTCACCATGGTCCTCGAACAGCTCGCGCGCGACGCGAAGGCGGGCCGCGCCCCGGCCCGCAAGGGACTCTGGACGCAGCTGCGGAAGCAGAAGTACACGGGCGTCATGGGCGGTTACACCTTCGACGAGGCCGGCGACCTCAGCAACGGCGGCACCTTCGTGCACGCGGTACGGGACGGCGCCTACACGCTGATCGGCCCCGCGCCCGTCGCCCCCGCGAACAAGGCGAAGCCGAAGGCCTGACCCGTGCAGCCACTCCGCAGGGGCGACCCCTCCTCGATCGCCAAGTACCGGCTCCTCGGCCGCCTCGGCGCCGGAGGCATGGGCGTGGTGTACCTCGCCCGCTCCGGCGGCGGGGCGCTCGTCGCGCTCAAGCTGATCCGCGCCGAGCACGCCGCCGACCCCGGCTTCCGGGAGCGGTTCCGACGCGAGGCGCGCGCCGCCGGGCGGATCACCGGGCGCTGGGTCGTCCGCGTCCTCGGCGCCGACCCCGAGGCCCGGGAGCCGTGGCTGGCGACCGAGTACGTGCCGGGCCCCTCCCTCTCCGAGGCCGTCGCCCTGCACGGCGCCCTGCCCGAGCCGACCGTACGGGCCCTGGGGGCCCGGCTGGCGTCCGCGCTCGCCGGCCTGCACGAGGCCGGGCTCGTCCACCGGGACGTCAAACCCGGCAACGTCCTCCTCGCCCTCGACGGGCCCCGGCTCATCGACTTCGGCATCGCCCGCTCCGCCGGGGCGACCGCGCTGACCGCCACCGACGCGATGATCGGCACCCCCGGCTTCCTCGCCCCGGAACAGGCCCGCGCCGCCGGGGCCGGTGAGGTCGGACCTCCGAGCGACGTCTTCTCGCTCGGCTGCGTCCTCGCGTACGCGCTGACGGGGGAGCGGCCCTTCGGTACGGGCGGGGTCGCCGCCGTCGTCTACCGCACCGTCCACGAGGAGCCCGCCCTCGACGGCGTACCGGACACGATCCTGCCCCTGGTCAGGGCATGTCTGGCGAAGGATCCGGCGGACCGGCCGACGGCGCCGGAGGTACGGGCCGCCCTGGGGGAGGCCGACGCCCCGGCCGACGACTGGCTGCCGTCAGGGCTGCCCGCGCTCATCGCCCAGCGCTCCTCACATGTCCTGGACCTGCCGGTCCCCGAGCCGACGATGCTCGTCCACGCGGACCCCCCGCTCTCAAGGCGCCGGTTCCTGGCCGGCGGTTCGGCGGCGGCCCTGGCCGGTGCGGGCGGCCTGACCGCCTGGCTCCTGAGCCGTACACCGGGGGGCACGGGAGGGGGCACGCCCGGCGGGACGGGCGGCGGCACCGGGGGACCGCTCGCCGCGTACACGCTCGGCCTGCTCACCGACCTCAGCGGCCCCCTGAAGGGGTACGGCCGGGCCCAGGAGCGCGGGACCAGGATGGCCGTGGAGGCCCACAACGCCCGCGGTGACCGTCCCTTCGACCTCGTCCTGCGTGTCGCTGACGACGGCGGGGACGCGGCGCGCGCCAAGGCCGCCACCCGCACCCTGCTCAAGGACGAGAACCTGATCGGGGTCGTCGGTCCGACGTCGGCGGAGACCGTCGTCGCGGCAGTGGCCGAACTCGTGGACCGATCGGTACCGCTGGTGAGCGTCCTCGCCTCGGTGCCGGTCGGCACCACGCTGAAGGGGCAGGTCTTCAGGCCCACCTACTTCGAGCCGCGCACCTCCCCCGACTCCCTGATCGTGCCGTACGTCCGCTACCTCTCCGAGCACAAGGCCGTGCGGACCGCGCTCGTGGAGGACCGTGCCGGCGGCCGGTACACCTGGTTCGCGGTCAGGAGCATCAAGAACACCCCGCCCGCGCAGGACCTCGGCGGGGTGGCGACCTCCCACCCCGTCGAGGCGGGCAGCGAGGACTTCGCCTCCGCCGTACGGGCCGCGCTCGCCACCGACCCGCTGGGCGTGATGTACGTGGGGACCTCACCGCGCCGGGCGGCGCTCTGCGCGAAAGCGCTGCGCGACCAGGGGTACGAGGGGCCGCGCGGCAGCGTCGAGGCCGTGCTCCACCCGGAGTTCCTCAGGCTCGCGGGTCCGGCGGCCGAGGGCTGGTACTTCGGTACGGCCTTCGCCGACCCCGACGGCGTCCCGGCGGCGAAGGACTTCACGGCGGCGTACCGGAAGCGCTGGGGCATCGCCCCCGCGACCCCCGTCGAGCCGTACGCCGCGGAGGTGTTCGACGCGGTCAACTGGACGATCCAGGCGCTCGGCACGGCGGTCGCGAACAACGCCGAGTCGGAGGCCGCCGGGGTGGCGAACAACCTGCGCCAGAACCCGCACCACGGTGTCATCAGGCAGTACTCGTCCGCGGGCCGGGACAGCAGTGTCGCGGCGCTCGTCGGGCTCTTCCTCTGGCAGGTGAAGGGCGGAGTACCGCGGTTCCTGGGGGAGTTCGCGAAGGCGGCGGCCGCCGAGGGGACATGAGGAAGGGCCCGGTCCGCAGGCCGCCGCGGACCGGGCCCCTCCGTGCGGCTGTCAGCCGACGACCGTCCAGGTGTCGTTCCCCGCGAGGAGCTGGCCGAGGTCGCCCTTGCCATACTGCTCCACCGCCGTCTCCAGCTGGTCGGCCATCAGGGTGTCGTACACCGGCCGCTCCACCGATCGGAACACCCCGATGGGGGTCTGGTGGAGGGTGTCCGGGTCGGCGAGCCGTGAGAGCGCGAAGGCGGTGGTCGGGGTGGCCGCGTGGGCGTCGTGGACGAGGACCCGCGATTCGTTCTCCGGTGTGACCGTGACGACCTGGAGGTCGCCGGTCGCGGGGTCGCGGACGACGCCCTTCTCGTCCTCGGCGCCGAAGCGGATCGGCTGCCCGTGCGTGAGGCGGATGACCGCCTCCTTCGCCTGGTCCTGGTCCTTGAGCACCTCGAACGCGCCGTCGTTGAAGATGTTGCAGTTCTGGTAGATCTCGACGAGCGCCGTGCCGTTGTGGTCGGCTGCCTGCCGCAGCACCTCGGTGAGGTGCTTGCGGTCGGAGTCGACCGTACGGGCCACGAAGGAGGCCTCCGCGCCGAGGGCCAGCGACACCGGGTTGAAGGGTGCGTCCAGCGAGCCCATCGGGGTCGACTTGGTGATCTTGCCGACCTCGGACGTGGGGCTGTACTGGCCCTTGGTCAGTCCGTAGATCCGGTTGTTGAACAGCAGGATCTTCAGGTTGACGTTGCGGCGCAGCGCGTGGATGAGGTGGTTGCCGCCGATGGAGAGCGCGTCGCCGTCGCCCGTGACGACCCAGACGGACAGGTCGCGGCGGGAGGTGGCGAGGCCGGTGGCGATGGCCGGGGCGCGGCCGTGGATGGAGTGCATCCCGTAGGTGTTCATGTAGTACGGGAAGCGGGAGGAGCAGCCGATCCCGGAGACGAAGACGATGTTCTCCTTCGCCAGACCGAGCTCGGGCATGAAGCCCTGCACGGCGGCGAGGACCGCGTAGTCACCGCAGCCCGGGCACCAGCGGACCTCCTGGTCGGACTTGAAGTCCTTCATGGACTGCCGGCCCTCGGCCTTGGGCACCAGGCTCAGCAGCGTCTCCGTGGTCTCAGGCATCGATGGCCTCCTTGAGGGCGGCGGCGAGCTGCTCGGCCTTGAACGGCATGCCGTTGACCTGGGTGTGGCTGCGGGCGTCGACGAGGTACTTCGCCCGGACGAGGGTGGCGAGCTGCCCGAGGTTCATCTCGGGGACGACGACCTTCTCGTACCCCTTGAGGACCTCGCCGAGGTTCTTCGGGAAGGGGTTGAGGTGCCGCAGATGGGCCTGGGCGATGTGCCCGCCCGCCCTGCGGATGCGGCGGACGGCCGCCGTGATCGGCCCGTAGGTGGAGCCCCAGCCGAGCACCAGGGTGCTCGCACCGTCCGGGTCGTCGACCTCGACGTCGGGCACGTCGATGCCGTCGATCTTGGCCTGCCGGGTGCGGACCATGAACTCGTGGTTGGCGGGGTCGTACGAGATGTTGCCCGTGCCGTCCTGCTTCTCGATGCCGCCGATGCGGTGCTCGAGCCCCGGCGTGCCGGGCACGGCCCACGGGCGGGCCAGGGTCTCCGGGTCGCGCTTGTACGGCCAGAACACCTCGGTGCCGTCGTCGAGCGTGTGGTTCGGCCCGGTGGCGAACTGTGTCCGCAGGTCGGGGAGGTCCTCGACGTCCGGGATGCGCCAGGGCTCGGAGCCGTTGGCGAGGTAGCCGTCGGAGAGGAGGAAGACGGGCGTGCGGTACGTGAGGGCGATCCGGGCCGCCTCGATCGCCGCGTCGAAGCAGTCGGCGGGCGTCTTCGGGGCGATGACCGGCACCGGCGCCTCGCCGTTGCGGCCGTACATGGCCTGGAGGAGATCCGCCTGCTCGGTCTTGGTCGGAAGACCGGTGGACGGGCCGCCGCGCTGGATGTCCACGACGAGCAGCGGCAGCTCCAGGGAGACCGCGAGCCCGATCGTCTCGGACTTGAGCGCCACACCGGGGCCGCTCGTCGTCGTCACGGCGAGCGAACCGCCGAAGGCCGCGCCGAGCGCGGCGCCGATGCCGGCGATCTCGTCCTCGGCCTGGAAGGTCCGCACACCGAAGTTCTTGTGCTTGCTCAGCTCGTGCAGGATGTCCGATGCCGGGGTGATCGGGTACGAGCCCAGGTAGAGCGGCAGGTCCGCCTGCCGGCCCGCGGTGATCAGTCCGTACGACAGGGCCAGGTTCCCCGAGATGTTCCGGTACGTGCCGGTGGGGAAGGCCCGGGTCGCGGGGGCGATCTCGTAGGAGACGGCGAAGTCCTCGGTGGTCTCGCCGAAGTTCCAGCCGGCCCGGAAGGCGGCCACGTTGGCCTCGGCGATCTGCGGCTTCTTCGCGAACTTCTGGCGCAGGAAGGTCTCGGTGCCCTCGGTCGGCCGGTGGTACATCCAGGAGAGCAGCCCGAGCGCGAACATGTTCTTGCTCCGCTCGGCCTCCTTCCGGGAGAGACCGAACTCCTTCAGGGCCTCCACGGTCAGCGTGGTCAGCGGGACCGGGTGGACCCGGTAGCCGTCGAGCGAACCGTCCTCCAGGGGCGAGACGTCCCAGCCGATCTTCTTCATGGCCCGGGGAGCGAACTCGTCCGTGTTGACGATGATCTCGCCACCGCGCGGCACGTCCGCGAGGTTGGCCTTGAGGGCGGCGGGGTTCATCGCGACCAGCACGTTCGGGGCGTCGCCCGGGGTCAGGATGTCGTGGTCGGCGAAGTGCAGCTGGAAGGACGAGACACCCGGCAGGGTTCCGGCGGGTGCCCTGATCTCGGCCGGGAAGTTCGGCAGCGTGGAGAGGTCGTTCCCGAAGGACGCCGTCTCCGAGGTGAAGCGGTCACCCGTCAGCTGCATACCGTCACCGGAGTCACCCGCGAAGCGGATGATCACCCGATCGAGACGGCGTACTTCCTTCTCTGTGCCGTGGTGCTTCGTCGGGGCGCTGCGCTGCTCTCCGAGCAGTGCCTCACCGGCCTCGCTACTGACCTGGCTGGTCACTGAACTGGACCTCCCTCGCGGCAAGGGGACTCTCCGCCGGAGGCGGGAGAAGGCTCGGGCGCGGTCGGCCGATCACCGTCCGTCCCGAAGCCCACCCTACGACGGCAGGGAGGGCCTTCCCGGGACTTCTCGTATCGCGGACGTCTTTTTGAGACGCCTTTTTGGCGTGAATCGACACGTTCTGTCGTCGGCGAGAGTCTCGGAATGTCCGATTCCGCCCCCCTCCGGGCTCGGGGCCCGCAGGGTGCCGACGGGCGGCCTCCACTCCCCGCCCGACTGACAGGGGGTCAGATTCTCAGGATCTCAGATACGTCAACACCGCGAGTACCCGTCGATGATCGCCGTCACTCGGCGAAAGACCCAGCTTCAGGAAAATATTGCTGATGTGCTTCTCCACCGCGCCGTCGCTCACCACCAGCGCCTTCGCGATCGCCGAGTTCGTCCGGCCCTCCGCCATCAGGCCGAGCACCTCCCGCTCGCGCGGCGTCAGGTTCGCCAGCACGTCCTGCTGACGGCTCCGGCCGAGCAGCTGCTGCACGACCTCCGGATCCAGCGCCGTACCGCCGCCGGCGACCCGCACGACCGCGTCCACGAACTCACGTACCTCGGCGACCCGGTCCTTGAGCAGATACCCCACACCCCGGCTGGAACCGGCCAGAAGTTCCGTGGCGTACTGCTCCTCCACGTACTGCGAAAGGACCAGCACCCCGAGGCCCGGATACTCCTTGCGCAGCCGCACCGCGGCCCGTACGCCCTCGTCCGTGTGCGTCGGCGGCATCCGGACGTCCGCGACGACCACGTCCGGCAGGGCGCCCTGCCCCGCGAGGCCGGCCACGGTCTCGACGAGCGCGTCCCCGTCCCCGACACCCGCGACGACCTCATGCCCCAGATCGGTCAGGAGCCGGGTCAGGCCCTCCCGTAGCAGCACTGAATCCTCGGCGATGACCACACGCACCGCCCCCTCTTGCCCACCCACGCCGTACAGCCCCCACGTCCTGTCGTCCGATGCGGCTCCCAGCATCGCACTACGGGGCCGCCCGGCCCCCGCGTTGTGGGCATTCGTTCCGCCCGGGCGGTCACTCGTGGGCACAACGGACGGCGCCCTTGCCGGGCCGAGGTCCTTGCCGGGCCGAGGCCTTGCCGGGCCGAGGTCCTTTGCGGATACGGCCCCCACGGGGCGGGGGGGGGGGGGGGGGTCCCACCCGCGCGCGCCCCACCGCCTCACGCCCGCCAGGGCAGCTCCGCCGTCACCGTCGTGGGTCCGCCCGCCGGCGAGTCCACGGCCAGCACCCCGTCCACCGCCCCCACCCGCTCCGCCAGCCCCGCGAGACTCCGCCCCGGCACCGACTCCGCCCCGCCCGTCCCGTCGTCCCGCACCTGGAGCATCAGCCGGTCGCCCGCCCGCCACACGTCCACCCAGGCCCGCCGCGCCCGCGAGTGCTCGGTGACGTTCCGCAGCAGCTCGGAGACCGCGAAGTAGGCGATTCCCTCGATCGCCGGCACCGGCCGGGCCGGCAGGTCGACGTCCACCGACACCGGGACCGCGCACCGCGAGGCGACCGCGGAGAGCGCCGCGTCGAGGCCCCGGTCGGTGAGGACCGCCGGGTGGATGCCCCGGGCGAGGTCCCGCAGCTCCTTGAGGGCGAGCTTCACCTCGCCGTGCGCCTCGCCGACCAGCACCGCCGCCGCCTCCGGGTCCTCCGTGAGCTTCTCCTTGGCGAGCCCCAGGTCCATGGCGAGCGCGGCGAGCCTGGCCTGAGCGCCGTCGTGGAGGTCCCGCTCGATGCGCCGCAGGTCGGCCGCGGCGGTGTCGACGACCACGCCCCGGTCGGACTCCAGCTCGGTCACGCGGGAGGCGAGCCGCGAGGGGCCGAGGAGGCCGGAGACCAGGAGCCGGTCGACGGCGACGAACCCGCGCAGGAGCCACGGCCCGACCATCACGAACAGGAGCCCGATCAGGCTGGTGACGGCGATCTCGAAGGGGGAGTCGAGGTAGAGGCCGTGGGTTCCGTCGCCGTACAGCTGGATGCCGTCCTGGCCCAGGTACGCGGGGAACACCCACTGCCACAGCGGATACAGGAAGAGGCCCCAGCCCCAGGACCAGAACGCCACCGTCACCGAGAACGAGAACACCGCCCACGGCATGTGCAGGACCGCGTACAGCAGGTGCCGCCACGACGCTCCGCTCTTCAGCATGGCGCCCATCCAGGAGAAGGCCCCGCCGGTCCGGCCCCGTACCGGCTCGGGAGCCCGTACGTCGAGGCCGAGCAGACCGCGCGCCCGGGCCCGCTCGACCGCGCCGAAGCCCCGGCACATGGCGAGGGCCCCGGCCAGGATCGGCACGCCGAGGAAGGTGATGAGCAGTCCGGCGCCGGCCGAGACGAAGGCGACGGAGAGCGCGAACCAGCAGACGCTCAGCGGAAGCCCGATCAGTACGTAGAGGAGGCCGCGCCAGGTGCGGGCCTCGAACGGCGCGCGGATCGCTGCGGGGAGTCGGTGGGAGGCCATCGCGGGGGTCCTTCTCTGGGTGGGGTGGGTACGTGTTCCAGGGTTCCGTCCCGGGCCCGGCCGGACCATGAGGCGGGTGGGCGTCTACGGGCGGGGGTTTTCCCTACCTGCGGCGATCCGGGACGTCACGTGCCACCGCCGCTGGATGCCACGGGCCGTCGGCCACCGGCCGTCACGGGCAACCGCCACCGGCGTCAGGGCCGCCGGCCGCCGGCCGTCACGGGCAACCGCCACCGGCGTCAGGGCCGCCGGCCGCCGGCGTCACGGGCAACCGCCACCGGGCGTTACGGGCCACCGCTGCCGGGCGTTACGGGCCACCGCCACCGCCACCGCCACCGCCACCGCCACCGCCACCGCCACCGGCCGTTACGGGCCGCCGGCCGCCGGCCGCCGGCCGCCGGCCGCCGGCCGCCGGCCGCCACCGGATACCGGCTACCGACCAGCGGCCACCGGCGACCGGCCCCGGCCCCGGCCCCGAGCCCCGCCCACAGCCGCAGGCCGTCACCGCGTAGGACGCGCGCGCCACGGCAGCTCCGCCGTGACCGTCGTCGGGCCGCCCTCCGGCGAGTCCAGGACGAGGAGCCCGTCCACCGCCCCGAGCCGTTCCGCGAGCCCCGCGAGCCCCGTGCCGCCGTCGAAGCGCGCCCCGCCCGTCCCGTCGTCCCGCACCTGGAGCAGCAGCCGGTCCTTCGCCCGCCACACCTCCACGGAGGCGGACCGGGCACGCGCGTGCTTGGAGACGTTCTGCAGCAGCTCCGACACCGTGAAGTACGCGATGCCCTCGATCGCCTCCGCCGGCCGCTCCGCCAGGTCCACCGTCACCTTCACCGGCACCGTGCAGCGCGCCGACACGGAGGAGAGCGCGGCGCTGAGCCCCCGGTCGGTGAGGACCGCCGGGTGGATGCCCCGGGCGAGGTCCCGCAGCTCCTGGAGGGCGAGCTTCACCTCGCCGTGCGCCTCGTCGACCATCGTCGCGGCCGCCTCCGGGTCGTCGAGGAGCTTCTCCTTGGCGAGCCCGAGCCCCATCGCGAGGGCGACGAGCCGGGCCTGAGCGCCGTCGTGCAGATCGCGCTCGATGCGCCGCAGGTCGGCCGCGGCGGTGTCGACGACCACCCCCCGGTCCGACTCCAGCTCGGCGATCCGCCGCTCCAGCTCGTCGGAGGGCGAGAGGAGCCCCCGCACCATGCCCCGGTCGGCGTTGGTCAGGCCCCGGGAGAGGAAGGGCAGCACCGGCCAGAGGACGAGCAGCGAGACCAGGGCGACCACGAACGTCACGATCCCCCAGGGCAGCCGGATCAGCCCGTACAGCTGCGTCCGCCACGCCACCGGGTCCTTCAGCGAGGTCCACAGCCAGCCGAAGAAGCCGCCGGGCAACGGCAGCGGGGACGGCTCGGCGACCCGGACCTCCAGCAGCCCGCGCGCCCGGGCCCGCTCGGAGCGGCCGATGAGGCGCGCCCCGCCGAGGCCGAGGGCGAGCAGCGGAAGGCCGATCACGGTGACCGAGAGGCCGACGCCGAGGACGACGCTGACGACCGCGTAGACGAAACCGGCCAGGGCCGTGAACAGGTTGGAGAGGAGGAAGGCGATCTCCTTCCAGGTCTCCTTGCCGTAGGCGAGGCGCAGCGGCGGACGCGGGGCGGCGGCGGAGCCGGAGGACCCGGCGGAGTCATGATCAGCGGTCATGTTCCCCAGACTGCCGGTCCGGGGCGGCGGGACGCCATGGGGGAGGTGGGTGAGCGGCAGGGGGGATATCCCCACCAGCAGCGCGTACGCGACTGCTTACGGTCCCTTTAGCAGGGCCTAGACTCGCGTCCGTACAGAAGTGACTCATGAGACACCGAGACCGAGGGGCGGACGTGCGGGAACCGACCGTTGTCGCGGCCGACGCGGCGGACTACTTCCAGACGTATTCCGTCGTCGGCCTGCTCGCCGTCGTCGGCGTGCTCTTCGTCGCCGTGGCGTTCGGCGCGGGCCGGCTGCTCAGGCCTGTCGTGCCGACGCCCGAGAAACTCCTCACGTACGAGTGCGGGGTCGATCCCGTGGGGGAGGGCTGGGCCCACACCCAGGTCCGCTACTACGTGTACGCCTTCCTCTACGTCATCTTCGCCGTCGACTCGATCTTCCTCTTCCCCTGGGCGACGGTCTTCGCCGCGCCCGGCTACGGCGCCACGACCCTGGTCGAGATGTTCGTCTTCCTCGGCTTCCTGGCCGTGGGGCTGCTCTACGCGTACAAGAAGGGCGTCCTGTCATGGACGTAACACCGCTGCCCGCTCCGAAGCTGGGGACCCTCGCCCGTCTGGCCCCCGAGCCGATGAAGGTGGTCCTGAACTGGGGCCGCCGCTACAGCCTGTGGGTCTTCAACTTCGGGCTCGCCTGCTGCGCGATCGAGTTCATCGCCGCGTCGATGGCCCGCCACGACTTCATCCGGCTCGGCGTCATCCCGTTCGCGCCCGGCCCGCGCCAGGCCGACCTGATGATCGTCTCGGGCACGGTGACGGACAAGATGGCCCCGGCCGTGAAGCGCCTGTACGAGCAGATGCCCGAACCGAAGTACGTCATCTCCTTCGGCGCCTGCTCGAACTGCGGCGGCCCGTACTGGGACTCGTACTCCGTCACCAAGGGCGTCGACCAGATCATCCCGGTCGACGTCTACGTCCCCGGCTGCCCGCCCCGCCCCGAGGCGCTGCTCCAGGGCATCCTCAAGCTCCAGGAGAAGATCGCGCGGGAGAGCCTGGCGGAGCGGTACACGACGGCCGCCTCGGTCTCCCAGCTGACGAGCCCCCTGGTCCAGGGGCCGGAGGGCACGGCATGACCGCCTACGACTCGCTCCCCGAGGCCGTGACCGAGGTCTTCGGCGAGGAGGCGACGGCGGAGCAGGCGTACGACCTGCTGACCGTCGACGTCCCGCCGGCGTCCTGGATCCCGGCGCTCACCACGGCCCGCGACGAACTCGGCTGCACGTACTTCGACTGGCTGAGCGCGGTCGACGAGCCGGGCACGGGCTTCCGGGTCTGCGCGCACGTGGTGTCCCTCGCGGAGGGCCGCCCGCGCCGCCTCCTCGTCCGTACGACCGTCCCGCACTCCGCCGCGGTTCTGCCCACGGCGATCGGGGTGTACGCGGGCGCGGGCTGGCACGAACGCGAGACCCACGAGATGTTCGGGGTGGACTTCACCGGCCACCCCCACCTCGTCCCCCTCCTCCTCCCCGAGAACTTCGAGGGCCACCCCCTGCGCAAGGACTTCGTCCTCGCGGCCCGGGTCGCCAAGGCGTGGCCGGGCGCGAAGGAACCGGGCGAGTCCCACGACGGCGGAGGCCCGAAGCGCCGCCAGATGCTCCCGCCGGGCGTCCCCGACCCCAACGAATGGGGCCCCCTGAAGGGTCAGCTCCCCCCGGCCCCGTCCCGCCCGGCGCGAGCGACGGGAGACCGCCCGGCCCGAGCGGCGGGCGAACGCCCGGTCCGCCGCACCCGATCGGTGGGAGAGGGCTCGGCGAGCCAGACGCCCGCCGTGGCCCCCGCACCGGACGCGGCGACCGAGCCCCCGACCCCGACGACCCGCCCGCCCCGCCGTACCCGCTCGGCGTCGGAGGGCTCGGCGAGCCAGACGCCCGCCGCCGACACGGCCCCGGAGCGGTCAGCCGTGGCTCCCGATCCGGGAGCGGTGACCGACACCCCGCCCGCCGACCGCCCGCCGCGCCGCACCCGCTCGGCGTCGGAAGGCTCGGCGAGCCGGCCGGCGCCGGCGGACGCGGCTGAGCCCGAGACGCCCCGCACCCGCTCGGCGAGTCAGGCGACCCCGGACGGTCCTGCGCCGAGCGCAGAGGCCACCGGCGCACGTGCCCGCAGCTCGGACGCCCCCTGGCATCACGCCCGCCCGGCCTTCGACGACGAGCCGGCTTCCCGGAGGACCCCGGCGAAGCCGGAGATCCCGGCCGGAGCCGAGCGTCCCGAGCCGACGCCGCAGGCCCCGGAAGCCGCACCCGATCCCGGCACCGGCCCGGAGGCCCCCGAAACGGCGCCAGAGCCGGCCGCACCCGAGCCCGGCACCGCGCCGCAGGCCCCGGAAACGGCACCTGAGTCCGTCGCGACCGAGTCCGACGCGCCGCCTGCCGGGCAAGGCTCCGCCGAGTCCGACGACCCGCCTGCCGGGCAAGGCTCCGCCGAGTCCGACGCGCCGCCTGCCGGGCAAGGCTCCGCCGAGTCCGACGACCCGCCTGCCCCGCGAGGCTCCGCCCCGCAGGGTGGCGGCACCGACCACCCCACCACCCCCGCCGGAGGCGATCCCGCGTGAACGACGTACTCGACGTCGCCCTCCGGCTGCTCGTCGTCTTCGCCGTCTTCCTCGTGCTGCCCCTCGTCGTCGGTCAGACCGAGCACAAGGTCATGGCCCATATGCAGGGCCGCCTCGGCCCCATGTACGCCGGTGGATTCCACGGCTGGGCCCAGCTCGTCGCCGACGGGGTGAAGTTCGCGCAGAAGGAGGACGTCGTCCCCAAGGACGCCGACCGGCGGGTCTTCCAGCTCGCGCCGGCCGTCGCCCTCCTCCCGTACCTCCTCGTCCTCGTGGCGATCCCGATCGGGCCGAGCGAGGGAGCCGTCGGACAGGTCGTCGACGCCGGCATCTTCTTCGTGCTCGCCGTGATGGGCGTCGGCGTCCTCGGCAGCCTGATGGCCGGCTGGGCGTCCGCCAACAAGTTCTCGCTGCTCGGCGGCCTCCGCACCGCCGCCCAGCTCCTCGCGTACGAGCTCCCGATGCTGCTCGCCGCTGCCTCCGTGGCGATGGCCGCCGGCACCGTCTCCCTCCCCGGGATCCTGAACGCCTTCGAGTGGTGGTGGCTGCCCTGGCAGATCGTCGGCGCCCTCGTCTTCTTCGTGGCGGGTCTCGCGGAGCTCCAGCGGCCTCCGTTCGACATGCCGGTCGCCGACTCGGAGATCATCTTCGGCGCGTACACCGAGTACACCGGTCTCCGCTTCGCCCTGTTCCTGCTCGCCGAGTACGCCGGCATCGTCGTCCTGTGCGGTCTCACCACCGTCCTGTTCCTCGGCGGCTGGCACGGCCCCTTCGGCGCGGACGGTCTCGGCTGGGTGTGGACCCTGCTCAAGACCGCCGTCCTCGCGTTCGTCGTGATCTGGCTGCGGGTGAGCTACCCGCGGCTGCGTGAGGACCAGCTCCAGAAGCTGGCCTGGACGACGCTCGTCCCGCTCGCTCTCGCGCAGATCGCGCTCACCGGCATCGTGAAGGTGGCGATCAACTGATGGCTCCGATCCCCGGCTCCGGCCTCGCCAAGGGCCTCGCCGTCACGCTCCGCACGATGACGAAGAAGACCGTCACCGCGCAGTACCCGGACGTCCAGCCCGAGCTGCCGCCCCGCACCCGCGGGGTCATCGGACTGTTCGAGGAGAACTGCACGGTCTGCATGCTCTGCGCCCGTGAGTGCCCCGACTGGTGCATCTACATCGACTCCCACAAGGAGACGGTGCCGGCCGCCGCCCCCGGTGGCCGCGAGCGCAGCCGGAACGTCCTCGACCGCTTCGCCATCGACTTCGCGCTCTGCATGTACTGCGGTATCTGCATCGAGGTGTGCCCGTTCGACGCGCTGTTCTGGTCGCCCGAGTTCGAGTACGCGGAGACCGACATCCACGAGCTCACCCACGAGCGCGACAAGCTCCGCGAGTGGATGTGGACGGTCCCGGAACCACCCGCGCTCGACCCGCACGCGGAGGAGCCGAAGGAGATCGCGGCCGCCCGCAAGGCCGCCGAGAAGGCTGCCGCCCAGGCCCAGGCCGAGGCCGAAGCCCAGGAGGCCGCCGCGCAGGCCGAGGCCCAGGAGGAGCAGCAGTGACCCTCGCCGCCGCGGCAGCCGCCGCAGCACAGCAGACCCATGGTTTCCTGTCGCCGACCGGCGTCGAGATCGCCTTCCTCCTCGTCGGCCTCGTCACCCTCGGCGCCGCCCTCGTCACCGTCACCACCCGCCAGCTGGTCCACGCCGCGCTCTGGCTGGTCGTGGCGCTCGGCGGCCTCGCCGTGGAGTACCTGCTCCTGACCGCCGAGTTCATCGCCTGGGTGCAGGTCCTGATCTACGTCGGTTCCGTCGTCGTCCTCCTCCTGTTCGGTCTCATGCTCACCAAGGCCCCCATCGGCCACTCCCCGGACGCCGACTCCCGCAACAAGCCGGTGGCGATCGCGGTCGCCCTGGCCGCCGCGGCCGCGCTCGTCTGGGTCGTCGTCGACGCGTTCCGTACGACCCGGATCGACCTGGACGGAGCCGTACAGGGCTCCACGAAGGTGTCCGGCGAGATCCTCTTCCGGCACTGGGTGCTGCCCTTCGAGGCACTGTCCGTCCTCCTCCTGGCCGCCCTCGTCGGCGCGATCGTGATCTCCCGGAAGAAGCGGGAGGAGCAGCGCTGATGCCTCTCGTCTACCCGGCCGTCCTCGCCGCCCTCCTCTTCGCCATCGGCGTGTACGGCGTCCTCGCCCGCCGCAACGCGATCCTCGTCCTGATGTCCGTCGAGCTGATGCTCAACGCCGTCAACCTCAACCTGGTCGCCTTCGACGTCTGGCTCCGCGACACCCTCCACGCCGGCCAGGCCCTCACCCTCTTCACCATCGCCATCGCCGCCGCGGAGATCGGCATCGGTCTCGCGATCGTCCTGATGGTCCACCGCAACAAGGGCACCTCGGACGTCGACCGCCTCCGTGACACGGCGGAGGCCCCGCACGAGAGCACCGACGACACGCCCACCGGCGAGAAGGCCGAGGCCACCGCGTGACCACCACGACCCTCGCCGTCCTCGTCCCCCTCCTGCCGTTCCTCGGCTCCGCCGCCGGACTCCTGCTCGGCCGCGCCGCGCCCGGCTTCGTCCGCCCGCTCGCCGTCCTCCCGACGCTCGCGGCCGCCGTGCTCGCCGTCCTCGTCGCCGCCCGCCAGGGCGGCGGCAAGGCGATCGACGCCGCCACCCAGCTCACCCCCACCGGGTCGGTCCCCGTCGACCTGGCCCTCCACATCGACGGCTTCGCCGCCCTCGTCGCCGTCCTGGTCGGCGTCGTCGCCACCTGTGTGCAGATCTACTCGACCGGGTACCTCCGCGAGGACCCGCGCTACCCCTCGTACGCCGCGCTCGTCTCCCTCTTCACCTCCGCGATGCTGCTCGTCGTCTACTCCGGCGACCTGATGGTGCTCCTGGTCGGCTGGGAGATCATGGGCATCTGCTCGTACTTCCTCGTCGGCCACTACTGGGAGACCCCCGAGGCGCGGGCCGCCTCCCTGAAGGCCTTCCTCGTCACCAAGCTCGGTGACGTCCCCTTCCTCATCGGTCTCTTCGCGCTCGCCGCCGACGCCGGAACCTTCCGGATCACGGGCGTCCTCGGCGCCGTCGCGAGCGGCGGCCTCGACCACCCCACCCTGATCGCGCTGCTGCTGCTCGCCGGTGTGGCGGGCAAGTCGGCGCAGTTCCCGCTGCACACCTGGCTCCCGGACGCCATGGCCGGCCCCACCCCCGTCTCCGCGCTCATCCACGCGGCGACGATGGTCGCCGCCGGCATCTACTTCACGGCCCGGCTGCTGCCCGTCTTCGCCGCCTCCGCCGCCGCGATGACCGTGCTCGCCGTGATGGCCGCGATCACGATGGTCGGCTCGGCGCTCGCCGCACTCGCCCAGGACGACATCAAGCGGGTCCTCGCCTACTCGACGATCGGCCAGCTCGGCTACATGGCCGGTGCCCTCGCCGTCGGCGACCGCGGTGCCGCCGTCTTCCACCTCCTCTCGCACGCCGCCTTCAAGGCGCTGCTCTTCCTCGCCGCCGGCGCGGTCATCCACGCCGCCGGTACGAACTCGTTGACCGCCATGTCCCGCATGAGCGGCCTAGCGAAGCGCATCCCGGACGCGTACTGGACGATGACGATCGCCCTTCTCGCGCTCGCCGCGATCCCGCCCTTCGCCGGCTTCTTCTCCAAGGAGGCCGTCCTGGTGGCCGCCGAGCACACCGCGCTCGGGGACCGGGACGTCGCGCCCGCCGGGGCCGGCTGGACCGTCCTCGGCGCGGGCCTGCTGACCGCCCTGCTCACCGCCGCCTACGCGCTCCGCCTCTGGCTGCGGACCTTCCGCGGCCGGGGCGCCGAGGCCCCGGACCACGGGCGTCAGCCCATCGCCATGACGACCGTCCTGTGGGTCCTCGCGATCCCCTCCCTCGGCTTCGGGCTCACCGCCACGTACGTCGACGACTGGTTCGACGGGCACGCCCTCACCCCGACCGTCACCACGGCCGTCCTGGGCACGGGCCTCGCCGCCGCCGGAGCGGTCATCACGTACGCGATCTGGCGCACCCTCACGGCCCGCACCCCGGTCGCGGCCCCCGCCCCGCACGTCGCCCACCCCGACGCCGACGCGGGCCTGGTCGAGGCCGAGGCGCTGCACCTGCCGCACCCCGCCGAGGACCCGGCCGACCCCGGCCGCGCCCTCCTCGGGCCGCTGCACGGCCCGGCGGCCGACGGCTTCCACCTGGACGCCGTGTACCGGACCGCCTTCGTCCGCCCCGTCCTCGCGGCCGCCTCCCTGGTCCGCTTCCTGGACCGCGAGGTCGTCGACACCTACGTCAGCGCCGCGGGCGACTCCGCCAAGGGGCTCGGCTGGCTCGTCCGCCGCGCCCAGACCGGCAACGTCCAGACCTATCTGAGCGCCCTGCTCGCCGGCTCCGTCGTCCTGGCGATCGCCGCCGTCGCCCTCGCCAACGCCGTCGCCGGAGCGTGAGCCGTGATCGATATCAGTGAATCCGTGATGCAGTTCCTTCTCGCGTTGATCGTCGTCGGCCCGCTCCTCGGGGCCGCCGCCGCTCTCCTCCCGGCCCCGCCCGGGCTGAAGGGGAAGTCACCGGACCAGGCCGTGCTCCGCCACGGCGTGACCGTCACCGGCGTGATCCTCCTCGCCGCGATCGTCCTGGTGCTCGGCTTCGACCACGACCAGCCGTCGAGGATGCAGGCCACGACGGACATCAGCTGGATCAACGCGCTCGACGTGCGCATCCACCTCGGTGTCGACGGCATTTCCCTCCCCCTCCTGGTCCTGACCGCGCTCCTGAGCTTCCTCTGCGCGCTGTACAGCTACTTCAAAATGCCTTCAGGCCCGTCCCCGAAGGCCTTCGTCGCGCTCCTTCTCGTCCTGGAGTCCGGCACCCTCGCCACCTTCGCCGTCCTCGACCTCGTCCTGTTCTTCCTGGCCTTCGAGATGGTCCTCATCCCGATGTACTTCCTCATCGCCCGCTGGGGCGGCGAGGGCAGGCAGGCCGCCGCCTGGAAGTTCATCCTCTACACGCTGCTCGGCTCCGTCGTCATGCTGCTCGGCCTGCTCCTCATCGGTGTGAAGGCGGGCACATTCGACATGGTGGCACTCGCCACTGACAACGGCCGTGGACTGACCACATCCGTGCAGGTCATCGCGGTTCTCGCGATCGGGATCGGGCTCGCGGTGAAGACCCCGATGTGGCCGCTGCACAGCTGGCTCCCGGACGCCCACACCGCCGCCCCGACCGTCGGCTCGGTCCTCCTCGCCGGCGTCCTGCTCAAGATGGGTACGTACGGGTTCGTCCGGATCGTCCTGCCGATCACCCCGGACGGGATGCGGATCTTCGCCCCGTACCTCGCCGCCTTCGCCGTCGCCGGGATCATCTACGGATCGCTCGCCTGCCTCGCCCTCGCCAGGCCCGGCAACAAGGGCGACCTCAAGCGCCTCATCGCGTACTCCTCCGTGGGCCACATGGGCTTCGTCCTCCTCGGCATCGCCACCATGACCCCCACGGGAGTCAACGGCGCCCTCTTCGCCAACGTCGCCCACGGCCTCGTCACGGGCCTGCTCTTCTTCCTGGTCGGCGCGGTCAAGGACCGGTACGGCACCGCCGACCTGGACACCCTCGCGGGCGCGACGGGCGCCGCCCTCTACGGCCGCGCACCGCGCCTCGGCGCCCTCCTCGCCTTCGCCGCCGTCGCCTCCCTCGGCCTGCCGGGCCTGGCCGGCTTCTGGGGCGAGATGCTGGCCCTGTTCGGCGCCTTCGAACCGGCCGAGGGCCTCAGCCGCCCCGCCTTCCTCACCTTCATGGCGATCGGCGCGTTCGGCACCCTCCTCACCGCCGCGTACCTCCTGCTCGTCGTCCGCCGCGTCTGCATGGGCGGCCCACGGCCCGCCGGGGAGGCCCCGATCCCCGACGTCCAGGGATACGAGTTCGCCGCCTGGACCCCGCTCGTCGCCCTCACCGTCCTCGCCGGACTCTGGCCCGCCGTCCTCCTCGGCCTCACCGACCCGGCCGTCCAGAAGCTCCTCGCCGGAGGCACCCAGTGACGTCGTCGCTCGTCCAGTCCGTCGACTGGCTCACGATCGCGCCCCCCACCCTGACGGCCGTGGTCGCCCTCGCCGTCCTCGTCGCCGACCTGTTCGTCCCCGAGGAGCGCAAGCAGCTCCTCGGCTGGACCGCGATCGGCGGCCTCGCCGCCGCCCTCGCCCTCCTCGTCCCGCTGCGGGCCGGCGACCGCTCCACCTTCTGCCTCACCGCCGACACCCAGGTCAGGGCCTGCAGCTACACCGCCGACCACTTCACCCTCGTCATCCAGCTGCTCGTCCTCGGCGGCGCGCTCCTGACGGCGCTGCTCTCGCTCACCGAGACCCGCGAAAAGCTCCCGGCCGGCGAGTTCTGGTTCCTGCTGCTCTCCTCGGCCGCGGGCGCCGCCCTGCTGCCCGCCTCCCGCGACCTCGCGACCCTCGTCGTCGCCCTCGAAGTGGCCTCACTGCCCGCCTTCGCGCTCGTCGGCCTCAAGCGCGGCGACCGCATGTCCGGCGAGGCGGCGCTCAAGTTCTTCCTGTCCTCGGTGACCGCGACGGCCGTCACCCTGCTCGGCGTCAGCTTCCTGTACGCGACGACCGGCACCCTCCACCTCACGGAGCTCGCCCAGCGCCTCGACGACGTCCCCGGGCAGCTCCAGACGCTCGCCGAGGCGGGCGTGGCCCTCACCCTCGTCGGCTTCGCCTTCAAGACGGCCGCCGTCCCCTTCCACTTCTGGGTGCCCGACACGTACGTCGGCGCGCCGCTGCCCGTCGCGGCCTACCTGTCGGTGGTCGGCAAGGCCGTCGGCTTCACCGGGCTCATCCTGGTGACGGTCGTCGCGTTCCCCTCGTACGCGGACGTGTGGGGCCCGGCGCTCGCCGTCCTCGCCGCGCTCACCATGACCGCGGGCAACGTCGCCGCCCTGCGCCAGCTCTCCACGCGCGCGTGGAGCGCGGTGCGGCTGCTCGCCTGGTCCTCCGTCGCCCAGGCGGGCTACCTCCTGGTGCCGATCGCCGCCGCCGCGTACTCCAGCGACGACCAGATCGGCGCCACCGTCGCGTACGCCCTGATGTACGCCGTCGTGAACCTCGGCGCGTTCGCGGTCGTCGCGCTCGTCGCCCGCAGCCACCCGCGGAACCGGATCGAGGACTACCGGGGCCTCTACGCGACCAGCCCCGCAGCCGCCCTCGCGCTCGCCTTCTTCCTCCTGAATCTGGCCGGTTTGCCCCCGGGTATCATCGGCCTCTTCGCCAAGGTGACCGTCTTCTCGGCGGCCGTCGACGCGGGCCTGGGCTGGCTGGCCGTGATCATGGGTGTCAACGTCGTGATCGCGCTGTACTACTACCTGCGCTGGACGGCTCTGCTGTTCCGGACGCCGGAAGGGGCGGTCCAGAAGGCCCCCCACAGGGCCCCCGCGCCGATCACCGTGGCGATCGTGCTGACCGCCGCCGCCGGAGCCGTCCTGTCGGGCTACCCGCAGTTCGCCCTCCGCTTCGCCACGGACAGCCTCTTCTGACCCCCCACCAGCAGAACGCAGGAGCAACACCCCGTGCTGAACGGATTCAAGGACTTCATACTTCGCGGGAACGTCATCTCGATGGCCATCGGTCTGGCCGTCGGAACGGCGTTCACGGCCGTGGTCACGGGCTTCAGCAAGGCCTTCATCACCCCGCTCATCGGGCTCGCCACCGGCTCCGTCGGTGACTTCAGCGAGGCGAAGTTCAGCGTCGGCAGGACCGTCTTCCCCTACGGCCTCGCCATCTCCGCCACCATCGCCTTCGTCATCACCGCCGCGGTCCTCTACTTCCTGATCGTCGCGCCGCTGGCCAAGGTCCAGGAGAGGTTCGCCAAGGAGGAGGCGGCCGACCCCAAGTCCGAGAAGCGCGACTGCCCCCGCTGCTTCACGGAGATCCCGGCCGTGGCCTCCCGCTGCGCCCACTGCACCAGCGAGGTCGAGCCCCTCCCCACCAGCCTGGAGAAGCTGGCCGTCCCGGCTCCCCGCTGACCACCCGAACGGCCCACACGGCCCCCGGTGCGGCCGGGGGAACCCGAACCTCCCGCCTGGCGTTGACCAGTACGGAAGGGTCCACTGGATGCGTGGACGACCACGAAGCAAAGGGTTCCCCTGCCGCACCACTTGGAGGGCGTACCGTGCACCGCCGGCACAACGGGCTGAGGACCGCCGTACTCCTCGGAGGGCTCTCGGCCCTCATCATCGTCATCGGCAGCTTCTTCGGCCGTACGGGGCTGATCGTCGCGCTCCTCGTGGCGCTCGGGACCAACGCGTACGCGTACTGGAACAGCGACAAGCTGGCTCTGCGGGCCATGCGGGCCCGCCCGGTCAGCGAGTTCGAGGCGCCCGCCCTCTACAAGATGGTGCGGGAGCTCTCCACGCAGGCGCGCCAGCCCATGCCACGGCTCTACATCTCGCCGACCCAGGCGCCCAACGCCTTCGCGACCGGCCGGAACCCGCGCAACGCCGCCGTCTGCTGCACCGAGGGCATCCTCGCGCTCCTCGACGAGCGGGAGCTGCGCGGGGTCATCGGCCATGAGCTGAGCCATGTCTACAACCGGGACATCCTCATCTCCTCGGTCGCCGGAGCGCTCGCCTCCGTGATCCTGTTCCTGGTCAACTTCGCCTGGCTGATCCCCGTCGGCCGCTCCAACGACGACGACGGCCCCGGACTGCTCGGCATGCTCCTGATCATGATCCTCGGCCCGGTCGCCGCCTCGGTCATCCAGCTCGCCATCTCCCGCTCCCGCGAGTACGAGGCCGACGCCTCCGGCGCCCAGCTCACCGGCGACCCGCTCGCCCTGGCCAGCGCCCTGCGGAAGCTGGACGCGGGCACCAAGCAGCTGCCCCTGCCCGCGGAGCCCCGGATCGAGACCGCGAGCCATATGATGATCGCCAACCCGTTCCGCCCCGGACAGGGCATGTCCAAGATGTTCTCCACGCATCCGCCGATGGCCGAGCGGATCGCCCGGCTCGAACAGATGGCAGGTCACCGCCCGTGAAGACGATCCTCAACGTCATTTGGCTGATCCTGTGCGGATTCTGGATGTTCCTCGGCTACATGCTCGCGGGCGTCCTGCTCTGTATCACGATCATCGGCATCCCCTTCGGGCTCGCCGCCTTCCGCATCGGGGTCTACGCCCTGTGGCCCTTCGGGCACACGGTCGTCGACCGCCGCGACGCGGGCGCGCCCTCCTGCGTCGGCAACGTCCTGTGGCTGATCCTCGCCGGCTGGTGGCTCGCCCTCGGCCACATCACCACCGGCATCGTCCTCTGCGTCACGATCATCGGCATCCCGCTCGGCATCGCGAACTTCAAGCTGATCCCGGTGTCGCTGCTGCCCCTCGGCAAGGAGATCGTCCCCACGGACCAGGCCTCCCAGGCCTACGGGTACGCGGCCCGCTAGTCCGGCGCCGGAGGATCCTCGACGGACTCAGGGCCGAGGGGGCGCGGGCCGTCCCCGGCTGACGGCCCACGCCACCACACCGGCCGCGACGACCGCCGACCCCGCCAGGACGGACCCGAGCGGAAGCGCGAACGCGAGGGCCCCGCAGCCGACGAGCCCGAGCACGGCGAGCGGCCGGTTGCGGCCGCCCATGGTCCAGGCGGAGGCGTTCGCGATCCCGTAGTAGACGAGCACCCCGAAGGACGAGAAGCCGATCGCGCCGCGCACGTCCGCCGTCGCGGCCACCACGGCCACCACCGCGCCCACCGCGAGCTCCGCCCGGTGCGGCACCTGGAAACGGGGGTGCACGGCGGCGAGCGCGGCCGGCAGATACCCGTCCCTCGCCATGGCCAGGGTCGTACGGGACACCCCGAGGATCAGCGAGAGCAGCGAGCCGAGTGCCGCGACCGCCGCGCCCACGGTCACCACCGGTACGAGCCAGCCGGCGTCCGCCGCGCGGGCCGCGTCGGCGAGCGGGGCGGGGGAGTCGGCGAGGGCCGTGGGGCCGAGGACGGTGAGCACGCTCACCGCGACGAGCACATAGACGGCGAGGGCGATCCCGAGTGCCACGGGCACCGCGCGCGGGATCGTCCGTGCCGGATCGCGGACCTCCTCGCCGAGCGTGGCGATCCGCGCGTACCCCGCGAATGCGAAGAAGAGCAAACCCGCGGCCTGGAGCACCCCGCCCGCAGTGACCTCTCCGCCGAGGTCGGGCGGAGCTGCCCCGCCGGCCCCGAGCGACACCACGGAGGCGGCGGCGAGGACGGCGAGGACGAGGGCGACGATCACCCGCGTGAGCAGCGCGGACTTCTGAACTCCCCCGTAGTTGACGGCGGTCAGGGCGACCACGGCGGCCACCGCCACCGCGTGCGCGTGCCCCGGCCACACGTACGCTCCGACGGTCAGGGCCATCGCCGCGCAGGAGGCCGTCTTGCCCACCACGAACGCCCACCCGGCCAGATAGCCCCAGAACGAACCGAGGCATTCGCGACCGTACACATAGGTGCCGCCCGAGCTGGGGTAGCGGGCCGCGAGCCGGGCCGAGGCCATGGCGTTGCAGTACGCGACGACGGCGGCGAGCCCGAGGGCCCCGAGCAGCCCGCCCCCGGATCCGGCCGCCCCGGCGGCGGGCCCGAGCGCGACGAAGATCCCGGCCCCGACCATGGCCCCGAGCCCGATCACGACCGCGTCGAAGACGCCGAGGGAGCGGCGCAGTTCCGATGTCATGCCCCGCACATTAGAGGCTGTGGCCGGTCTCCCTGAGCGTGATGTTGAGCCGCCCCCTCAGGCCGAGCGCGGGTTCGGCCGTCCCCGGGTACACCTTGGGGACCCCGTGGTGAACCCACCGTGAAGCCCCGCCGAAGACGAACAGGTCCCCGGAGTTCAGTTCGACGTCCTGGTACGGCCGCCCACGGCCCTCCTCGTTCCCGAACCGGAACACACACCGGTCCCCGAGGCTCAGCGACACCACCGGCGCACCCGAACGCTCCTCCCGGTCCTGGTGCATGCCCATCCGCGCCCCCGGCGCGTAGAAGTTCACCAGCGCGGTGTCGGGGGTGAAACCGCCGTCGTCGCCGTACGCCTCGACGAGCGCCTCCCGGCCGAGGGCGACGAGCCGGTCGGGCAGTTCCACGCCCACCGTGTCGAGATAGCGGTACGGCACCCACTGCCGGCCCAGACACAGCGACCGCACGGACATGACACCCCCACCGGGCAACACGGTGTGCCGGTACGGCACGGGCCCGCGCCCCCACTCCCGGCAGGCGTCCACCAGCTCCCGCTGCCGCGCGAACGAGAGCCACGCGGGTACGTGCACGGCTCCGGGCGCGATCACGGCCCGCTCGCGCGGGAAGAGCCCCTCGGTCACGCCAGGGCCCCCTCCAGGCCCAGGAGCCGCTCCTTCCGCTCAAGCCCGGCGGCGTACCCGCGCAGACTTCCGTCGGCCCCGATGACCCGGTGACAGGGCCGCACCAGGAGCAGCGGATTGCGTCCGATCGCGGTCCCCACGGCCCGAACCCCCGCGCCGGCGGAACCGACCCGCCGGGCGATCTCCCCGTACGAGACGGTCGTGCCGTACGGGATCTCCTCCAGGGCCCCCCAGACCCGCCGTTGGAACGCGGTCCCGGCGTCGGTCGCGAGCGGCAGCTCGAAGCGGTCCCGTCGCCCGGCGAAGTACTCACCCAGCTGCCCGGCGGCCTCGCCGAACGCCCCGGGCGCGAGCGTCCACCCGTCCTCGACCGCGACGGCACCCTTCTGCCCCGGCAGGGACAGCGAGCGCAGCACGGCACGGCCCCCTCCGGCGAGCTGCCCGACAAGCAGCATCTCGCCCAGGGGGCCGTCGACGTACGCGTACACGGTCATGGCTTGTTCCTCTCCCCGCACGGGTCTTCCACGTCCAGTGTGCGGGGCCCGCCGAGCCCGGGGCTGGCGGAATTCGGACACGAGCCTCGATGCGTCAGCGGTAGTTCACGAACTGGATCGCGAAGTCGAAGTCCTTGCCCTTGAGCAGCGTCTGCACGGCCTGGAGGTCGTCCCGGCTCTTCGAGCTGACCCGCAGCTCGTCGCCCTGCACCTGGGCCTTGACGCCCTTGGGGCCCTCGTCCCGGATGGTCTTCGCGACCTTCTTGGCGTTCTCCTGCGAGATGCCCTCGGTGACCGAGGCGAAGAGCTTGTACTCCTTGCCGGACAGCTGCGGCTCGCCCTCGACGTCCAGCGACTTGAGCGAGATCCCGCGCTTGATCAGCTTGGTCTGGAAGATGTCGAGGATCGCCATGACGCGCTCCTCGCCGTTCGCCTGCATCAGGATCTTCTCGCCCGACCAGGAGATCGAGGCGTTGGTTCCCTTGAAGTCGTAGCGCTGGGAGATCTCCTTCACGGCCTGGTTGAGGGCGTTGTCGACCTCCTGCCGCTCGACCTTGGACACGATGTCGAAACTGGAGTCGGCCATGACTCGTGGCTCCTTGCTCGGATGCTGTGGGGTACAGCCCAAAGCCTAGGGGGTGCGCCACGGCCCTCACCGCTGATCAATCCGGTGGCGAAGCACCCCCGGGGATCAGGTATTGTTTACGTCGTTGCCACGGAACACCGCCGAAAAGCGGCTCCACGGCAGCGATCTCATGGCGATGTGCCCGAGTGGCCAATGGGAGCGGACTGTAAATCCGTCGGCTTAGCCTACCCAGGTTCGAATCCTGGCGTCGCCACGCGAAGAAGGTCCCCGGTGCGTGCACCGGGGACCTTCACTCGTTTCCCGGGAGCGCGGGGCCCCGGGTCAGTTTCCGGCCACGTCCTTCACCGCGACCGACAGCGGGGTCGAGCCCGCGATCAGTTCCAGGGTGAGGCCGGCCGTCGCCGGGGTGTCGAGGATCTCGGCCAGGGTCGCGGCCACGTCGTCGCGGGGGATCGGGCCGCGGCCCGTGTGGGCCTCCAGGCGGACCATCCCCGTGCCCGCGTCGTTCGTCAGCGAACCGGGGCGCAGGATCGTCCAGTCCAGGGACGTCCGCGCGCGGATGTCGTCGTCGGCGGCGCCCTTGGCACGGAGATACGCGTCGAAGATCTCGTCGCCCGGGTGAGACGCGTCGGCGCCCATCGAGGAGACGACGACATGGCGCCGTACGCCCGCCCGTTCCGCCGCGTCCGCGAAAAGCAGCGCCGCCGCGCGGTCCACCGTGTCCTTGCGGTCCGCTCCGCTGCCCGGGCCCGCGCCCGCCGCGAAGACGGCCGCACCGGCGCCCTGGAGGACCGCCGCGACCATCTCGACCGACGCCGACTCCAGGTCGAGGACGACGGGCTCGGCACCCATGTCCCGCAGGTCTCCGGCCTGTTCCGGTCTGCGGATGATCCCCGCGACCTCGTGCCCGCCCGCCGAGAGCAGCCTCTCCAGGCGCAGGGCGATCTGTCCGTGTCCTCCAGCGATGACGATGCGCATACTCACGACCGTACGACGGGACCGGCCGAAGGGCTTCCCGGCTCGGGCGGACGCTCCGGACGCGCCTGACGGGGCAGCTCGAGCGCCGCCGCCGAGTCGCAGTACTCCCGCACCGCGCTCGTCCGGGCCACCACCCGCCCCCGGTGCACCACGATCCGGCTGTACGCCAGGGACAGCACGCCCGACAGACGCTCGCCGCGGACCGCGAGCAGCTCCGCGGGGAAACCGGCCTCCACCCGCACCTCCGGCAGTCCCATCACGTCCCGCGCCTCCGCGCTCACCGCCGCGTACGCCTCCTCGGCCGGCAGCCCGCCCAGCGAGGCCAGCAGATACGCCGCCTCCAGCGGATCCCCGCGCCCCACCGGGTTGGACACGTCCCGCAGCGTCCCGCTGCCCGCCGCGACCCGCACTCCGGCCGCCCGCAGCAGCCGGACCGGCGCCGCGCCGCGCCGCTCCGTCCCCCCGCAGCCGCCCTGCGGCAGACACACCACCGTCACCCCCGCCGCCGCCAGCTGGTCCGCCGCCCGCCGCGCCGCGTCGGCGGGGAGCCTGGCGAGCCCCGCGCACGGCCCGATCGTCACCCCGGGCCGCAGCCCGCCGGCCATCGCCGCGAGCCGGGCCAGCCTGGCCGGGTCGTCCCCGTCGGTGTGCAGGTCGACCGGGACGCCGTGCTCGGCCGCCACCTCGAGGACCGCCTCGACGTATCCGGCCGGGTCGGGGTCGAGGTCAGGGCAGCCGCCGACCACGCCCGCGCCCATCTTCACGGCGTCCCGCAGCAGCGCGAGTCCGTCCGCCCCCGCCACCCCGGTGAGCAGCCGGGGTACGGCCACGGCGGTGAGGTCGGCGAGGCCGCGCAGCGAGCGCCGGGCCTGGAGCACGGCCTCCAGGGGCCCGAGCGCGTGCACGTCGCCGATCCGCACGTGCGCGCGGAGTGCCGTCGCGCCGTGGCCGAGCTGGAGCAGAGCCGCCTCGGTGGCCCGGCGCTGCACGTCCTCGGGGGCGTACGAGACGGGCCCCGCGGAGTCGGCGGAGAGCGCCGTGTCGGCGTGGGCGTGGGGCTCGGCGGCGGCGGGCAGCAGGAGATAGCCGGTGAGGTCCACGCGCGCGCCCACGGCGGTGAGGCTGCCGGCCGTGCCGACCGCCTCGATGCGGCCGCCGACGAGCCGGACGTCCACGGTCCGTCCGTCGGTGAGCCGCGCGTGGGAGAGCAGGAGCGAGGCCGAGTCGGCGGTGGTGGCGGCCCCGTCCTCGGGCGGCTGGGGCTGCTTGCTTTCGGCTGACATCGGGGCTCCTCAAGGCTCCTCAAGATCAAGATCACGAAGCGTGGGGCCGAGCCTAGGGGCGCTCACGGCGACCTTCGAGGAGGAGCGCAATAGTCGTACCGATGAGGCCACGAGTGGCGTACGGGACGCCTGGTGAGGACCCTCGCGGGGGCACCGCGAAACGGATTTGGGTGATGGGCCGGAGACCGTGTAATGTCTTCCTCGCTCGCCCCAATAGCTCAGTCGGTAGAGCGTCTCCATGGTAAGGAGAAGGTCTACGGTTCGATTCCGTATTGGGGCTCTGGTGAGAAGGAACCCGCCTTCGGGCGGGATCCAGATCATCAAAGCGGTGTAGCTCAGTCGGTAGAGCAAGCGGCTCATAATCGCTGTGTCACCGGTTCAAGTCCGGTCACCGCTACACACGGTAGCCGATTGTGGGGTCGGTCCTTCGATCGGCTACTCTTTTATGCGTTCATCCGTCCATCGTCCGTCCAAGGAGCACTCACGTGGCTGCCACCGACGTCCGCCCGAAGATCACGCTGGCCTGCGTGGAGTGCAAGGAGCGGAACTACATCACCAAGAAGAACCGGCGTAACAACCCGGACCGTCTTGAGATGAAGAAGCACTGCCCTCGCTGCAACTCGCACACCGCGCACCGCGAGACGCGTTAATCAGGCTCGTACACGAGGCCGTCCCCACCAGGGGGCGGCCTCGTGTCGTTTGTCGGCAACTCCGGCAGCTGTCGGCGCCGCCGACCGGCACTGGCTCCATCGGCAAGATCGCAAGAAATCCAGGAGGTATCGAGTCCATGGCGCTCGACCAGTCCTTCGTGGGCCGGACCTATCCGCCCACCCCGCCCTACGAGGTCGGCCGCGAGAAGATCCGCGAGTTCGCCGAGGCGATCGGGGACGCCAATCCCGCGTACACCGACACCGAGGCGGCCAAGGCGCTCGGACACCCCGATGTGATCGCCCCGCCGACCTTCGTGTTCGCCATCACGTTCAAGGCGGCCGGCGCGGTCATCGAGGACCCGCAGCTGGGTCTCGACTACAGCCGGGTCGTCCACGGCGACCAGAAGTTCGCCTACACCCGGCCCGTGCGCGCGGGGGACCGGCTCTCGGTCACCTCCACCATCGAGGCGATCAAGTCCCTCGCCGGCAACGACATCCTGGACATCCGCGGCGAGGTCCACGACGCCTCGGGCGAGCACGTCGTCACCGCCTGGACGAAGCTCGTCTCCCGCGCACCCGAGGGGGCCTGACATGACCGCGAAGATCGCCTACGACGAGGTCGAGGTCGGCACCGAGCTGCCCGCGCAGACCTTCCCCGTGACCCGCGCCACGCTCGTCCGGTACGCGGGCGCGTCAGGGGACTTCAACCCCATCCACTGGAACGAGAAGTTCGCGGTGGAGGTCGGCCTCCCCGACGTCATCGCCCACGGCATGTTCACCATGGCCGAGGCGATCCGCGTCGTGACCGACTGGGCCGGCGACCCCGCCGCCGTCGTCGAGTACGGCGTCCGCTTCACCAAGCCCGTGATCGTCCCCAACGACGACAAGGGCGCGGTCGTGGAGGTCAGCGCCAAGGTCGCCGCCAAGCTGGACGACCAGCGGGTGCGGGTGGACATCACCGCCACCTCGGCCGGGCAGAAGGTCCTGGGCATGAGCCGGGCCGTGGTCCGCCTCGCCTGAAGCCGCTCACGGGCCTGCGTTCCGCCACGGCGGAAAGCAGGCCCGTACTCTTGAGCCCGTGCAGCTTCTCCACGACGCCCCCCTCGCCCCCCTGACCACCTTCCGGCTCGGCGGCCCCGCCGCCCGGCTGGTGACCGCCACCACCGACGACGAGGTGGTCGCCGCCGTCCGTGAGGCCGACGCCGCGGGGACACCGCTGCTCGTCATCGGCGGCGGTTCGAACCTGGTCATCGGGGACAAGGGCTTCGACGGCACCGCGCTGCGCATCGCCACCACCGGCCTCACCCTCGACGGGACCCGTCTGGAGCTGGCCGCGGGCGAGGTCTGGACCGACGCCGTCGCCCGGACCGTCGAGGCCGGGCTCGCCGGGATCGAGTGCCTCGCCGGCATCCCCGGCTCGGCCGGTGCGACCCCGATCCAGAACGTCGGCGCCTACGGGCAGGACGTCTCCGCCACCGTGACCGAGGTCGTCGCCTACGACCGGCGCACCGAGGAGACGGTCACCCTCGGCAATGCCGACTGCGCCTTCTCGTACCGGCACAGCCTCTTCAAGGAGCACCCCGAGCGCTACGTGGTGCTGCGGGTCCGTTTCGCGCTCGAGGACGCCGACGGGATGTCGGCGCCGATCAAGTACCCCGAGACCGCTCGCGCCCTCGGCGTCGAGGCCGGGGACCGGGTGCCGCTCGCGCAGGCCCGCGAGACCGTCCTGCGGCTGCGTGCCGGCAAGGGGATGGTCCTGGACCCCGAGGACCACGACACCTGGTCCGCCGGGTCGTTCTTCACCAACCCGATCCTCACGGCGGGGGAGTACGAGGCCTTCCTCGCGCGCGTGGCCGGGCGGCTCGGCGCGGACGTCACCCCGCCCGCCTTCCCCGCAGGCGAGGGCCTCACCAAGACCTCCGCCGCCTGGCTGATCGACAGGGCCGGATTCACCAAGGGGTACGGCTCCGGGCCCGCCCGGATCTCCACCAAGCACACGCTCGCCCTCACCAACCGGGGCGAGGCGACGACCGAGGACCTGCTCGCGCTCGCCCGTGAGGTCGTCGCCGGGGTCCGGGACGCCTTCGGGATCACCCTGGTCAACGAGCCCGTCACGGTGGGCGTCGAGCTCTAGGGGGTGTCTTGTCGATCGGGCCGGGCTCGTCGACAAGACACCCCCCAGGGCCGCTGGCTAGTACGCGACGCCCACGCCCTGCCTGACCGTGGCCGGGTCGTCGATCATCGCCAGCATCGCGTGGGCCACGTCCGCGCGGGCGAGGGAGCGGCCCCGGGACGGGGTGCCGCCGACGACCGTGCGGTAGCGGCCGGTGCGCGGCTTGTCCGTCAGCCTGGGCGGGCGTACCGAGGTCCAGTCGGTGGTGCTCGCGGCGAGGTCGGACTCCATGACCCGCAGGTCGTCGTAGATGTCCTTCAGGACCGTGTTGATGATCGCGAGGGCGGCCCTGTCGATCACCGCCTGGCCGTCCGGGACCGGGCCGAGCGGGGCCGCGCTGACCACCAGGAGGCGGCGCACCTTCTCCGCCTCCATGGCCGTGAGCACCGAGCGGGTCAGCCGGGCGGCCACGCCCGCGTCCGCGCGGGACCGGGCCCCGAGGCCCGAGAGGACCGCGTCCCGGCCCCTGACGGCGCCGCGCAGGGTTTCCGGGTCGGACACGTCGGCGCGGAGCACGGTCAGGCGCTCGCCGGTCGCCGTGAGTCCTGCGGGGTTCCGTACCACCGCCGTCACCTCGTGGCCCGCGGCCAGGGCCTGGCCGACGATCTCGCCCCCGATGCCGCCGGTCGCGCCGAAGACCGTGAGCCTCATGTCGCACCCTCCCGTGGTAGGTAAGTGTTCACTCACCCCCAGAGTGGGTGGGTACTCACTCACCCGTCAAGCGCCGTCGGAGGATGCATGACACAGCAGCCGACCCGGGTACGGATCATCGACGCGGCCCGCGACCTGATGCGGACGGCGGGGCTCGCCCGCACCACGACCAAGGAGATCGCCAAGGCCGCCGGGTGCTCGGAGGCCGCGCTCTACAAGTACTTCGCCGGCAAGGAAGAGCTGTTCCTCACCGTCCTCGAAGAACGGCTGCCTCGGCTCGGCGGACTCCTCGGCACGCTCGCCGCCGACCCCGGCGGCCGCACTGTCGAGGAGAACCTCACCGAGGTCGCACGGCAGGCCGCCCTCTTCTACGAACAGACCTTCCCGGTCCTCGCCTCCCTCTACGCGGAACCGCAGCTCAAGCGACGCCACGAGGAGGCCATGTGCACGTACGGCAGCGGCCCCCATCAGCCCATCGAAGGCCTCGCCGCCTATCTGCGCGCCGAGCAGCGGCACGGCCGCGTCGCCGCCGACGCCGACCCGATGGCCGCCGCCTCCCTGCTCCTCGGCGCCTGCGCCCAGCGCGCCTTCGCCTGGGAGGCCACCCCGGACCGCAGACCCCCGGACTCCCTCGACGACTTCGCGAGCGCCGTCGCCCGCACCCTGCTGCGAGGGCTCAGCTAGCGATCCAGTCGTCGATGCCCGACAGCAGCTTCGCCCGGACGCCCTCGGGGGCCGCCGAGCCCCGCACCGACTGGCGGGCGAGTTCCGCGAGCTCCGCGTCCGTGAACCCGTGGTGCCGGCGGGCGATCTCGTACTGAGCCGCGAGCCGCGAGCCGAAGAGCAGCGGGTCGTCCGCGCCGAGCGCCATCGGCACCCCCGCCTCGAAGAGGGTCCGCAGCGGTACGTCCTCGTGCTTCTCGTACACCCCGAGCGCCACGTTGGACGACGGGCAGACCTCGCAGGTCACCCCCCGCTCCGCGAGCTTCCGGAGGAGTCGCGGGTCCTCCGCCGACCGCACCCCGTGACCGATCCGCGCCGCCCGCAGATCGTCCAGGCAGTCCCGGACGGACGCGGGACCCGTCAGCTCGCCGCCGTGCGGGGCCGCGAGCAGACCGCCGTCACGGGCGATGGCGAAGGCCCGGTCGAAGTCACGGGCCAGGCCCCGCCGCTCGTCGTTGGAGAGCCCGAAGCCGACCACCCCGCGGTCCGCGAACCGCACGGCGAGCCGGGCGAGCGTACGCGCCTCCAGAGGGTGCTTCATCCGGTTCGCCGCCACGAGCACCCGCATCCCGAGCCCGGTCTCCCGGGAGGCCGCGTCGACCGCGTCCAGGATGATCTCCAGGGCCGGGATGAGCCCGCCGAGGTGCGGCGCGTACGAGGTGGGATCCACCTGGATCTCCAGCCACCCCGAGCCGTCCCTGACGTCCTCCTCCGCCGCCTCGCGCACCAGCCGCCGGATGTCCTCGGGCGAGCGCAGGCACGAGCGCGCGATGTCGTAGAGCCGCTGGAAGCGGAACCAGCCCCGCTCGTCGGTCGCCCGCAGCTTCGGAGGCGTACCGCTGCTCAGCGCCTCGGGTAGGTGCACGCCGTACTTGTCGGCCAGCTCGATGAGCGTCGTGGGCCGCATCGAACCGGTGAAGTGCAGGTGCAGATGGGCCTTGGGCAGCAGGGTGAGATCGCGGTGTACGTGCTCCATCGACCGATCCTGCCGCACCCGAACGGGCGAAGACACCCCGTTTCCACGATCGGGACCTCGCTAGAACGCAGAAACGGGCCGCCGGTTCCGAAGAACCGGCGGCCCGCACCGCCCACCGATGTCGGTACGTGGTCAGTCGCGCGCCTCCGCGAGCAGCTTCTGCATCCGCGAGACGCCCTCCACCAGGTCCTCGTCACCCAGCGCGTACGACAGGCGCAGGTACCCCGGCGTGCCGAAGGCCTCGCCCGGGACGACCGCGACCTCGGCCTCGTCCAGGATCAGCGCCGCGAGCTCGACCGAGGTCTGCGGGCGCTTGCCGCGGATCTCCTTGCCGAGCAGCGCCTTCACCGACGGGTACACGTAGAACGCGCCCTCCGGGGTCGGGCAGAGCACGCCCTCGATCTCGTTGAGCATCCGCACGATCGTCTGGCGGCGCCGGTCGAAGGCGCGCCCCATCTCGGCGACCGCGTCCAGGTTGCCCGACACGGCGGCGAGCGCGGCCATCTGCGCCACGTTGCTCACGTTCGACGTGGCGTGCGACTGCAGGTTGGTCGCGGCCTTCACCACGTCCTTCGGGCCGATGATCCACCCCACGCGCCAGCCGGTCATCGCGTACGTCTTGGCGACACCGTTGACGACGATGCACTTGTCGCGCAGCTCCGGCATGACCGACGGCAGGGAGACCGCGGCCGCGTCGCCGTACACCAGGTGCTCGTAGATCTCGTCCGTCAGCACCCACAGACCGTGCTCGACGGCCCAGCGGCCGATCGCCTCGGTCTCGGCCTCGCTGTAGACGGCGCCGGTCGGGTTCGACGGGGAGACGAAGAGGACGACCTTGGTCTTCTCCGTACGGGCCGCCTCCAGCTGCGCCACCGAGACCCGGTAGCCGGTGGTCTCGTCGGCGACGACCTCCACCGGGACACCGCCCGCGAGGCGGATCGACTCGGGGTACGTCGTCCAGTACGGCGCCGGGACGATGACCTCGTCGCCCGGGTCGAGGATCGCGGCGAAGGCCTCGTAGATCGCCTGCTTGCCGCCGTTGGTCACCAGGACCTGGGAGGCGTCGACCTCGTAGCCGGAGTCGCGCAGCGTCTTGGCGGCGATGGCGGCCTTCAGCTCGGGCAGACCGCCGGCCGGCGTGTAGCGGTGGAACTTCGGGTTCTTGCAGGCCTCGACGGCCGCGTCGACGATGTAGTCCGGAGTCGGGAAGTCGGGCTCACCCGCGCCGAAACCGATCACCGGGCGCCCGGCGGCCTTGAGAGCCTTGGCCTTGGCGTCGACGGCGAGGGTGGCGGACTCGGAGATCGCACCGATCCGGGCGGAGACCCGACGCTCGGTGGGAGGGGTAGCAGCGCTCATACGGCCCATCGTCCCAGACCGCTTCAGGGCCGGACACACAGGTTTCACGGACCGGACAGGAACGGTCATTCCCGGTCGTACGCGCGTCCGACGGCACGTCGCTCGTGGTTTCTGTTCGACGCGGAGCCCTCTGACCACGTATGCTCACTGCTCGTTGGCCCGCACCGACCACATCTCACGATGCGGTAGGTTGGGGGACACCAACAAAGGGTCGTAGCTCAATTGGTAGAGCACCGGTCTCCAAAACCGGCGGTTGGGGGTTCAAGTCCCTCCGGCCCTGCTACACACACCGCCAGGTGTTGTGCGCATGTACGTACTTCATTGCACCGCCGTGCGGCTCCACCCGGGCGCGGCACGGCCGACCCGGAATCAGGTGAGAGATCGTGACGGACGCCGTAGGCTCCATCGACATGCCTGATGCCGATGACGAGGCCTCCGAGTCTAAGAAGAAGTCCCGCAAGGGCGGCAAGCGAGGCAAGAAGGGCCCCCTGGGCCGTCTCGCACTCTTCTACCGTCAGATCGTCGCGGAGCTCCGCAAGGTCGTCTGGCCCACGCGCAGCCAGCTCTCGACGTACACCACTGTGGTGATCATCTTCGTCGTCATCATGATCGGCCTTGTCACCGTGATTGACTATGGCTTCCAGGAAGCAGTCAAGTACGTCTTCGGCTGACTTTTTGTTCCACCCCATCTGTATCGCAGGAAGAAGCAGCCACCGTGTCTGACGCGAACCTGAACGACGCCTTCGAGTCCGAGTCCGTCGAGGACGAGCTGGACATCGTCGAGGCGGCCGACGAGGACCAGGCCGACGCTGCTGACGATGTTGCCGGCGAGGCCGCCGAGGAAGCCGCTGTCCACGTCGAGGAAGAGGACGAGGACGAGCCGGAGACCGACGAGGACGCCGACGTCGCCGAGAGCGACGAGGACGAGACCGTCGAGGGCGAGTCCGAGGACGAGGACGCCGAGGAAGAGACCGACGAGGAGGCCGAGCCGGCCGCCCCGGTCGACCCGGTCGCCGCGCTCCGCGAGGAGCTGCGCACCCTCCCCGGCGAGTGGTACGTCATCCACACCTACGCGGGCTACGAGAAGCGCGTGAAGGCCAACCTCGAGCAGCGTGCCGTCTCGCTCAACGTCGAGGACTTCATCTACCAGGCCGAGGTCCCCGAGGAAGAGATCGTCCAGATCAAGGGCGGCGAGCGGAAGAACGTCAAGCAGAACAAGCTTCCCGGCTACGTTCTCGTCCGCATGGACCTGACGAACGAGTCCTGGGGCGTCGTCCGCAACACCCCCGGCGTCACCGGCTTCGTGGGCAACGCCTACGACCCGTACCCGCTGACCCTGGACGAGATCGTCAAGATGCTCGCCCCGGAGGCCGAGGAGAAGGCCGCCCGCGAGGCCGCCGAGGCCGAGGGCAAGCCGGCTCCGGCCCGCAAGCTGGAGGTCCAGGTCCTGGACTTCGAGGTCGGCGACTCGGTCACGGTCACGGACGGTCCCTTCGCGACCCTCCAGGCCACGATCAACGAGATCAACCCCGACTCGAAGAAGGTCAAGGGCCTCGTCGAGATCTTCGGTCGCGAGACCCCGGTCGAGCTCAGCTTCGACCAGATCCAGAAGAACTGATCCCACAGATTTCCGACCAGGTCAGAGTGGCTCTCACAGCCGCTCTGACCTGCTCGGTTTTTAGCCGCGCGTGTATACCCGTTATCGTTGTGCGGTATGCCTCCATCCGGATGACCGGATGGCGGGCTGAACACTCTCACTAGGACCCGGAGAGAGCAATGCCTCCCAAGAAGAAGAAGGTCACGGGGCTTATCAAGCTCCAGATCAACGCCGGCGCGGCGAACCCGGCCCCGCCGGTCGGCCCCGCGCTCGGTCAGCACGGCGTCAACATCATGGAGTTCTGCAAGGCCTACAACGCCGCGACCGAGTCGCAGCGTGGCATGGTCGTGCCGGTGGAGATCACGGTCTACGAGGACCGCTCCTTCACCTTCATCACGAAGACTCCGCCGGCCGCCAAGCTGATCCTCAAGGCCGCGGGTGTGGACAAGGGCTCCGGCGAGCCGCACAAGACCAAGGTCGCCAAGCTCACGGCTGCCCAGGTCCGCGAGATCGCCACGGTCAAGCTCCCTGACCTGAACGCCAACGACCTGGACGCCGCGTCCAAGATCATCGCTGGCACCGCCCGCTCCATGGGCATCACGGTCGAGGGCTGATCAGCCCCCGTTGGACCACGCGGCGGTAGCCGCATGATCAACACAGAGTGGTAGGGCCGGCGCGGCCCGCACCACGACTCCATACCTGAACCAACAGGAGAAGCAGTGAAGCGCAGCAAGGCTCTCCGCAGCGCGGACGCCAAGATCGACCGCGAGCGGAACTACGCTCCTCTCGAGGCCGTCCGCCTCGCGAAGGACACCGCCACCACGAAGTTCGACGGCACCGTCGAGGTCGCCTTCCGCCTGGGTGTCGACCCGCGCAAGGCCGACCAGATGGTCCGCGGCACCGTGAACCTCCCGCACGGCACCGGTAAGACCGCCCGGGTCCTGGTCTTCGCGACCGGTGACCGTGCCGAGGCCGCGATCGCCGCCGGCGCCGACATCGTCGGTTCCGACGAGCTCATCGACGAGATCTCCAAGGGCAACCGCCTGAACGAGTTCGACGCCGTGGTGGCCACCCCGGACCTCATGGGCAAGGTCGGCCGCCTCGGCCGCGTCCTCGGCCCGCGTGGTCTCATGCCGAACCCCAAGGTCGGCACCGTCACCCCCGATGTCGCGAAGGCTGTCAACGACATCAAGGGCGGCAAGATCGAGTTCCGCGTCGACAAGCACTCGAACCTGCACTTCATCATCGGCAAGGTCTCCTTCGACGAGACGAAGCTGGTCGAGAACTACGCCGCGGCTCTGGAGGAGATCCTCCGTCTGAAGCCGTCCGCCGCCAAGGGCCGCTACATCAAGAAGGCGACCCTGACGACGACGATGGGCCCCGGCATCCCGCTGGACTCCAACCGCACCCGCAACCTCCTCGTCGAGGAGGACCCGGCCGCTGTCTAGCCGGGCCGAACCCCACAGGGTTCACTGAGTGCTCAGCCGGCCCCGCACCTCTCCGGAGGTGCGGGGCCGGCTTTCTTGTTACGGTCCCGGTGATCGTAGAGACGCCGATCAGAGGGTGGGGAAGAGACATGACCAGGTCCGCTGGGAAGCGCGCGGCAGTCGTCCTGACGGCCGTGGCCGTCGTGGCGGGACTCGCGGGGTGCCAGGGCGGCGACGGAGGTGCGAAGACCGCCGCGTCCGCGTCCGCGACGCCGGGGACGCAGAGCCGGGAAGAGGCCGCGAAGGCCGTACGGGCCGCGCACACCAAGGTCGCGGCGGCCAGGAGCGCCAAGGTCGAGATGCGCGTCAGGGTGATGACACCGGCCGAAGGGCAGGGGGCGGCGGGCAGCAGCACCTTCACCGGGGTACAGGGGTGGGGCCCCTCGGTCGCGGACCTGAAGGTCACCGATTCGACGTACCTGGCCGCCGTCCCCGGCGCCCCCGCCGAGACGCGCGTGGTCACCGCCGGCGGGGCCACCTACATGGACGTGGGTGCCGAGCAGACCGCGCGGACGGGCGGCAAGCGCTGGATGAGGATCGACCTCGCGGGCGCCGCCGCGGAGGACGGACTGATCACCCAGCTGACCGCCGGCCTCGGCAGCGTGAACCAGGACCCGACCGAGGAGCTCGGTCTTCTCGCCGGGTCGTCGACGGTGAAGCACCTCGGACCCGCGAAGGGCTCCGGTCTCGCGGCGGAGATCTACGAGGGCGACCTCGCCGGAGGCAGGCACGTGGAGGTCTGGATCGGCGCGGACGGCTATCCGGCACGGATGATCGTCGAGACCGAGACCGACGAGTCGCTGATGAAGCTCACCACGGACTACTCCGACTACGGCACCGAGGCGGCCGTCCAGGCCCCGCCCGCCCAGGACACCATCGGCGTCATGGAGCTCCTCAAGAGCCTCGGCGGAGGCCGCGGTCAGGGCTGATTTGCCCCGGGCCGACCCGGTCGCGTACTCTTCCGGAGAAGCCAAAGACCGCTGGTCGTTACTGCGCCCTCAGGGTGCGGTGGCCGAAGGATTCGCTGAGACGCGAACGACCCGCGCAGGTGATTGTGGATGAGTTCCCGGATCTTCGTGATGCGGTTGAGCTGAGCCCCGAGCGCCTGCGCCGGGGCGTTTTGTTTTGTCAGCCCCTTCTGAGCGGTCCTCATCACCCGGAAGGAGGCCGACGCTCTATGGCAAGGCCCGACAAGGCTGCCGCGGTAGCCGAGCTTGAGGACCAGTTCCGCAGCTCGAACGCCGCCGTGCTGACCGAGTACCGGGGTCTCACCGTGGCGCAGCTCAAGACGCTGCGTCGTTCGCTCGGTGAGAACGCCCAGTACGCCGTGGTGAAGAACACGCTGACCAAGATTGCGGCCAACCAGGCCGGGATCACCGCGCTGGACGAGCACTTCGCTGGTCCGACCGCGGTCGCCTTCATCACCGGTGACCCGGTGGAGTCGGCGAAGAGCCTGCGTGACTTCGCCAAGGAGAACCCGAATCTCATCATCAAGGGCGGTGTCCTTGATGGCAAGGCGCTCTCCGCCGATGAGATCAAGAAGCTCGCGGACCTCGAGTCCCGCGAGGTTCTGCTCAGCAAGCTGGCCGGCGCGTTCAAGGGCAAGCAGTCTCAGGCTGCCTCGCTCTTCCAGGCGCTGCCGTCGAAGTTCGTCCGCACCGCGGAGGCGCTTCGCGTCAAGCTCGCCGAGCAGGGCGGTGCCGAGTAATTCGGCTCGCGCACTGATCCACGCCGCCTAGTGCGTGGGTCACAGCGGGCCGATACGCCCGCCTCTACATACATCCGGCACCTGCCGAATTAGTGGAAGGATCGCCCATCATGGCGAAGCTCTCTCAGGACGACCTCCTCGCCCAGTTCGAGGAGATGACCCTCATCGAGCTCTCCGAGTTCGTGAAGGCCTTCGAGGAGAAGTTCGACGTCACCGCCGCCGCGGCCGTCGCCGTCGCCGGCCCCGCCGCGGGTGGCGCTGCCCCCGAGGCCGAGGCCGAGCAGGACGAGTTCGACGTCATCCTCGAGGGTGCCGGCGACAAGAAGATCCAGGTCATCAAGGTCGTGCGCGAGCTCACCTCCCTGGGCCTCAAGGAGGCCAAGGACCTCGTCGACGGCACCCCGAAGCCGGTCCTCGAGAAGGTCGCGAAGGAGGCCGCCGAGAAGGCTGCCGAGTCCCTCAAGGCCGCCGGCGCCTCCGTCACGGTCAAGTAAGACCGTTTCGGCTCGCTGAGCTGACTCCTGCCCCCGTGTAACGCGGGAGCACCGAAAGGCGATCACCCTTGTGGGTGGTCGCCTTTCGGCGTTCCCCCGGAAGGGCGTGGCGGGGGCCCCGAGGGCCGCCGGAAGCGGAGTATGGTGATCTTCGCCGTGCGCCCCGCAGACCGGGGGGCCTTGACGAACCGCACGGAGCGCGCAATTCTCAGGACGCGTCGTCACAACGATCCGTTTCCGAGGCATGGATCGACGACCGAACGGGCAGTATCGAGGTGCGCCGCACGGCGCGAGGTAGCGCGGAGTTGAGAGCAACGAGGGTCGCGAATTATTCGCCCTGGACATCAGTGAGCCACTTGGCTACACTGACCCTTTGCGCTGCCTGTTAGCTGCCCCCTGCCCGTCACCAGGGGCATACCTTCGCATCCGCTTCGTGGACCGACCCCGTCTGACCTGGCCTTTCGGTCATCTCAGGAAAAGTCTGCCGTGAAGCTTTGCTGGGGACCGGTACGCGCGTAGTGAGTCCGAGCCCTCGGAAGGACCCCCTCTTGGCCGCCTCGCGCAACGCCTCGACCAATACGAACAACGGCGCAAGCACCGCCCCGCTGCGCATCTCCTTTGCAAAGATCAAGGAGCCCCTCGAGGTTCCGAACCTCCTCGCGCTGCAGACCGAGAGCTTTGACTGGCTGCTCGGCAACGCCGCCTGGAAGGCTCGCGTCGAGGCTGCCCTTGAGTCGGGACAGGACGTCCCCACGAAGTCCGGCCTGGAAGAGATCTTCGAGGAGATCTCGCCGATCGAGGACTTCTCCGGGTCGATGTCGCTGACCTTCCGCGACCACCGCTTCGAGCCGCCGAAGAACTCGATCGACGAGTGCAAGGACCGTGACTTCACGTACGGCGCCCCGCTCTTCGTCACCGCCGAGTTCACCAACAACGAGACCGGCGAGATCAAGTCCCAGACGGTCTTCATGGGCGACTTCCCGCTCATGACGAACAAGGGCACCTTCGTCATCAACGGCACCGAGCGTGTCGTGGTGTCGCAGCTGGTCCGTTCGCCGGGTGTCTACTTCGACTCCTCCATCGACAAGACGTCCGACAAGGACATCTTCTCCGCCAAGATCATCCCGTCCCGGGGTGCCTGGCTGGAGATGGAGATCGACAAGCGCGACCTGGTCGGTGTCCGCATCGACCGCAAGCGCAAGCAGTCCGTCACCGTCCTCCTCAAGGCTCTCGGCTGGACCACCGAGCAGATCCTCCAGGAGTTCGGCGAGTACGAGTCCATGCGCGCCACCCTGGAGAAGGACCACACCCAGGGCCAGGACGACGCGCTGCTCGACATCTACCGCAAGCTGCGTCCGGGCGAGCCGCCGACCCGTGAGGCCGCTCAGACGCTGCTCGAGAACCTCTACTTCAACCCGAAGCGCTACGACCTCGCCAAGGTCGGCCGCTACAAGGTGAACAAGAAGCTCGGCGCGGACGAGCCGCTGGACGCCGGCGTGCTCACCACCGATGACGTCATCGCCACGATCAAGTACCTGGTCAAGCTCCACGCGGGCGAGACCGAGACGATCGGCGAGAACGGCAACGAGATCGTCGTCGAGACCGACGACATCGACCACTTCGGCAACCGTCGTCTGCGCAACGTCGGCGAGCTCATCCAGAACCAGGTCCGCACGGGTCTGGCTCGTATGGAGCGCGTCGTGCGTGAGCGCATGACCACCCAGGACGTCGAGGCGATCACGCCGCAGACCCTGATCAACATCCGGCCGGTCGTCGCCTCCATCAAGGAGTTCTTCGGCACCAGCCAGCTGTCCCAGTTCATGGACCAGAACAACCCGCTGTCGGGTCTGACGCACAAGCGTCGTCTCTCGGCGCTGGGCCCTGGTGGTCTGTCCCGTGAGCGGGCCGGCTTCGAGGTCCGAGACGTGCACCCGTCCCACTACGGACGCATGTGCCCGATCGAGACCCCGGAAGGCCCGAACATCGGTCTGATCGGTTCGCTCGCCTCGTACGGCCGCGTCAACGCGTTCGGCTTCATCGAGACGCCGTACCGCAAGGTCATCGACGGCCAGGTCACCGACGAGGTCGACTACGTCACCGCCGACGAGGAGGACCGCTTCGTCATCGCGCAGGCCAACGCCGCGCTCAACGACGACATGCGGCTCACCGAGAACCGCGTCCTGGTGCGCAAGCGTGGCGGCGAGGTCGACTACGTCCTGCCGTCCGAGGTCGACTACATGGACGTCTCGCCGCGCCAGATGGTGTCGGTCGCGACCGCCATGATCCCGTTCCTCGAGCACGACGACGCCAACCGTGCCCTCATGGGCGCGAACATGATGCGTCAGGCCGTCCCGCTCATCAAGAGCGAGGCGCCGCTGGTCGGCACCGGCATGGAGTACCGCTGTGCCACCGACGCCGGCGACGTGCTCAAGGCCGAGAAGGACGGTGTCGTCCAGGAGCTGTCGGCCGACTACATCACGGTCGCCAACGACGACGGCACGTACATCACGTACCGCCTGCACAAGTTCTCGCGCTCCAACCAGGGCACCTCTGTGAACCAGAAGGTCGTCGTGGACGAGGGCGACCGCGTCATCGAGGGCCAGGTCCTCGCCGACGGACCCGCCACCGAAGACGGCGAGATGGCGCTCGGCAAGAACCTGCTCGTGGCGTTCATGCCGTGGGAGGGTCACAACTACGAGGACGCGATCATCCTGTCGCAGCGCCTCGTGCAGGACGACGTCCTCTCCTCGATCCACATCGAGGAGCACGAGGTCGACGCCCGTGACACCAAGCTCGGCCCGGAGGAGATCACCCGGGACATCCCGAACGTCTCCGAGGAGGTCCTCGCCGACCTCGACGAGCGCGGCATCATCCGTATCGGTGCCGAGGTCGTCGCCGGCGACATCCTCGTCGGCAAGGTCACGCCCAAGGGTGAGACCGAGCTGACGCCGGAGGAGCGCCTGCTCCGCGCGATCTTCGGTGAGAAGGCCCGTGAGGTCCGTGACACCTCGCTGAAGGTGCCGCACGGCGAGATCGGCAAGATCATCGGCGTCCGCGTCTTCGACCGCGAGGAGGGCGACGAGCTTCCCCCGGGCGTGAACCAGCTGGTCCGCGTCTACGTCGCCCAGAAGCGCAAGATCACCGATGGTGACAAGCTCGCCGGCCGTCACGGCAACAAGGGCGTCATCTCGAAGATCCTCCCGATCGAGGACATGCCGTTCCTCGAGGACGGCACCCCGGTCGACATCATCCTCAACCCGCTGGGTGTCCCGTCCCGAATGAACCCGGGACAGGTCCTGGAGATCCACCTCGGCTGGCTCGCCAGCCGCGGCTGGGACGTCTCCGGCCTCGCGGACGAGTGGGCGCAGCGCCTCCAGGCGATCGGCGCCGACCAGGTCGCCCCGGGCACCAACGTCGCCACCCCCGTCTTCGACGGTGCGCGTGAGGACGAGCTCGCGGGTCTGCTGAACCACACCATCCCGAACCGCGACGGCGAGCGCATGGTGCTCCCGACCGGTAAGGCGAGGCTGTTCGACGGCCGCTCCGGCGAGCCGTTCCCCGACCCGGTCTCGGTCGGCTACATGTACATCCTCAAGCTCCACCACCTGGTCGACGACAAGCTCCACGCGCGTTCGACCGGTCCGTACTCGATGATCACCCAGCAGCCGCTGGGTGGTAAGGCCCAGTTCGGTGGCCAGCGCTTCGGTGAGATGGAGGTGTGGGCGCTGGAGGCGTACGGCGCCGCTTACGCCCTCCAGGAGCTGCTGACGATCAAGTCCGACGACGTGACCGGCCGCGTGAAGGTCTACGAGGCCATCGTCAAGGGCGAGAACATCCCTGAGCCCGGCATCCCCGAGTCCTTCAAGGTGCTCATCAAGGAGATGCAGTCCCTGTGCCTCAACGTGGAGGTGCTGTCCTCGGACGGCATGTCCATCGAGATGCGCGACACCGACGAGGACGTCTTCCGCGCAGCGGAGGAGCTCGGCATCGACCTGTCCCGGCGCGAGCCGAGCAGCGTCGAAGAGGTCTGACGGGAGTGCGGTCGGGGACTCGGCGTAACGCCGCCGAGTCCCCGGCCGGCCCCAGGACCCCCGTATCAGACCCCAAGCCTTACAACCCTGAGAGGGATTGACGCATAGTGCTCGACGTCAACTTCTTCGACGAGCTCCGGATCGGTCTGGCCACCGCTGACGACATCCGTCAGTGGAGCCACGGCGAGGTCAAGAAGCCGGAGACCATCAACTACCGCACGCTCAAGCCCGAGAAGGACGGACTCTTCTGCGAGAAGATCTTCGGTCCGACCCGGGACTGGGAGTGCTACTGCGGCAAGTACAAGCGTGTCCGCTTCAAGGGCATCATCTGTGAGCGGTGTGGCGTCGAGGTCACCCGCGCGAAGGTGCGCCGTGAGCGGATGGGCCACATCGAGCTCGCCGCTCCCGTCACCCACATCTGGTACTTCAAGGGCGTCCCGTCGCGTCTTGGCTACCTGCTCGACCTCGCCCCGAAGGACCTCGAGAAGGTCATCTACTTCGCGGCGTACATGATCACGTACGTCGACGACGAGCGTCGTACGCGTGACCTGCCCTCGCTGGAGGCGCACGTCTCCGTCGAGCGTCAGCAGATCGAGAACCGTCGCGACTCCGACCTGGAGGCCCGCGCCAAGAAGCTCGAGAACGACCTCGGCGAGCTGGAGGCCGAGGGCGCCAAGGCCGACGTGCGCCGCAAGGTGCGCGAGGGCGCCGAGCGTGAGATGAAGCAGCTGCGCGACCGTGCGCAGCGCGAGATCGACCGTCTGGACGAGGTCTGGTCGCGCTTCAAGAACCTCAAGGTCCAGGACCTGGAGGGCGACGAGCTCCTCTACCGCGAGCTGCGTGACCGCTTCGGCACGTACTTCGACGGTTCGATGGGTGCGGCCGCTCTGCAGAAGCGTCTCGAGTCCTTCGACCTGGAGGAGGAGGCCGAGCGCCTCCGCGAGATCATCCGTACCGGCAAGGGCCAGAAGAAGACCCGTGCGCTCAAGCGCCTCAAGGTCGTCTCCGCGTTCCTGCAGACCGCGAACAGCCCCAAGGGCATGGTTCTCGACTGCGTGCCGGTCATCCCGCCGGACCTGCGTCCGATGGTGCAGCTGGACGGTGGCCGCTTCGCGACCTCCGACCTGAACGACCTGTACCGCCGTGTGATCAACCGCAACAACCGCCTCAAGCGTCTCCTTGACCTCGGTGCCCCCGAGATCATCGTGAACAACGAGAAGCGGATGCTGCAGGAGGCCGTCGACGCGCTGTTCGACAACGGCCGCCGCGGTCGCCCGGTGACCGGTCCCGGCAACCGCCCGCTGAAGTCCCTGAGCGACATGCTCAAGGGCAAGCAGGGTCGTTTCCGTCAGAACCTTCTCGGCAAGCGTGTGGACTACTCCGCGCGTTCCGTGATCGTCGTCGGTCCGCAGCTGAAGCTGCACCAGTGCGGTCTGCCGAAGGCCATGGCCCTGGAGCTCTTCAAGCCGTTCGTGATGAAGCGCCTGGTCGACCTGAACCACGCGCAGAACATCAAGAGCGCCAAGCGGATGGTCGAGCGCGGCCGCACGGTCGTGTACGACGTCCTCGAAGAGGTCATCGCCGAGCACCCGGTTCTGCTGAACCGTGCGCCCACGCTGCACCGCCTCGGCATCCAGGCCTTCGAGCCCCAGCTGGTCGAGGGCAAGGCCATCCAGATCCACCCGCTCGTCTGCACCGCGTTCAACGCGGACTTCGACGGTGACCAGATGGCCGTGCACCTGCCGCTCTCCGCGGAGGCGCAGGCCGAGGCCCGCATCCTGATGCTGTCCTCGAACAACATCCTGAAGCCCGCCGACGGCCGTCCGGTCACGATGCCGACCCAGGACATGGTCCTCGGTCTGTTCTTCCTGACCACCGACGGTGAGCTCCGTGACACCAAGGGCGAGGGCCGCGCGTTCGGCTCCACGGCCGAGGCGATCATGGCGTTCGACGCCGGCGAGCTCGCTCTGCAGTCGCAGATCGACATCCGCTTCCCCGTCGGCACCGTCGCTCCCCGTGGCTGGGTTCCCCCGGTCACCGAGGAGGGCGAGCCGGAGTGGCAGCAGGGTGACTCGTTCCGCCTGCGTACGTCCCTGGGCCGCGCGCTCTTCAACGAGCTGCTGCCCGAGGACTACCCCTTCGTCGACTACTCCGTCGGCAAGAAGCAGCTCTCCGAGATCGTCAACGACCTCGCCGAGCGCTACCCCAAGGTCATCGTGGCGGCGACGCTCGACAACCTGAAGGCGGCGGGCTTCTACTGGGCGACCCGTTCCGGTGTCACCGTGGCCATCTCCGACGTCGTCGTGCCCGAGGCCAAGAAGGCCATCGTCAAGGGCTACGAGGAGCAGGACGAGAAGGTCCAGAAGCAGTACGAGCGCGGTCTCATCACGAAGGAAGAGCGCACTCAGGAGCTCATCGCGATCTGGACCAAGGCGACCAACGAGGTTGCCGAGGCGATGAACGCGAACTTCCCGAAGACGAACCCCATCTTCATGATGGTCGACTCGGGTGCCCGAGGAAACATGATGCAGATGCGCCAGATCGCGGGTATGCGTGGTCTGGTGTCGAACGCCAAGAACGAGACGATCCCGCGTCCCATCAAGGCGTCCTTCCGTGAGGGCCTCACCGTTCTGGAGTACTTCATCTCCACGCACGGTGCCCGTAAGGGTCTGGCGGACACCGCCCTGCGTACCGCCGACTCGGGTTACCTGACCCGTCGTCTGGTGGACGTCTCGCAGGACGTGATCATCCGCGAGGAGGACTGTGGCACCGAGCGCGGTCTGAAGCTGCGGATCGCCGAGCGCGGCGCCGACGGCGTCCTGCGGAAGACGGACGACGTCGAGACCTCCGTGTACGCGCGGATGCTCGCCGAGGACGTCGTCGTCGACGGCAAGGTCATCGCGCCGGCCAACGTCGACCTGGGTGACGTGCTCATCGACGCCCTGCTCAACGCGGGCGTCGAGGAGGTCAAGACCCGTTCGGTCCTGACCTGTGAGTCCGCCGTCGGTACCTGTGCGTTCTGCTACGGCCGTTCGCTCGCCACCGGCAAGCTGGTCGACATCGGTGAGGCGGTCGGCATCATCGCCGCCCAGTCCATCGGTGAGCCCGGTACCCAGCTGACGATGCGTACCTTCCACACCGGTGGTGTGGCCGGTGACGACATCACCCAGGGTCTGCCCCGTGTCGTCGAGCTCTTCGAGGCTCGTCAGCCCAAGGGTGTCGCCCCGATCTCGGAGGCGGCCGGCCGCGTCCGTATCGAGGAGACCGAGAAGACCAAGAAGATCGTCGTCACCCCGGACGACGGCACCGACGAGACGGCGTTCCCGATCTCGAAGCGTGCCCGTCTGCTCGTGGGCGAGGGCGACCACGTCGAGGTGGGCCAGAAGCTCACCGTGGGTGCCACCAACCCGCACGACGTGCTGCGGATCCTCGGTCAGCGCGCGGTCCAGATCCACCTGGTCGCCGAAGTCCAGAAGGTCTACAACTCGCAGGGCGTGTCGATCCACGACAAGCACATCGAGATCATCATCCGGCAGATGCTGCGCCGTGTGACGATCATCGAGTCCGGCGACGCGGAGCTGCTGCCGGGCGAGCTCGTCGAGCGCTCGAAGTTCGAGACCGAGAACCGTCGTGTGGTCACCGAGGGCGGTCACCCCGCCTCCGGCCGTCCGCAGCTGATGGGTATCACCAAGGCCTCGCTGGCGACGGAATCCTGGCTGTCGGCCGCCTCCTTCCAGGAGACGACCCGAGTCCTGACGGACGCGGCGATCAACGCCAAGTCCGACAGCCTCATCGGCCTCAAGGAGAACGTCATCATCGGTAAGCTCATCCCGGCCGGTACGGGTCTGTCCCGCTACCGCAACATCCGGGTCGAGCCGACCGAGGAGGCCAAGGCCGCGATGTACTCGGCCGTCGGCTACGACGACATCGACTACTCGCCGTTCGGCTCGGGCTCCGGCCAGGCCGTTCCGCTGGAGGACTACGACTACGGTCCGTACAACCAGTAAGTAGTGCGAGACCGAAGGGCGGTCACCCCGGAGACGGGGTGGCCGCCCTTCGGCGTTCACCTGGCGGCGAGCTCCCACACCGCCGCGAGTGCTCCGGCGCTCGCGGCGAGCGCGAGGATGCTGGTCAGTGGCCAGCGGGCGCGTTCGAGGGCGTCGAGGCGGGCCTCGTGGTCCGCGAGCTGCCGGTCGGTCTGGTCGCTGCGCTGGACGAGCAGGGCGAGCGCGCCGTCGACGCGGGCGAAGCCGGCCTCCAGGGTGCCGCGGAGCCGCTCCAGTTCGAGGGCGACGGCCACGGGGTCGTTCGGGTCAGGCTCGGTCATCGGCACCGTCCCCGGCCGGGGCGCTGCGGAGCCAGGACGGCAGCAGGTGCTGCACCACGTCGAGGGCCATCACGCGGGTGAGAGCGCCGGCGACGGCCAGGGCCCCCGCGACCCAGGGGAGGGTCTCGGGGACGCCGGAGGCGTCGACGATCGCGGGGAGCACGACGGCGATGCCGACGGCGGACTGGAGGACGGTACGGGCCGTGCGCTTGGCGGCTTCGGACATCGGAGGTTCTGCCTTCCTGCGGGGTTACGGGGCTTTCGTGTACGGGACCTTCAGGGCGCTCCAGGAGGCGGCGCCGGGGATGCCGTCGGCGTCGGAGCCGCGGAAGCCGAGCTTGCGCTGCCATCGCGCGTAGCTGAGCCGGTCGGCCTCGCTCCAGCGGGGGCCGGGGCCGACGGTGTACGCGGAGCAGCCCTCGGCGACGAGTCGGCGGCCCATGGCCGTGATGACGGGGGAGCTCGTCTCCGCGCGGAAGAACGAGGTGCCCGGGAACGGCTGGAGGCGGGGCGCGGCCGGCTTCCCGCTGCCGGGGGCGGGCTTGGCGGGGGCCTTGCCGAGCCGGGTCTGGACGCGGCCGCGGAGGGCCGGCATGCCGAAGCCCTTGGGGTCGCTCTTCCAGTCGGACCACTCCAGGTGGCCGATGACGGACCTGGCACCCCAGCCGTGGGCCCGGCACAGGGCGGCGGAGACCCGTTCGATGGCGTCGAGCTGGGCGGCCGGCCAGGGGTCGCGGCCGTTGCCGAGGTTGACGCACTCGAAGCCGTAGAACCGGGAGTTGCCGTCGACGGCGCCGGGGCTGCCCTGGTGGACGCGGGGGGCCGGGGGCCGGTCGCCGTACGTCTCGGTGATCACGGCCTGGAGGACGGACGGGTCGCCGCCGCCGGCGTGGTTGGCGCGGCCGCCGCCGACGAGGTGGACGGTGCCGTCCTTGGCGATGACGCCGTGGCAGAGCGGTCCGGGGAGGCCCTCGTAGCCGTTGAAGCACATCTCGACGGAGGAGGCGGTGCCGGTGCTGACGGTGTGATGGATCATCACGCCGGCGACCGGGCCCCAGGCGCCGGCGTGGTTGCGGTGGTGGGTGCGCCAGCCGGGGTGTTCGACGACGGTGACGCCTTCGGCGCGGAGCGCGGCGGCGAGCCGGTCCGCGGAGAGGGGAGTGGCCATCTGGTGTCCTCCGGACATGAAAAACGCCCGCGGCGGTGGGGTGCCGGGCGGGCAGGCGGGTGGGGTGTGGGCTTACGGTGCGGGGTCCGGCGCGGGCTCCGGCTCCGGTGCCGGCTCCGGCTCCTGCTCCTGCTCCGGTGCCGGCTCGGGTGCCGGGGCCGGGGCCCAGGCCGCGCAGAGGGACGCGGCGGCCGTACGGCGGAGCTCGAAGTCGGCGAGCGCGGCGGCGACGGCCCGCTGGACGGCGGCCGGGTCGGGCTGCGCCGGACCTCCGGGCGTCGGAGGGACGATGACCAGGCCGTAGCCGCGCAGCGCCGCGCCGTTCTGGCCGCTCTCGTTGATCTGGGCGGTGACGTACACCGACGGGTATTCGCCGGTCAGCGAGTCGGGTTCCAGCGGACCGCCGAGCGTGTTGTCGTACAGGCGGACGGCGAGTGTGTGTCCGCTCTCCGTGACGGTGCCGCGGCCCGCGTAGTCGATGGCCAGGCCCCAGGGCTGGTTCGGGTCCGGGATCATGGGGGCTCCTCTCCGGGGATGGTGGGGGACGGGTCAGCTCTGGAAGCCGTGCATCATGACCGGCTGGGCGTAGACGGTGCCGGAGGCGCTGGTGACCATGGCCTGGATCTCGACCGACATGTTCTGACCGAAGCGGCCCTGCATGTCGGTGGTGACCAGGGCGGTGTGGTCGAAGGTGGAGCCGGCGGCGACGGGCTGGCCGAACGCCGCACCGTCGACGAGGACCCGCACCTGGCCGGTGGCTCCGCCGGAGGCCTTGGTGTACGCGTACAGCCGCATCCGGGGCTGCCAGATCGGGTTGACGGACCGGGCGATCGTGGTCCAGGCCGTCGCGGTGGTGGACGGCCACTGCGCGAGGGCGAGGGACTGGGGCGGGAGCATCGGCAGCCAGGGCCGGGCGAGACCGCCGGTCACCACGTCGTCCGAGATGATCTCGTGGCCGTAGGCGTCGTGGATCCGCAGCACCGGCTTGGACGAGTCGGGGCCGCTGCTGTTGAGCTGGAAGACGGTGACGGCCGTGCTCGGGTCGTCGGGATCGGGCTGCCGCTTCACGGTGAGCGAGCCGTTGACGATCTCGGTGAGTGGCGGGCGGGTGTTCACGGCCGTGGACAGGGCCTGGATCCGGCGCTCCATCTGGATCAGCCGGTCGATGATGTCCTCGGGCAGCAGGGCCATCAGGCCTCCTCGAGTGAGAGCTCGGCGGTGTCGGGGCGGCCGCGCTGGGCCGGCTGGACCTTGACGCCGACGATGCGGTAGCGGGCGTCGAGCCCCGACGGATGCCATTCGTCGGTGATCCGGACACGGGCGGTGCGGCCGAGGAGCGCCGGCGGGACGATCCCGGCGAGCCGGATGGTGATCTGGGGGATCAGCACGGACCCCGCCGCCTCGACGACGGCGGCCCTGGCCAGCGAGTTCAGCGTCGCCTTGTCGCTGATCTCGTTGTGGTCCGAGGACAGGTCGAGCTTCGGCCACTCCTCGGCGAGCTCCGCCGCGATCTCGTCGGACAGCGTCGGCCGGGACTCGGCGGCGGCGTTGTTGTTGGCCGAGGCGCCACGGGCCAGGGCGTGCGTGCCGCCGCGGGTGGCGTCGTCGGGGAAGGAGTACGTCAGGATGGTGCCGGGGCGGTCGAAGATCATGTCGGTCGCGCCGGTACGGATCTTGGGCCGGCCGAGCCGGAGCCGGCGGATCCGCCGGCCGTCGCCCGGATCGCGGTAGACCAGGATCTGGTACTCGAAGCCGTTCGTCTGGGCGCCCAGCTGGTCGAGCGCCTCCTGGAACACGGTCTCGTCGCCGTGCCGCCAGGAGACCGTCCGCAGGACGCCCGACAGCTCCTCCTCGTCGGCCTCGACGCCGCTGAGCTTCAGTCCGCGCCCGAGCTCCGACCAGAGGCGGCGGGCGATCACCAGTTGGTCCGTCGGCTGGGTGTACTTGATGTCGTCGGTGCGGATGCGGCGCCGGGCCGCGTACGAGTCGAAGGTGGCGGCCTGGATGCCCAGGGTCAGTACCCCGCGCTCGCTGCTCTGGAGCGTGGTGGTCCAGATGATGCCGCCCCACCACAGGTCTCCGCCGCGCTCCAGATAGACCGCGGTGCGGCCCGGACGGATCTTGTGCGCCCGGTCGGCGATGGCCCGGTCGGGGATGGGGACGGTGCCGGACAGGGAGCCCGGCCTGCCGATGTAGTCCTCGAACGAGACGTCCCGCAGCGGCAGGATGTCGAGGGTCGTGTCGCTGAGGAGATCGCAGAATATGGCCCGGTAGGGCGTGTCGAGTGCCATGGGGCAGCCCCTTACAGGACGTAGGTCGCGGAGATGCGCACGTGCCGGCCGGCGACGAGGGCGCCGCTGGAGGACCAGGTGCGCAGGTTGACCTGTCCGTTGGTCCAGATGTTGGCGCCGCCGTCGCCGAAGCCGTCGCAGGCGGACGCCTCGTAGTCGATGGCCGGGCGCCAGCCGGCGGGCAGGGTGCACAGCGGCTCGTCGTTGATGTTGCCTGCGGCGTCGGCGTGGATGGTGGCGCCGTTGCGGGTGACGGTGACGAGGACGGTCGCCAGGCCGCGGGAGCGTCGGGCGGAGAAGCCGATCACCGTCCAGCCGGTCAGCGCGGTCGCGCCGCTGGTGGTGGTCTCCACCTCCACCGGCGGCTGGTAGTTCGCCCAGGAGGTGCCGTTCCAGCGCTGGAGCGTGCCGTTGTTGTCGCGGAACTGGCCGGGGTAGCCGCCGGTGGAGAGGGAGCCGCTGGGGGCGATGCCGCCGATCTCCTTCGGGTACGCGACCCAGGCGGCGCCGTTCCAGCGCTGGAGGTAGTGGGTGTTGTCGTTGTCCTGGTACTGGCCCGGATAGGAACCGGGCACGCCCGCGTTGTTGTAGACGGGCAGGATGCCGCCCACCCCGACGAGGGTGGTGCGCAGGTCCGTCATGGCTCCGCCCGCCCAGTCGATGCCGCCGGTGCCCGCCGAGGCCCCGGCCTTCACCTTGACCGAGAAGAGGACGAGGGAGAGCGGCGGCGCGGCCGGGGCGACCGGCTGTGCCTTCGGCTCGCCCCTCACGATCTCGAGAGCGGCCTCGCTCCTGGTCAGATGGTCGAACTGGTCGTCGTACACCCGCAGGACGACGAGGTCGACGCGGGGGTTGAGCGCGTCACCGTCGCCGAAGGTGAGGACGGTGTCCTCGTCGAGGGTGACGGGGTAGGCGCCCTGGGCGTTCGGGCCCTGGACGACGGCGCGCCCGGCGTGGACGGTCGCGGTCATCGGACCGCTGGAGCTCATCCACAGGCCGCCGACCCGGTACGCGCCGTCGACCGTGCCGGGCAGGATGCCCGAGCGCGAGGCGAGCGGGCCGGTCGGGGTGGTGGCGCCGTGGGCGGTGAGCCGGGTGGTGACACGGGTCTGTCCGGTCGGCGGGAGCCAGCCGCTGCGCAGTGCCATGGTTCTCTCCTGTCGGTGGGTGGATCCGGTGTCAGGCCTGCGGGTCGACGCGGATGAAGGTGTTGTCGAAGCCGGCCTTGAGGCCGGCGGAGTTGGTGTTGATCTTGAAGAAGGCGGTGAACGTGTAGCTCAGGCCCGGGGTCAGCCCGGACAGGCGTCGCATGGCGGAGACCGAGACCGTGGTGTCGCTCGCGACGATCGCGGCGTACTCGTCGTTGAGGTCGTTGACGACCGTGGTGCCCTGGGTGAGCCTGAGCGCCATGAACCCGTAGTGGGTGTCGGCCGACTTCATGCGGGCGCCGAAGGTGACGAGGACGGCCTTCGACGGCGGGGCGACGAAGGTGAGCGTGAGCGGGTTGGTGGCGCGGGCCACCAGCGTCGAGGTGTACGTGGTCGACGTGGTGTCGCCGTAGTCGGAGTTGTCGGCGTAGTACGGGCCGGTGACGGCCGGCACCCACGCCGAACCGTTCCAGCGCTGGAGCTGGCCGCCCACCGTGTCGCGGTACTGGCCGGTGTAGCTGGCCGGTGTGGTCGACGCGGAGGACGGGATGATGCCGCCGAGTGCCGACGGGTACGAGACCCAGGCACCGCCGTCCCAGCGCTGGAGCGCACCGCCCGCGTCCTGGTACTGGCCGGGGTAGGCGCCGGGCTGCACCGGGCCCTCGACCGGGAGGATGCCGCCGAGGGAGACGACCGGGGTGCGCAGGTCCTTGAGCGAGCTGTCCCACGGGATGCCGCCGTTGCCCGCACTCACGCCGGCCGGGACCAGCACCTCGTACAGCGGGAGGCAGCGTGCCGGGACGAGCGGGGCCTTCGGGTCCTGCTCCGGGACGCCCTGGATGATCTCGACCGTGGCCTCGGTGCGCTCGGAGGAGTCGTACAGGTTGTCGTAGATCCTCAGGACGAGCAGGTCGACGCGGTTGTACTGGGCGTTGCCCGGCGCGAAGGTGACGACCTCGGAGGCCGGCAGGGTCACCGGGTAGACGCCCTGCGCGATGTCGCCCTGGATGACGGCCCGGCCCTCGGAGACGGTCGCCGACATGGCGGCGGAGCCGAAGGTCCAGAAGCCGGACAGGCGGTACTGGCCGTCGTACGAGCCGGGCAGGATGCCCGAGCGGACCTGGACGGGGTTGGCCATGGTGGTGACACCGGTCTGGGTGAGCCGGGTGTCCTCGCGGGTCTGGCCGGTCTCGGCGACCCAGCTGCTGCGCAGGTTCATGGGAATCTCCAATGCGGATGAGCGGGAGGAAGGGCGGGGGTCAGGACCTGATCCACTCGGCCGAGAGGTTGCAGGAGTAGCCGGACCCGCCGAGGGTGCGGACCGTGCCGGTGTGCGTCTGGTAGGCGGCGAGCTGGACGGTGTTGCCGGCGAAGAGCTTGACCAGCCCCTGGCCGCCGACGGTGACGGCACCGGGGCCGGCCGGCGCGAGCCAGGTCATCCGGGGGACGCCGACCCCGCCGACGATGACCCGTGCGCCGCGCATGCCGGTGGAGGCGTCGTTGATCCAGGCGGTGTGGGCGGAGACCCGCCACCAGCCGGTGCGCGGCACGGTGAAGGTGTTGGTCCCGTTCCAGCCGTTGAAGTCGTCGATGTCGACGTTCTGGAGGGTGACCGGGGTCCATTCGCCGGCCGGGACGGACTGGAGCGCCGTCTGCGAGGCGCTGAACAGGATGGTCGCCCTGCCCTCGGCGTACTGCCAGGCCGTGCCGTCCCAGCGCTGCAGGACTCCGGCGTTGTCGCGGTACTGGCCGACGTAGCCGCCGGTCGTCAGCGTGCCGTGGGGTGCGATGCCGCCGATCGGCTTGGCGTACGACACCCAGGTCGTGCCGTCCCAGCGCTGGAGCAGTCCGGCGACGTCCCGGTACTGGCCGACGTACGCGCCCTTGAAGCCGCTGGCGGGGATGATCCCGCCCAGGGCGACGACCGGCCAGTGCTGGGTGGTGACCGCGCCGGTCGTCCAGCCCACGCCGCCGGTGCCCGCCGAGGTGCCCTTGGGCACGCGGACCGTGTAGAGGGGGAGCGTGCTGCCGGGGCCGCTCGGCGGGGCGACGGGTGTGGCCCCCGGCTCGCCCTCGACCAGGCGCACCACGGCCGCCGTGGTGCCGGTCCGGTCGAAGGTGTCGTCCACGACGGCCAGTTCGATCAGGTCGATCCGGTCGTACTGCGGGTCGCCGTCCGTGAGCGTGAACGTCTCCGGAGCGGTGACGGCGACGAGATAGGCGCCCTGGGCGGTGTCCTTGCCCTGGACGACCGCCCGCCCGGTGCCGATGGCGCACTGCATGGGCGAGCTGCCGGTCAGGACGAAGCCGCCCGGTACGATCCCCGACCGCGAGCGCAGCGGGGTCTCCTGGGCGCTCTGGCCGCTGGGGGTGAGCAGGGCGGCGAGGGTCAGGCGGGTGTCCTCGCGGGTCTGGCCGGTGGGCTGGAGCCAAGCGGCGCGTACGGTCATGGGTCACCTCTCCGAAGGGGGCGGGTCGGGATGGTCGATGCGGAGGAACCGCCGCCGGCCGGCGGTCGAGGCTGGGGTGCGACGTGTGGCGTACGGGCCGGCGTGCGGCGCGTGGCGAACCGGTCGGCGTGCAGCGCATGGCGTACGGGTCGGCGTGCGGCGCTTGGCGTACGGGTCGGCGGTCGAGGCCGGGGTGCGACGCTTGGCGTCCGGGCCCGGCGGTCGAGGCCGGCCGGTGGCGGTCGGGCGCGGGTGGTCAGTGCGCGGCGGTCACCACTCGGCGCTGCGCCACCGCACGGTCATCAGCGCGTCCGCGGTGCCCTCCTCGGGCCGGAAGGACAGCCCGGTGCGGCCGGGGTCGAGCACGAACAGCTCCTCCGGGGTGGAGTCGGCCATCGCGGTGTGCAGGCGGGAGGCGGAGTTGTTGAGCATGACCGTGCCCGCGCGCGTGTCGACGGTCAGCTCGTCGCCCGCGGCCAGGTCGATCGCGTACCGCAGCCGCCGCCTGCTGATCCGCTCGGTCACGGCCGGCATGGAGCACGGGCCGCGGAAGACGATCACCGGGTGGGCCGGAGCCGAACCGGTGTTCTCGACGACGGCCTCACCGGTGCTCTTCGCCTCGCCCCAGTCGAGGGGCCACGTCAGCCCGTCCGGCAGCCAGTTCAGCCCGGACTCCGGCTGTGGGGGAGTGGTCGTGGCGGTCTGCTCGTTCACGGCGTAGCGGCGCGGGTCGGTGGCCAGCCACTGGACCGACATGCGCGAGCTGCCCTGGGTGGCGAAGCCCTGGTCGGCGGGGACCACGCGCTGCGCGATCCGGGCACGGACGGTCAGCAGTTCGCCGTGCAGACGGACGGTCAGCCACCGCTCCTCGTCGAGGAGGGCGAGGGACTGCCGCAGCGCGCGGACCGCCTCGGCCGTGCCGCCGTACTCCGGCATCAGCACGATCGTGCCGCCGACCTTGCGCGGCTTGGCGAACCGGGCGCCCGGCCAGGCGCCGTGGGAGGTGGGACGGTCGGCGTCGGACGAGTCGTACTCGGGCAGGTCCTCCCAGCCCGAGAGGCCGGACTTGTCGACGGCGAAGGGAGTGCCGGGACCTATGAGGAGCCCGGCCCACTGCATCTGCCCGTCCTGGGTGATGAGCGAGCCGGGCGCGAGGTCGGCGATGTAGGAGTTTCCGGCGTACGGGGTCGTGGTCTCGGCCATGGGGCCGTCACCTCACTCGGTTTGGGGTCAGCGGTGGGCGGTCGCGAGGAAGAGCAGGTCCTCGGCGGTCGACCGGGGGCCGGCGCCGGGCTCCTCGTGGAAGTCCCGGACGTGGTGCGGCTTCGGTAGCGGCTCGGTGAGGGCCGGGACGCGGCGGTTCTCCAGCTGGGAGAGCGAGTCGATGCGGTAGTCGTCCGGGGAACCGGGCGAGACGATGCCGCCCTCCGCGAGCATCGGGAGCTTGTCGAGCTCGACGCCGAACTTCTTGCCGGTGAGGGGGATCTCGAAGCTGAGCTCGTTGAGCCCGTCGATGATCCAGTTGGCGAAGGCGATGAGGCCGTTGATCGGTCCCTTGACGACCCCGAGCACCGCGCTCAGCGCGCCCTTGACCATGTCGCCGATGCCGCTCAGGGACTTGCCCACCGCGTCCTTGGCGGTGCGGAAGAAGCCGGGGATCCTGTCGGTGATCCAGTCGACGACGGGCCGGACGGCGTTCTTGATGCCGCCGATGGTGCGGGAGGCGATGCCGCGCAGTGCGTTGCTGGCAGAGCGGACGGCGGAACCGATCTTGGAGATCCCTCCGATGGCCGATCCGACGATCCTGAGCGCGGTCTTGAAGACGGTCAGGTACGCCTTGACGTACGTGCCGATGGCCGTGCCGAGGAGCTTCATGACCGGCTGGATGAACTTCCAGACCGCCTGGAAGCCCTTCAGGGCCTGCTGGAAGACCTGTCTGGTGATCCGCCGGCCGGTCTCGGAGTTGACGGCCAGTTCGATGAGGTACGCGGCGACGGGCACGATCAGGCCGACGAGGAAGCCGAGCGGGTTGGCCCGCATGGCGACGTTGATGCCTGTCATGGCGACCGATGCGATGGTCATGACGGTGCCGAAGGTGCCCATCATCGTCGAGATGACGTCCGTGACGGGCAGCAGCGGCAGGAGGAGACCGAGGGCGACCCCGGCGCCGGTCCCGATCTTGCGGGCGGTGGTACGGGCCTTGCCGGCGGCGGTGCCGATCCGCTTGACGCCCGCGGGGGCGGTGGAGCGGCGGATCCTGGTCATGGCGGTGGCGGCGCCGGAGGCGTTCTGCCCGAGGGTGCGCAGCGGGGTTCCGGCGCTCCGGGCCGCGGTGGCGAGGGCGCCGGCACCGCTCGCCGCGCGCCGGACGCCCTGCCGGAGGTTCTTCAGGGAGCCGTTCGCCCCGATCAGCCCCTGCCGCAGGGTGCCCATCGGCGCGACGGCCACGCGGAAGTTCGGCATGACCGCGAGTGCGGCACTCATGCCCGCGCTCCACGCGCCTTCACGAGGTACATCAGGGCGGCCGCGGTCGCGTGCGGGTCACTGCCCCGGGCCGCGTGGTAGTGCTCGATGTGGAGCCCGGCGCCCGCGCCCTGCCCGCCGCCCTGCGCCAGGCGGGCGCGGCGGGCGGTGGTCGCGAGCAGCCGGTCCAGCTTGGAGAGCGGAAGGACGGCCTCGGCCTCGCCGGCCTCGGCGAGGATCGCCGGGACACCGCCGGTGCGCGGCATGACGACACCACCGGTGGCGAGCATGGGGATGGTCGGCAGATTGACGCCGAAGGTCTTGCCGCCGACGACCGGGACCCAGCCGGGGACGCTGACCTTGACCCGGTTGAGGCTGCCGATCATCCCGTTGATCAGGCGGATGACGGCGTTGATCGGGGTCTTGACGCCGTCCTTGATGCCGTTGAAGGCGCGGGACGCGATGTCCTTGAGGCCGTTCCAGACCGAGGACATCTTGTCCTTGACGGCGCTGAACGCCTTCGGGATCGCGCTCTTGATCCAGTTGACCACCGGCGTGATGACGGCCTTGATGCCGTTCCACACCGAGCTGATCACGCTCTTGATCGCCTTCATCACCGTGGTGATGACCGTCTTCCAGATCTTCACGTAGGTCTTGATGACGGTCGCGACGGCCTTGACGACGGTGGAGATGGCCTTCTTGATGCCGTTCCAGACCGACTTGATCAGGCTGCCGGCCTTCTTCATGATCGGCCCGACGGCCTTCATGACCGAGCTGATCACGGTCTTGATGGCGCTGAACGCCTTCTTCAGGACCGTCTGCATCGTCTTCGAGCGAAGCGCCATCTCGACGATCGTCTCGATGAGCGGCATGAAGAGTTCGAGCAGCCGGACCAGGAAGTTGCCCTTCATGGACTTGTTGAGCTTGTCCTGGCCCTTGGCCGCCTTGCCGGCGCCGGACTCGTACTTGGAGAGCTTGCCGCCGGCCGACTGAGCGGTGGTGCCGGCCTTCTTCATGGCGCGCTCGGCCTGGTCCGAGGCCGTCCTGAGGTTCTTGAGCTGGCCGGTGGAGCCCTGCGCGGCGGTCTTGAGGTTCTTGAGCTGACCGTTCGCCGCCCTGCCGGCGTCGCCGACCTTCTTGACCGCGGTGCCGGCGCCGGACGCCTGGGACTTGAGGTTGCCGAGACCGCTGGACGCGTTCTTCAGGTTTCTGATGAGGGACATGGTTCTACCTCCTTTCGGGGTGGGGTGGGATCAGGCGCTCGCGGGGGCGCCGCCGCCCATCTCGCTGTTGAGGTCGCGGACGGCCTCCGCGAAGGCGCGCATCCTCCCGGAGAGGGTTCCGGTGTGCTGGGCGAGGTCCTTGGCGGCGTTGGCCGCGTTCTGGAAGGTGGCCACCTTGGGGACCTTGTCCACGTCGAGGCCGTCCATGGCGAGCTTGAGCTTCCCGACGGCGTCGGCGAACTTCTTGGTCTTCTTGGGGTCCGAGTTCCGCACGGCGCCGTTGATCTTGCCCATGCCGCTGGAGACCAGGGGCATCCGCTCGTGGTCGACGGTTGCCACCGCGTCGGCGATCTTCTTGACGGCGGTCGCCGCCTTCTCCGCCTGGCTCACGCTCGGGATCTTGCGCAGGTTGCTCTTGAAATCGGGGGCTTGCGTGTTGAACGTCCGCAGCTCCGGGTTCAGCTTCTCGAGCTGCGTGCGCAGGCCGTCGAAGTTCGCCGTCTCCGGGATGGAGGCCATGCCGCCGCCGGCGTTCCGCTCACGCTCCTGGATCTCGCCCTTGGTGAGGCGCTCGAACCCCTTCTGGTTCTCCTTGGTGACGTAGGCCTTACCGGTCATGGCGATCTGGAGGGCCCGGAAGCCTTCGAGGATCACCCTCCGGAAGACGATCACCAGGGCGCCGATGGCCAGCGGTACGAAGATGCCCGCGATCGCCCACCCGACGTACTTCCACTTGTCCTCGTGGCCCTCGTGGAGCTTCTCGACGGCGGCGCCGACCCCGTCGAGCCCGAAGGCCTCGAAGAGCTCGGAGGACACCTCTTTGTGGAGCTCCTTGTACATCTCCTCGAACTTGCCGATGAAGCCCATCGGCAGGTGCTTCTCCAGGATCTCCTCGGTGACGATCCTGGGATGGACGGCGATGAGGGCGTTCTTGAAGTCGGAGACGAGCGTGGTGACGGGCTTTCCCTGGACCTCCTTCGTGTCGTCCTCGGGGTCGGGAATCCTCCGCAGGCTGGTCTTGGTGGAATGTGTGCCGTCGAGCAGCGCCGCCCTCAGCTTTTCGAGGTCGTCGGCGACGTCGTCGATCGTCTTTCCCATGGGTTACTCCGCTTCCGGCCGGTGACGGCCAAGCGCCGAAAAGCCCCCGCCGCAGGGAGATCGGCAGGGGCTCGTTCGTCTGGGGCAGCGGGAGGCGGCTAGGCGTCCTCGTCCCGGCGGGATCCGCGGCGCGCCGTCGTGAGGGCGTCGTTCCAGCCCGCCGTGTACGCGAGGGTCTCGCGGCGGGTGACCTCGGCGTACAGCGTGCCGAGCAGCGCTCTCTTGTCGAGGGCGACGGGTCCGTCGAGGAGCTGGCGGAGGCGGTCGTGGAGCGGTGTGTGCGGTCGCGATGCCTCGGCCTGCTGGGTCATGGACGCCTGCCTTCCCGTTGCTTGCCCGTGCGTGTGTGGCGGCGCCGCGGAGTGAGGAGCGAGCGGGGGCACCACGTGTTCGAACTACTGTGCGAACAGAGTGTGGAACATCTGTTCGAGGTTTGTCGAGCGGGAAACATCTGACGGCGCGTCTTCTGGTGTCTCGTCCGAACGCGCTGACGTCTGATCAGAGCTTCTGTTCGACCGGGTAACCTGGAAGACGCTCTCCGGACCGGACCACTCCGGGGCGCGGGGGCGCGAGGGGCGCGCGGGGACCCCAGGGGGCTGGAAGGCAGTACTGACGCATGGACACCGAGCCCGGAGCCGACCGTCGGGAGCGAGTCGTCGACTGGCTCGCGTCCCACCCCGATCTGCCCCATCTCTTCGCACGGCTCTCCGAGCTCGTCCTCGTCCACGGGTACCCCACCGAGGACCTCGTCGTGCTGCCCCGGAGCGAGGTCGACCGCCGGGAGACAGCCGCGTTCACCGCCGGCTGGGCCGAAGCCGTGTCGGACGAACTCCCGCGCATACGAAGGGAGTACGAGCGACGCGTCGCCGACGCCTACACCCAGGGGCAGGGTGACGCGCGTGGAATCCGCCGCCCCGAGCGACGCCTCGCCGCCAGACAGGACGGTGCCCGGGTCATCGCGCTGCCCTTCGCCCGGCTCCTCGAACCGCCGGCCGCCGTGGTCGAGGCCGAGGAGCGGGTACGCAGGGAACGCGAGCTGTTCGATCAGCGCCCCGAACCGGAGCCGGCGGCCGCCGCTCCCGAGCCCGCTCCCGAGCCCGAACCCGAGCACGCGCACGAGAGGGAGTCCGGGCCGCAGTCGGAGCCGGACGTCCTCGTCACCGCCCAGGAGAGCCGTACCCGCAGGAACGCCCAGCCCGTACGGAAGGTCGTCCGCGGAAAGGGCGGGCGTCCGATCGTCCCGCCGCTGGCCGGCGCACCCGCGACCGGCGGCGACCGCCGAGCCGCCGAGCCGGCCGACTCCACCGGAGCGGAGGCGCGCGGGGGCCGGCGGGGCCGGCTCTCCGAACGGGCCAGGGCCCTGGAGGAGGAGCTGACCTCCGAGCGAGCACGGGAAGCGCCCCCGGAGTCCGCTCCCTGACGGGAACGGGCTCCGGGGGCCGTGGGGGTGCGGTTCGCCGGCTTCAGCCGAAGAACCGGGCGAGCTGCCCGGGGGAGACCTCGGGGGTCTCCGCCCCGGGGGAGCGCCGCCCCTCTCCTTCGGCCGCCTCGTCCTCGTCCTCGCCCTCGTCTTTGGTCGCCGGACGGGGTACGGGCGCGGGCGGCTCGGGCTGGTCGCCGTCCTCGGACGCGTTGACGCACTGGAACATCCAGTTCGAGACGGCCAGATGGTCCACCGCCGCAGCCAGGAGGTGATCGGTGACCGACCACTCGGCGGCCTCGCCGTGGAGCTCCCGCTGCAGGGCGCTGTCCCGCGGCAGATGCTTGATCAGCGCCAGGACCCGCCTGCTGGAGAGCGTCTCGCGGTGCCAGTCGAGGAGGTCGACCCCGTAATAGCGGATGAAGTCCGCCTCAAGGGCCTCGGCGTGTTCGTCAACGAACTCGACGAGGCTCAGTCTTCCCCCAGGCCGAGCCCGGTCTCCTTGCCGTAGGCCTCCAGGATGGCGGCGATGTCCTGCATGGTGACCTCGTGCTGCTCGAAGCGGTGGAACTGCTCCTCACCCATCAGGAGTGCGAGCAGGCCGTCCACGTCGTTGTCGTCGAGCTTGCGCAGCCCCTTGGCGGTGGCGCGGCTCAGCTCCGTCGGAAGGGTGTAGGACTCGCCGTCCAGCTCGAAGGACCACTTGCGGCCGTGGGCCTCCTGGCGCTGGGCGCGCGCGGCGTTGACGTCGAAACGGGCCATGGTGATGCGTACTCCTTGATTCGGGTGACGGAAGGAAGAAGGAGGAGAGGGGCGGGGGGGGGGGGGGGGGCCCCCCCCCCCCGCCCGCCGGGGGGGGGGGGATTACACCGCGGGCGGGGATGCGGTAGGTACAATATTTTATTGGCACACTGGGGTCGAAG